>CANFXW010000064.1 GCA_947451145.1 Sphingomonadaceae bacterium | reverse complement strand
CGGGCGGATGCTGATTGCCCTGATGCTGGCCGAAAGCCAGACCTTGCCGCAGCCCTTGCTCTACATGTCGCCGTGGCTGGAGAAGAACAAGGCGTTCTACATCGATCTGATGTTCGAGGTTTCGCAGACTGGCAACTGGATCCCGTGGATTCACTTCTTCCTGCGCGCCGTGGCGGAATCGGCAGAGGAAACCATCCGCGTTGTCCAGCGCATTCAGGACCTGCAACAGGAATACCGCGACCGCTTCCAGACCGCGAGGCGCTCTGCACTGATGCTGCGAATCATCGATCTGGCGTTTGAACGGCCGGTTATGTCGGTGACGCAGATCGCACAGGAATTGGGGGTGACCTATGCCGGTGCGGCCAACAACGTGAAGGAACTGATGCGCGAAGGCGTGGCAGAGGAAGTGCCTTGGGCCTATCCGAAGCTCATCCGGTTTCCGGGGGTGGTCGAGGTTATGCGGGTGGAGTGAGGGGGGTATTGCACCAGTCACTAAATGACACCGCGCCCACCGACAACGCCGTCCTCGATACATTGATATGCCGCATCAGCTCTCTCCCTCTGACCGGCGACCCGGGGGGAGGCTAGCGCGGAATGGTGGGGATGTCAGCTACGACCAGCTTTCTTAAGAAGATAGATTGACATTTGGCAGCAGTCGTTGGAAGATCCTATTATGTTCTCAAACTCTGAAACACCAATCGCTCACATAGACCTGCTAGCCACAGCGAAGGGCAAGCGCTTTGGAACTATCCTTGCCGATCCTCCTTGGCAGTTCCAGAATCGCACCGGAAAAGTCGCGCCTGAGCATAAGCGCCTGAATCGCTATGGAACCATGACGCTCGACGATATCTGTGCGCTTCCAGTCGAAGATATCGCGGACGATCCCGCTCATCTCTATCTCTGGGTGCCAAACGCACTTTTGCCCGATGGATTGCGCGTGATGAATGAATGGGGCTTTCGCTACATTTCAAACATCGTCTGGCACAAGGTGCGCAAGGATGGCGGGTCAGATGGGCGCGGCGTCGGGTTCTATTTCCGAAACGTCACTGAAATCCTTTTGTTCGGAGTGCGCGGAAAGAATGCCCGAACTCTCGATCCGGGCCGTAGCCAAGTTAACATGATCCAAAGCCGTAAGCGCGAGCACAGCCGCAAGCCTGACGAACAGTACAAGATCATCGAAGATTGCAGCTGGGGACCGCGCATCGAATTATTCAGCCGAGGTAAGCGGCGGGGCTGGACGGTTTGGGGCAATCAGGCAGACGAGAGCTATGCACCTGATTGGGCGACATACGGTTACAACAGCTCGATGGCAGTAGCGGCTGAATGATGCTTGAGCGATTGAAAGATAATGGCTTCGAGGTGGAGTTCACTAGCCATGCCGAAGCAATCATACTTCACGATTTTCCAGAACTTGTCGATGAACTTGAAGAAGCGCTTCTCGGAATTTCACTGCCCATTACCGAAATTATCGGCGGTGGAGGTGGTGAGGCAAAGATGACCCAGCGTTTGCGTCGTGGCCTTGCCGCGATGCACTGGCTGAAGCACAATTTCGAATTGAAGAAGATCGTTGATGGCGTTCCTAAAGAATCGATCAGCCACGAGATCGACCACGTCCGCCGAGCGGACAATGGAGTCGTTGCGTTCGAAATCGAATGGAACAACAAAGACCCGTTTTTCGATCGCGATTTGGAAAACTTCAAACGTCTACATGCCGAAGGCGCCATTAGCCTCGGCGGAATTGTGACGCGTGGTGCAGCGATGCAGGCCGAAATGCGTGAGCGAGTAGAACGCTTCGCGGTGGATAGAGGCATCGTGAGTTTTGAAGGCTTAGCTGAATTCGGTGCGGGTAGTCCCACAACTCCTCAGCGCAAGCAGATCGAAGCAGATATGGAGCGCGGATCGTCATTTGCGCGCGCTTGGTCCCGCAAATTCACTGCCGACAAATTTGGTATGGCGACGACGCACTGGAGCAAATTGCAAGACCGGGTTCACCGAGGTGTCGGAAATCCTTGTCCGCTAATCTTGATTGGGCTGCCCACTTCAATCATCGATATGGATGCATAAGCTATTCACATTTGCGCGTGACAGGTCACCTAACGCTCCCACCACTCACCCAATAACCAACCTTCACCGCCAGCTGCAATCCCCCGGCAACAACCTACCCCCTCACTTCCGCACCTTCTCCGGCCGCACATAATCCCGCCCCGCATTGTGCGCGATGGCTTCGTGGATGAGGGCGGTGAAGGCCTCTTCGGGCAGGCTGTCACCCTTTGCCAGATCGATGGCGCGGCGGGTGCCGGTTTCGCCTTTGGCGCTGAACAGGCCGGTGGGGTCAGCCAGCTTTGCGCCGCGCGCGAAAGTCAGCTTGACCTTGTCCTTGTAGGTTTCGCCCGTGCAGATCATCCCGCCGAGCGACCAGGTGGGGACGCCCGCCGGGTTGCTCGGCTTCTTCCACTTGATCTCCTCAACCACCGCAGGATCGGCGGCGAGGATCAGGGCGCGGACACGTTCGAGAGTGGCGGTGCGCCAGTCACCCGAGTCATTCTTGAGCGGGTCAGTCATGCTCGCGGTCGCCCGCGCCGATGTAGAGTTCGCGGCCGCCTTCTTCATAGACCTTGCTCATCTCGGCCATGCCCTTCTCGGCGTCCTCAGCGGCGACGAAGCTGTCGCTGGGCTGGTTCTGCAACCGGGCGAATTCGCGCACTTCCTGGCTGATTTTCATCGAGCAGAACTTTGGCCCGCACATCGAGCAGAAGTGCGCTGACTTGGCGCCTTCGGCTGGCAGGGTCTGGTCGTGGTATTGCTCGGCAGTGTCAGGATCGAGGCTGAGGTTGAACTGGTCGCGCCAGCGGAATTCGAAGCGCGCTTTGCTGAGCGCGTCATCGCGGACCTGCGCTGCCGGGTGGCCCTTGGCAAGGTCGGCCGCGTGGGCGGCGAGCTTGTAGGTGACCACGCCCACCTTCACGTCATCACGGTCTGGCAGGCCAAGGTGCTCCTTGGGCGTGACGTAGCAGAGCATCGCCGTGCCGTACCAGCCGATCTGCGCCGCGCCGATGCCGCTGGTGATGTGGTCATAACCCGG
>CANFXW010000063.1 GCA_947451145.1 Sphingomonadaceae bacterium | reverse complement strand
CAGTCTGACTGACTATCGCGCGTATAGATCTGGATGCGGCCCGGTTCACTTTGCAGGTGCAATGGTCCGCCAGCATCCGGCCCCACCGTCACCGTCACCCGGCGTTCGGCATCACATTGTGGCAAAAGCCGTTGCAAGGTGAGCGCACCGATATTGCGGCCAAGCCCGGCGTGGTATTCCGGCTCCATCTCAATCACCACGCTGAATTGCGGCGGGTCAGCGGAGAACCGGATATCAATGGCATAATTGCCCGCACCATCAATGGGAATTTCCCGGTTGAAATTGTCAGGATTGTCCACCGCCACGGCCGCTCCACTATAGCTGTGGCCAAACCAGTGTCGCGGCGGATTGGAAACGTTCCAGACCACTTTGGGCGCAGCGACATCACCATTGGCCTCACGCATAGCCAGCGCCAGAACCCATTGATCGAGAGCCCTATCGAGGCTTAGCGCGCCATCTGGCAATGCCGCCGCCGGATCATCGCGCATATCCCGACGCGCTGCCTCACGTGCTGCGCGCACATCAGTCCGCTCGATCAGCCGCAAGGCCAGCTTTTCCGCTGCCTCCTGATCGGCCGTGTAGAGCGGATTGCTCACGAGATCGTGCCTACCCGGCCGCCCTCAGTGAACACGGTACTGCCCGTAGTATAGCTGGAGGCATCACTCGCCAGCAGGATGGCCGCGCCCACTGCCTCGTCCGCCGCACCGAAGCGCTTGATCGCATTTCGCTCGGCCAGCCCCAACCCTTTGTGAATATCTGCTTCCTGACCGTCCGGGCTCATTGAACCGACGCACAAGCAGTTGATCCGCGTGTGCGGTGCCTGCGTTTTCGCCAATTCCCGCACCAGAAACAGCAATGCCGCCTTGCTCACTCCATAGGCCACCGCAGGCGGGATCGGCGTGAAGCCACCGCAACTCTGCACCGAAATGATCGAGCCCAGCCCATGCGCCCGCATGTCCGCCTCAGTCAGTTCGGTCAGCCACCATGTCGCCATGACATTGACATCCATGGCGGTTTTCCAAACTTCCTCACTATTGGCCCACAGCCCACCATCATGGGCATAGACTACGCCAGCAGCGGCATTGTTGAAGACGATATGGATCGGCCCAAAGGCAGCGCGTGCTTTGCTTACCAGATTTTCAAGGTCCGACTTCTTGCCCGCATCGGCGACTACGGCCAACGCACGACCGCCGGGAAGGACGTTGATTTCCGCAGCGATCCGGTCAAGCCGCTCTTGCGAACGCGCAGAGATCACCACATTCGCACCGAGTTCGGCATAGGCCTTGGCGACATGTTCGCCCACACCGGGGCCAACGCCTGTCAGGATGGCAGTACGGCCATCAAGCCGGAATCGATCGAGCACACTCATGCTGGCTTCCCCAAAAGATCGCCGAAACGGTTGTAATAATTCGCCATCCGGGCCTGCACTTCGGCAATGTCGATGCTGTATTCTTCTGGCGAATGGCGGTGTTTACCCATTCGCTTTGCGGCGGGATTATCCGAGAGGAAGCGGGTGATCCGGCTCTGGTGCTCTGCCGAAAATGGCAATCCGAACCTGTCGTAAATTCGCCGAACGGCACCCATCGGATCGGCGACAACATCCTTGTGCGCCAAGTCGATAATGCGCGCTTCGATGGCGGGGTTTTTGCGCGCCTCCAGCGCCCGGTTCATGCCTGCAATCCAGGTTTCCAGTACGTCTCGGCCAATCGCCGCCTTGTCCTTGTCGCCGCCAAAAGCCGCGAGAAATCCGGCGATGAAACTGGAGAGCGAGGAAAAAGTCAGCGCCGGATCGCGGTGAGTCCACACCAGCATGGCTCCGGGATAGGCCTCCAGCAGAGCCGGCAAATCGAACAGATGCTGCGGCGACTTCAACGTCCAGCGGCCCTTCGGCCCCTTCCACTGAAAGTTCTGGAGAAGCCGTTTGTGCGACACATATTGCCCCGCCACTTCGTTGTCGCGCAACCACGCCGCAAAATCGGGAACGCCCAATTCCGCAGCAAAATTTGTGCTGCCAAAGTGGTACTGCATCCCATGGTTGCACTCACCCGGCTGGGTGCAATCGAAGCGCTGGATATCCAGCAGTTGCGGAGCATGTTCCAGCCAGTTGTCATACATCGCGGTGACTTGCGCGATACGCGGATCGCTGGCGGAGCTCGCCTCTTCCGGCGGTGGCCAGGGGATATACCATTCCCATTCACGCGGGGCTCGCGCAGCGGGATCAAGGCACAACAAGTCATAGCTGATCGTGGTGCCGGTGCGCGGCAGTCCGATGACGATCAGCGGGTCGCCAACCTCCTGCGCGGCAATTTCGGGATAGAGCCGGTCGTCCTCGACAAAGCGCAGGCGGGTTGCGAGCTGGCCGACGATGTTGTGCGTTGCGATATGGCGCAATTGATCGTTCGGCCCCATCGCCTCGACCGCCGCGACCAACCTCTCAAAGCCTTCGCGCCAGCCGGTGTCTGGACCAAAATCCCCAAGGCCAGTCTGCGCGCGCGCCGCTTGCTCCAGTGAAGGAACAGTCAGCGGTGCGCTCATGACAAGTGCTGTTCCATCAGCTGCAACAGATCGGCATAGTGCGGTTGATGAGAAAGCCCTCCACCAGAAATCGATATATTCTCGCCTGTTATGTAACGACTTTCATCTGATGCGAGAAATGCAACCAAAGCAGCAATATCATCCGGAATGCCGAATTCAGGGGTCAGGATGTGGCGCTTGATGATGTCAGCCAATCCCGGAACCGTCGCAGAGAGTGCTTCTGTCAGCACCACTCCCGGGGCGACCGAATTGCAGCGGATGTTCTGGCGGCCATGCTGGGTTGCAATGTACTTGGTCATGGTGATGATGGCGCCCTTCGACGAACCATAGGCGATCCGGGCGAGATCGCCCGCAGTGCCGCTGTTCGACGCGGTATTGATGATCGAACCGCCACCATTCTTGATCATGTGCGGGATGGCATATTTGCAGCCGAGCAAATAGCCGCGCAGATTGATGTCGATAATCTCGTCCCATATCTCGATCGGGATGGTCACAGCATCGGTATCGAGCGGGTGCTTGGCCGGATCGGTCATCGCCGCATTGTTGTGCAGGATGTCGAGCCGCCCGAAGTGGCTTACGGTTACCTCAATCAGCGCCTCTACCGAAGCCGGATCGGCAGCATCGAACTGCACAGCCAGAGCAGCATCGCCCAGCGGCCCGGCGACGGCGATTGCCGAATCCACGAACACATCGGCGACTGCCACCTTGGCTCCTTCAGATACGAAGCGGCGAACCACTGCCGAACCGATCCCGCCGCCACCGCCGGTGACGATTGCTACCTTGCCTGCCAATCGGCCCATTTCGCTCATCCTTTAGTAAACATCTTGTTGAATTCAACGAAGCCGATCAGCCGCGCCTTGCGGTCTGCTTCCACCTGAGGCTGCTTTTCCTGACCCGGTCCATCGGGAATGATCTGCAACGGCTCACCCGCCAACAGGCCTGCCAACGCGTTGTGCGCAACGTCGGCAGGATCATAGACATCGGTGACATCGAAACCTTCGGGAACCATGCGGAGCAGCGTAGGGGTGTACATAATTGGAGCGGCAATGCCGATCACGTCGATGCCGCGTTCGTGGTATTCAGCCCACAGGGATTCCGCAAAGTTGATTTCGAACGCCTTGGTTGCCGAATAAAGCACCAGATTGGGCTGGCCGCCTAGTCCAGCGCCCGAGGCCATGACGATGATCCCGCCCTTTCCGCGCGCCAGCAGGCCTTTTCCGAAGCCATTGGTGGCATCAATCAGGGTGGAGATATTCATCCGCACCAGCCGGTGCGCAGCATCGGTGCTGTCTTCAAAGAAGTTGGCGAAACCGTCTGCGCCAGCGTTGGATATGTACAGGCCGACGTCCAATCCCGCCGCCGCCTCGACAATT
>CANFXW010000062.1 GCA_947451145.1 Sphingomonadaceae bacterium | reverse complement strand
GTGATCAAGCAGTATCCCGCCACTTACACGCCGAAGACCAAGGCCAATGACATGGCCGTGTTCCAATACACCAGCGGCACCACGCGTGAACTGCCCGAAGCGGTGAAGCATTCGCACCGCACGCTGGTTACGCTGATGTTCGCGGCGCTTTACGGCACCGGCATCCGTCCCGGCGACGAGTTCTTCTGCCCTTCAAGCCCGGCATGGGGCCACGGCCTGTGGCACGGTACGCTGGCACCGCTGGCGATGGGCGTGACCACCGGCACTTTCGCCGGCCGCTTCGATCCGGTGCGGCTGATGTTGGCGCTCGACGATTACGGCATCACCAATATGTCGGCCGCCGCGACGCATTACCGGATGATGAAGAACAGCGGGAAGGGCGGCGACTTCAACTTCCACTTCAAGAAGCTGAGCTACACCGGCGAGCCGATCGATCCTGCGACGCTCGAATGGATCGACGAGTACTTCAAGGTCCCCGCCTGCTCGATGTACGGCACGACCGAAATCGGCGTGGTGCTGGTCAACTTCCCCGGCGCGTCAGACTTCAAGGTCAAGCCCGGCTCACTCGGCAAAGCGGTTCCGGGCCAGAAGCTCGAAGTCCAACGCCCTGATGGAACCCCTTGCGATCCCGGCGAGATTGGCGAGCTGATGCTGTGGCGCGGCGGCGCCTGGATGACCACCAAGGACCGCGCCAAGATCGACGAAGACGGCTATTTCTACCACTGCGGCCGCGCCGATGACGTGATCATATCGGCTGGCTGGACGATGTCTGCCGTAGAGATAGAGAACACCATGCTGCGCCATGAAAACGTGCTCGAATGCGGCATCATCGGCGTGCCCGACGAGAAGCGCGGGCAGGTGGTAAAGGCCTTTGTCGTCGCCAATTGTCCGGGCAGCGATGCCCTGGTCAAGGAACTGCAGGACTTTACCCGCGAACGCCTTGCCCAGCACGAATTTCCGCGCATCGTCGAATTCGTCGACGAGCTTCCCAAGAACCCGGCGGGCAAGGTTCATCGCAAGATGCTCCGTGACCGCGAAGCCGCCAAGCTGGCGGCGGAGGTAGCGCCATGATTTCTCACGCGAAGCCGCGAAGACACGAAGAAGATCGTGAAGCGCCGCAGGCTCTATTTTCCTTCTTCATCATAACGAATTGCGCGAGGCCCAACTTGAAGGGCGGCTTCGCCTATAGCGCAACATCTTCGTGCCTTCGCGCCTTCGCGTGAATCGAATTCTTACTCACACACACCGGATTCCAGGAGAACCAACAATGTCATCCAACAAATTCCCCAAGATCACCGAGGAAGGCCTTGCCGACCTGCGCAGCCGTATCGGCGTGAAGATCGAAAACACGATTGAGCCGTGGAACTATGAAGCCTCGCGCGATGCGATCCGTCACTATGCCCACGGCATCGGCGACGATAACCCGCTGTGGTGCGATCCCGACTATGCCGCGAAGACCAAGTATGGCTCGATCGTAGCTCTGCCTTCGTTCCTGTTCAGCATGAGCCGTCTGATCTCGGGCTATTGCGGCGGCCTCTCGGGCGTTCACGCCATGTGGGCGGGCGCTGACTGGAACTGGAAGAAGCCGGTTTTCCGCAACGACACGATCACCACGGTCGCTTACCTCAAGGATCTGGTCGAACATCAGACCAAGTTCGCCGGTCGCTCGTTCCAGCAGATCTATCACGTCGATTTCTTCAACCAGCACGGTGAAGAAGTCGCCAGCGCCGATTCATGGGTGTTCCGCACCGACCGTGACGAAGCCCGTGAGCGTGGCACCAAGTACACCGAAGCGCGCGGCCGCGTTGAGCCCTTCACCGAAGAGCAGCTGGCCGAATTCTCCGAACTCTACGCCAACGAAGAAGTCCGCGGTGCCGTTCCCCGTTACTGGGAAGACGTCACCGAAGGTCAGGCTCTGCCGCGCATGATGAAGGGTCCGATGACGGTCACCGGCTTCATCGGCTATGCCCAGGGCTGGGGCGGCCTTTACATCCGCGCCAACAAGATGGCGTGGAAGATGCAGCAGGCGCACCCGGGCCTTGGCATCAAGAACCGCTTCAACGTTCCTGATTGCCCCGAGCGCGTTCACTGGGACGAAGCTTTCGCTCTCGAAGTCGGCGCGCCAGGCGCATACGACTACGGACCAGAGCGTTGCAGCTGGCTGACCCATCACATGACCAACTGGATCGGTGATGACGGCTTCCTGACCAAGTCTAACTGCCAGATCCGCCGCCACAACCCCGATGGCGACGCGATCTTCATCGACGGCACTGTGAAGCGCAAGTTCGAAGAGAACGGCAAGAAGTACGTCGAAGTAGAGCAGAAAGCGACGACCCACCGCGGCGAGCTTTCGGCATTCGGCACTTCGGTTGCCGAGCTGCCGAGCAAGGGTTGATCCCTAACTCGCAGCACCGATGAAATCCGGCCGCGCTACCTTACCGGGTAGCGCGGCCGATTTCTTGCGATAGAGAGAGCGCCATGACCGATCCCGCCCCCACCTGGCCCGGCCCGCTTTCCGGCATTCGCGTGCTCGATTTCACGCGCGTTCTGGCTGGACCTGCGGCGAGCCTTGCACTGGCAGACCTTGGCGCGGAGGTGATCAAGATCGAGCCGCCCGGCAGCGGCGATGACACGCGCAGCTTTCCGCCGATCCGTGATGGCGAAAGCCACTATTTCCTCGCGATCAATCGCGGCAAGAAGTCGATCGTCATTGACCTGAAAGACCCGGCCGGCCTGCAGCTGGCCAAAGACCTTGCGGCCAAGTGCGACGTGCTTATCGAAAACTACCGGCCCGGGGTGATGGACCGGCTGGGGCTGGGTTATGAGGCGCTGAAGGCGATCAATCCCGGCCTGATCTATTGCGCCATTTCGGGCTACGGCATGACCGGCCCGATGAAGGATCTGCCAAGCTTTGACATCGTGCTGCAGGCCCAGTCCGGCGCGCTCTACATGAATGCCGAGCCCGGCGGCCAGCCGATGAAGCTCGGCCTGCCGATGGGCGATCTGGTTGGCGGCATTTCCGGCCCGATCGGCATTCTCGCCGCGCTGTTCGATCGCACCCGCACCGGCAAGGGGCGGCTGATCGACGTCTCCTTGACCGAAGGGCTGATAGGCCTCTCCGCCTATCTGCCGCAGCTTGCGTGGTTCACTGGCGAAGACCCGCAGCCACAGGGATCGCAGCATCCCAATCTGGTGCCCTACGGCGTGTTCCCGGCGAGCGATGGCTCGATCGTTGTTGCATGTCTGACCGCCGGATTCTGGGGTAATGTTTGCAAGGCGATCGAGCGGCCGGAACTGGCAGTTGACCCGCGCTTTGCCAGTCTTGAGCAGCGCCGCGATGCGCGGGCGGAGATCAATGCGCTGGTCGAACATTTTACCCTGCGCCACACAGTTGCCGAACTGGTGGACCTTTTCACCGAGCATGGTGTGCCGCACGCGCCGATCCTTTCGGTGCTGGAGGCGTTGAATTCGCCGCAATCGCAGGCGCGCGGCGTAGTGGTGGAAGCCGAGCACAAGACGCTGGGGACAATCCCGCTGGTCAACCGCCCGATTCGGTTTGCCGATGAAGAACAGGCTCCCGTCACCGCTCCACCAGTGCTGGGCGAGCATACTGACGAGATCCTGTGCGGTATTTTGGGCCTTGATGCGGGGCAAATAGCCGCACTGCGACGCTCGGGTACTGTCGCTTAGTGCTTGGTTCTGGCGTTTATGGTTCACGCAGAGACCGCTTGACAAAACGAACCATATAGGTTATATGACCCGCCATAAGTAACCACTTATGCAGCGACGGGTGCGGGTGGCGTTAAAGCGCTTCGCTTCCTCCACCCGCTTCGGAACCGGCGCTAACCCCATGTGGTAGCGTCCACGCATTCAGGGATGCGAGGAGCGGCCGGCGATCTCCGGCTGCAGAACAGCGGGGTATGCCCCGCAGGTCAGCGGCAAGAGCGCGAGCCCGCCCCGCAACCGCCTCGCACGCAGGGCCGAGCCTGTTAAGTCATCCGGTGTGCAGCTTTTCAGCCATTCGCCTATCCAGGCACACCAGCCAAGCCTGTC
>CANFXW010000061.1 GCA_947451145.1 Sphingomonadaceae bacterium | reverse complement strand
CAAACCTTCCCAAACTGGGCATGCGCTCGATGGGCAGCTCCAGCGTTGTCTATGACAACGTGTTCGTTGCCGATGAAAACGTCCTGGCAGAGCCAAACCGCGCTTGGTACACTTTGCTTCCCACGCTGAACAACGAACGCATTATGGTTGGTGCTTTCTGCCTTGGCGTGATCGACGGCGTTCTGGAAGATGCGCTGGCATATATGATGCAGCGCAAGGCCTTCGGGAAGTTCATCGGGCAGTTCCAGATTTTGCAGCATTATGTGGCCGATATTGCCACGATGCAGCGCACCACCGAATTGCTGCTCCACTCCTGCGCTGACAAGCAAGCGCGCGGCGAGAATGTTGGCGCTGATGCCAATATGCTCAAACTGTTTGCCTCTGAAAACGCCAATAAGGCAGCCGACATGGGCATCCAGATCCTTGGCGGCATGGGCTATTCGGCAGAAACCGATATGCAGCGATACTGGCGCGATTCCCGGCTGTGGCGGATCGGCCCCATCACCAACGAAATGGTCAGGAACGGCATCGCCGAATCTCTCGGCCTTCCCCGTTCTTTCTGAGTTCAAGGAAACCAATCCCATGAAAGCCCTGTTGCTCGAAACCACTGAAGGCCCCGAAGCCGTCCGCGTCGCTGAGGTCGAAACACCAGAGCCCAAGGCGGGCGAAGTGCGCGTTGCGATCAAGGCCGCATCGATGAACCACCGCGAAATGTGGATCGCGCGCGGGCTCTATCCGGGCATGACCCTGCCATCAACGATGGGCTGCGATGGCGCGGGTGTAATCGATATGATCGGCGAAGGTGTTTCAGGCCTCGCGCTGGGTGACGAAGTGGTTATTTATCCCGGCCGTGACTGGGGTTCGAACCGCCACGCGCCCCAGCCCGAATTTGGCCTGCTGGGTATGCCGCATCCCGGAACGATTGCTGAATACGTCTGCGTTCCCGTCGACAATATTGCCCCCAAGCCAAAGGGCATGAGCTGGGAAGAAGCCGCCGCGACTGTCCTCACCGGACTTACCGCTTGGCGCGCATTGATGTTCAAGGGCCAACTGCAGCCGGGCGATACCCTGCTAATCAGCGGCGTCGGTGGCGGGGTGGCAACCTTCGGGCTGGCCTTTGCCGTCGCGCTGGGCGCCAAGGTCTATGTCACTGGCGAAAGTCAGGACGTGATCGATCGCGCTATCGAGATGGGCGCGCTGGGCGGGCTGCTGTTTACCGATCCGGAATGGCGCAAGCAGGTTGGCAAACTGACCGGCGGTATTGACGTCGTGCTCGATGGCGCGCCTGCGCCAAGCTATGCCAACTATGTCCGCGCCATCAATCCCGGCGCTCGCATCGTGATTTATGGTTCGACAGCTGGCGACAAGTTCGAGGTGACGGCGACCGGCATCTTCCTCAAGAGCGCCAGCATCGTCGGCAGCCAGGTTGGCGATCCGCAAGACTTCCGCGACATGTTGGCCTTCATCGACAAGCACAATATCAAGCCGGTGATCGAAAAGGCCTTCCCGCTCGCAGAAGCCCGTGAAGCGCTGCTATACCTCGAAAAGCAGCACAAATTCGGCAAGGTTGTGATCACCGTATGACCGACCTTTTTGACCTGACCGGCAAGACTGCGCTGGTCACTGGCGGCGCTCAGGGTCTGGGCAGAATGATTGCCGAAGGTCTGCTGCGCGCCGGCGCGAGCGTTGCGATCACATCGCGCAAGGCAGATATCTGCGAAGCCGCGGCGGCTGAAATGGCTGCCCTCGGCAAATGCATCGCCCTGCCCTGCGACCTTGCCTCGCCCGAAGCGGCGGTTGAGCTTGCCACCCGCGTGCGCAGCACCTTTGGCGGCAAGCTGCATGTGATCGTCAACAACGCTGGCAAGACTTGGGGCGGGCCGTTGGACAGCTTTCCCGACAAGGCTTGGCCGGGCGTAATGATGGTCAACGTACAAGCGCCTTTCACGCTGATCCGGGAGCTGCTGCCAGAACTGCAAGCGGCGGCATCAGCGGAAGATCCCGCGCGCGTCATCAACATCGGCTCGGTGGCGGGCAAGGTGACAGAGCGGCTGAGTGCCTATTCTTATTCGGCCAGCAAGGCCGCGATTCACATGCTGAGCCGCGATCTGGCGGGTGATCTTGCCCAGCGCAATATCAACGTCAATGTCGTCATGCCGGGCTTCTTTCCGACCAAGATGACGGCGCATTTGCGCGACGACGAAGTGGCCGATCCCGCTGTTCTCGCTCACATCCCGATGCGCCGTATGGGTCGCGAGGACGAGATTGCCGGGGTGATTGTTTTCCTTGCATCGCGGGCTGGCAGCTATGTCACCGGGGCCGAAATACCCGTCGACGGCGGTGTCGTAGGGTGCGGATGACACGTCAGTGAATGTTCGACCTATCCTAGGAAAGGCCAACCAAGGCCGCGACGACGCCAGTCTGGAAATGCAGGCCCATCGTGCACCCTGCCAATGGAGAATGATGCTTTGTCAGGGATGAGCGAAGATCCTGCCCGAATGCGCATCAGTGTCAGCCCGCTAGGCGACATGCTGTTGAAGTCGTGGGATCAAAATCCGGACAAAGAAGCGATCGTGTTCCCCTCGGGAAGGCGAACCTATGACGACATTACCCGGTCTGTGCTCCGCCGTGCTTGCGGGCTGATCGGGCTGGGAATCAAGCCCGGCGATCATATCGGTATCCTGTTGCCATCGGGCACGGAATTCATCGAAACACTTTTTGCCGTGTCCATGGTTGGCGGTATTTCGGTGCTGATGAATGCGCGGTATCGCGCGCCGGAAATCGCCTATGTCGTCGAAAATGCCGATCTGGTTGCGGTTATCACCAACAGCGAATCCGACGATTTTGTTGATTTCGCAACCCGGTTAACTGAGGCATTCCCGGCAATCGCCGCCTGCACAGATCCGATGACCCTATCGCTCACGGCGGCGCCAAAACTACGCAGGCTTATTCTGCATGGCGGCAAGCAGGCAGCGGGCTTTGTCGGGCAGACCGATTTTGACACCGCCGCCCAATCCACAGACGAAGCCATTGTGCACGAAGCACGCCTTGCGGTGCGGCTGCGCGATACCTGCATGATACTTTATACGTCAGGCACCTCTGCCAACCCCAAGGGCTGCCTGCTCAGCAATGAGGCAATCTGTCGCGAGGCCAGCAACCTTGCACGCAATCGCTGGATGTTCACAGCTGACGAGCGCGTATGGTCGCCAATGCCGCTGTTCCATATTGCCGCCATGCTGGCGATGCTCGGCGCGATTGAGGTGGGGGGGACGTTTATTGGCCAGCCGCACTTCGATCCGGGTGAAAGCCTGCGCCAGATCGAAGCGGAAAAGGCCACAATGGTATTCCTGCCATTTGTTACCTTCCACCAGGCAATGATCGCCCACCCCGCTTGGGACAGCACTGATATGAGCTCGGTTCGGCTGATGAACAGTTGCTTCAGCCAGATGCCCAAATCGGTTGGTGACGCCTATCGCGCCAAGATGCCAGGCGCTTTGCAAGTGGGCACGTTCGGTATGTCAGAGGCGAGCGGCATCGTCTCGACCGGCGGTTATGACATGGACCCCGAGCTGGGATTTGAAGCGCTGGGCTACCCGCTCAAAGGCATTTCGGTGCGCATTGTTTCACTCGCAACAGGCGAAGAAGTGCCGGTTGGCGAGCGCGGCGAAGTCTGGATTCGCGGCTACAACATGCTCGACGGCTATCATCGCGATCCGGTCAAGACGGCGGAAGCGATTGACAGTGACGGCTGGTACCACAGTGGAGACATCGGTTCGGTCGATGCCAATGGTCACTTGCGCTTCCATGGCCGGTTCAAGGATATGCTCAAGGTTGGCGGTGAAAATGTCGCCGCCGCCGAAGTTGAAGCCGTGTTCGATTCCCATGCCGCAGTGGAACTTACGCAAGTGATCGGGATTCCCGATGCGCGGCTGGAAGAGGTTCCTGCAGCATACGTCAAACTTCGAAACGGATCGGTCTCCCCTGAAGAGCTGATCGCCTATGCCAAGGAACGCATTGCCTCGTTCAAGGTGCCTCGGCACGTGCGTTTTGTTGAAGAGTGGCCCATGTCGGCTTCAAAGATACAGAAATTCAAGCTTCGCCAGCAATTGATGGCAGAGCTTGGACTGACGGACTGAGGAGGCCGCGATGCGCGTTATTATTACTGGTGCAGCAAGCGGCATTGGCCGGGCCGTGGCAGAACTGCTGGCGGCTGAGGCGGGCGCGCACCAGTTGCTGCTCACCGATCGTGACGGCGAGGGCCTGACGGTTGTGGCCGCTGCGATTGGTTTTGCTGCAGGCACATGTGTAGCTGATCTTTCCGGCGCGGACTGCGGGGAAGTGATCGTTGCGGCGGCGCTTGCCCATATGGGCGGGATCGATGCAGTGGTAAGCAACGCAGGCATCATCGCTGGTGCGCCTCTGGTCGAACAGACGGCGGAACTGTTTGACAAGATCTATGCGATCAACACCCGCGCCACGTGGCTGCTGGCCAAGGCGGCTT
>CANFXW010000060.1 GCA_947451145.1 Sphingomonadaceae bacterium | reverse complement strand
GCCGAGAAGATGGGCGGCTCCGGTGATATCGAGCGCCAATCCATCGGGGGCGACAAGGCCGACGCCAGGGGTGTAGCGCTCGCACCAGTCGGCGATACGCTCTAAACAAGCCTGATCGGCCATAGGATCATGCTCGGCGACGGTGAAGGCCGGATAGAGCGCGCGGGCGGTCGCCAATGTCATGCCGATGCTTAAGCCTGCTTTGTTGGCGGCTTCATCAAGGGCTGCGATGAGGAGGGCGCCTTTGACCTTCTCGGTTAAAACGAGGGGAAGCTCAGCTGGCGCACCGTAAGTGGGGTAGAGACGGCGTCTCTGGCGCCGATCCGTTGCAAGGCGCGGAAACACCAAGGATAGAATTCGCCTGTCGGAACAAACACTTGTCATGACTCCACTCCATTATCCATTCGCCGCCGGGGCCTCCCGCTCCGGCCTGCCGATTGACCACAAGACGGCCCAAAAAGGCCGGTAATCCCACCTCAAACTCCGTTTCTGAGCGGCTGGGGGCGGCCGAAATCTCCCATCGGGTGCGGGAAGAACCCAAGGGGGAATGCCCTCCGCTTCTGAGCGTAATCAGGGCCACGCCGCTCTCTTCAGCGGCCAGAGAAAGCCTGCGTGTGGCCGTCAGATCGAGCTGTTTTGGGTCGCCCCACGGCTCCAGCAAAACGACGCTAAGGGCTTGGCAACGCAGGGATTCTTCCGCTGCCCTTAAGGCTTCTTTGGCGTTGGGGACTTTGACCAGCAAGAGTTTGGCAGGGTTAAGCCCGTAGCCCGCCAGACCCGGCCCATAGGGCTCGCCGAGCTCCCGGCCCGCCGCATCCTGCCGGATCCAGACCCAAGGCATCTCGCGCGGGCTCAAAAGACCGACAAGGCCCAGTGCAAAGCCCGAGGCTGCCGATAGATCGCGTGGCGTTAAAGCCATGACATCATGCGTGGCGCCATGCATGAGACCGCCGCCAAGTATCTGATCTATTTCAGGAATTCCTACCGAAACGCGATCCCGCTCGACCCCGCCAAAACGCCGCGCACCGTCCCGGCCGATCCCTTCGATCGCCTGTTTCAGGGCCATAACCGCTTCGCGTGTCACGGACATTGTCGCCTCTTGGTAGGATATTTGTTCACTTTATGTTCTCTTTTTCTTTCCTTTCATCGGAAGAGTCAAGACGATTCCGCATTTTGTGATTGTGACCTGTTTTGAGATAGTCCCAAGGCCGTTTGAGGTGAATAAGGCCAGTGCTTCCGATAGTCCCGCGCGGGTTTCGAGTGAATGAAACATTAAGAGGTAAATAAAATAGGGTTTCGAGTGAATAAAATGGGGTTTGAGATAGTGATCCGCTGAATGAAGCCGCGGGCACTGCATCTTATGCGGGTAAAGAGCGAGGAGAATCGTGTTTCATCTCCTGTAGCGTCACTGTAGCAACGCATTTCACTTGCGTTTCGTGATATCCTTTAGGGCTAAAATGCGTCCGCCTTGTTGCTCTTTTGGCACTCAAAGTGAGAACGAAAATTGTCTGCGCGTATGGTCGATTTTTTCATTTCAAGAAAATCATTCACTCCATCAAATCCAACCTTTTTATTTAAGCTCCTGCTTGCAAACACTATGCAAGAACAAGTGCGCTCGTATCATTCGTCAGTGTTGGTGGTTTGCTTTTTTGTAGGTGTGGGATTATGGTTGACGTAAGGTCAGTTAAAACTGACCCTGGGGACTCAAAAACCCCACGCAAAGCGGCAGGCTCCTGTCGATATTTAACGAGCCAACTCGGCCTCACGCCGGGGTGGTGGCGTCATGTCCAAGTCGCGAGACTAAAAGCGTCGCGGCCAGCTTTGCGTGGCTATTTGAGCACCCCGGCACCAGCGTGGCACTCACGCTGGGGCCAGTCTCATTTTATCCGTGAGGTGGTTTGCTATGCCCATTGATTTAACCAATCCCATGAGTTTTCAGCGCTCGGTTGAAACAGTTGCTGCCGCACTCAATATTGCTTTGGTACGCTTGCGTGAAGAAGTGACTTTTGATGAGCGTGACCCAACCAATGATCCATTGCCTGCGGCGCATCTCTTGCTCGCATTGCTCGAAGATGCAACGCGCGAAGTGAATGAATTGGTGGATCGATTAGAGACGTAAATAAGAAGCCGCGATGTTAAGCATCGCGCCTTATCACGATCTCTGTTCTTTAAGAGGTAAAACGATCACACCCTTATATATGGATGGCGCGCCCATAGGCGTCGAGTACGCTTTCATGCATCATTTCGGATAGGGTTGGATGGGGGAAGACGGTGTGCATGAGGTCTTCTTCGGTGGTTTCCAAGCCCATGGCGACCACGAAGCCCTGGATGAGCTCGGTGACTTCTGCGCCTACCATATGAGCGCCCAAGAGCTTGCCGGTCTTGGCGTCGAAGATGGTTTTAACAAGCCCGTCCGGCTCGCCGAGGGCGATGGCTTTGCCATTGCCCATAAAGGGGAAGCGGCCGACTTTGAGCGTGTAGCCTGCGTCTTTGGCTTTGGCTTCGGTTAAACCGACGGAAGCGATTTGCGGGTGGCAATAGGTGCAGCCGGGGATCTTGTGTTTGTCCATCGCGTGGACATGCAAGCCCTTGATGGCTTCGACGGTTAGTACACCCTCATGCTCGGCTTTGTGCGCCAGCATGGGCGGGCCTGCTACATCACCTATGGCATAGATGCCAGCGACATTGGTTTTGCCTAAACCGTCGGTGACGATGCAGCCGCGATCGGTTTTAACGCCGAGCGCTTCAAGGCCAAGGCCTTCAATATTACCGATGACGCCAACGGCGGAGATGAGACGATCCGCGGTGATCTCTTGCGCGGTGCCCTTCTCATCCACGATGGTGGCCGTAACAGAGTTGATGTTCTTTTTAACCGCCGTGACCTTCGCGCTCGACATAATCTTCATGCCGAGTTTTTCGAAGCGTTTGCGCGCCACCGCTGCGATATCTGCGTCTTCCACGGGCAGGATTTGCGGCATCACTTCGACAACCGTGACGTCCGCGCCCAGCGAGCGGTAGAAGCTTGCAAACTCGATACCGATCGCGCCTGAGCCCATGACGATGAGCGACTTCGGCATGAAGTCCGGCACCATGGCTTCAAAATAGGTCCAGATCAGTTTCTTGTCCGGCTCGATGCCGGGCAATGCACGCGGACGTGCGCCTGTTGCAACGATGATGTGCTTGGCTGTGTAGGTGCCCTCACCCAACACGCCCTTGGGCACGGGGTGCTGCGGTTGTACGGCGGGCTTGGTGGCCTTGCCGACAATGACTTCGCCGGGCTTAGTGATTTTGGCTTCGCCCCAGATGACATCGACCTTGTTCTTCTTGAGCAAGAAGCCAACGCCGCCATTCAACTGGCCGGATACGCCGCGCGAGCGCTTGACGATATCGGCGATATCAAAGCCCATCTTGCCTTCCAGCGTCAGACCATAATCCTTGGCATGCGTTGCCTGATGGAAGATCTCGGCGGAGCGCAGCAGCGCCTTTGTTGGAATGCAGCCCCAGTTCAAACAAATGCCGCCCAGATGCTCGCGTTCCACCACGGCGGTTTTAAAGCCAAGTTGTGCTGCACGGATGGCGGTGACATAGCCGCCCGGCCCGCCGCCGATGATGAGAATGTCGTAGGAAGTGCTCATAGGGTGCAAACCTTCATAGGAACCAACGATATCATTTAAACCCGCTTCTCCCAGGCGGGAGAAGCTGTCGGCGGAGCCGACTGATGAGGGGTTACGCTATTCGCCGAACCATCAGCCCCTCATCCGTCGCGTCCCGCGACAGCTTCTCCCGCTCGGGAGAAGGGTAACAATCGGATTAAACCAGCATCCCAACCGGATTTTCGATCAGCGATTTGAAGGCTTGCAAAAGCTCGGCTCCCAACGCGCCATCGACCGCGCGGTGATCGGTTGAGAACGTCACCGTCATCACCGTTGCAACGCTGAGCTGGCCGTTTTTGACCACCGCGCGTTGCTCGCCCGCGCCGACCGCCAAAATGGTCGCATGCGGCGGGTTTACAATCGCTTGGAAGTTTTTAACGCCAAACATGCCGAGATTGCTGACCGCCGTTGAGCCGCCTTGATATTCTTCCGGCTTCAATTTGCGATTGCGCGCGCGCGACGCCAAATCCTTCATCTCGTTTGAGATGGCGGAGAGCGATTTCAACTCGGCTTTGCGCACAATCGGCGTGATCAATCCGCCGGGAATCGATACCGCAACGCCGACATCGGCATGTTTGTGTTTGAGCATGGCGTTTTCGGTCCAGGTTACATTGGCATCCGGCACGCGCATCAACGCTACCGCCAAGGCCTTGATGACGAAATCATTGACCGAGAGTTTGTATAAAGGCTTGCCATCTGCGCCCTTTGGCGCCGACGCGTTGATCGCTTCGCGCGCGGCCATTAACGCATCGAGTTCGCAATCGGCCGAGACGTAGAAATGCGGGATGGTTTGTTTGGCTTCCAGCAACCGACGCGCAATCGTCTTGCGCATCGAATCGTGCGGGAGTTCTTCGAAGCTGCCGGGTTCGAAATAGGCGCGCGTGCGCGCATCGTGTTCCGTTGCATTGGCAACAGGTACAATGTCTTGAACCGTGGACTTTGTGGAACGCGCGGCTATCGCATCTTCAATATCAGCGCTTACAATTCGGCCATGCGGACCGCTGCCTTTAACATGTGAGAGATCAATGCCGCCCTCACGAGCCAAACGCTTGGCAAGCGGCGTGGCGCGGATATCGCCCGAAGTTTGCGCCGTGCGTT
>CANFXW010000059.1 GCA_947451145.1 Sphingomonadaceae bacterium | reverse complement strand
TCACCTCCGCCATGGCGGCGATCTGGTGATCAAGCCGCTGCACGGCAACGGCGGCAAGGCCGTGTTCCGCGTGCCCGCCGACGGCAGCAACCTCGGCGCGCTGATCGAGATGTTCCAGAACGCCTGGGTTGAGCCATTCATGGTGCAGACCTTCCTGCCCGGCGTTTCGGCGGGCGACAAGCGCATCGTGCTGGTCGATGGCGTGGTCGCCGGCGCGATCAACCGCCGCCCGGGCGAGGGTGAGTTCCGCTCAAACCTCGCCGTCGGCGGCTCGGCCGAGCCAACCGAACTCACCGCACGCGAAGAAGAAATCTGCGCCGCGATGGGCCCGGAACTAAAGCGCCGCGGGCTGATCTTCGTCGGCATCGACGTGATCGGCGGCGAATGGCTGACCGAGATCAACGTGACCTCGCCCACCGGCCTTGCAGCGATCGACCGGTTCAACGGGACGGATACGCCGGCGATGATCTGGGATGCGATTGAGATTCGGTTGGCGGGGATGTGAGCAACGGATTTATTTCGCCTGATGAACTAGTCCGGTATTTGTGTACCATCTCGTTTTGCCGCTGCGGCTGCTACTAAGACGCGCTCAACAATTGCTTCAAACTCGTCTCTGCCGATTGGATCGAGTGAATCATAATCGTTTGAGGTTTCGGTCCACCAACCATGCTTGACGCCCCAGTGATGTAGCTCACGAGCCGCTGCGTCTATTTCTATGGCCGTCGGCAGCTCGGCATCTGAGAGATTCTTGGAACTCAATCTAGCCTCCAAATCCAAGTTTCAATTGAGCACCACTATCATGCCTCCGGTCGTTCCAGCATCACCCCCCAAAATCCAGATCCACCATAATCTCCCCCGAAATCGCTTCCAGCGCATCGCGGACCTGATCGGCGCTGGTTCCGGCGGGCAGGGTCAGGCTGGCGCTGGCTTTGAACAGTTGCTCGCCGGAATGGGCGCTGGGTTCGGTGGCGGAGGTGAAGTCTTCGATGTTCACGCCGAGCGCCGCCAGCACCGAGGTCACCTCGCGGACGATGCCGGGGCGGTCCTGGCCGACGAGTTCGAAGCTCAGGCCTGGAGCGGCGCGCTCGGTCTCGTCTCCGGCGAAGGCGATGGCGACTTGCAGCCCGCTGGCGTCAACCTTGCGCACGTGCTGTTCAAGGCTGGCGAGCTTGCCGTCGTCCAGTTCCACCAGCACCGCGCCGACAAACTTGCCGCCCAGCCGCGAGAGGTGGCTTTCCAGCCAGTTGCCGTCGGCGTTCAGCACGGCATCGGCCAGCGCCTGCGTCAGGCCGGGGCGGTCGCTGCCGATTACGTTGAGGATCACGCGGGTGGTCATGGTTCGTTTGCCTCTCTCGGATGGGCGTTGCGATAGACATCAAGCAGCAAGGCCGCGTCGACCTTGGTATAGATTTGCGTCGAGCCCAGACTGGCGTGGCCGAGCAGTTCCTGCAAGCTCCTGAGATCGGCCCCGGCGCCGAGCAGGTGCGTCGCGAAGGAATGGCGCAGCGCATGGGGCGTGGCGCTGGGCGGCAGGCCGAGCGCGATTCGGGCGCGGGCCATGGCCTTTTGCACCATCCCGGGCGCCAGCGGCCCACCGCGCGCGCCGCGGAACAGTGGCTGGTTCTTGGCGGCGGGGTAAGGACATTTGCCGAGGTAATCGGCCACGGCTTCACGCACCAGCGGCAGCAGCGGCACCATGCGCTGCTTGTTGCCCTTGCCGGTGACGACGATTGTCTCGCCCAGCAGCAGCGCGCCGCCGGTGAGCGACAGCGCCTCGGCAATACGCATCCCCGCGCCATAGAGCAGCAACAGCACCGCGCGATCGCGCGCGCCGATCCATTCCTCGCTCGCGTCGGCGTTGACCGTGGAGGCGAGGTTGACGGCATCGTCGGGGGTCACCGGGCGCGGCAGGCCTTTCTTGATCCGCGGCCCCCGCAGGCGCGGCGGCGAGGGATCGGGCAGGCCGGCACGCTCACGCGCGAAGGTTATAAAAGCCTTGAGCGCCGAAAGCTCTCGCGCGGCAGAGACATTGCCGATCCCCTCGGCGCGGCGGCGGGCGAGCTGGTTGCGCAGCGCCAGGGCATCGAGCCGGGCGAGGGCGGGCCAGTCGATCTCGCCCAGCTCCTCGAGCAGCCGCCCCGCCGTCGCGACATAGGCGCGCACCGTGTGGGGGGAGCGGCGGCGGTTATCGGAAAGGTGGGCGCGCCATGCAGAGAGGATGGTGGAAGGCGGCATACTAACCCCTAATCCTCAAAACCGTCCGTCCTGAGCTTGTCGAAGGACTGCCCTTGTCCTTGATGCAAGGCGCTTGGCTCGAAGAAGAAGGCAGTGCTTCGACAAGCTCAGCATGGACGGGTCTGGGGATTGCCAATGTTCTCATCCTGACACCAACCCCTCAGGCACCAACTCCGCCAGCAGGCCATCGAGCAGCGGCATCCCGCGCTCGGTCACGCCGATGCGACTGCCGCGCAGCCATGTCAGGCCCTGGCCCTGATAGAACGATAGCTTGGCAGAATTGCACAGGGCATCCGGGGGGAGGCCGAACCGGGTCGACAAGGCAGCGAGATCGATGCCTTCGGTCAGCCGCAGGCCCATCAGCATGGCCTCGCTCGCCTGTTCGCTGATGCCAAGCTGGCGGGCTTCGACAATGCCGTTGCCGCTCTCCGCAATCGCCTCCAGCCAGTTCTCGGGCTTCTTGTGCCGCACCGTTGCTACACCGCCCCGACGGCCGTGAGCGCCCGGGCCGATCCCGCAATAGTCGCCGTATTGCCAATAGGTGAGGTTGTGGCGGCTGCGTTCACCGGGCTTGGCGTGGTTGCTGATTTCATAGGCGGGCAGGCCGTATGTTGCAGTCAGCTGGCGGGTCAGCGCGAAGAGATCGGCGCAGGTATCCTCGTCCAGCGGGGTGAACTGCTTCTGCCGCACCATGGTGGCGAACTTGGTGCCTTCCTCAATCGTCAGTTGATAGAGCGAGAGGTGCCCGGTCCCGAAAGAGAGTGCGCGGGAAAGTTCTGATTTCCATACCTTTTCCGTATGCCCTGGCAGGGCGTAGATCAGGTCGAAAGAGACCCGCGCAAAGTTATGTTGCGCAACATCGAGTGCAGCAAGTCCCTCTGCCACGTTGTGCAAACGGCCAAGGAAATGCAGCGCTTCATCGTCGAGCGATTGCAGCCCCAGCGACACACGGTTTACCCCTGCCGCGGCCAATGCTGCATAGTTCGCTGCTTCAACCGAGGAGGGGTTGCCCTCCAGCGTGATCTCGATTCCCGGCGCAAAGCCCCACAGCTTCTCCGCCTCGGCCAGCAGAGCGGCGACGGTGGCGGGCGGCATGAGGCTGGGCGTGCCACCGCCGAAAAAGATGCTCTGCAGCGGCGCGGGATCGGCGATCGAATGTTCGTGCCGCATGTCGGCGATCAGCGCCGTCTGCCACAGCTCCGAATCCACCCCATCGCGGACATGGCTGTTGAAGTCGCAATAGGGGCATTTCTTGAGGCAGAACGGCCAATGGATATAGAGCGCGCGGGGCATGGTGTAGCCTACCGCGCTTCGACTGTGAAATCACCACTCAACCAATAGATACCCGCATGGCCGGTAACCACATAGTTCCCCGGCAGTAGCGCGGAACTTGGCGGTGATACGAGTTCGAAGCCTAGCGGGATTGTGGGAAAGGTTATGGACTTCACGCAGGCCATAGTTTCACCTTTGGCCTTTGGCTGCGCCGCCTCGATCTCCCAGAGCGAGGGGGTGTCGCCATCGCCATCTTGCGGGATGATCCTCAAGTTTTCGATACATTCGGCCTCATCAAGCGTGAATATGATCGAATTCGGGGCCTTGACCGTTATGTCCAGCTTCGAACCGGGTTGGCAGCTGGAAAGCAGCAAGGCCAACATTCCGAAGCAATGGCGCCGATTCATCCGCCGAACTGGTCTTTCACCAGCTTGGCAAAGGCATCAGCGCGGTGGCTGATGGCGTGTTTCTCTTCTGGGTCGTGTTCGGCGAAGGTGCGGGTCTCGCCCAGCGGCACGAAGACCGGGTCATAGCCGAAGCCCATGGCGCCGCGCGGGGGCCATGTCAGGGTGCCGTTGGCGCGGCCTTCATAGACTGCGGTTTCGCCATCGGGCCAAGCCAGCGCGAGTACGCAGGAGAACCAGCACGAGCGGTCAACATCGTCGCCCTGTTCGCAGAGCAGGCCTTCGACCTTGCCCATCGCCATGTACCAGTCGCGGCCGGGCGGACCTTCAAAGCGTTGCCGCTCGGCCCAGTCTGCGGTGTAAACGCCGGGGCGTCCGCCCAGCGCGGTGACGGAAAGGCCGGAATCGTCGGCAAGGCTGACGATCCCCGAAGCCTCAGCCGCCGCCCGCGCCTTGATCAGCGCGTTCTCGACAAAAGTGGTGCCGCTCTCCACCGGTTCGGGTAGGCCGAGCGCCCCGGCGGAGATACATTCAACGCCAAAGGGCGCGAGGAGGGCGGAAATTTCCTTCAGCTTGCCCGCATTGTGCGTGGCAATGACGAGTTTTCCGCCCAACCGCGACATCAGCGACCCACCGCCGCAGCCTGCGCTGCGAAGATGCCGTCGCAGCCGATGCGGGCCAAGCGGAGCAGGCGCAGCAGGCCTTCCTCGTCATAGGTCGCGCCTTCGGCAGTGGCCTGAACCTCGGCAATATGGCCGCCTTCGATCAGCACGAAGTTGGCGTCGGCATCAGCCGAGCTGTCTTCGTCATAGTCGAGGTCGAGCACCGGGGTGCCCTTGAAGATGCCGCAAGATACCGCAGCAACGCGGCGCGGCATCGGGTCTTCCTTGATCAGGCCATCGGCCATCAGCTTGTCGATAGCGATGCGCAGCGCCACCCAGGCGCCGGAGATCGAAGCGGTGCGGGTGCCGCCATCGGCCTGGATCACATCGCAATCGAGCACGATCTGGCGCTCGCCGAGCTTCTTCATGTCGACTACCGAGCGCAGCGAACGGCCGATCAGCCGCTGGATTTCCTGTGTGCGGCCCGATTGCTTGCCCTTGGCAGCTTCACGGCTGCCGCGCGTGTGGGTGGCGCGGGGGAGCATCGAGTATTCACCCGTCACCCAGCCTTCGCCCTTGCCGCGCAGGAACGGCGGCACTTTTTCTTCGACCGAGGCGGTGCACAGCACCTTGGTATTGCCAAAGCTCACCAGCACCGAACCTTCGGCATGCATGGTAAAATGGGTATCGAAAGAAAGTGCGCGCATTTCATCGGGGGCACGGCCTGAGGGTCGCATGGGGATTCCTTTTCCAGTTATGCGGCTGCCT
>CANFXW010000058.1 GCA_947451145.1 Sphingomonadaceae bacterium | reverse complement strand
GTGCTGCAATCGGTCGGCGCCACCGGCGAGCAGGCCTTTGCCGCCTTCGAACGCGGCGCCACCTCGGGCGCGCAAAGCTTCGCCAAGCTGGAGCGCAGCCTCGACCCGGTGGTCGCCAGCCAGCAGCGCTTTGCCGCCGCCCAGGCCGGCATCAACCGCGCCCTGGAGGCGGGCCTCGCCTCGCAGGAACGCGCCGGTCAGCTGCTCGACCTCGCCCGCCGCCGCTACCTCGATCTCGACGACGCCACCACCAAGGTCGCCACCGGCTCCTCCAAGCTGGGCCAGGTCATTGGCCAGGCCGGCTTCCAGGTGCAGGACTTTGTCGTCCAGGTCGGCTCCGGCCAGAACGCGCTGGTGGCGCTTGGCCAGCAGGGTTCACAGCTGCTTGGCGTCTTCGGCAATTTCGGCGCGGTGGCCGGGGCCGGCCTGGCCATCCTGGCCATGGCCGCCAACATGGCCGTGGGCAAGACCGCCGCCGAGAAGCTCTCCGACGAGTTGGACCGGCAGCAGGCGGAATACGAGGCGGTCAGCAAGCGGGCGCAGGATTACCAGACGGCGTTGCGCGCCCAGGGCGACCAGTATCGCAACGCCGCCGAGGCCGGGCAACGCTATCGCGAGGGGCTGCGCGGCGAGGGCGAGACGCTGATCCAGCTGACCCGGTACTATCAGGGGCTGACCGAGGCCAAGCTCGGCTATGAACGGGCGCAGTTCACCACCACCACGCTGAACAACGCCACCAACACCTACCGCCTCAGCCGCGAGATCACCCGCACCCTGAACCGGCCCATGCTGCAGGCCGTGCCGGATGGCGCCGCGGCGCTGGACCCGACCGCCATCATCGGTGGCGGCGGCCTGATGCCCTCCTCGCAGCCCGACTACCAGCAGGCCACGGCGGCCATCGCCCAGTTCCGCCGGGAGAACAAAGTCACCGAGGAGGCGGTGCTGCAGCTGCGCCAGGCGTTGCAGGGCGCCGTTGACCTGAACGGCAGCTACGCCGCCAGCATCAACGCGATGATCGGCGGGTTGGACACGCTGATCCCGCAGCTGGAGCGGCTGGATGAGGCGCAGCGCCGGGCCAATAACCGCCGGCTGGCCATGGCCGGCCAGGCCAGCCCGGAGCAGCTGCGCGCGCTGGCGGACCAGGCCGCCAATGATGTCGGCGGGACCTACCAGCAGCGCCAGCGCATCCAGGAGCTGCGCGGTGACCTGCGGGGCGGGCTGCCTGGCGCCAACCAGGAGCAGAGGGCGGCCATCCGGTCCTCGCTGCAATCCCTGGCGGCGCAGCAGGAAGGCCTGACCCCGGCCACGACGCAGATGCTGCGCGGGCTGCAGGACCAGGCCCGGCTGGCCAATGTCGCTGCCGGCGCGGCGCGCGAGCTGGCGGCTTCGGATCAGGCGCTGGACAATGCCGCCCGCCAGGCCGGGCTGGGTCAGGCCAGCCTCACTGAAAAGACCGAGGCGCGGCGGCTGGTGCAGCGCCGGCTGGATGGCCAGCTGATGGACAGCCTGGAGGCGCTGAACCGGCAGATCAGCGGCGCCCAGGACCTGGCCGCAGCGCAGCTGCAGGGCGCTGGTGCGGTACGCGAGGTGGAGGCCCGGCTCCGGGCGGAAACCGAAACGCTAAAAGTCCGGGCGGAGGCTGATGCCGACTACACCCGGATCGTCGAGGTGCTGACCACCCGCTATGTCGCCCTGGCCGAGGCGCAGGCGCTGGCGCGGTCCAATGCCGCGGAGCTTGGCCAGCAGCAGCAGTTGGAGACGCTGCGGACCGAGGCGCAACTGGTTGGCGCCACGGTGGCGCAGCGCGAGCGGGAGCTGGCAGTGCTGCGCGAGCGGCAAAAGCTGACCCAGGAGGGTGTCACCGACGGTGCCGCCCAGGCCCGCCGGCTGGCGCTGGCCGGGCAGATTGCCGACGAGACCCAGGCGCTCAAGCGGCAGCAGGAGGCCTGGACCGAGCTGTCCAATGTCGGCGTGCAGGCGTTTGACCGGATCGGCCAGGCCATCACCACGGCGCTGAGCAATGGCCAGCTGAGTACCATCCGTTTTGGCAACATCGCCAAGGCGGTGATGGCGGAGGTGGTGCAGTATTTTGCGAAAGTGGCGCTGGTCAACCCGGTGCTGAACGCGGTGTTCGGCAGCAACCGCACGACGCTGGGTGACCTGGGCGGCGTGGTGGGGAGTGTGTTTGGCGGCAGCGGTGGTGCTGGTGCGGGCGGCGGCACCGGCAGCATCATGATCGATGGCATTCCCGCTGCGGCCTATACCCCGCTGGCGGAGGGGGTGTCCGGCCCGGTGCTGTCTGTTCCTGCCGGCGCCGCCTATGGCGTCTCCGGCGCGGTCTCTGGCCTGGCACTGCCAACCGGGGCGGTCATCGCCAGTGGTGCGGCTGGTGGCGGGCTGCTGAGCAATCTTGGCCTGCTGAGCAGTGGCGCCAGCGTGGTGAACCAGCTCTCCGGCGGCTCCATCTATTCGAGCCTCGGCAAATATCTCGGCCTCACCGGCTCGGACGGCATGGTCAGCGGCATCGGCACCAGCGTGAATAACGCCCTGGCCACGCCGCTGTGGAGCTATGGCGACCTGCCTGGCGCCACCAATACCGCCCTGGCCGCCATGCCCAATGGCCTCTACGGCCCGGCCACCGAAAGCGCCGTGGCGGCCCAGGGCGCCGGTGTCGGCACGTTGGGCCAGGTGGCCGGCGGGGCCGCCGGGGTAATTGGCGGCGCCTACGGCATCTACAGCGGCATTGAAAAAGGCGGCGTCGGCGGCGGCTTTCAGGTCGCCGGTGGCGCGGTCACCGCCGCGGCGGGGGTGTCCTCCCTGCTGGCCTCGGCCGGCATCATTGGCGCCTCACTGGGGCCGGTGGGCTGGATTGCCGGTGCGGTGCTGGCCATCATCGGCACGCTGCTGCCCGGGCAAAAGCCGAGCAACCGCGAGGGCAATGCCACCTACAACTTCGCCACGGATGCGCTGGAGGTGGGCGGCCAGACCGGCAGGAAGTACAGCCAACAAAACCGCGACATGGCCCAGGGCATGCTGGGCGGTGTGGTTGATGTCGCCAGCCGGCTGGAAAAGACCTTTGGCCTGGCCTTTACCCAAAAGGCCGCCATTGGCGTCGGTGACCGCGATGGCATCTACTACCGGATCAATGATGGCCAATCCCAGCGGTTTGGCCGCAATGACCAGGGCGCCCAGGAACTGGCGACCAACCTGCTGCGCGAGCTGGTGCAGCAAAGCGCCGGCGGCCTGCCGGATGCGGCGCTGCGGCTGCCGCTGCAATCCGGGGTAAAGTGGGACACGCTCGACCATGCGCTGACGCAGATCCAGCAACTCTACGAGGCGACCAATGGCGCCAAGCCCAGCGCCAACCAGAATATCGCCGCGCCCAACATCAACTGGGCGGATTTCGGCAATGGCATCGCCGACCTGAAATGGGTCAGCGACGTCTATGACAAGCTGACCCAAAGCGACACCGCCGGGGCCAAATTCGCCCGGCAGCTGGAGGCGCTGAATGCCAGCTTTGACAGCGCCGCCGAGAAGGCCCGGCAATTGGGGCTGTCGGAGGCGGCGGTGAATGCCGCCCGGGCGCGGCAGGTGCAGGCCGCCTATGACCAGCGCGACCTGCAGGGGCTCAAGCTGATCCAGTCGCAGCAGGGCAAGCTGACGGATTTCCTTGATGCCTTGGACCAGTCGGGCAGCGCCAGTCCGCAAACCCGGCTGACCGCGGCGCAGGAGGCTTTTGCCAAGGTACTGGCCCAGGCCCGGGGTGGCGATATCACCACCGCTGACCTGAGCGCGGTAACCCGCTCGGCCGGCACGCTGCTGAATGCCGGCCAGGCCTATTACGGCACCGGCGGTGGCGCGGCGGAGCTGGAGCGGTTCGTCCGCTCCTCGATCGAGAGCCTCGGCGCGCAACTCCAACTGCCGGCCTTTGGTGGCGACCTGGAGGCCAGCCTGTCGGCGGCGGTAAACCCGCTGAAGGATGAACTGCAGCTGCTGCGGGATGAGGTGACGGCCTTGCGTGAGGAACTCCGCACCAGCCGGCTGCGGCTGGCGGCATGATCCCCGGTGGCAATCCGCTTGGCGCTGCCGCCCTGGCGGCGCTGTGGGGCAGCGTGGCCATTGCTGGGGTGGCGGCGGCCAGCCCGGTGCAGGCGCAGACCGGCGAGATGGGGGTCTGGCTGGCCGAGATCGGCGCGGCCGCCGCCACTGCCGGCAGCGGCCCGGCCCCGCTGGCCATGCTGTCGCTGGCCATGGCGCCGCTGGCGGCGCCGGACCGGCCGGCCGACCTGGCCCAGGCGCTGCCGGTGGTGCGGGTCTCCGACCGCGGCTGGATCGGGGAGCCGGGCGACAGCCTGGCGCCGAACACGCCCTACCCCCCGCGCATGGCCGAGCCGCCGGCGCTGGAGCGCATCCTGCCGCTCTACCCGGATGCCGGCCGGCGCCTGGCGGTGACCGCCGGCGAACTGGTGCTGGTCAATGGCGATGGTGCGTTGGACGCCCTGGCCGGCGACTGGTCGGTGCCGGGCCGCCGGGTAGTGCTGCGGCGGGGGCCGCATCGCCGGCCGCTGCATGCGGCGTTGACCGAGTTCACTCAGGTCGCCGAGTTGCTGGCGGCCGGGGCGGCGTCGGGCACCTCCCGCCTGGCCATGCCGCTGCGGCCGGCGGCGGCCGTGCTCGAGGTGCCCGCCTGTGCCAGCTATGCCGGCACCGGTGGGCTGGAAGGTCCGACCACCCTGGCCGGGCAGGCCAAGCCGCGGCTTTACGGGCTCAAGCGGAATGTGGCGCCGGTGCTGGTCGATGCTGGGCTGCTGCTGTTCCAACTGCATGACGGCCCGATGCAGCAGGTGCTGGCGGTGCGCGACAAGGGCGTGGCGCTGAGTTCGTCAGGCGACCTGGCCAGCTATGCCGCGCTGGCCAGCGCGACGGTGGCGTCGGGGACCTTCAAAACCTGCCTGGCGGCGGGCCTCATCCGGGTGGGGGCCACCCCGTCCAGCCTGACCGTCGAAGCCCAGGGCGACAACGACGCCAGCACCGGCGGCTACAACACCGGCTCGGCCGCCAGCATCGCGCAAAAGCTGCTGCGCGGGCCGGGTGGCATCACCGCCGCCAATGGCAGCTTGTTCGCCTGGCCGGTTGGCGAATTCGGCCTCTGGCTGCAGGGCGGCAGCGTCGCCCAGGCGATGGAGGCGCTGGCCACCGGCGTATTCGGCTGGTGGGGCACCGATACCGGCGGGGTCTATCAGGGCGGCCAGTTGGCCGCGCCGGAGGACCTGCCGGTGGCGCTGACCATCGAGCCCTGGATGCTGGCCGGCCCACCGGAGGAGATCGGCCCGCTGCGGGCGCCCTGGTGGCGCACCCGGGTGGGCTATCAGGCGCTCGG
>CANFXW010000057.1 GCA_947451145.1 Sphingomonadaceae bacterium | reverse complement strand
GTCAGAACCCGGCCCTGTCGGACCATGCTTGCCTGTTCCGGACTGAGGTTGAGAGCCGGGATGTCGACCAGCCCTGCCTCCAGCGGCAAGAGTACGTTCTCAAGTGGCGCGCCCTTACCCACTTCGTTCAATTTGTCCAGCGAAATCGCCGTTTCAAGCCCAAACGGCCCGGCGCGCAGGCGGCGCAGCATGGTGACATGGCCGACAGTGCCGAGCGAGCGGGCAATGTCGCGGGCGAGGCTGCGGATGTAGGTGCCTTTGGAGACGTGGGCGACGAGGGTGATAAATTCCTCCCCGACACGGGGAGGGGGACCGCCGCGAAGCGGAGGTGGAGGGGTACGTGCGGGTGATCCTGACATCGAAAGAGCAGGACCACTCGCCTGTACCCCTCCACCAACCTGCGGATGGTCCCCCTCCCCTGCAGGGAGGATTTGAAGCGAATGGATCGTCACACTGCGGCTTTTCAGCTCAACCACCTCGCCCTTGCGTGCCAGATCATAGGCGCGTTCCCCATCGACCATCAGCGCCGAATAGGCCGGCGGCACCTGTTCGATCGGTCCGGTAAAGCGCGGCAGAACCGCTTCGATGTCTGCGAGCGAGGGCAAAACCTCGCTGGTCGCGATGACCTTGCCCTCTAGGTCCAGCGTATCGGTTTCGGCCCCGAACTGCACCGTGAAAGCATATTCCTTGCTGGCATCGAGCATCCGCCCGCACAGCTTGGTCGCCTCACCCAGCGCGATGGGCAGCACGCCCGTCGCCAGCGGATCAAGCGTACCGCCGTGACCGACCTTGACCTTGCCGTATCCAGCCTCACGCAGGTTACGCTTCACCGCGCCAACGGCCTGCGTCGAACCCAGCCCGATGGGCTTGTCGAGGATGATCCAGCCGTGGGGCATGCTCTGGCTAAGCGATCTTGTCGGGCGAAACGTGCTGGCCGGACACGGACTCAATCACCGTGCCAAGCCGGTCTAGCGTCCACTCGAACGGCGGGCCGACCAGCTGTCCGACAATGTTAAGCCCCGGCATCAGCTGCGGCAGCACGACCAGCACGATCAGCGCCAGTGCAAAGCCCAGATTCCGAAGCTTGCCATAGCCACGCGCCAGCGAGCGCGGCAGCAGCCCCTCAACAATATGCGAGCCATCGAATGGCGGGATCGGCAGCAGGTTGAACAGCGCGAGGAAGACGTTGATCTGGATGAAGTTGACCAGATTCTTGAACACGAACAGCCCGAGCCCCGTGGGTGTCTGATCCCCATAGCCGCGCACCATCAGGCCGATCAGCACCGCCGAAAGCAGCGCCATGATCAGGTTCATCCCCGGCCCCGCCGCTGCCGTCAGCATCATGCCCACGCGCGGATTGCGCATGCGCGCGGCGATCACCGGCACCGGTTTGGCCCAGCCAAACACCGGCAAATGCGCCAGCGCCAGCATGCCGGGCAGCACCACCGTACCGATGGGATCGACATGCTTGAGCGGGTTGAGCGTCAACCGCCCCCGCTCGCTCGCGGTGGGATCACCCAGCGTGCGCGCCATCAGGCCGTGGGCGATCTCGTGAAAGACGATGGCAAAAACCAGCGGGATGATGAGGGTTGCCGCCTCGAAAACAGTGTCGCTCATGCCTTCAATGCCTCGGTAAAGTGCTTCCGGCACAGCGCAACATAGCGATCATTGCCGCCAATCTCGGTCTGCGCGCCCTGCTTCACCGCCGCGCCGCTTTCATCAACGCGCAGGTTCATCGTCGCCTTGCGGCCGCAGTGGCAGACGCCTTTCAGCTCAACCAGACTGTCGGCAATGCCGAGCAGGGTGGCGGCACCCGGAAAAAGTTCGCCCTGAAAATCGGTGCGCAGGCCATAACACAGCACCGGGATGCCGCCCTCATCCGCCAGCCGCGCCAGTTGCCAGACCTGCGCCACAGAGAGGAACTGCGCCTCGTCCACCATCACGCAGGCGAGCGGCTCCACCCGATGCGCCGCCGTGACGCGTTCCCAAAGGTCGGTATCGGCGGAAAAGCGGTTGGCATCGGCGCCAAGCCCGATCCGGCTCTCGATCGCCTTATGCTCGCTGCGGTCATCCAGCGCGGCGGTCCACAGCATCGTCTGCATGCCGCGCTCGTGATAGTTGAAATTCGCCTGGAGCAGGTTGGTGCTTTTCCCCGCATTCATCGAGGCATAGTAGAAATAGAGTTTGGCCATGGATGCCGATGTGGCCTCAGACAGCGCATTCCGCAAGGAGCACTTCGGCAAGTGCCTGCGGGCGGGTGTTCATCACCTGATGTCCGGCATCGATGCGCGGGGTGGACCGGGCGTGAACAGTGCGGGCAAAATGCTCCTGCCATTCAAGCGGCAGGATAGAATCCTGCAGACACAGAACATAGCTGACCGGCACATCGCGCAAATGGTCGTGCTGCCATTCTGACTGGCTGTAGCAGCAGGCAGGCCACTGGTCTGGCCCCAGCTTGTCGAGGAAAGCTTCCGCCTCGGCCTCGCCCATGTCGTTACAGAACATGCTGCGATAGCGCTCACGCACCGAAAGCGAGGCATCGTTGAACGGATGGCCGCCCTTGTGCACGCGCTCGCCGGTCATTTGCACGACAGTCAAACCCGGATCAGGCGCGGTGCAGGTGACGAAGATCAGCTGGCGAAACAGGCCGGGCCGCGCCGCGAGCATCGGCGGCATGTGGATGCCCGCCTGGCTGTGGCCGACCAGCACGACATCGCTGAAGCCGGCAGCTTCGATATCGGCAACCAGTTCGGCGGTGATCGCATCGAAAGTCAGCGCCGAGGAGCCCCGCCCGCGCTTGGCACCGCAGCCGGGACCATCGAGCGCGAGCACGCGGTGTGCACCGCCGGACTGGGCATGCAGCGCCGCAACCGTCTCGTCCCAAACCCAGCCGCCCTGCCCGCCGCCGTGGAGGAAGACGAAATCAGTCATCGCCTTCGGCTTCGAGATCTCGCGCTACCAGCGGGTTGGCGAGCAGGCTGTTGATGTGATCGGCGACATCAAAGCTCTCGTCGGGCAGGAACTTGATCTTCGCCGCATATTTCAGCTTGAGCTTGCCCGCGACCGCCTTCTGGAAAAAGGCGATGTTGGAGCGCAGGGCTTTCAGGACCACCTCCTCGTCCGAGCCCAGCAGCGGCTTCACATAGACACTGGCGTAGCGCAGATCGGGCGACATGCGCACTTCAGTGACCGAGATCGAGTGGGCGGAGAGCACATCATCGTGCACTTCCTGCCGCATCAGCAGCTCGGAAATCACATGGCGCACCTGTTCGCCCACCTTGAGCAGGCGGACCGATCGGGTTTCAGGAGTGGCAGCGGGCTTGCCCATTATTTCTCGTCCATCTTGTCCAGAATGCGCTGGAGCGAGCGCAGGTTGCGCGCCGTGCTGCGGCAAGCCAATCGCCTCTCGATGAAGGCGTTGGTCAGCTTGCTGTTCCCGGCGCCGGCAACATAGTCGACAAACAGCGCCCGGTCACCCAGCGCAATCCGCTCCGGCCCGCGGGTCGCGTGATCGGCGACCAGCTTTTCGAACGCCGCACCGTCAGGATGCCCGCTGAGGAACAGGGTGTGCACCTGATTTTCCGCGCCATCCGCGCCGAAGGGGTTGCCCGCAATCGCCTGTGCCACCTCATCCCGGCTGCGCACCGCAACGAAGCTCGCGATATCAAAGCGCTCGTCCATCATGTGGGCGAACAGCTCTTCGAGCCCGTCGGTCGGGCGCTCGTCGAAATCGAACAGCACGTTGCCGCTGGCGACGACGGTTTCGACATTCTCGAACCCCTCGCGCTCGAACGCCCAGCGCAGGTCGGCCATGGTCAGCCGGTTGCTGCCGACGTTGATCGAACCGAAGAAGGCGCAGTAGCGGGGCATTTCAAAACCTCCATCCCGCGTTTCACGCTGCGGGGAAGACGACAAACTCCCCTCCCGAAACCGGGAGGGGAGTTTGGCTTACCCGACAGTCCGTTCACGCTCTTCAACCTCGAAGGTTTCCAGAACGTCGCCCGGCTTGATGTCGTTGGTATCCTGCAGCACCACGCCGCATTCCAGGCCCGCGCGGACTTCGGCCACGTCATCCTTGAAGCGCCGCAGCGAGGCCACGGTGGTCTTGGTTATGATAACATCGTCGCGGGTGATGCGGGCGAAGATGCCCTTCTTGATGAAGCCATCGGTGACCAGTAGACCAGCCGCCTTGTCCTTCTTGCCGGCAGGGAAGATTTCCTTGATCTCGGCGCGGCCGACAACGTGTTCGATGCGCTCCGGACCCCAGATGCCGGCCATTTCCTTGGCGACTTCTTCGGTCAGGTGATAGATCACGTCGAAGTACTTCATCTTGACCTTGTGGCGTTCGACCATCTCGCGCGCCTTGGCATTGGGGCGGACGTTGAAGCCGATCACCGGGGCACCGGTTGAGAAGCCCAGGTTGACGTCGCTCTCGGTGATGGCACCGACGCCAGCGCTCAGCACCTTCACCTTGATGTCGTCGTTCGACAGGCGGTTGAGTGCATTGACGATAGCTTCGGTCGAACCCTGAACGTCGGCCTTGATGACCACGGGGTATTCCAGAACCGTCTGCTTGGCCGACAGCGCCGAGAACATGTTCTCAAGGCTGGCTGGCGCAGAGGTCGTGCGCTTGGCAGTTGCCTGCTCGTGGCGGTAGGCAGCAACCTCGCGGGCGCGGGCTTCGCTGTCCACCACAGTGAGCGTATCACCGGCCATCGGCACACCGCCAAGCCCGAGCACTTCGACAGGGAGCGAGGGCGGAGCCTCCTTGATCTGGCGGCCCTTGTCATCGAGCATCGCGCGAACGCGGCCCGAATGGGTGCCGACAACCAGAATGTCGCCAACCTTCAGCGTACCGCGCGTGATCAGCACGGTGGCCAGCGGGCCTTTGCCCTTGTCGAGCTTGGCTTCGACCACGGTGGCCTCTGCCGAACGATCGGGATTGGCGCGCAGTTCGAGCAGTTCTGCCTGCAGCAGGATCTTCTCGATCAGTTCATCAAGGCCCGCACCGGTCTTGGCCGAAACTTCAACATCCTGCACGTCGCCGGACATGGCCTCGACGATAACTTCGTGCTCGAGCAAGCGCTCGCGGATCTTCTGGGCGTTGAATTCGGGCTTGTCGCACTTGGTGAGCGCCACGATCATCGGCACGCCAGCCGCCTTCGTGTGGCGGATCGCCTCGATGGTCTGCGGCATGATGCCATCGTCGCCTGCCACCACCAGCACGACGATATCGGTGACGTTGGCACCGCGCATACGCATGTCGGTGAAGGCTTCGTGGCCCGGCGTATCAAGGAAAGTGACGAGATCGCCGCCCTTGGTCTTGATCTGGTAAGCGCCGATATGCTGCGTGATGCCGCCAGCTTCGCCGCGCACCACATCGGTGCCGCGCAGGGCATCGAGCAGGCTGGTCTTGCCGTGATCGACGTGGCCCATGATGGTGACCACC
>CANFXW010000056.1 GCA_947451145.1 Sphingomonadaceae bacterium | reverse complement strand
GTCGAGAACATGCGAGTCGCAATCGATGCGGTGAACGAGAGCGGGAAGGTAGCGCAGGGTGCCCTGTGCTACACCGGCGATATCCTCGACCCGGACCGGGCAAAGTACAGCATCGGGTATTATGTCGAACTCGCGCGCAACCTCGATGCCGCGGGCTGCCACATGCTGGCGATCAAGGACATGGCCGGGCTGCTCAAGCCCGCCGCCGCCAGGGCGCTCGTCGGGGCGCTGCGCGATGTGACGGACCTTCCGATCGCATTGCATACACACGACACTTCCGGCGCCGCAGCCGCCACGGTCATGGCAGCGATCGAAGCCGGGATCGACAGTGTCGATGCGGCGATGGATGCGATGTCGGGAACGACATCCCAGCCCTGCCTTGGCTCGATCGTCGAAGCTTTGCGCCATACCGGACGGGAATCCGGGCTCGATCCCGCTGCAGTGCGGAAGATCAGCTTTTACTGGGAAGCGGTCCGGCGCCAATACGCCGCCTTCGAAACCGATCTGCGTTCTGGTGCGTCCGAGGTTTATCATCATGAAATGCCCGGCGGCCAGTTTACCAATCTGAGGGAACAGGCCCGCAGCATGGGCCTTGAAAGCCGCTGGCATGAGGTGGCGGATGCCTATGCCCAGGCGAACCTGCTGTTCGGCGATATCGTCAAGGTCACCCCCTCGTCGAAAGTTGTGGGCGACATGGCGCTGATGATGGTGTCACAAGGGCTGGGCCCGGCGGACGTGCTGAATCCGGCGCGGGACGTGGCCTTTCCGGCTTCGGTCGTCGACATGATGCGCGGCGGCCTCGGGCAGCCACCCGGGGGTTGGCCCCCCGCCATCCAGCGCCGCGTTCTGGGAAGCGAAGAGCCGATTACTGTCCGACCTGCCAGCCTGCTGGGTGAGCTGGATCTGGACCTGTCCCGCCGCGAGGCGGAGAAGCAGGCCGCGCGACATCTGAGCGAACAGGAATTCGCCGGGTATCTCATGTATCCGAAAGTGTTCACCCGATTTGCCGATACGCAGCGGCGCTACGGGCCGGTCGCGGCCTTGCCGACGCCGACCTATTTCTACGGCATGCAACCCGGTGACGAAGTCGCCGTGACGATAGAGCGGGGGAAAACCCTGGTCATCCGCCTGACTGCCATCGGCGAAACCGAGGAGGATGGCTCCGCGCGACTTTTCTTTGAGCTCAACGGGCAGACCCGGATCATTGCGATCGCCGATCGCAAGGCCGGCAGCGCGCGGACCACGCGCAAGAAGGCCGATTCTAAAAACGCCAACCATGTCGCCGCGCCCATGCCAGGCCTGGTCGCCTCGGTTGCGGTCAAGGCTGGGCAGGCCGTGAAAGCGGGCGATCTTGTGATGACGCTCGAAGCCATGAAAATGGAGACCGCGATCACGGCAGCACGTGACGGGATCATTGCAGAGCTTGCCGTGAATGCCGGGCAGACAATCGATGCCAAGGATTTGCTGTTCGTGCTCGAATAATCGCACCCTGGCTTTGCCGAATTCAACGGCAACATCTTCGACAAATTAATGGATTTGGCTGGCGAACATGTCGGCAAACAGGAGTACCGACCATGGTTTTCAATCCGGCAACGCAAGAGCAGCGATTTGTCCTGGACCACGTTGCGGCTATCGGCGAACTGGCTGCAACCGAGACCTTTGCCGGAGCGTCTGACGACCTCATCGATGCTGTGCTGGACGGGATCGGCCGGCAGGCGGCAGGTGAATGGGCTCCGCTCACCCGGCTTGGTGACACTGTCGGAGCGCGGTGGACGCCGGACGGCGTCACGATGCCCCCAGGATATCGGGATGCTTACCAAAACTATGTTGCAGGCGGGTGGGGTACGATTGGCGTGGCCGAGGCGCATGGAGGGCAGGGCTTGCCGTTTGTCATCCAGACTGCGGTGCTGGAAACCCTTGGTACTGCGGACTTGGCCCTTGCCTTGTGTCCGATCCTGACACTCGGAGCCATCGAGGCGCTGTCGCACCACGGCAGCACGGAGCAGCAGGCAAAGTATTTACCGCACCTCGCCACGGGCGCCTGGACCGGAACCATGAATCTGACCGAATCGCAGGCTGGCAGCGATGTCGGCGCCTTGCGAACGAGTGCCCACCCACGCGGTGACGGAACTTATCTGATTACCGGCAGCAAGATATTCATTTCATTTGGCGACCACGACTTGGCTGACAACATTATCCATCTGGTACTTGCCAGGACTCCGGGCGCTCCCGAGGGGACCAGAGGGATTTCGCTGTTCCTTGTCCCTAAATATCGGCTTGCCCCCGACGGTACCCCCGGGAAACCCAACGATGTTCGCGTGGCATCAATCGAGCATAAGCTCGGACTTCATGCATCGCCCACCTGCGTGCTTTCGTTCGGCGATAATGGCGATTGCATCGGCGAACTGATCGGACCGGAAGGTGCCGGGATGCGGGCCATGTTCACGATGATGAACAATGCAAGGCTCAATGTCGGTCTCCAGGGGGTCCAGGCAGCAGAAGCCGCGACGCAAAAGGCTGCCGACTATGCGCGCGAGCGAGTGCAGGGCTATCGTGGCAACAGCGCGGTTCCAATCATCGAGCATCCCGACGTGCGAAGAATGCTGATGCGCATGAAAGCGCAAACCCAGGCCGCCCGCGCGCTGGTCTATTATGCGGCAGCTCAGGTCGATCGAGCCAATCTGGGTGATCAGTCCGCCCGCATGCGCCTCGGCGCGCTAACCCCGCTGGCGAAGGCTCACGCGACTGACATAGGATGTGAAGTGGGCAACCTCTGTATCCAGGTTCATGGCGGCATGGGGTATGTCGAGGAAACCGGCGCCACCCAATTCTTCCGCGATGTCCGGGTTGCGGCAATCTACGAGGGAACAAACGGCATTCAGGCTGCCGATCTGGTCGGCCGCAAGCTCCTGCTCGATCAAGGCGCGACCATTCAAAGTCTCATCGACGATATGCGTTCCGAGGCCGAGAATTCCGCTCTGGTCGAGCTGATCAACGCGTGTGAAACCGTAACGACGCGGCTCCTGGGCGCACATGACGACGATCGTCTGTCGGCGAGTTATCCCTTCCTCACAATGCTGGCGACTGCGATCTGCGGATGGCTGATGGAGCGGCAGTTTCGTGCCGCGGATGAGCCCGGTTGTGATCCGGCCTTTCGTTCCACGAAGCAGGCGACCGCCCTGTTCTATCTTCAGCAAATCGTGCCGGAAGCGCTTGGCCTGATGTCAGCGGCGATGGCCCCTGCCGAGATGCTCTATGCTGTTCCTGCGGAGGACTTTTGAACGACAACAGTTCGCCGGTTCGCATAGGACATGGCAGCTCCAGGACAACCCCAGACTATCGTCGATCGGTCGTAAAACACGGAAGCGCACTATGAAAAAGCACTATCCTGATGCCCGAGCAGCACTTGACGGGCTGCTCCACGAGGGCATGCTTATCGCCAGCGGCGGCTTTGGCCTCTGCGGCATTCCCGAGCGGCTGATCGATGCCATTGTTGCCAGCGGCGTCAAAGGTTTGACCTTCGCCAGCAACAACGCCGGGATCGACAACGAAGGCATCGGCAAGCTGCTGCGGACCAAGCAGGTCAGGAAAATGATCAGCTCCTACGTCGGCGAGAACAAGGAATTCGAGCGGCAGTATCTCTCCGGCGAGCTCGAGGTCGAATTCTGCCCGCAAGGCACGCTCGCCGAACGGATGCGCGCAGGCGGCGCGGGGATCCCGGGGTTCTACACCAAGACCGGGGTCGGCACTCTGGTGGCCGAGGGCAAGGAAGTGAAAGTGTTCGGCGGCGAGGAATACATCCTCGAAGCCGGAATCTTCGCCGATCTGGCGCTGGTCAAGGCGTGGAAGGCGGATGAAACCGGCAACGTGATTTTCCGCAAGACCGCGCGCAATTTCAACGTGCCCGCCGCGCAATGCGGCAAGGTCTGCGTGGTCGAGGTGGAGGAAATCGTGCCAGCCGGGACTTTCGATCCCGACTGCATTCACCTGCCCGGCGTTTACGTCCAGCGGCTGATCGTCGGCAGCCCCTACGACAAGAAAATCGAATTCCGCACTGTGAGGGAAGCCTGAAATGCCTTGGACCCGCGACCAGATGGCGGCGCGCGCCGCGCAAGAATTGCAGGACGGATATTACGTCAACCTCGGTATCGGCATTCCGACTTTGGTGGCTAACAACATTCCTGCAGGGATGACTGTAACGCTCCAGTCGGAAAACGGCATGCTCGGGATCGGGCCGTTTCCAACCGAGAACGAGATCGACGCCGACCTGATCAATGCCGGTAAGCAGACCATCAGCGAGCTGCCGCACTCGGCCTATTTCGACAGCGCGGCGAGCTTCGCGATGATCCGCGGTGGGCATATCGACCTGACTGTGCTGGGCGCGATGGAAGTTGCCGAGAACGGCGACCTCGCCAACTGGATGGTCCCGGGCAAGATGATCAAAGGCATGGGCGGGGCGATGGACCTCGTCGCCGGGGTCAAGAAGATCATCGTGGTGATGGAGCACTGCGCCAAGGACGGCAGTCCGAAATTCATCCCGGCCTGCACCCTGCCGCTCACCGGAAAGAACGTGGTCGACATGGTGATCACCGATCTCGCGGTGTTCCAGCGGCCGGATCATGCGAGCCCGTTCAAGCTGATCGAGCTGGCTCATGACGTCAGTATTGACGAGCTGCGGGCCAAGACTGCCGCGAACTTCACAATCCAATTTCCGCGACAAACCGCCACACCTTAGCATGTCCTGAAAGGCAAGAACTCCATGTCCTCTCCCTATCGCCTGCACGGAATTTGCGGGAGCCTCCGCAAAAACTCCTTCTCGTCGGCAGTTTTGGCTGCACTGGCGGACGCGGCAGGCTCGCGGGCCGTATTCGACTATGCCGATATTGGCAGTGTTCCGCACTTCAATCAGGACCTCTATGTTGATCCTCTGCCGCGGTCAGTCCAGCGTCTGCGCGATCAGATTGCGAAAGCCGATGGCCTGGTGATCGTTTCATCCGAATACAACCATGGCATTCCGGGCACCCTCAAAAACGCGCTCGACTGGGCCTCGCGTCCGCACAACGGCTCGCCACTGCGCAACAAACCCGTCCTAATCGTCACCACTTCGCCAGCGGCTACCGGCGGGGTACGCGCGCAACATCAAATTCGCGAGACAGTCATTTCGGCGCTCGCCCGGCCGGTGATCACACCCGAAATTGTCGTTGGACAAGTCAGCGCGAAGATGGTCGACGGCAAGTTCCAGGACACTTCGGTAATCGACTTTGCCATGGTTGGCTTTGCGGCCCTCTTTGCTGACATCGACCGGCTCTTGGCGCTTCCCGTCGCAACTCCTGAGGCGACCTCCTAATTTGCGAGCTCCCGTTGATGATGATCGATTTGCAGTACTTTCAGGCAATTACCAGAGTTTATCCACTCGCCGCAAGAATAGCGACGACGTAAAGTATGGTGCTTTGCTCGGTCAGCTATTCGGATTTTCGCGGGGCGCGGCCTATTCGTTGGACCAGTAGGAATATCTAAGTCGAAGCGCACCCCGCGTTGTGCCGTTTTCCAAGGCGCTCAGTTCGTTCCATACGAGAAAGCGCGCCCTTAACAGCACCGTTTTCTTAGAGGTTATTTTGGGGGATATTTGCTGCCCGGTTTGAAATTATTTAGCAACAATAATTACGTTTGTGCCGCATGCTAAACCGTCTCCTACCAAGTCGCATGTCCACTTGCTTCTGCAAAAGTCCGCTTGCATCCGTGAACCGGGACTGCAGGAGGCGGAGATCTCAGCATTTCAGCTTGTTTAGCCGCTTTGGTGACTTTCACCTATGGTGAGACGCTGAACTTCAGACCCCGACCTGCGCACTGAACGCTGCCGCGAGCTCAGCGGGATTGCCGCTGGCAAACACATAACGATCACCACGGACGAGCAGCGCCTCGGCATTTGCTTCGTCGAGGCGGCGGGTCAAGGCATCCCTGAAAGCCGCGAGACGGGCATCATCGAGTTTGAATTGAGTCAGCCCCGGCGTAACGGGCAAGTCCATCTGGCCGCGCGAAATCAGCCATCCTCCGGGCCCCAGAATGTCGTCGAGCCGTGTATCCTTGCCCCCTTCCGT
>CANFXW010000055.1 GCA_947451145.1 Sphingomonadaceae bacterium | reverse complement strand
TTCTTCTTCGCGCTCGAAATGCTCAATGTCGGCGCGCACCACGAAATTCTCGACGATCCGCGCGCGCCCGGCACGGCAGACAAGCAGAAGATACTCGATCAGATTGGCTGGCTGAAGGAACTCGGCATTACCGAAACGATCGTGCCGCTGCCGCCGGGGATTACAGGCGAACAAGCCTGGCTTGATCGTCAGCAATGGGTGTCGGAGGAGATCATGCCTTTGGTCTAAGAAATGGCCCGGTTCTGCAAAAAGCAGGACCGGGCCAATCTTTGTTACCCCTGCATCGCCGCCATCATGTCCAGCATATCGGCATAGTGCGGCTGGTGGTGGCAGATGCCGCCATCGACCGAAATGATCTGTCCGGTGATGAACGAGCCAAGATCTGATGCCAGCCATAGCACCGCTCCGGCAATGTCATCCGCAACGCTTTCTCGCGGAAGCAGCACGTGTCGCTGGATCATGCCGAGTTGGGCTTCGGTCATCTGCGCACGAGCGACCGGGCTGAGGACCAGTCCCGGCAGGATCGCATTGCACCGGATATTGGCGCGGCCGAACTGCGCGGCGGTGTTGCGGGTCAGGGCGTTTATCGCGGCCTTGGATGAGCTGTAAGCAGGGTTCAGTACGTCGCCCAGAATCGACACGCCCGAGCTGGTGTTGATGATCGATCCGCCGCCGCCAGCAATCATATGAGGGGCAACATGCTTCGTCATCAGCATCGTGCCGCGCGTGTTGATATCGAACGCGGCGTCCCAAACTTCGGCTTCCATCGCCGCGAGCGAGCCATCCTTCATCATCTGGCCCGCGCCGGTGTTGGCCGCATTGTTGTGCAGCACGTCGATCCGCCCAAACCGCTCGACCACTGCCGCAACCATCGCCGTGATGCTGGCTTCATCGCCCAGATCGACATGATACGCCATCGCTGTGCCGCCCGCTGCGGCAATCTCGCGAGAGACACGTTCTACCCCGGCCAGATTGATGTCTGCGACTACCACGCTGGCGCCCTGTGCTGCGAGCATCTTGGCGCAGGCCTCGCCAATGTTGGCGCCTGCTCCGGTGATGATCGCAACTTTGCCTTCAACCAGTCCCATTGTTACTCTCCCAGAAGTTTCCAGGTGCCGTAATCTTCGGCAGCCACAAAAAAGCGTTCGTTCATGGGCACGCCGTTCTGGCCCCAGGCGTCAAGGTTGGCGACCCAGGCCTGAATTCCGTACATCACCCAAAGCCTGGTTTGCTCCCACGCTTCCTCAAAGCTGGGCACGCCCTGAACTCCGGTGGCGATCAGGTAGTCGCGGTATTGCCGCACCATGTCCTTGTGATGATGGCGGCGCTCTTCGATGCTGAGCGCGCCGATCACAAAATAGGTCAGATCGCGCCACGGCCGGCCGCGCCGCACCAGTTGCCAATCGAGCCACAGACGCTCCCCGCTCGGCAGGATATAGGTGTTGCCCTGATGACAATCGCCCAGCACGATGCAGTGCGGCGAAGTTTGCGCGCGTTCGATTTCACCCAGCCGGTCAAAGGCGCGTTCCACCTTGCGTGGATCGGCCAGATAATGCTTGGGCGCGATAGCGCAAAAGCCTGGCTCTTCCAGATTGAGCGCGATCCACTGCCACATGATCCGCACCTGATCGCTATCAACCGGCGTATCCATCTGGGTCTGAAGCCACGGGGCATTGGCCGGGCTGATCTTGTCGCTGCCCCACAGACTGCCATGCAATTTGGCGAGCCCTTCCAGATTTTCCATAATCATGTCGACGCCATTCGCGTTGGTCGAATGGCCAAACCGCCCGCCGCGCTGGACAAGGTCTTCCAGCACGATGAAGCCGTGAGCGCTGCCATCATCGTCCCAATCGGCATAATAACACTTTGCCGTCGGCACTTTCATTTCCTGAACCATGAAATGGTAGAACCGGGCCTCCAGCGCATGAATATCGACATTATCGAACGAGCCCGACCAGTTGGCTTTCATGCACAGATTGGCGGGCAGCCCGGCTGCGATGCCGGCATCGTTCCAATCCACTTTAACGCGCCATTTGGTGGTGTGGCTGTTGAGCAGTTCCACCGTTTCCATATTGCTGGCGACTACGCCGGGATACTTGTAGCTCATCATCCGGCTGAGCCATTCGGCGGTCACATCATCCATTGATGTCGGCAAATGATCGGTCCGCGCCGGATAGGGCCGGGGTACACAGTTCGGATCGACAACCGGGTTGTGATATTGTGGTGCTGCGTGGGGATCCATGTTCAACTCCTCGAAAGGGAAAGGTCCGGCGCCATACGCGCCTTGATTTGCAGGGATGCGAGCAGCAGGAATATCCCGCCAAGCACGCAGAAAATCATCGCTGTGCCAATGCCCCAGGCCAGACCGGCACTGCCGCCGACCACATCACTGATCTTGCCGATCAGCCAAGTGCCCAGGCCGACACCAATCAGGTTGGCGCTGGTTTGAACGGTCGATATGGCAAGACCGCGCAGGTTTGGACCGGCTTGAGTGACGATCATCGCGTTGACCGGGCCATTGTAGGATGAACTGAACAAGCCTGCTGCCATGATGCAGGCCGTTGCCAGAAATCCGTTGGACAGGCTGACTGCGCCAACGCCGCTTATCGCGGTCAGAATGGGTATGGCAGAAGCGATCAGTGCGGTTCGCGCCGGATCGAAACCTCCGCGCCGGGCATTGATCCTGTCGACCCCCCAACCAGCGCCAAGGCCGCCAATTGAGCCGAGCAAGCCATAGGCTATGGCAACCGTTGTGCCTGCCTTCGCCAGCGGCAATCCGCGGCTTTCCACCAGAAAGGTAGCGAGCCATGTGCTCATGCCATAAATGCCCGTCGCGATGCAGGTGATAGCGGTCACGCCATAAGCAATGCCGGGGCGGGCCATCAACTCCTTCAGGCGAGGCCACAGGCTGGTGCTGAGTTCGGTTTCAGCTTTGTCCATCTGACCGCGAACCGGTTCGCGCAGGGTCAGAAGCAGGATCGGTGCCAGCAGCAACCCTGGCACACCGGCCAAGACGAAGGTCCACCGCCAGCCATAGGCTTCGACGATCATTCCACCGGCAAAAAAGGCGATGGCAAAGCCGATTCCAGCGCTCAAGTACCAGATACCGATGGCTGTCGCGCGCCTGTTAGTGCCGAAATAATCGGACAGGATCGACATGCCGGTCGGTGATCCGCCAGCCTCTGCCACGCCCACGCTGGCACGGCCGAGCAGCAGGCTCCAATATCCGGTTGCTGCGGCGCAGGCAGCGGTTGCACCGCTCCATGCGGTAAGCGCGCAACTGAGCAGCACCTTGCGGTTGGTGCGATCCACCGCATAACCAAACGGGATCGCGGCAAGGGCAAAGGGCAGGCCATAGGCGATGCCAGCCAGCAAACCGAGTTGCTGCCCCGAAAGATGGAACTCGTCGCCGATCGGTTTAAGCACCAAGCCGATAGCAGCGCGGTCCATGCCGTGGCAGGTCTGCGCCAGCGTCAGGATCGCGAGCACGTACCAGCTGTAGCCTGTGACGGTGGACCGGTTGGCCACGCATCTCTCCCTTGTGTTTTTGCATGGCGAGCATTGCAGAGGAGCAATGCGCGCAACCTGCCCAAGGAAAGGCGCGAGAGGTGCGGCCTGTGCCAGACCTCGCTCAAGCAGAGTAAAGGGCGAGTGATGGATAGCACTGAAACCAACAAGGCAATCGTGCGCCGCTTTCTGGGTGCGGTTGCGGCTGGAAACATTGATGTAATCGAGGAATTGCAGGCTCCCGATTGCACCTGGTGGGTTATCGGAAGGGGCGAAGTATCGCGCAAATCCTATACAGACGACGTGCGCGGGATGCTGTTGGCGGCCGATCCACGCAAAGTCGAGATCATCGGCATGGTGGCTGAGGGAGATACGGTCGCCGCAGAAATCCGCTCGGAATTTCACTTTGGTGACCGGGTCTATGCCAACGAATACCATGACCTTTTCGTAATACGCGCCGGGCAGATCGTGCATGGCCGCGAATATTTTGACACCGGTAAAGTGGCGGCCTTCTTTGGCCCGTTGGAGGGTTGAGGCGATGAACGCTGAACATATCGTGCGCGATTTTCTGGCGCTGTTTCACACCGAAAAGCTCGATGCGGCGGCGCTACGCGCAATGTTGGCTGATGATGCGCGGTATCAACCGATCGTGCCGATTGCCCCGGTGCGGCAGGGGGCAGATGCCATCGTCGGGGAGCTTGAGCGACAGTACCAGCTTTACGATGAATGCGCCTGCAACACATTGAATGTCGCGGTGTCTGGCAAAACGGTGTTCACCGAAAGAGTCGATACCGTCCGCCAGTTGGCCAATGGGCAGCGCACAACGACCCATGTCGTGGGCGTGTTTGATCTGGATGCCGATGGCAAGATCACTTGGTGGCGCGAATATTGGGACGCGCTCGATTGCGCCGGCCAGCTTGGCATAGATGACAAGACAATGCGCACCATCATGTGTGCGGGAGAATGATGCGATGAACTACGACGTTGTGATCATGGGTTCGGGTGCTGCCGGACTGACTGCGGCTCTGGTCGCTGCCAAGGCCGGATTGAAGGTGGCAGTGCTGGAAAAGGCCGACCATTTCGGTGGGACCACAGCAATTTCGGGCGGCGGTGTCTGGATTCCCGGCAGTCCTCTGGCACAAGCAGCAGGGGTGGAGGATACAGCAGAAGTAGCTCGCGGCTATGCGCTGGCAGTTGTCGGTAATCGCGCTGAAAGGGCATTGATAGATGCCTACATCGATAACGGCCCGGACATGGTTCGGTGGCTGGAAGCAAACAGCACGGTGCATTTCCTCCTCTCTCCGCCATCCAGCGATTGGTATCCTGAAGTTCCCGGCGCGGCCGACCACGGCCGCTTGCTGGCACCCGCTGAATTCGACGGGAAGCAGCTCGGCAAGGATTTCAACCGCCTTTCCAAGCCGCGCGAGGAATTCAATGCTCCGGGCGGCATGATGATCGATCTGTTCGATCTGCCCTATCTTGAGCGGCTGCCTGCTCCCGGTGCGTTGTGGCACATGGCCAAAATCGCCATCCGGTTTGGTTTGGACAAGAAGAAGCTGGGCCGCGGCTCACGCTTGACCATGGGCACTGCACTGGCAGGCCGTTTGCTGCATTCGGCGCTTGCGGCGGGTGTCGATCTGTTTGAAAACGCACCAGTAGAAGGCCTGATCGTCAATGATGGCCGGGTGACCGGCGTTCGCGCCAAAATCGGCGGGGTTGTTACTGAAATTGGTGCGGCCAAGGGCGTGATTTTGGCCTCTGGCGGGTTCTCGGCCAATGCTGAAATGCGAAAGGCCTATATCCCCTTTGCCGAACAGCACGTCTCGATCCTGCCCTATGATAATACCGGTGACGGCATCAAGGCCGCGACGGCAGTAGGCGCGGCGATGGGCGGAGAAAACCACGCCAATGCCGTCTGGACAGTCGCGTCAAAACGCACCCGCGAAGACGGCTATGTCGAACGGTTCGCGCACCTCATGGACATGTCAAAGCCGGGCTGTATCGCCGTAAACAAGCGTGGCGAGCGGTTTGGCAATGAGGCCAGCGTGCACTTTGTCGAGGCCATGCATGCAACGGGATCTGTGCCGGCCTATATCATCGCCAATGCCAAGTTCGCGAAGAAGTACGGGCTAGGGCTGGTCCTTCCCGGCGGCGGGAAGATCAAGCAGATGGTCGCGTGCGGCTATATGAAAACCGGCGCGACGCTCGCTGAACTGGCGGCGCAGATTGGGGTCGATCCGGCAGGCCTGGAGGCGACTGCCGCGAAAGTTGCTGCCGATGCCGTAATCGGCAAAGACACGGCTTTTGGCAAAGGCGAAACGCAGATCGACATTGAGATCGGTGATGCCAAGCACAAGCCGAATGCCTGCTTCGGCGCGCTCGGCGAAGGCCCCTATTACGCGGTCGAGATATTCCCCGGCGATGGCTCCACCACAGTTGGTGTGCGCATTGACGATCAGTGCCGCGTGATTGGCGAGAACGGCGCGCCGGTTGGCGGATTGTGGGCAGCTGGGCTGGATGCCAATTCTATCTGGCAGGGCAGGTCGCCAGCGCATGGCTGCAATGTTGGACCCGCAATGGTGACCGGGTTCATCGCGGGCAAATCAATCGCTGCAAATTAAAGTGAAGGCTGCCGTTTAAGGCAGCCTTCATATCCATCATGAGCT
>CANFXW010000054.1 GCA_947451145.1 Sphingomonadaceae bacterium | reverse complement strand
GCGTGCCATTTCCGCACGGTAACGCAGCCTCAATCCGCGCAAGCCATCAGCCGCAGCGGCTGGCCATAGACTGTGCTGCGTTCACGCAACGGACGGCCGATGCTCTCCGTCAGTGCGCGCATCTGCGGCACATCGAACAGTTGCCCGTTCAACCCACCGGCCGCGCGGGTGATCGATTCATCCATCAAAACACCGCCAAGATCGTTTGCGCCCGATCGCAGCATCACCGCAGCGCCATCCGGCCCCAGCTTCACCCAGCTTGCCTGAATATTGGGGATCGCCCCATCCAGAGCGATGCGGGAAACTGCATGCATCAGCACTGCTTCGCGCCAGCTTGGGCCAGAGCGAGTCTGCCCCTTGCGCCAATTCGGCGCCTCCATGTGGACGAACGGCAAGGGCACGAACTCGGTAAATCCGCCGGTCTCCTGCTGGAGCCTGCGCAACTGCAGCAAGTGAATGGCCCAGTGGTCGTAGGTTTCAACATGCCCGAACATGATCGTCGCGGTGGACTTAAGGCCCACCTTGTGCGCGGCGCGCATCACCGCCAGCCAGTCTGCAGTCATGATCTTGTCCGGACAGATGACCCGGCGGACATCATCACACAGAATTTCGGCCGCGGTCCCCGGCAAAGTGGCAAGGCCTGCTTCCTTCAAACCCGCGAGGTATTCCTCATAGGATAACCCAAGCGTTGTCGCACCGTGATGCACCTCCAGCGGGGAGAAGGCGTGGACATGCATTTCCGGCATGGCGGTCTTCACTGCAGCCACGATGCCGCGATAGGTGTGCCCGTCGTAGCTTGGGTGGATGCCGCCTTGCAGACACACCTCGGTCGCCCCGCGATCCCGCGCCTCGATCACCCGGCGGGCGATTTCGGCGTGATCGATGTTATAGGCCGGCCCGCGTTCGCTTTTGGTGCTGCCTTTGGAAAAAGCACAAAAGCCACAGCGATAGAGGCAGATGTTGGTATAATTGATATTGCGGTTCACGACATGAGTGACAGCGTTGCCGACCCGGTCTGCCCGCAATTCGTCTGCCACGCGGCACACGGCATCGAAATCCCGACCCTCAGCCGTAAACAGGCGCGTAACCTGCCGCTGGGTCAGCTCTTCACCCTGAGCGACAAGCCCCAGTGTGATGGCAATCTGCGGATCGCGGCCCGTCACCACGGAAGGCAACAGTTCCGGTACGAGAGCCCCGGTGCCGGGATGCCAATCAACCTCTCGCGGCAAGCCACGGGCATCAACTGCACGGCGGATGCGCGTGTGGAGTTCCGGGTCTGCCCAGCGTTCCACATCGCGGACAAAGGCCGGACCGATCGCCAGCCGCTGACGCAGATGGCGGCCCGCAGCTTCTGTCTCGGTCTCCAGCTTTACCAGATGGGGCCAGGGTGCTTCCGGATTGACGTGATCGGGCGTAACTGGAGACACCCCTCCCCAATCATTCACCCCGGCGCGAACCAACTGTTCCAGTTCACCCGGCTGAAGATTTGGCGGGGCCTGAATGGTCATTTCCGGGCCGAGGATCAGGCGGGCAGCAGCAATCGTCCATAGATGATCGACCAAGGTCGGATCGCCCGCATCGCGCATCAGCGTATCCGGCTTGGCCCGGAAGTTCTGGATGATGACTTCCTGGATATGGCCGTATCGGGCATGAAGATCACGGATAGCCAGCAACGCTTCCACCCGATCGGCGCGCGTCTCGCCAATGCCGATCAACAGCCCGGTTGTGAACGGTACTCTCGCTGCGCCTGCCGACCGGATCGCCTCAAGCCGTGCCTGTGGCTGCTTGTCGGGCGAGCCATGGTGGGGAAAGCCCTTTTCGCACAAACGCTGCGAAGTACTTTCCAGCATAAGCCCCATCGAAGCGGCGTGTGGCCGCAACACCGCATAGTCTGCCGCATTCATCAGGCCGGGATTAAGATGGGGCAGCAGGCTGGTTTCCTTCAGAACCATCGCTGCGGCCGCAGCCACATAGTCCAACGTGCTGGCATAGCCGTGATCGTCAAGCCATGTGCGGGCAACAGCATAGCGATCTTCGGGACGGTCCCCCAAGGTGAAAAGCGCTTCGCGGCAGCCCGCCACTTCGCCTGCCCGGGCAATCGCCAACACTTCGTCGAGGTCGAGATAGGGTGCTACCAGTTCGGATGGCCGCCGCGCAAAGGTGCAATAGTGGCAGACGTCACGGCATAATTGGGTGAGCGGAATGAACACCTTGCGCGAATAGGTAACCACCGCCCCATGCCCGGACAGCGTCAAGGCCTCGGCTTCGGCAACCAACCGTTCGAGCGGGCGCGTTTCCAGCCGCTGCAGCCAGTCCTTCGCGTCTTCGGGATCCCACCAGTTGTTCATGTCCCTCACCCGCTTGCCAGATCAGATCGCCGTGCGATCCCCGCCCTTGAGCGACAGGATTTCGCGGGCTTCATCGGGCGTGGCTACGGATAGCCCCATGCCCTCGATAATCTTGCGCGCCGAAAGAACCTGCTCCGCATTGGTTTCCGCCAGCTTGCCGGGTCCGCCCCACAGCGAATCCTCCAGCCCGACTCGAACATTGCCGCCCATCGATGCTGCCATGGCGACGATGCTCATCTGTTTTGCACCAGCACCCAGAACTGACCATTCATACTGGTCGCCAAACAGCCGGTCTGCGGTGCGCTTCATGTGCATCACGTCATCGGGATGGCTGCCTATACCGCCCAGAATGCCGAAACAGGTCTGAACGAATAGCGGCGCCTTCACCAGTCCGCGATCAAGGAAGTGGGCGAGGTTGTAGAGGTGGCTGGTATCATAGCATTCAAATTCAAACCGCGTGCCCAGCGGGGTCAGCAAAGCCAGCAGGCCTTCGATGTCCTTATAGGTATTCTTGAATACCAGATCGCGCGATGCTTCCAGCGTTGCCGGCTCCCATTCGTGTTTCCATTCCTTGTACCGGTTGAGCATCGGGAACAGACCGAAGCCCATCGTTCCCATGTTGAGGCTGGCGACCTCGGGCTGGAACCGGGTGGCCGGGCGCAGTCGCTCTTCCAGCGTCATCGAAGGATGTCCGCCGGTTGTCAGGTTGATCACCGCATCGCTGCGCTGCTTGATCACCTTGAGAAACGGCTCGAACAGATCCGGGTTCTGGTCTGGCCTGCCATCAACCGGATTGCGCGCGTGCAGATGGATGATCGCTGCGCCCGCCTCTGCTGCTCCAATCGCCGCTTCCGCAATCTCTTCCGCCGTAACCGGCAAATGCGGCGACATGCTTGGCGTGTGAATTGCGCCGGTTACAGCGCAGCTGATGATTACCTTGCCCTTGGCCAATGTCCGCTCCCGATTGTTCCAATGAAACAAGCGTCCGGTCTAGGACAGCGCCCCCAACATCAGCCTTTCCTAAGATAGGCCGTCAGGACAAAATCCCGTATTGCCGCGCCCGGATCACCGCTTGTGGACGGCGGCGAACGCCTAGCTTGTCATAGATCTGCTGCATGTACCATTTGACGGTGCCTTCGGTCAGACCAAGCCGATCTCCGATCTCGCGATTGCGCAGGCCGCCGCTGACAAGCGTCAGGATTTCAACCTCGCGCAGCGAAAGCCCGCTAGCGAGGCCGTAATCTTCCTCCACCTCTTCCATCTGCGCCGTGCCTTTGAGCACCGAAACAAGTTTGGCAGCGAACTTATCGACTGGCGTATCCAGCACCGGCCCGCTGCCATAGGCTTCGACCAGCAACGCGCCGATCGCCTCGCCTTCATCGATGAAGGGACGAATCCAGCCGCCGGGTTCGGCAAGCTCTACTGCAGACCGCACCGATCGCCGTGCCTCAGACCGATTGCCCGACAACACGGCGATTTCCGCCAGAAGCAGCTCAAAAGTCACAGCCGAACGCACCGCCCCGCGCTTGCGGACAAATTCCAGCCAGCGTTTGGCGATCTTGCGCGAGCGGACCAGCCTGAACCGGTGCATTTCCAGGCGCAGCCACGCGGTTGCCATCCATTCATTCAGCCGGGTCGGATTGAGTGTCGGCACAGGCTCACCTTCAAACTTCAGGTCACTGGACCAGAAGAGCTGCTCTGCCTGTTCCAGATGCCCCAGTTTTACCAACATGCGAATCTGTTCCGAAATGACCAATGCCCGCAGCCGGTCAAGACCGCATTCGATGGCGACGAGATGTGCTTCTTCCAAGCCGGAAAGCGCAGAGGCATAATCGCCTTCAGCCGCCGCCAGACGCGCTCGGACTAGATAACCAGAGGCCAGCTGATCGACAAAGCCCCACTGGCGGATCGATGGAAGATAGCCCTCAACCAACCGGGCAGCCTGCTCAAGCTCGCCGCACTCATAGTGGATTTCCGCGAGTGGCAGGGCCGGCAGCGCCGCGAGGCCGGAAACCTGACCCTCCATGCTGATCGCCAGAGCATGGGCTTCTGTGAGGAATTGGCGGGCCATTTGCGTCTTGCCCTGAGCCACCAATGTCGGAGCCACCGAGGATTTGAGTGCAATCGAGGCAAAATCGGAACCCGGTCGGCCCAAGGCTTTCCTGAGTTCCGCCTCCAGCCGCAGCATATCATGGAAATGATAGAGTTCGCGGCGTGCAGACAGAAGCTGGGCCAGAAGGGTGCAGCTCAAATAGGGATGATCATCGCCAAGATCGTCCAGCAGCATTTCCGACTGCCGTTCGACAAATACCATGTTGTCACGCGCAGCCTCGAGCATGATCCGGCGGTGGCGCACCCGAAGGCCCATCTGCTCTGCTCCATATTCATCGAGATCCCCGCTGGAGACCTTGGCCGCGATTGCAGTTTCGGCCGCTTCAATCAGGCGCTCCGATGATTTGAACGCCAGCCGCCTGCTCCGCCGCCAGGACATCGCCAGCATCAGTGACGGGCGACTTTGCAGCAGTTCCCAGGGAAGATCATTGGCCAGATCATCCAAGCGGTTCAGCATCCCGCCATAGATCATCGGATCAGCGAGCAGTTCGAACTGGTCAGCAAGGAATTCCTTGTCAGCGCTCTGGACGGCATGATCGAGAGCCAGCTGAAGTTCGCCAATTTCGGCAAAATAGCTGCTGGCCCGGCGGTGCAGTTCGGTCGCCCGCTCTGGCGCCCGCATCATCAGCCGTCCGAACACCATGTCACGGAACAGCTTGTAGTAGCGATAGCGGCTAAGCTCGCGATCAAGCTCGTTCAGGAACAGGCCGCGCTCAAACACCTTTTCAAGCATGATCCGCGCATTTTCGGTATTGATGACAGCGGCACAGGCAGATGGAGTCAGTTCCCCCAGAATCGATGTCCCGACGATGAAGTCACGAATATCCTGAGGCAGCCCTTCCAATACTTCTTCATGAAAATAGCTGGCGAATTCGTGCCGGATACCCGTCGCTCCGCCTTCGGGGGGATAGCCTTCCAGCATGTCCCGCTGCCATGCTCCGGCAGCGAGGATCAATCCGGCACCCCAGCCTTGGGTATCCACCACGATTCGCTGGATTTCTTCCGATGGGATCGGAAACTCGATCTGTTGCTGGATCAATTTCGCGGATTCTTCGGAATCGAAACACAGATGGCGAACCCGCACTTCCAGAAGGTAACCCAGCGAACGCAGGCGAGCCAGATTGATGCCGCACTCGCCGCGCGAGGCGATGACCGTCGTCAAGGCGTCACGCGCGCTGGCAATGAGTTGTTCGATGAAGTCGCGAGTATCCCGGCTGAGCAATTGCGCGTCATCAATGAACAGCACCAGTTTTGCGCCGGAAACCTCCGACAGGCTGGCTAGCCATGCCCGGGCATCCTGTTCGGTAGAAGCATCGGCAGCGGGCAGATTTGCGGCAATCAGCGCCTGCCGCAGCGCCACCTTGAAGGATTCGAGCGAATCGATGCCCGCCCGGGCGGCGATCCACAGCACCGGGCGCCCGCGCTCTTGCAGCTTTTCAGCCCAGCGCAGCATGGCTGTGGTCTTGCCAAAGCCCGCCGGGCTGCTGACCGTCACGACTCGGGACGCACCAACGTCATCCACCAAGCGCTCGATGGTTTCGCGGATAACGTATTTGTGTGCAGCGCGCGGCGGCACAATCGTTGTTGAAACAACGCCCATAGCTTTCAAACTCTGCCCAAGGACCGGGAGGACTGGTTGTCCGCCATCTGATCAGCACTGCGTATTCAACAGGAATCTCTCAAGTGCAAGCGTCATCTCCTACCCACAGATAGGTTGCCAGAGCGATCGGGCAGGCAATGACAGGCTTGGATCAAGGTCACTGCTCAAGTGGCCGCCGTTGAGAGTGGTGCTCCCGCATGGACTTCGAACTGCCAGAAGAACACCGCGCATTCCGCGACATGGTGCGGCGCTGGGTAGACAATGAATGCCCCAAGGATTGGGCGCGCAAGCTCGAAGCCGACGAACACAACTATCCTCATGCCTTGTGGGAAAAGTTCAGCGAGGCTGGATTCCACGGCATTGGCATTGATGAGGAATATGGCGG
>CANFXW010000053.1 GCA_947451145.1 Sphingomonadaceae bacterium | reverse complement strand
TGGCCCATCGCGAGGTAATCGTTCGAGCACCAGACCGTGATGTCCTTCGGCCCGTTATGCCCGGCAAAGCACCGCGCGTTGGGGTAGGACCCCTTGTTGCGCAGGATGTCGATGAAGACACGGTAGCGGCCTTCGGAATGGAGGCGGTCCAGAGCTTGGTCGAAGATTTGATTGTAGTGGAACATGAGGCGTTACTCTCTCGATCTCATGGCGCTGAGTTGGAAACTGGCCCGTCCCTTAATTGGGGATTGCCCGGTAATTGGGGGCTGCCTTGCCAGGCGTAACCGGCAAGACCGACAAGCAGCAGGGCTCCCGCCAGCTCAAGCGCGAGGCGCGAGCAGCGGCCGGATAGCCAGAGCGCGGCGAAAGCAATCGCCGTAAACAGGCCTGCGATGACCCAGCCCATTACGCTTTCCTCCGTTGCAGACGCCGCGCGACCAGTGCGCCGCCGCCCAGCAGGGCGAGTAACGGGACCAGCCACAGCGGCGCGGTGATCGGTTTGACTTCGGGCTTGAAGCTCACCCAGTCACCATAGCGGCCGATCAGGAATGAACGCACCTGTTCGGGGCTTTCGCCCGCGGCGATGCGTTCGCGGATCAGGCGGCGCATGTCGCCTGCCAGATCGGCATTGCTGCCCGAGATTGGTTGGCCCTGACAGACGACGCACCGGATCGAATCCATCAGTGCCACTGCCTGGGCCTCAGCCCGCGCATCGGGCAGCGAAACCTCGGCATAGTCCTGCGCCAAAACCGGGCTGGCCAGCAGCGCGAGCGCAAGGATCAGGCCCCGCGCGCTCACTTGGCTTGTTCCAGCATGGCGAGCAATTTGGGCATATCCTCTTCGGTCACCACGCCGATGTGCTGGTAAAGGATCGTGCCTTTGCCATCGACGACAAAGGTTTCCGGCACGCCTGCCGAGCCAAAGGCAATCTGCGCCTTGCCGCCTTCATCCAGACCGATCCGGGTATAGGGGTTGCCGTTCTGGCTGAGGAACTTGGTGAGGTCTGCGGTCGTGTCATGAACGGCGATAGAGTCGATTTCCGCACCCGCCGCCTTGAGCCTGATCAACATCGGGATTTCCTGCACGCAGGGCACGCACCATGAGGCAAAGATGTTGAGCAGGCGCGGCTTGCCGTCCTTGAAGTCGCTCGAGGCAGTGCCCGGCTGGCCCGGCATGGCAGGACCGGCAGTAAATTCGGGCAGCGGTTTGCCGACCATCTGGCTGGCGATCACGTGATCATCAGGATGCTTCAGGCCGGCGAAGAACACGACGAAGAGCAGGGCGCAAAGTCCGAAGGGCAGCCAGAGCAGCAGCTTGCGGTTCATGGTGCCGCCTCCTTCGCTGTCTCGCGTGTCCACTCCCAGGGCCACTGGTTGTTCCACCAATCACGCCGCACGCGCCCGATCAGCGAGAGCCCGCCGCCAAATGCGATCATGATGCCGCCCAACCAGATCAGGGTGACAAACGGCTTCCACCACATCCGCATCAGGAAATGGCTGCCGTCGGTATTCTCTCCGACCACCAGATAAAGCTGGCCGTTCCACAGCGTCTTGATCGCCGCCTGATTGGTGGTCATCCCCTGATCGGCGAACTGGTGGAGCTGCGGGATCATTTCCCACGGGGTGCCTTCACCCTTGCGCACCGAAAGCACGGCATCGAGTGACTGGAAATTGGGGCCGGGCCGCTCGCGAACGCCAAGCAGGGTCACCGAGAACGGGCCGATAGCCTGCGTCTCGCCCGCCTGCATCGAGACCATGTTCTCCTTGGTGAAGGCGGAATCACTGGCCATTCCCGCCATGCTCACCGCGCAGCCGAGGTGGGCGATGACCATGCCGTAGGTGAACAAAGGGGTGCGCTTGAGGTTGCGCTTCCACAGCGGGGCAAGGCTGGCCGCGCCAACCAGAGTCGCGGCAACAAGGCCGAGCAGGGGCAGCACGCCGATCTTGCCGCCAAGCAGGGCGACCAGTAGCAGCGCAGCCGCTCCGGCGAAGACCGGCACAGCAACGCGATCGAGCAATTGGCGCGGATCGTCACGCCGCCAGCGCAGCAGCGGCCCGATCACCAGCACCACCATCAGGATCAGCGCCAGCGGCCCGGCCGTGGCGTTGAAATAGGGCGCGCCGACCGAGATTTTCGATCCGGTCGAGGCCTCAAGCGCCAGCGGATAGAGTGTGCCTGCCAGCACCACGACGAGGATCACCGAGAGCAACAGGTTGTTGATCACCAGCGAAGCCTCGCGGCTGACCATGTCAAAGCGGTTGCCCTCGGTCACTGTGCTGATGCGTAGGGCAAACAGCGCCAGCGCGCCGCCGATGTAGATGCCGAGCAGCGCAAGGATGAAAATGCCGCGCGTGGGATCAACCGCGAAGCTGTGCACCGACGTGAGGATGCCCGAACGCACGAGGAAGGTGCCGACCATCGACATCGAGAAGGCGAGCACCGAAAGCATGATCGTCCATGCGCGCAGGCCGTCGCGGGTGGCCAGCACCGTTACCGAATGGAGCAGGGCTGTCGCTGCCAGCCATGGCATCAGCGATGCATTCTCGACGGGATCCCAAAACCACCAGCCACCCCAGCCCAGCGTATAATAGGCCCAATAGGAACCGGCGGTGATGCCGACGGTGAGGAAAATCCATGCGCCGAGAATCCACGGACGCATGGCGCGGGCAAATTCGGCGCTGACATTGCGGGTCACCAGCGCGCCGACAGCAAAGGAAAAGGCCGCCGACATGCCGACGTAACCGGCGTAAAGTGTTGGCGGGTGGAAGGCGAGGCCGGGGTCTTGCAGCAGCGGGTTCAGCCCCTGCGGCTCTACCGCGAAGGTCAGGCGGGCAAAGGGGTTGGAAGCGATCAGCAGGAAGGCATAGAAACCGAGCGCAATCGCAGCCTGTGCGGCCAGTGTTGCCAGCTTGGTATCGGCGCGCAGCTTGCGTTCAAACAGCGCGATGGTTGTTCCGGCAAGGCCTAGGATTGTCACCCACAGCAGCATCGAGCCTTCGTGGTTGCCCCAGGCTCCGGCGATCTTGTAGAGCATCGGCATGGCCGGATTGCTGCTCGAAGCGACCAACATCACCGACATGTCTGACCGGGCGAAGACCGCGACCAAGCAGCCGAAAGCGACAGTGACAAACACCGATTGCACCACTGCGGCGGGTGCAATCGCGCTTTCCAGCGCTTTTTGCCCGCGCAGCGCCAGCACGCCAGCAAGGAGCTGGAACAGGGCCATGGCGGCGGCTAACCAGAGTGCGGCAAGGCCCGCTTCAGCAATCACTCGCAATATGCTCCTTTAGAAGTCCAGGCGGTAACCGGCGCTCAGCACCCAGCCCTTTTCGCGGGTGGAGAGCGGGGTTCCGGCGGTAACCGTGGTCTGTTTGGTGAAGTTTCCGCCGAATTCCACTTCTACCTCACCATGGCCGAATGGGTACCAGTTCATCCGCATCGTCGGCTGGAACTGATGATACTGGCTGTCAACCAGCTTGTCGCTGCGCGTGCCATAGCGCAGGCGCGGGCTGAGGCGGAATTTGTTGGTGATCGGAATGCGCGCATTGAAATCAGCGGTCCATGTCGTCGAGCGCTGGGTGTTCGCATAGCGCAGGCCCATGATGTAGATGTCATTCTCCCAGACCATGCCCGAACCGATGATCTGTGCGCCGTAGTAGTATTCCTTGCCGCTGGCCGGAAGCCCGCCGACCGCCAGAGTTCCTGCGCTCGCCGCGCTATCAGGCGTGCCGCCGGTGTCTGTCATGGTGAAATCGACGTTGGCCTGCAGCTTTTTGGTCAGGGGGCGCGAATAGGCGAGGGTCAATGACTTGGCCGTCAGCGTGCGGTCCTTGGCCAGCTGGTAGATCTGCTCATCAGTGAAGAACGGCTTGAGTCCGCCGAGATCGAGCACCGGCTCTGACGTGGCGGTGAACACCTGCCCGATCAGCGCGTTGGTTGTCGTCAGCAGCGGTGACTGGCGATAGTCGGCTGTCAGCGTGAGGTTGGAATTGTCCGGGAAGTTAAAGCTGAGCGACAGCAAGCCGAGATTCAGCCGGTTCATCTTGATGTCGTAATCGATCATGGTGAAGGCGTTGAACCGCTTCTTGACCAGGCGTCCTTCGAAACCCAGCGAGCGGCGGTCAATGAACCCGCCCTTGGCGTGCTGGTCGAACCAGTAAAAGGTTGTCTGCCAGGGGCTGCGCTTGTTGCCGACGTCAACCGAAACGCCGTAGAACGGGCGGTCGGTCATCACATACATCTGCCGCGAAGACAGCACCGGGAAACCGCCAACCACATTGAAGCGCAGGCGCGGCTTGGCCTGCCAGCCGATCAGCGCGCCGTCAAAGCGGCCGAGCACGCCCTGCGTATTGCGGGTCTGGCGACCGACACGGACAGCTGTGTTGAACTCGTTATCCGCCCAGTCGAGGTAGAGCGCGGTCAGCGCTTTCTGTCCGCCGCCCGGCTTCGACGAGAAGTTGAGCTGCTGCGCACCGTTGTTGACCACCGTGCTCGACCGGCTCGTGCCGAAGTTCTGGGTATAGGACCCGGCAGCGCGCAGCTGGAACTGCTGGCGATCATTGCCTCCGGTTACCGTGATGTCGCCGCTGGTCAGCAGCTGGTTGACGTTGACCGACTTGTCGATTTCGCTACCGAGCGTCGAAGTGGTGCTGAAGGTATCGCTGCTGGTGCGGCCCTGATCGCGGAAATAGAACTGCGAGAAGCTGCCGCGCAGCCCCCAGGTCCAGCCCTTTCCGGTGGAGAGCGAACCTGATGCCTGACGTAGCTCAGGCGTGGTGGCGACCGTCTGGCTGAGCGCGGCGAGGCGCTGCTTGACCCGCTCTGCACCTTCACCGCTGGGATAGCGGCGCAGGTATTCCTGATACTCGGCCTGCGCGTGGGCCGCTTGCCCCTTTTTCTCGCGGGTGATGCCCAGCAATTCGAGCGCGCGCGGGGTGTTGGCGTTTTCCGGGTTGGCGAGCGCATTGGTGAGCAGCGCCACCGCGCGATCCGGATTGGCATCGCGGATTGCCGTTTCGGCATCGTCGATCAGCTTGGCAGTGGCAGCCGCCGCGTCAACCGCACCTTGCGGTGAGGCGGCCTGGGGCGTTTGTACTGTTGCAACCGGCGCAAGGTCGGCGGGCGCCGAGACCTTGCGGCTGCCAATGCCTTGCGCGCGTTCTTCTGCGGTTACCCGGATCACCCAGGCATCGGGGAACTGGGCTTTCAGAGCGGACTTGGCTTTTTCCGCGGCTTCACGGGTCGGGAAGAAGCCGGCGCGCAGGCGATGCCATTGCTGCGAGTCCTTCTCGAATACGGTGTCATAGACAACCTTGTCGCCCAGTGCCTGCTTCTGGCCATCGGTCAGCTCGGGCGCGGCTTTGGGCAGCGAGGCAAGGTTGAGGGCAAACAGGCCTGCCGGAATTTCTGCTCCCGCCGCTGCGACCGGTGCGGGCTGGCCGGATTGTGCCGGGGCAGTCGAAGGTGCAGCGGGCGCTGCGCAGGCGCCTTTGGTTGCTGGCTCGGACAGACGGATTACCAGCGTCTGCGCCTGGGTCCCCGTCTCGACCGAGAACTGCATGTCGTGGTCAAAGAACAGCGAAAGCACCGGGCCTTCGGGATTGTCGCCTTCATATTGCAGCGAGCGCAGCGAAGGCACCGAAACCGGCGGGCGCAGCGATTCACGGCCCGAGACCAGACCGTTATTGTCGAGCGGCTTGATGCGGATGTGCAGTTCGCGGCCCGAGCTTTCCGGGAAGTAGCTGAGCAGCTGGATCCGCAAGTTGAAATTAACCGTAAGCGCCGAACAGCCACCAACATTATCGACGCGGACGTCGGATACCGCGTGGTCGGCGACCGGTTGGCCGAAGGCCGGGGCAGGAATGGCGACTGCCGCCGCCAACGTTGCACCCAATGCAACGAGCGATGCACCCCCTATGTTGCTGTTCCTGATCACTGATGCCCTCCTGAATTCATGCGCCATACGGCCTATTTACTAAAGGTCCGTATCGTGTGGCAGGCGGCGCAGTCCTGCGTGGTAACAGGGTGTTCGCGAGGCTTGCCATTGGCGATCCGGCCGTTGTGGCACTGGTCGCAGCGGCCCAGAACCTCGGCGTGATTGACGTTGTAGTTCAGCCAGTTGGTCGTTGATTTGTGGCAAGAATAACAGTTCGTCGTCGTCAGCGGGTGGGTCGGCGACTTGCCCTCTGCGGTGGTGCCGTTGTGGCAGGAATAGCAGTTGGTCCCAACGTTGGTGTGGCTGAACAGAGCAGGCAGCCAGCTGCTGGTCGACTTGTGGCAGTCGCTGCATTGCCCGGTGGTCGGAACGTGGGTTGCAGGCTTGCCGGTAGCAACCGCGCCATTGTGGCAGCTCGAGCAGGTGCCCGTCACCTGGGTGTGATCCATGTGGACCGTGGTCCAGTTAGTGGTCACGTGGCAGAAATCGCACGAAGTGGTCGAGGTGATGTGCGTCGCGCTCTTGCCGGTCGCCTTGGTGCCGTTGTGGCACGAGGCGCAGGTGCCGATCACGTCAGCGTGGTTCACCGCCTTCGCAGGTGCCCAGGCCGTGGTGTTATGGCAATCCTCACACATCGTATTGGTGGTCAGGTGGGTCGCGGATTTACCGGTGGCAGTGGTGCCGTTGTGGCAGCTCGCGCAGGTGCCGGTCACATTCGCATGGCTGAAGTTTGCTGGAGTCCATGCGGTGGTGCTGTGGCAGGTTGAGCAGTCAGCGGTGGTCGGGATGTGCGTTGCGGTCTTTCCGGTTGCCTTGGAGCCGTTGTGACAGCTTGAGCAAGTTCCCAGCACGTCAGCATGATTGACCTTCTTGGCCGGAGTCCAGGCCGTGGTCGTATGGCAATCCTCGCACAGGGTATTGGTGCTGATGTGGGTGGCCGATTTGCCCGTGGCGGTGGTGCCGTTGTGGCAGCTCGCGCAGGTACCGGTGACGTTGGAATGGCTGAAGTTCGCCGGCGTCCATGCGGTGGTACTGTGGCAAGTTGAACACTCTGACGTGGTCGGAATATGCGTCGCCGTCTTGCCGGTTGCCTTGGTGCCATTGTGGCATGACGAGCAGGTGCCCAGAACGTCGTTGTGATTGACCGTCTTCGCCGGGCTCCATGCGGTGGTCGTATGGCAATCCTCGCAGAGCGTATTGGTGGTGATGTGGGTGGCCGACTTGCCTGTCGCGTTGGTGCCGTTGTGGCAGGAGGCGCAAGTTCCGGTCACATTCGAGTGGCTGAAGTTCGCCGGGGTCCACGCGGTAGTCGAGTGGCAGGTCGAGCACTCAGCGGTGGTGGGAATATGGGTAGCGGGCTTGCCACCGGCCTTGGTGCCGTTGTGGCACGACGAGCAGGTGCCCAGCACGTCATTGTGATTGACCGTCTTGGCGGGTGACCATGCGGTTGTCGTATGACAATCACCGCACAGCGTGTTGGTCGTGATGTGCGTGGCCGACTTGCCGGTTGCGTTGGTGCCGTTGTGGCAGCTCGCGCAGGTGCCGGTCGCGTTGGCATGGTTGAACGTCGCCGGGGTCCAGCCAGTGGTGGAGTGGCAAGTCGAGCACTCGGCGGTGGTGGGTATATGGGTCGCCGGTTTGCCGCTGGCCTTGGTCCCGTTGTGGCAGGAAGAGCAGGTGCCCAGCACGTCGGCGTGGTTCACCGTCTTGGCCGGGCTCCACGCCGTGGTCGTGTGGCAGTCCTGACAGTTGGTGTTGGTCGTGATGTGCGTGGCCGACTTGCCGGTTGCGTTCGTGCCGTTGTGGCAGCTCGCGCAGGTGCCGGTCGCGTTGGCATGGTTGAACGTCGCCGGGGTCCAGCCAGTGGTGGAGTGGCAAGTCGAGCACTCGGCGGTGGTGGGGATATGGGTCGCAGGCTTG
>CANFXW010000052.1 GCA_947451145.1 Sphingomonadaceae bacterium | reverse complement strand
GGTGGTCGGGCGGGGGAGCGGGCCGGTGCCGCAACTGTTTCAGTGCAACTGAAACAACAATCAATGCGCGTTATAAGCTGCCACCACTTCCGCCAATACCGACAGCGCCATGGTCTGCGGATCGCGTGCCGCCGGGATCAGGCCGACCGGGCCTTTGATCCGCGCTGCCTCTTCAGCACTGACGCCTGCTTCCGCCAGCATCACCAGACGCCGCGCATGGGTGGCGCGGCTGCCCATGGCGCCGATGAAGAGGGGTTGCTGCTCCAGCGCCTGCACCAGCAGCGGTGTTTCCCAATCGTGATCGTGGAACAGCATGACCAGCGCCGACCAAGGATCGAGCGCCAGCGCGGCATGCGCTGCGGGGGTCTTGAGCAGTACGGCCTCTCCGCCCGATGCCGCGGCGGTGCGCTCGTCGGGGGTCAGCACCAGCACCTCTGCCCCCCAGGTGCGGGCGAGATTGGCGAGCGCGGGGACTTCCTCGCCGTGTCCGGCAATGATCAGCCGCAGGCGCGGGGGAATGGCGAGCGTGAAGGGCTCGCCGGGGCGCTCAAGGGTGAGCGTCACCGGCTTGCGCCCGCCCAGCGCCTTGCAGGCCTCCGCAATCATCGCAGCATCGGGATCGGGTACGATCAGCAGGTCGATCCCCGATCCGCAGGGCAGGCGAATGTCGATCAGCGGCGATCCGGCGCCGAGCCGCAGCATCTCTGCCTTGCCGTGCGCGATCACCCGCTGCGCCTCACCCACCAGCGCCGCCTCGACACAGCCGCCCGAGAGCGAGCCGATCCACGCACCGCTTTCGCTTACCCCCATCAGGGTGCCGATCCCGCGCGCGGCGCCGCCTTCAACCCCGGTCAGCGCGATCAGCGCGTTACGCTCACCCCGCGCGGCGGCGAGGCGGAGGAATTCGAGGGTATCTTGCTGCGAGGCCATGGCCCGCTTCTAGGCGCTCAATAGGTGGGCGTAAACGGATCGCGCAGGTTGACCAGCGGGCGGCGATAGCTGGGATCTTCCTTGCTGCGGCTGGTGACGCCGTTCTTCTCGATCCCCGGCACGTCGGCAAAGGGGATCGGCATCGGCGGCGGCAGACAGCCCCATTCGATGATGTTGGTGCGCAGCGCAATCTTCCACTCGCCACTGCGCCGCTCGAACCGGTCAAGATAGCGCCCGCCGGCCATCCACATGGACTCATCGCGGTTGCGCGCGACGAAGATGTAATAACATTCCGAATGCGCGACATCGCCGTCGATATCGACCGTGTTGTTGAGCAGGCTGTGGTGGGTGACAATCTGCCCCGCCTCGTGCATCGGGACGGCCCAATCCCAGCAACCCTGAACCGAGCCGACGTAGGGTCCCGCAGCCATTTCGGCGTCGGGCCAGAAGGCCGAGAGGTAACAGTCGCGGTCAAAACGGTCCATGCCGCGCGAAAAGCGGGTCAGGCAGTCGGTGATCTCGATGCGGTCTGCGGCATATTCAAGCCGGGCAAGGCGAGCATCGTCCATTACTGCTTCTCCGCAATCGGTTGCCAGATCGGGTTGCCGCGCGAGGCGCGGGCCGAGGGTATTACCGAGCCGTCAACGTCGGTGATGCCATATTCCATCGCGAGTTCGGTGGTGATGAATTCGCCGCCAGAGCGCTTCATGACTTCGGGATCAGCGGCCAGCGCGGCGATCACGCGGCCGGGATGCTCGACGGTCGATCCGGTCATCGTGGTGATCGAGGTGGTCATCTTGTCGGCCATCCTGGCCATGTTATCGACTGCCTTCTCGGTCAGCGTCAGCCCCTGCCAAAGGGTGAGCGAGGCGACGTTATAGGGTGCCAGCTCCACCGCCATATCGCGCGCCATGCGGCCAACGGCAGACTTCGAGGTGCCGAAGATCACGCCATAGGTATAGGTCGTCCCGGCAAAGCCCGAGATCGCCACCATCAGCCCCGACTTCTGCCGCGCCATCAGCTTTGCCGCATGCCATGATGCGACATAGTTCGACTTCACGCCGACATCCCACATTTCGAGATTGGACAGCGGCTTTTCCCAGAAACCCTTGGGCTCAAGCAGATCGTCAGACAGGGTGAAGGCATTGTTGACGAGGATGTCGAGTCGGCCCTGCTCTTGGTCGATCCGCTCGAACAGTGCGGCAACGGCAGCATCATCGCCGTGATCGCAGGCTGCGGCGATGCCACTTCCGCCGCTGTCCTTGCCGCGCTCGGTGCATTCGGCAGCCGTCGAGCCGACCGTGCCGGGCAGGTAATAGTCGCCTTCCTTCACCGTGCGGCCGGTGACGTATACGGTCGCGCCCTGCTCGGCGAGCACCAGCGCAATGCCGCGCCCGATGCCGCGACTGGCGCCGGTTACCAGCGCTACTTTGCCTGCCAGTGGTGCCATTTCCCGCGATTCCTCTCGACTGCTTTGCGCAGGGAATGCCGCAGCTATGGCGCACTTGTCGAGCGGGAGGGGGCGATACCGCCGCAGCGGTGCGCGCTCATGCAAAAAGGCCGCCCGGTCTGCACCGGACGGCCTTTTTTTAGCGCTAGACTAAAGCTTAGAAGCCGCGGCGCGGGGCCACTTCGCCGAAGCGGCGCTGCGAGCGTTCGCCACCGCCTGAGCGATCGCCATTGGGGCGATTGCCAGCCGGACGATCACCATGAGGGCGGGCGCCTTCAGGACGCTTGCCTTCGGGGCGGGGACCACGGTTGTCGCGCGGGGCGCCCGTGCGGGCATGTTCCGAACGATCACCACGGGGCGCGTCGCCGCGCGGGGCGTGGCGCTGGCCATCGGCGCGCTGGCCCTGATAGCTCTGACCCTCACGGCGCGGACCGTCGTGGCGAGCGCCTTCGCGGTTGGGGCGACGATCACCTGCCGGAGCCGGACGGCGGTCGCCACCCTGTGCCGGACGGCGATCTCCACCTTGTGCAGGGCGACGGTCATCACGCGGCGCAGCGCGGGTTTCGCCGCCTTCGTTTTCGTAAGCTGCCAGCGGGTTGTAAACCGGACCGCGCGGAGCAGCCGGACGATCGCCGCCGGGCCCACGCGAATAGGTATCGCGGTGATGGGCATCACGGCCACGACCGTCGAGACCCTGTCCACCCGGAGTGCGATTGCCGTTGCGGCCCTGACCGTTACGGCCACCACCGCTGCTGCGACCAGCCCCACGGGCACCAGCACCGCCACGGCCCTTTGCATCGCGCGCTTCGCGGCGAGCGTCTTGCTCGGCCTCGGCAGGCTTGCGGCTGGGCAGCGGCAGGCGGGCGGCTTCGTTCTTGAAGTCATCCGGCAGCGGCATCGGCATCAATTGAACGCCGGTCAGGCGCTCGATATCGCGCAGGTAAGGCTTTTCGTCAGGCGCAACGAAGCTGACCGCCACGCCGTCAGCTCCGGCACGCGCGGTGCGGCCGATGCGGTGGACGTATTGTTCAGGCACGTTGGGCATTTCGAAGTTGAACACGTGGCTCACGCCCGAAACGTCGATGCCGCGCGCGGCGATGTCGGTGGCGACGAGCACCGGCGTGGTGCCCTTGCGGAAGGCGAGCAGCGCAGCGGTGCGCTGGGCCTGGCTCTTGTTGCCATGGATCGCCGCAGCATTGACACCGGCAGTGTTCAGGTGGCGGACAACGCGGTCTGCACCGTGCTTGGTGCGGGTGAACACCAGCGCGCGGTCAATTGCGCCCTGGCCTTCGCTCAGCGCCAGCCCGTCACGCAGCTTGATCGACAGCAGCGCCTGCTTTTCGGCCTGGTTGATGTGGGTGACGAACTGGTCGACGCGCTCGGCAGTGGTTGCCTGCGGGGCAACCTCGACGCGCACCGGGTTGTTGATGAACTGCTTGCCCAGATCGGCAATCGCCTTGGGCATGGTGGCCGAGAAGAACAGGCTCTGGCGCTCCTTGGGGAGCATGTTGGCGACGCGCTTCAGCGGCACGATAAAGCCAAGGTCCATCATCTGGTCGGCTTCGTCGAGCACGAAGATTTCGACATTGCGCAGGGTAAGCGCGCGCTGTTCGATCAGATCGAGCAGACGGCCCGGGGTGGCGACGAGCACGTCGCAGCCCTGAACCAGCGCGCGGGCCTGCTTGCCAACGGGGATGCCGCCGAACACGCACTGGACCGAAAGGTTCAGGAACTTGGCATAGCCGCGCATATTCTCGGCAATCTGGGCGGCGAGTTCGCGGGTGGGTGAAAGCACCAGCATGCGGCACGAGGCGGGCTGGCGGTGCTTGAGATCAGCAGCGAGGCGGTGCAGCGAAGGCAGCGAGAACGCCGCCGTCTTGCCGGTGCCGGTCTGGGCAATGCCCAACAGGTCGCGGCCCTGCAGCAGCGCCGGAATGGCATCGCGCTGGATCGGGGTGGGATCATTGTATCCCTTGGCTTCGAGCGCACGAAGGATAGGCTCGGCAAGGCCAAGGTCGGAAAAATAGGACATGAAATTCTTTCAAGTATGAAGCGGCGCGCGCACGGATTTCCGGCGCGCGAAGCAAGGTGTCGTTACGATGCGACCCTGCGTGAAAAAGGAGGCTTCCAGCGATTGCGGCGATCGAAAGTCCGGGCAGGCCTATGCCGTGGAAACGGAGACCTCACGCTGCCGGGACCGCACCGGGAATTTAACCCGCGAGCCGATTGCTGAGAGGGCATATATGTTGCGTTGCGGAAAAAAGCAAGAAAATTACGCTGGTCGAACAGGCCTGCCCCGGTTTAGGCTGCAAACCATGACCAGAAACCGCCTCGCCTCGCTCGCCTTTCCGCTCATTGCGCTGACCCTTTCGGTGCCGGTTCTCGCCGCCCCGCCTACCAAGGTGGAGCGCACAATGATCGCTGCGGTCGATGCCGAACAGGGTCGCCAGCTCGCGCTGCTTGAGCGGCTGGTCAACCAGAACAGCGGCACCCGCAACGTGGAGGGCGTGCGCGCGGTGCGCGATATGGTGGTGCCGGAGCTTACCGCGCTGGGCTTTACCGTGCAGTGGCTGCCGCAGGATGCGGTGGACCGGGCAGGACATTTGCTCGCCGTGCATCAGGGTAAGGCCGGCAAGAAACTCCTGCTGCTGATCGGCCATCTAGATACGGTGTTCGAGCTTGATCACCCCTTCCAGAAGTTCGAGCGGCGGGGGCCGGATCTGGCAGGCGGGCCCGGTGTCAGCGATGACAAGGGCGGGGTCGTCACCATGCTCGCCGCGCTGCGCGCCATGTACAAGGCCGGGACGTTGAAGGGTGCCAACATCGAAGTGGCGCTGACCGGTGACGAGGAAGAGGCCGGCCTGCCGCTGAGCATCTCCCGCGCCGATCTGGTTGCGGCGGGCAAACGCGCCGATGCCGCGCTCGATTTCGAGGGGCTGGTCCAGATCGACGGCAAAGACATGGGCTCGATTGCCCGGCGCTCGGCGGGCAACTGGAAGGTAACGGTCAAGGCGCGATCGGGCCATTCGAGCGGCGTGTTCTCCGATGGCGTGGGCGAAGGAGCGATCTATCCGCTGGCGAAGATCCTGACAGCCTTCCGCACCGAGCTGCCCGAGCCCAATCTGACCTTCAACGTCGGCATGGTCGCTGGCGGGGCGAGCGCGGCCCTCGCGCCCGGCGGAGCCAATGCCAGCGCCACCGGCAAGAACAACATCATACCGGCGGAAGCGGTCGCCATGGGCGATCTGCGCGCGCTCAGCCAGGAATCGATTGATCGGGTAGTGGGCAAGATGCGCGCCATTGTCGCGCGGCCATTCAACGGCGGCACCGCGAGCTTCATTTTCGAAGACAAGTACCCGCCGATGGCCCCGACCGCTGGCAACGCAGGCCTGCTCGCCAGCCTGAACGGCGTGAACGAGACCATGGGCCTGCCCGCGATGGCGGCGCTTGATCCGCTGAAGCGCGGGGCGGGGGACGTGAGTTTCGTCGCGGCGGATGTCGATAGTCTGGCAGGCCTTGGCCCCGCCAGCGATGGCGATCACACCGCGGCCGAGACCGTCAACTTGCCCTCCATCTGGTTGCAGGCCAAGCGTGCGGCCCTGCTGATGACGCGGCTTTCGCTCGAGCCGGCGAAGAAGCGTTAACCTGATTACCAGCGCCGCCGCCGCTGGCAGGCCCGCACCCGCACGCGAATTTCCTCGCGGCGCTGTTCCGGCGTGATCACCGGGGTATCGGCGGGCAGGTGCTGGCGCAGGTCGGCGAGCTTGACCTTGGTCAGGCTGGGCACCGGCTCGCTCGAGCAATCGTACCAGCGGCCATAGATCCCGCCCTCCTTGTAGCCTGCCGGATCAAGCCAGTTGGGCACGCCGGGATCGGTCAGTGAAATCACCGCGCGGAATTTGCCGTCGCTGGAAAGTTTGGCCATTGCCCCATTGGTGCTGCTCAGGCGGTAAACGTATTCGAGCGCGTTGAAATAGGGATCGTTGAGCTGGACGTTCCAATAGGGCGCGCGTTCGGGAATCTCGGTTTCGATAATCAGCGCCTCGTCTTCCTCGATCCGGAAACAGGCCGGCCAATAGGTCTGCTTCACCAGCGCGCCGGGATAGCGCACCGGCTCGAACACGTTGAAGCCGACGCGGTCTTTCACGCCGTTCTGCATGGGGTAATAGAGGTTGGTCTTGCGGGCCGGGAACTTCGCCATTTCGCGGATGCGGTGCACGATCTCTTCCTGCGTGTATCGCGGCTTTGGCCCGACCGGGCTCAGGCATTCGATGGATAGCTGCGGGTCGGTCTCGTGGTTCCAGTCATACATCCGGTAGCGGGTGAACATGCCGCGCGCCGCCGGATGGAGCGGAGCCCAGTGCCCGGTGTAGCCCTTGGGCCGCTCCTGGCTGAACACGATCTCGAAGTCCTCGCCCAGCGCGATGCCGAGATCGTTGGTGTCGATCTCGTTATGGCCGTTCGGCACCGGCATCTGGTCAACCGTGCCCGACAGCGCCGCCTGCGTGGTGAACGAGAGGATCTTGCACGTCCCCCGATTGCCCGAGACGCGATAGGTCAGCCGCCCGTCGATTGGCGACTGGACATAGATATCGTCCGGATTGGGCTGCAGCGTATAGACTGGGTTCCACAGCGGCGCCCAGTCGGGGTGCTCGGCATCGGCGTGGAAATACATGAAATAGGCATAGGACAGGCTCGTCATCGTCTGGCGATAGACGTCAGCGCGATAGTCCGGATCGTCGGGCCGCCAGGTGTCCTTCAGGTTCGCCACCGCGCCATCAAGGTCTGCGAGCAGCGAGAGCAGGTCGGGTAGGGGCTGGTTGGGGGGAGGCATTGCGTGATCCTGTTGCAGTGCAGATCGTTCGCAAAAAAGCTTCCCACCTCTCCTTCATCGTCATCCTGAACTCGTTTCAGGATCCATTTCTCAACCCGCTTGGAGCTCCGTTTCAATAGAGCTGGCCTCACGGTTTGCGTCTATCCTGCCCGCTCCGGTCTAGAGGGCCTGATGGATCCTGGAAGCGAAGCTGAGCTTGCTCAAACAAGTTCAGGATGACGAAGTTGGCTAGGCTTGAATGCGATTCCTCTGCTTGATGGCGTCGGGAACTTGCCACCGACCCCGCACGAAGCAAGGACCGGCGCTTGATATCGCCTTGGCGCTTGGCCTTACCAGGTGAGCGGCAGGAACTCCGGCCCGATCACGCCGCCCGGACGGTACTCGATGTGAGTGCCGGGTTTGACCGAGAAGTTGGGAATGCGCTTGAGCCATTCCTGCAGGCAGATCTTCAACTCGAGCCGGGCGAGATGGCCGCCCATGCAGGAATGGACGCCGACGGTGAAGGCGAGGATGGTCTTGCGCGGGCGGTCATAATCGACCTTGAGCGGATCGGGGAAGACTTCGGGGTCGAAGTTGGCGGCGGGCAGGATGAAGGTAACGCGCTCGCCCTTCTTCAGCTGCACGCCGCGCACTTCGACGTCCTGTTCCACCACCCGGCCCGAGAAGGTGACCGACCAGCGGCGCAGCAGTTCTTCCACCACCTTGTCAGGATCGGTTTCCATGCGATTGATCGTCTCGGCGCGCAGCTCCGGATCGCGGGCGAGGTGGAGCCAGATGTTGTTCAGCGTGGCGAAAACCGTGTCGAGCCCGCCGATGAACAGGAAGCAGACGAAGCCGAAGATTTCCGGATCGGACAGCGGCACGCCATCGGGAGCGGCATTGGCGATCAGGCTGACAACGCCGTCGTCGGGTTTCGCCTTCTTCTCGGCAATCGCGCCCTTCAGGTAGACGGTGATCTTCTGCATGGCATCGGCCATGTCTTCGCGCGTGTTCGAGTGCAGCAGCTGCACCGCCCATTCGACGAAGGTATCGCGCATGTCCTGTGGCAGGCCCATGATGTCGAGGAACACCGAGACCGGCAGCGGGCGACCGAAGGCCGTGGTGAATTCGCATTCGCCGGTGCGGGCGTGCTCGGCCTCTACCTCGTCGAGCAGATCATTGGCGCGCTGGCGGATCAGTCCTTCAAGTTGCTTGACGCCGGCCGGGCAGAACAGCGGATCGACGATGTTGCGATACTTGCGGTGGTGCGGCGGATCGATCTCGATCGGGATGAAATAGAAATAATCGTTGGGGTCGCGCGGGAAGGGCGTCGCGCCTTCGTTCGAAAAGAACTCCGGATGGCGCAGGCCGAACAGGCAGTCCTCATGCTTGATGAAGTGCCACATGTTGCCCATCGGGCTGACGTCGTAATAGATCGGCGGCTGCTCATCGTGCAGCTTCTTCATGTAATCATGCGGCGCGGCGAGGAAGTCCGGCCCCATGGTCAGTCCGACCGAGCGGATCAGTTCCTTGGGCACATGCGGCGGGATCTGGTCGGGTCCGGCTACGCGCTGGAAGTTTGGCGGAACGGGGTTTGCAGCGTCGATAGGCATGGAGATATCCTCTCATTATTTTTGCGAAATTCGCGAAAGAGCGAATTTCGGCGCGGCACCGGCCCGCTCCCCCGCCCGACCACCCAATTCCAGGTTACCCTATGGG
>CANFXW010000051.1 GCA_947451145.1 Sphingomonadaceae bacterium | reverse complement strand
CGATAAGGGGCCGTGAATTCCACTTCCGGCGGGCGTTCCGCCAGCAGCTTCTAACAGGGACTAAGGACCGATCATGAGCGGGACCAAGAACCACGATTTCCATATTCTGCCCACCGATCCGATGCCGCTGATCACCACGATCGGCGCGTTGACGTTCACCTCGGGCATGGTGCTGATGATGCACGACATGAAGGGCGGACACTTTGTTCCCTGGCTGGGTCTCGCGATCCTGCTCGGTGGCATGTTCCAGTGGTTCACCAACATCGTCAAGGAAGCCCATGCGGGCGATCATACCCCGGTGGTGCAGCTGCATCAGCGCTATGGCATGATCCTGTTCATCGCTTCGGAAGTGATGTTCTTCCTTGGCTGGTTCTGGGCCTTCTTCGATTTCTCGCTGTTCCCCAGCAAGCTCTCCGAAGCGGTTGGCGGACAATGGCCGCCGAAGGAACTGGAAGCCGTTCTCAACGCTTTTGACCTGCCGCTGCTTAACACGCTGATCCTGCTGTGCTCGGGCTGCACCGTTACCTGGGCGCACCACGCGCTGATCCACGGTGACCGCAAGAGCCTGAAGACCGGTCTGTGGCTGACCATCCTGCTCGGCCTGCTGTTCACCTCGATCCAAGCCTTCGAGTATGCCCACGCACCCTTTGCCTTCGGCAAGAACACCTATGGCAGCGCCTTCTACATGGCGACCGGCTTCCACGGTTTCCATGTGATCGTCGGCACCATCATGCTGATCGTCTGCCTGAAGCGCGCCTATAACGGTGACTTCACCCCCAAGCAGCACTTCGGTTTTGAAGCTGCCGCATGGTACTGGCACTTCGTTGACGTGGTCTGGCTGTTCCTGTTCTGCGCGATCTACGTGTGGGGCAACTGGGGCTTCGTGGTCGAATAATGACCGCGCCAGAAGGCCAGCAATCGAAGGGGCAGCCCGGTTCTACCGAGGCTGCCCTTTTCGCTTTATGCCCGCGCTGCGGCGCCAAGGGTCTGTTCAAGGGGCTGACCGAGTTCTCGGACAAGTGCAGTTCCTGCGATCTGGATTACACCCAGTTCAATGTCGGCGATGGCCCGGCAGCTTTTCTGACCCTGGTCATCGGCGCTCTGGTGGCGACACTGGCGGTGCTGGTCGAGCTGAAGTTCGAGCCGCCGTTCTGGGTTCATGCTGTGCTGTGGATCCCGATTACCTCGGCCGCGGTGATCTGGGGCCTGCGCGCCAGCAAGGCCTGGCTGCTCGGGGCCGAGTTCCGGCGCGATGCGGCGCAGGGCAAATTGAAGGACGATTGATGCGCCGCGTTCCGATCATCCCGACAGTGATCGTGCTGCTCGCCGTGGCGGTGATGGTGCGGTTGGGGTTCTGGCAGCTCGATCGGCTGGCGCAGAAAGAGGCACTGCTGGCGAACTACGCCGCAGCGCAGAACATGTCCGCTGATGCCGCGTTCCCGCAAAATGCGGCGGCAGCCGAAGCTGTGCTTTATCGTCACAGCACCGTTTCATGCCTGAAGGTAACAGAGGCCAGTTCACGGTCCGGACGCAGCGCGAGTGGCGCTACCGGATTTGCCCGCATGGTCACGTGCGATCTGGTCGGCGGCGGCAAGGCACTGGTTGTGCTTGGCTGGTCAAGTGCGCCGGTTTCGCCGGTGTGGCAGGGCGGCGTGGTGCAGGGAATCATTGCCCCCGGCCCGCGTCTGGTTGCCGATCCGCCGCTCGCTGGCCTGCAGGCAAATGCCAAGCCAGACCCGTCCGAAATTGCCAACAACCACCTCGCCTATGCTGTGCAGTGGTTCCTTTTCGCGTTTACGGCACTGGTGATCTATTGTCTTGCGCTCAGGAAGCGGCTTGCCGCTGCGGCGCAGCGCGGCTAACGCGCCGCCCTATGGACTACATCTCTACCCGCGGAGCCGCGCCCGCGCTCGATTTTGCCGGAGCCACGCTCGCCGGACTCGCCTCGGATGGCGGGCTCTATGTGCCGCGCGAATGGCCGCGTTTCTCTGAGGCCGAGATCGCCGCGATGGCGGGCCTGCCCTATGCCGAACTCGCCGCCAAGGTGATGCTGCCCTTCGTTGAAGGCAGCCTGACCTATGATCGCCTGCTCGCTCTGACCCGCGAGGCCTATGGCCGCTTTTCGCATCAGGCGGTTACGCCGCTCGTTCAGCTTGATCAGCAGCACTGGCTGCTCGAACTGTTCCACGGCCCCACGCTGGCGTTCAAGGATGTGGCGCTGCAATTGCTCGGCCTGCTGTTCGAGGAATTCCTCGGCCGCACCGGAGAGAACCTGACCATCGTCGGTGCGACCTCGGGCGACACCGGCTCTGCGGCGATCGATGCCGTTGCCGGGCGTGACCGGGTCGACATTTTCATGCTCCACCCCAAGGGCCGCGTCAGCGACGTCCAGCGCCGCCAAATGACCACAGTGCTCGCGCCCAACGTCCACAACATTGCCATCGAAGGCAGCTTTGACGATGCGCAGGCCATGGTGAAGCGGATGTTCAATGACACTGCGATGACCGGGCGTTTCAACATCGGCGCGGTCAATTCGATCAACTGGGCGCGGCTGATGGCGCAGGTGGTCTATTACTTCGCCGCCGCGCTGCAGCTGGGCGCTCCGGCGCGCAAAGTTGCGTTCTCGGTGCCGACCGGCAACTTTGGCGACGTGTTCGCGGGCTATGTCGCTGCGCAGATGGGCCTGCCGATCGAACGGCTGATCGTCGCGACCAACGTCAACGATATCCTCCACCGCGCACTGAGCACTGGCGATTACAGCCAGGGCACGGTGACGCCGACTGTCGCGCCGTCGATGGACATTCAGGTCTCGTCGAACTTCGAGCGACTGCTATTTGACGTCGGCGGGCGCGATGGCGTGGCGATGGCCGAGCAGATGCGCGGGTTTGAAAGCACCAAGTCGATGCAGCTGACCAATGCCCAGCGCGAAGGTGCAGCCGTGTTGTTCTCCAGCGCGCGCGCCGATGCCGGCGATATGGCGGGTGCGATTCGCTGGGGTTGGGAAAAGTGTGGCGAGCTGATCGATCCGCACACCGCCTGCGGGCTGCATGCGGCGCGGGTTTCGGGGCTTCCGGCGGAGATTCCGGTCGTCACGCTTGCCACCGCGCACCCGGCCAAGTTCCGTGATGCCGTGGAACGGGCCACCGGCCACCGCCCGCATCTGCCGAGCCGTATGGGTGATCTGTTCGAGCGCGAAGAAAAGTGCGCCGATCTGCCGGGTGACTATGATGCCATTGCCGAATACGTGGCGGCAAACGCGGTACCGAAGGGCTGATGGCCAGTCTGGTCGAAACGCCGGTTATCATGACCGGCGAGGCCTGGGCCGACTATGGCCTGATCGATTCGGGCGATGGCCGCAAGCTGGAGCGCTATGGCCCGCACCGTTTCATCCGGCCCGATACGCAGGCACTATGGCGGCCCAAGCTGGAGCGCTGGGCCTCTGATGGCGAATTCGTCCCCGCATCCGATGAAGACGGCGGCGGGCGCTGGCAGTTCGCCAATCCCGTGCCGCAGACCGGCTGGAACCTGCAATGGGGTGATGTAAAGTTTAACGCCCAGTGCACGCCGTTCCGGCATCTTGGCTTCTTTCCTGACATGGCCCCGGTGTGGGACTGGATGGGGGAGCTTCTGGCGGGACGCAGCGATGCGGCGACGCTCAACCTGTTCGGCTACACCGGCGTCGGCAGCTTGGCGCTCAGCCAGTATGGCCCGGTCACCCACGTCGACGCCTCGAAGAAATCTGTGGCGCAGGCGCGCGAGAATGCTGCGCTTTCGGGCATGACCGAGCGCCCGATCCGCTGGATCATCGATGACGCCGCCAAGTTCACCGCGCGCGAAGTGCGGCGCCAGCGGCGCTATGACGGGATCATCCTCGATCCGCCCAAATTCGGGCGCGGTCCGGAAGGTGAGGTCTGGCGGCTGGAAGATCACCTGCCCGCGCTGATCGCCGATTGCCGCCAGTTGCTCGATGAAAGCAGCCGCTTCCTGTTCCTCACCGTCTATGCCGTGCGGATGAGTTCACTGGCGCTGGCCGGACTGCTCGACGAAGTGTTCGCCGATATGCCGGGCCGCATCGAGCACGGCGATCTTGCGGTGCGGGAAGAACAGGCTGGCGGCAGACTGTTGCCCACCGCCATCTTTGCCCGCTGGCGGAATGATTAGCGCTTACCCTTCGGCTTCCTGAACTTCAGGATGAACTGGTCGGTCTTGCCGCGTACGCCGCCTTCAAAAACCTTCTGCGTGTGATCATCACCAGCGTGCTTCAGCAGATCGCTGCGCGCCTCCAGCTTGAACCCGGCGGCTTCAACTTCCTTGATCACGGCTGCCGATTCGATGCGGTGCAGGGTTGAGGTCACGCTGGTTCCGGCACCTGCCGCTGCTTCGTGGTCGTTCACCAGATATATGCCGCCTGGCTTCAGCGAGGCGAATGCGGCTTTGTTGAATAGGGCAGCGGCATCGCTATCGCCCACCTTGCTGTTCTTGAAGTCGTGATAATTGAGCGTGGTCCAGACCATGTCGACCGGTTCGGGTGCCAGCTTGTCGACCGGCTTGCCGACGATCTGACCGGTGTTGATGTGCGCCTTGGCCCATTCGGTGACAGCCGCCGAGGGGCGGCCCGAGAAGGCATAGATATAGCCCTTGTCACCCACTGCGGCACTCAGCAGGCGGGTGTAATAGCCGCCGCCGGGTGCGATCTCGGTGATCTTCATCCCGGCCTTAACTCCGGCAAAGGCCATCACTTCTGCAGGCTTGCGATCGGCATCGCGGACCTTGTCGGCTTCGGGCCGTTCGGCGCTGCCCAGCAGGATGGCGAAATTCGTCGCATGGGCCGCCACCATCGGTGTGCCGATTACGAGTGCCGCCAGCGCAGCATTTGCAAGCCATGAACGCATTTGATTTCTCCCCTAATTCGTATGTCCGGAAGACTAGCAAGCATGCGGTGGAGTACCAAATGCCCTTTTGTATCGAATTGCCGCAGCGCAGCGCGTCTCTGAACGCAGGGGTGGACAGGGTGCCAAGGCCATGCCATCGCGCCAGCCCATGGCCGATACCCTGATCCTCGAAGTTGCCGATCTGGAACATGATGTCCTCACCGGCATCTATTCGGAAGAGACCGGACGCCCGCAGCCGCTACGCATCACCGTGCAGGCGCGGCTGAAGGTTGCGCCGCGTTACGAGCCCGATACGCCGCTGAAGGCGAGCAAGAACTATATGGACCTGAAGTTCGCCGCGACCGAAGCGCTGCCGCAGGGCGTCCATTTCAAGCTGATCGAAGCCGTGGCCGATCACATCTGCGAAACGCTGTTCCTGCAGGATGACCGGGTTGAAGCGGTGACGGTGAAGATCGTCAAACTGGCGATCAGCGAAGCGGGCGAAAAGATCGGCATGACGCTCACCCGCGAGCGGCGCTGATGGCTGCTTTCCGGATCGGCTTTCTTCCTGACGATCCGCTGGCCGCCAGCGCGGCCTTTTATGCTGAGATTTTGCCGCAGGTGCTGGAGCGGCTTGCTTCTGGCGAACCAGCAATCACCTTGATCTTTGACCCAGCTGGTCATGTCCATCGCGACTGGCGTGAGGCTGCCATTGCCACTCTGGCGCGCGAGAAAGCGCCGGTGCGGATCAATGGCATTGCCGGCGATGACGAGGCTGCGATCTCCGCATCGCTTGCCTATCTGGACAGCGCCGGGGGCATTACCGGGCAGTATCTCCCGCTTGATAGCGCCGGCGCCGGATCGGTGGTAAGATAGCCCCGTGGAAAAGCCGCAACCTCTCGTCGACCAGTTCCAGCGCCGGATCAGCTACCTTCGGCTGTCGGTGACCGATCGCTGTGACCTGCGCTGTTCCTATTGCATGCCCGAGCGGATGACCTTTCTGCCCAAGGCCGAAGTGCTCACCCTTGAAGAGCTTTACCGCATGGCGCTGGGATTCGTCGCGCGCGGGATCACCAAGATCCGGCTGACCGGCGGCGAACCGCTGGTGCGGCGTGACATGATCGAGCTGGTGCAGGCGCTGGGCAAGAAGCTGGGCGACGGGCTCGAAGAGCTGACGCTTACCACCAATGCCACCCAGATGGCCGACCATGCCGAGGCGCTCTACGCGGCAGGCGTACGGCGGGTGAACATCTCGCTCGATACGCTGGACCGTGATGCCTTTGCCCGGCTGACCCGGCGCGATCAGTTGCCGCAGGTGCTGGAAGGCATTGCTGCGGCGCAGTCGGCAGGGCTCAAGGTGAAGATCAACACCGTAGCGCTGAAAGGCATCAACGCGCAGGGAATTCCCGATCTGATGGCCTGGGCGCATGGCCGCGGGATGGACCTGACTCTGATCGAGGTGATGCCGCTGGGTGAGGTGGAGGAGGATCGCTTCGATCACTACCTGCCGCTCTCCGAAGTCCGCGCCGCGCTCGATACGCGCTTTACCCTGACCCCCAGCGATCACCGCACCGGCGGCCCGGCGCGCTATTTCGATGTGGCGGAAACGGGCGGAAGGGTCGGATTGATCACGCCGCTGACCAACAACTTCTGTGAAGGCTGCAACCGCGTGCGGGTTACTGCAACCGGGCAGCTCTTCCCCTGCCTTGGCGGGGGGGAACGCGTCGATCTGCGCGCTGCCTTGCGGTCTGACGATCCCGATGTCGCGCTCGATCTCGCACTCGATCAGGCGATGAAGATCAAGCCGCTGCGTCACCACTTCGAAATTAACGCCCCCGGCGGCGCCCCGGCGCTGGCGCGGCATATGTCGATGACCGGTGGCTGATTATGACTGGCAGCGTCAGGCTGGTGTTTCTCGGGCGGCTCGCGGACCAGTGCGGCGCGGGTGAATTGGTGTTGGAGCTTTCCGGCCTGTCGACACTCGATGACATTTTGCTGGGACTGCCGACCCCGCTGGCCGAACCGCTGGCAGATCCCCGCGTAAAGCTGGCGCTCAACGGTATGCTGGTCCCGCGTGAGGGGCTGGTGGTTGATGCAGGTGATGAGCTGGCCTTCCTGCCGCCGGTGAGTGGCGGCTGATATGGCGACGACTGTTCGCCTGTTGCTCGAACCTTTCGATCCGGCAGCGGAGCTATCCAGCTTCAGCAAGGCCCACCCCGCAGCGGGCGGCTTCGTTTCCTTCCTCGGCCAGGTCCGCGCCAGCGAATCGGGCGGATCTGCCGTCGAAGCGCTCGAGCTGACGCATTACGAACCGCTGACCCTGCCGGGTATGCAGGCACTGGCGGATGAAGTGCTGTCACGCTGGGGCCTCGACGGCCTGCTGATCCTGCACCGCGCGGGAGTGATGGTGCCGGGCGATCCCATCGTGCTGGTTGCCGCCGCAGCCCGCCACCGCCGCGATGCCTTTGCCGCCGCCGATTTCGCGATGGACCACCTCAAGAGCCAGTCATGGTTCTGGAAGCGCGAAAAAGCGGGTGGCGCCTGGCGCTGGATTGAGCCGCGCGAGGAAGATCACAGCGATCTGGCGCGCTGGGAATTATCTGAAACAGGGAATTGATTCAGGTCAAGGAGATGGGGCGGACCGGCACCTAGCCATGTCTTGGTTATCAAGACGAAGGAATCGCCGATGTCCAAACAGCTCAGCCAAACGGACCTTGTCCAGCTTGCCGAACTTTCCGATAGTCCGGTTCGCACCAAGGTAAACCGCAGCTTTGAACTACCCGCCGGGCTCTATCTCGCCACGGCCGGAGGCTATCTTGCCTTTCTCGCCATCATGATCGTGTGTCTGAAGAATCCGGAACTCGTTTTGCCGATGGCGGTGATTGTCTTCTCGGTGATTGCCGGTTTCGGGCTTTGCTACAAGTGGGTGGCGATGCGGCCGGACAATGGCACCAAGACGCTGACCTGGGGTCAGTTTTCCAACCGGGGTGTCCAGACGCTTTCCGGGCACCTCACGGCATTCGAGGCCAGCGCCCAGGTGCTGACCCTGCCGATCCTGATCGTTTTCTGGGGACTGTGCGGCGCTGTCGTGGTTAGCCTAGCCAGCTAACCCGCAACCCGCCCTCTGAGATCGGCCAGCACCGCATCCTCATCGGCGACCCATGCGGTGATCTGGTCGCGGGCGGCGGCGATGGTAACCCCATCGCCGCCGTCTATACGTTCCTTGACGTAAAGCGCGTCAATCTCGGCCAGCGCGATCATCGCATCGCTGCGCCGTGATTCGAGGGTGGCGAGAGCGACAGTCGCCTGTGACCAGCTTTCCGAGGCAACGCCTGCACCCGCCGCCGCAGCCACCAGTCCAGCCGTTTTGCCTTTGGCCGCGTTAAAGCGGGCATGGGCAACGCGTGCCTGTTCGGTCAGCCGGGCGAGGCGCGATTGCAGGCCAAGGTCGGTCGGGATCGGGGCAGGCTGGGTAACGGGGCTTGCCGCTACCACCGGCGCGCTGCCGGTGATTCGCTCCGCCGGGCGCTTGGCCAGCGAAGGATAGCCTTCGCGCGAGCCGCAGGCCGAAAGCAGCATTATCGCTGCCAGTGCAGGTGTGACAAGAAGCGGAATTGCGCGGTTCATGCCTCTGCCATAACGTGCAGGTGAGCAAAGCGAAAGGCGCTTCCGGCGTTGACAGCTTTGGGCTCTTCGACTAGGGGCGGCGCTTCTTGCGGCACCCCTGCCTTTTCGGGCGGGTGGAGTCGGCACGCCAAAGCGCAGGTTTCTCATGTGGAAACAGGCAACTGAGGCGGAAAAAGAGATTTCGGCATCAGGCAGTCTAGATTGCCGCCAAGACAGAATTGGAAGTGAGTATCATGTTCGCAGTCGTGCGCACAGGCGGCAAGCAATACCGGGTTGCCGCCGGAGACAAGATCGCCGTTGAAAAGCTGGCTGGTGAAGCCGGCGAAACGATCACGCTGGGCGATGTCCTGCTGGCCGGTGACGGCGGCGAGATCAAGGACGCCGCTGGCGTAGTCGTCTCTGCCGAGATCATCGCGCAGGCCAAGAGCGAAAAGGTGATCGTTTTCAAGAAGCGTCGCCGTCACAACTATCGCCGCAAGAACGGCCATCGCCAGCAACTCACCCTGCTGCGCATCACCTCGGTTGGCGCCGCTGGTGCGAAGAAGGCCGCTCCCAAGGCTGCAGCTGCTGTTGAAGCCGCTCCTGCTGCCGAAGCTGCAGCACCCGCCAAGAAGGCACCGGCCAAGAAGGCCGCCGCCAAGACCGCTGAATAAGATTCCGGAGTAGTTCGAGATGGCACATAAGAAAGCAGGCGGCTCTTCGCGTAACGGTCGCGACTCAGCAGGCCGCCGCCTCGGCGCGAAGAAGTTCGGCGGTCAGGACGTGATCGGCGGCCACATCACTATCCGCCAGCGCGGCACGCGCGT
>CANFXW010000050.1 GCA_947451145.1 Sphingomonadaceae bacterium | reverse complement strand
TGCAATTGCTTGGCATTCGATATGGTCGAGCGGAGCGGTTCAAAGCACCGGAACTGATTCCTTTCGACCGATCAGGTTTGGACAAGCTGCGGACGTTTGGCCCGATCTCTCCTCAATCAGGCCTTCGAGATCAACCACAGAGCGAGGACTGCCTCTACCTGAATGTATGGTCGCCATGGCAGGACTCCGCGCGTCAGCGTCCGGTCATGGTCTATATACACGGCGGAGCCTATTCAAACGGTTCGGTCACCGATCAGCTGAACAATGGGGCAAAGCTGGCCGTTCAAGGCGATGTCGTTGTGGTCACCGTCAACCACCGCCTCAATGCCTTTGGCTATCTCTATCTGCCCGACCGTTTCCCGGACTCCGGCGACAACGGCCAACTCGACCTCATCTGCGCGCTCCAGTGGGTCCAGCGCAACATCGCCAGCTTCGGCGGCGATCCGCACAACGTCACGCTGTTCGGCCAGTCGGGCGGCGGGGCGAAGATTGCGACGCTGATGGCCATGCCCGAGGCGAAGGGGCTGTTCCACAAGGCGATCACCATGAGCGGTCAGCAGGTGACTGCCAGCGGGCCATTGAATGCTCGCAAGCGCGCCGATGCATTCCTCGCCAAGCTGGGTGCGGGCGTCGATCCCGCCACCGCGCCCGTCGAGCAACTGGTCGCCGCACTTTCCGCCACCGATCCGATCCTTGGCGGCGGGGTCTATATGGGGCCGGTGCTCGATATGAAGCACCTTGTGCGCCATCCCTTCTGGCCCGACGCCGCGCCGCAGGGCAACGTGATCCCGATGATGATGGGCAACTGCGTGATGGAAACGCGCGCATTTTATTCGCCCGAAAGCCGCCAGCTGAAGGGCATCGACTGGAGCAACCTCGCCGCCCGGATCGCGCCTGAAATGCGGATCGATATCAAGCCCGAGTGGGTGGTCGAGCAATTCCGCGCCCGCTATCCTCAGGCCGATCCCGCCGAACAGTTCCACCGCATCGTTACCGCTGCCCGCTCATGGCGCGGGCAGGTCGAAGAGGCCGAGGCGCGCGCGCGGGCTGGCGCTCCGGCTTTCGTTTACCAGCTCGATTTCGAGAACGCGAAACACATGGATGACATCGGCCTGTCCTTCGGCACATCGCCCGATATGACCCCCTCCCGCGCCGCGATGAGCCGCACAGTGATGGACGCCTTCGTCCGCTTCGCCCGCACCGGCAACCCCGGCTGGCCCACCTATGACCTGAACAAACGCCAGACGATGGTGTTCGACACCACCAGCCGCGTGGTCAGCAATCCGCGCCGGTGGGAGCGCGAACTCTTCGCCCGCGTGCCCTATGTGCAGCCGGGAACCTAGCGCACCCCGCCCATCCGCATCGCCGCATCGCGCGGGCTCAGCTTTTCCTGCGCGCCCGCTTTTTGCCCGGGATAGCGGCCCGACTTCGGAGTCATCGTCGCCAGGTCCCAGTCCGCTTCGACGAAGGGCGCGTGCGTTTCTTTGGGCTGCGGATAGCCGGTGCCGACCTGATGCTCGTCATCGATGATCTCCCCGCGGCCTTCGGCGACGAAGAAAAGCACGCGGATATCATCGGGCGCGCGGTCCCAGGGGCGGGCACCGGCAGTTTGCAGGACCGAGGTTTCAACCGCGCCCGATGGCAGCACCGCATAACCCGCCACGCTGGCGAGCGGGACCTTTTGCGGCAGAAATTTCGCCGCGGTTTCGCCATAACGCCCCAGCATCGGCAGCGGCTTGCCGAAGCGGTCAACCGCGCGGTTGTCTTTCAGGAAATACTTGAGATCACCGTCACCGCCCAGCGTCAGGAACGGCATGCCGGGATCGGTATTGTTGCCGCCGCGCAGGACATTGCCCAGCGCGGTGAACTCACCCGCGACATAAGGATGGCCCGCCCATTCGAGATTCATCAGGTTATAATGCACCGCGCGGTGGCCGGGATTGTAGATCACATTGTTGATCATCAGCGCCTGCGCGCCGCCCTTGAGCAATGGCGAGCGTTCGACATTATGGGCGAAGACGTTGCGGTAAAAGACAATGCCGGTGGCGTTGTCGTGGATCAGGCTGCCCTTGGAATGCTCGCCCTTGGGGTGGCTGGCAAAGGCCAGACCCTCGGCGGCGAGGTTATCGCGGAACACCACGTTGTGGGTGGTATTGGCGCGCCATTCGGCGAGATTCTTGCCCTCGAAACGCGGGCCAGAGGCCGACATGTTTTCATCGAGCGCCCACAGGAAGCTGCAGTGCTCGACCACGACGTTGTAGGCACCAACCGTGGAGAAGGCGTCGGCTTCCCAGCCCGAGAAGTGCGGCTGGTTATCAGCCCCGGTCATCACCCGGATGTTGCTGAGGATTACGTCGTGGCCCTTAACATCGATGCCGCCACGGATGATCGTGACGCCGGGCGAAGGCGCAGTCTGTCCAGCGATGGTGAGGAAGGGCTCCGTAATCGTCAGGGTCTCGCGGCCGAGATCGATATTGCCCGCCACTTCGAACACGACGATGCGTGGGCCCTTGGCGTCAATAGCTTCCTTGAGCGAGCCCGGCCCGTCCGCAGCCAGTGAGGTCACGCGGATGATCCGGCCGCCCGCGCCGCCCCTGGTGGGATCGGCGGGATGGGCGAATTCGGCAGTGGTGCCGCCGCCTTGCCCAAATCCGCCGTTCGGAGACAGTGCAGGCGCGGGGGCTTTGGCTGAAAGCTGGGCCGATGCTGATGCCGCCGGCACAGCCGTAGTGGCAAGGATCGCAGTCAAAGCGAGACCGAATGGCAACACTTTCTTGTTCATCGTCACTCTCCGCAATCCACTTCCCTTCTGAACCTTGACAGCATCGAACAAATGCGGCAACTAAAAAATGACACCGGTTACCATACCGGGGGACAGAGCGAGATAAAGCAATTCATCCGCTCGGCGTTGGGAGTGTCTGGAAGGTTCGGCAGGGGTTGCGGCTAAGCTCGCGACGCTCGGGCCAACTCTCTCTGACACCGGTATCAGGCTTGCCGTCGCTGACGGAATGAGGGAGTTGATCATGAGCAAGAGTTTTTCGCGTAGTGCCGTTCTGAAGCTAGCGCTTGTCGCCGGAACCGCTCTCGTGCTGCCGTCGGCAGCATTCGCCCAGCAAGCCCCGGCTGCCGAGCAGGCGGCGTCCGCTGATGAAGCAGACGGCAACGCCATCGTCGTCACCGGCTTCCGCAAGAGCCTTGAGGCGGCGCTCAACCTGAAGAAGGAATCGATCGGCGCGGTTGACGCGATCGTGGCCGAAGACATCGCCAAGTTCCCTGACAACAATCTGGCCGAATCGATGCAGCGCATTCCCGGCATCGCGATTTCGCGCGATGGCGGTGAAGGCAAGCAGATCACCGTGCGAGGCCTTTCGGGTCAGTTCACCACGGTTCGGGTCAACGGCATGCAGGCGGAAGCGGCAAGCTATACCGCAGGCAGCGGCGGCGGCGTCAACCGCGAGCGCGTGTTCGACTTCAACGTGTTTGCCACCGAAATGTTCAAATCGCTGGTCGTCCACAAGACGGCAGAGGCCAATCTCGATGAAGGTTCATTGGGCGCTGTGGTCGATCTGAACACCGGCCATCCGCTTGGCGGCCAATCGGGGCTGACCGGCGCCGTTTCGGCTCAGGCCTATTACAACGATCTCAGCAAGAAGACCTCGCCCAAGCTTTCCGGCGCGCTCAACTGGAAGAGCGATGACGGCACCGTAGGCATCAACGCCTCGGTCGCCTGGTCGAAGAACAAGACCCTTGAGCTGGGCAACAACACCACGCGCTGGGCACAGGCACCGTTCAATTCGGTGACGATCGGCGGGGTGACGACCAACTGCTTCACCGGCAACGCCACCGGCAACTATGTCCCCGGCGCGGTCTGCGACAAGGCAACACTGGCCTTCCACCCGCGCATTCCGCGCTATGGCAATATCACCCATGACCGCGAGCGGCTCGGCCTCACCGGCGCCTTCGAATGGCAGCCCAGTGACCGCACGCATCTTGAGATCGACGGGCTCTATTCACGCTATCATGAAATCCGCACGGAAAAGTGGGCGGAAGTGCTGCTGCGCACCAACGAAAAGACCATCAATCTGGTCAATCCGGTATATGATGCCAACAACAACATCGTTTCCGCGACGCTGAACAACGCCTTCAACCGCAACGAAAATTACCTTCAGGACCAGAAGGATACCTTCTGGCAGATCAGCGGCAAGCTGGAACATCAGCTGACCGACAAGTTGAAGGTAACTCTTTCCGGCGGCACTTCGAAGGCGGACGAGTCCGTGCCGATTGCCACCACGATCATCATCGACAATCTGTCCGCGACCGGCATCGGTAATTCGCAGGGTTACACCTACGATTACACCAACATGAAAACCCCGGTGCTGACATTCGGGACCGGAGCCAGCGATCCGACCAATCCCGCCAACTACCAATTGACCAACGTCCGCGACCGTCCGAACGATACGGTCAACAAGTTTACCACGGCAAAGTTCGATCTCGATTGGGACGTGGCCGAAGGCTTCAAGGTGCGTGGCGGTGCGTTCTTCCGCCAGTTCGATTTCATCTCGGTCAGCGGGGTGCGCGATACCGCAGCCTGCTCGGCCAAGCTGGGCGCAGCCGTATTCGGTGGCAGCCCGGCCGGTGCGACCGGCATTTGCGCAGGATCGGCAGCAAGCGGCTATCCGCTCACGGCTTTCCCGGCGATCACCACCTCGCTGGTGAGCCTCGGCGCAGCAGGCCAGCCTGCAGGAACCTCGAACAGCTTTGTCGTCGCCAATATCGATAGCGCAGCGGCGTTCTCCGGCCTTTACAGCCGCCTTGCCGATGCCACCACCGATGCCGGCAACAACCGCAGCGTGACCGAGAAGGAAAAGGGCTTCTACCTTCAGTTCGATGCCAAGGGCCAGATTATCGGCCTCGACTACGCGCTGAACGCTGGTGTCCGCTACATCAGGACCGACGTGCGTTCGACGGCTGTCACCCTGACCCCAGCGCCGGTTACGGCTGTGCCGCTCACGGCCAATGGTAACTATTCAAACTGGCTGCCGTCGGTGAATGTCAACTTCTTCCCGGCGCAGAACCTGATCTTCCGCATGGCAGCGGCCAGCGTGATGACCCGGCCTTCGCTGGCGAACCTTTCGACCACCGCTTCGATCAACCAGACCAACCTGACGATCAGTTTTGGCAACCCCAATCTGCTGCCATCGGTCGCCTCCAACTATGACGTCGGGCTCGAATGGTATTTCGCGCCGCAGTCGCTGCTGTCGGTCGCGCTGTTCAGCAAGAACGTCAAGGCAGGCATCCTGACCAGCACCTTGTCCAACCAGACCTACGCCTCAAGCGGACTGTCAACTGCCCTGCTCAACACCACTCTGCCGGGCTATGTCGATGCTGTAACCAAGGGTGACCCCGGCAACTGGAGCATCAGCCGGACCACGAATTCGGCCGTCACGTCCAATATCCGGGGGCTTGAACTCGGCTTGCAGATGCCGTTCCGCTTCCTGCCGGGGCCGCTCACCCACCTTGGCATGATTGCCAACCTGACGCTGACCGATTCCAACGTCAATTACTCGGTGGCGGGTGCCGCAACGACAGTCGCGGCAAACGCAACGGGCATTGTTACCGCGTCAACTTCGACGGTTTCGGGGCCCTTCGTGAACGCCTCGAAAACCCAGTACAACTTTACCCTGTACTATGAAGATTCGCGGTTCGGCGCGCGTGTGTCCTACGCCTATCGCGGGCCCTATTACGACAGCACCAGCGGCAACAACGGCAACGTCTTCGACGGCTTCGGAGCGATCAAGACCGTTGACGCCTCGGTGCGCTATACGGTGATGAAGGGCATCGATCTGACGCTCGATGCCACGAACCTGCTCGATACCTATATCTACCACTTCAACGACGTAAACGCGCAGCGCAACTTCGAGTACTACCACACTGGCCGTACGCTGACGTTCGGTGCGCGCTACAAGTTCTGATCGGGCGCGGCGTTGGACCGCAGATCACTTATTGCCGGCGGCCTGGCCGTTGGCATCATCGCCGAACGGGCGGGGGCGCAAACGTCTCCGCCCGTTTCGTTGAAAGGCCAGCCGCCGGGCTTACCCCAGCCGAGCGAGACGATTGATCTGTGGCCCAAAGGAGCACCGGGCGCTCCGGCCAAGGCGCTGATCGAGAAGGTGGACGAACGTTCCGCCGACAGTCTCGTCACCGACCGTGCTGTCTATGGCATCACCCGCCCCCGCATGGCGGTGTTCCGGCCTGACCGGCCCAATGGCGCGGCGGTGATGATCACGCCGGGCGGCGGCTACAAATGGGTGGTGGTCGACAAGGAAGGCTATGAAATGGCGCGCTGGCTGGCGGCGCGCGGCTTTACCGCCTTTGTCCTGTTCTACCGCCTGCCGGGCGAAGGCTGGGTGAGCGGGCCGGATACCTCGCTCGCCGATGCCCAGCGCGCGATGCGGCTGATCCGGCACCGCGCCAAGGACTATGCCATCGACCCCGAACGCGTTGCCGCGATGGGCTTTTCCGCCGGCGGCCATGTCTGCGCCGATCTTTCCACGCGGTTCGCGGCGAAGGTCTATGAGCCGGTCGATGCGGCTGACCAGCTTTCCGCCAAACCGCATAGCGCCGCGCCGATCTATCCGGTGGTCTCGATGGACGCAGGCATTGCCCATATGGGATCGCGCGCGCTGCTGCTGGGGGCGAACCCGACGCCGGAACTGGAAGCCGCTCACTCGCCCGACCGCACGGTTCCCGCCGACGCGCCGCCGCACTTCCTGCTCCACGCCGAGGATGATGATACGGTGCCGGTCGACAACACCCTGCGCCTGCACGCGGGCCTGCGGGCAAAGAAGATCCCGGTCGAAATGCACCTCTTCGCCAATGGCGGGCACGGCTTTGGCCTGCGCAAGACGATCGGCAAACCGGTCGAGGCCTGGCCCGAACTGTGGCGCGCATGGTCGCGGACGGTGGGACTGGCCTGATGGCCACCAATCGTCGCGAAGCGATGAGGCTGGCCGGTCTTGGCGCAATCAGCCTCGCCGCACCCGCGCTGCCAGCCGGAGCCGCTGCCGCTGCGCCCTGTCCCGCCCCGCATCCCAAATGGCAGCGCGGGCTCGACGGCCAGCGCAAGGCTGACCTTGGCAATGGCACCTTCCTCAACCCAGTGCTGGCCGGCGACCATCCCGATCCGGCGGTGCTGAAGGATGGCAAGGACTATTACCTGACCTTCTCCAGTTTCGATTCCTATCCCGGCCTGACGATCTGGCACAGCCGCGATCTGGTGAACTGGCAGCCGCGCAAGGCGGCGCTGACCCGGAACATCGGCTCGGTCTGGGCGGTGAGTCTGGAAAAGCACAAGGGTCGCTATTTCCTCTATATTCCGGTCAAGGCGAGCCCCAACGATGTCTTCGTAACATGGGCCGATCACATCGACGGGCCGTGGTCTGATCCGCAGCCGCTGGGCCTGCATAACCACATCGATCCCTGCCACGTCGTCGGCGAAGATGGCTCACGCTGGCTGTTCCTTTCGGGCGGAGACCGGGTGCGACTGTCAGACGACGGCCTGAGCCTCGCTGGTAGACCTGAACATGTCTATGATCCCTGGCGCTATCCCGATGATTGGGAGGTCGAGGGCTTCTCGCCCGAAGGCCCCAAGGTCCACCGGCATGGCGAGTGGTTCTATCTGGTGACGGCAGTTGGCGGCACCGCCGGACCGCCGACCGGCCATATGGTCATCGCCGCGAGATCACGATCGGTGCACGGGCCGTGGGAGCAACACCCCGGCAATCCGCTGGTCCGCACCCAAAATGAGAGCGAGGCATGGTGGTCGCGCGGCCATGCCAGTCTGGTCGAGGGGCCGGACGGGCAGTGGTACACGCTCTACCACGGTTTCGAGGCGCAGTTCTGGACGCTCGGGCGGCAGTGCCTGCTCGACAAGGTGACATGGACTGCGGACGGCTGGTTCCACATGATGGGCGGCGATCTTTCCAAGCCGCTCCCCATGCCCAAGGGCGGGCAGACGCTGCCGCATGGCCAGAGCCTGTCCGACACATTCAGCGCGCCGCTGGCGATGGGATCGAAGTGGTCCTTCTTCCGCCCCGCACCTGACGAAGGCACGCGGGTCCGCGTCGAAGGCGGGGCGCTGCATCTCGCGGGCAAGGGGCTTGCGCCCTCCAGCGGATCGCCGCTGCTGCTCACCGCGGGAGACACCAGCTACCGGTTCGAATGCGATATCGAAGTGCCAGAAGGCGGCACCGCGGGCCTCGTGCTGTTCTATGACGACAAGCTCTATTGCGGGCTGGGTTTTGACGAGAAGCACTTTGTCACCCACCAGTACGGCATCGAGCGTGGACGGCCCGCCAATCCGCATGGGCGGCGCATGAAGCTGCGCATCACCAACCGCCGCCACATCGTCAGCCTGCACACCAGCGGCGATGGCGGCAAGACGTGGCAGCGGTTCGATCGCGGGATGGAAGTATCGGGCTATCACCACAATGTGCGCGGCGGCTTCCTGATGCTGCGCCCGGGGCTCTATGCGGCAGGGCCGGGCGAGGCGGTGTTTCGCGATTTCCGCTTCGAGGCGCTGGAGGATTAACGCGGGCGCACAACGGTTCATCGCACGGCTCACCCCAATCAACGGCACAACACCTATTGATGACGCCACTGTTCATCTGCCAGAAAGCATAGTCCGAACAGGGCCAAGCCGCTGGGGCAGTTTGAAGGAGCAGCTTTATGCGTTTGATTTCCACAGGATCGGGTTTTCTCCCGATGGTCGCCCTGCTTGCCTTGCCGATCGCGGGCAGTGTTTCCGCGCAGCAGGCTGCAGCGGATCCCAATATCGTCGTGAAGGGTATGGTCCTTCCGGCCGGTCCCGACATCAAGGGTATCATCGCCGCGCGCAATGGCGAAAAGATCAAGGTCCTCAGCCCTGACGGGGCAGCCACGATCATTGCCGTGAACGAAGAAACCCGGGTCAAGTCGGGCGGCGGCCTGTTCGGCGGTGGCGGCAGCAAGTACACGCCCGACCAGCTGCTCAACGGCCTTCCGGTGACGGTGAAGACCTGGCAGGGCTCAGACGGCCTGATCGCCAGCCAGATCACCTTCAAGAACAACGACATGAAAACCGCGCTGATGATCCGCAACGGCACCAACCAGCGCTTTGAGGAACAGACCGCCGCCACCGAGGCGCTGCGCGGACGCATGGCCGATATCGACAAGTACAACGTCAAGGACACGACCAACGTCTACTTCGATACCGGCAAATACACGCTCACCGCTGCCGGCAAGGAACAGCTCTGCGCAACCTCTGCCAAGGCTGAAGCGACGGACAATGCCCTGATGCTGGT
>CANFXW010000049.1 GCA_947451145.1 Sphingomonadaceae bacterium | reverse complement strand
CTCGCAAGCGTGCGTATAGGCCCCTCCAAATCAGCCACCCGGGGGCGAGTGGGGGCTCGATCAGGCCATACTCGCCCGCATTGGAAAGCGGAAAGCGCAACAGTGATGACTTATGGCGAAATGGCCCGGCGTTCGGGTTTGGCTCTCAAGGCCGCAGGACTAGCATTGGCTTACGGCCTCACCTCGATTGCCGCACAGGCTCAGGAGGCCGCCGCTTCGGCAGCACCTGATGCAGCCGCAAGCGAAGCAGCGGGCAGCTATGTGCCGATGACCCCGACTCCGGGCATCGGCATGCCGGTTGATGGCCGCATGGGCTTTCAGGAGCAGTTCTCCCCCACCGGCCACTATGCCGAGTGGATGCATGACAAGCTGCTTCTGCCGATCATCACGGTGATTTCGATCTTCGTGCTGCTGTTGCTGGTACTGGTTGTCCTCAAGTTCAACCGCCGCAGCAATCCGGTGGCGTCAAAGGTCAGCCACAACACGCTGCTCGAAGTTGTCTGGACGCTGGTTCCGGTGCTGATTCTTGTTGGCGTCTCGGTTCCTTCGATCAGCCTGCTGTCCAAGCAGTACAAGCCTGCTCCGGAAAATGCCCTGACCGTCAAGGTAACCGGCAACCAGTGGTACTGGACCTATGGCTACCCCGACAACGGCGGTTTCGAGGTGATCTCGAACATGCTGAACATTCCGGGCCAGCCGGTGATCAACGCCGGTATCCGCGAAGCCGGTTCAAAGCCCTATGATGGCCCGGCGCACCTTGAGGTTGATAACCGTCTGGTCGTTCCGGCTGGCGAACCGATCCGCATCCAGACCATCGGCGCAGACGTGATCCACTCGTTCGCCGTGCCTTCGCTGTGGTTCAAGCTTGACGCTGTTCCCGGCCGCATCAACGAGAAGGTTCTCTTCATCGAGAAGCCCGGCGTTTACTACGGTCAGTGCTCGGAACTGTGCGGTGCGCGTCATGGTTACATGCCGATTGCTGTCGAAGCCCTGCCGCGTGACAAGTTCAACGCCTGGGTGCTGAGCCATGCAGGCGGCGCAATCGATCACCAGCCCAAGCCCGCAGCGGCTCCGGCTGCTGCCGCACCGGCCGCAGCTGCTTCCGAAGCACCGGCTGCCGATGCTTCGGCACCTGCACCTTCCGCTTCCACGGCGCCCGGCGCCTGAGCCCTCATCAGAGACAAGGTTAGACACCCATGGCCCACGACCTCGCAAAAGATCACGCTGACGGGCATGATCACGCACATGATCACGATCACAAGCCGGCATTCTTTGCCCGCTGGTTCATGTCGACCAACCACAAGGATATCGGCACTCTCTACCTGATCTTCGCGATCATCGCAGGGATCGTCGGTGGCGGTATCTCGGGCATCATGCGCCTCGAGCTGGCTGAGCCAGGCATCCAGTATCTCGGCTGGTGGGCGAACTTCCTTGGCGAATCGAACGCCAGCTTTGACCAGACGCTCCACCTGTGGAACGTTCTAATCACCGCCCACGGCCTGATCATGGTGTTCTTCATGGTCATGCCGGCGATGATCGGCGGCTTTGGCAACTGGTTCGTGCCGCTGATGATCGGCGCGCCCGACATGGCCTTCCCGCGGATGAACAACATCTCGTTCTGGCTGACGGTTGCCGGTTTCTGCTCGCTGATGATGTCGGCCTTTGTTCCCGGTGGTACGGGCCAGGGCGCCGGTATCGGCTGGACCGCCTATGCACCGCTTTCGACCTATGGCTCACAGGGCCCGGCAGTCGATTTCGCGATCTTCTCGCTGCACCTTGCCGGTGCCGGTTCGATCATGGGCGCGATCAACTTCATCACCACGATCTTCAACATGCGCGCTCCGGGCATGACGCTGCACAAGATGCCGCTGTTTGTCTGGTCCGTGCTGGTCACCGCATTCCTGCTGCTGCTGGCCCTGCCGGTTCTGGCTGCGGCGATCACCATGCTGATTACCGACCGTAACTTCCACACCACCTTCTTCGATCCCGCTGGCGGTGGCGACCCGATCCTGTTCCAGCACCTGTTCTGGTTCTTCGGTCACCCCGAAGTGTACATCATGATCCTGCCCGGATTCGGCATGATCAGCCAGATCATCTCCACCTTCTCGAAGAAGCCGGTCTTCGGCTACCTCGGCATGGCCTATGCCATGGTCGCCATCGGCGTGGTGGGCTTCGTTGTGTGGGCACACCACATGTACACCACCGGCCTTTCGGTAAACACCAAGATGTACTTCACGCTCGCCACCATGGTGATCGCGGTGCCGACCGGCATCAAGATCTTCTCGTGGATCGCGACGATGTGGGGCGGTTCGCTCAGCTTCAAATCACCGATGGTCTGGGCAATCGGCTTCATCTTCCTGTTCACTGTCGGCGGCGTAACCGGCGTTGTGCTCGCCAATGGCGGCATCGACGACAACCTGCAGGATACCTATTACGTGGTGGCGCACTTCCACTACGTGCTTAGCCTTGGTGCGGTTACCTCGATGTTCGCTGGGTTCTATTACTGGTTCCCGAAGATGAGCGGCCGGATGCATTCGGAGTTCCTGTCCTACGTCCACTTCGCGATTTTCTTCGTCGGCGTGAACCTGATCTTCTTCCCGATGCACTTCCTGGGTCTGCAGGGCATGCCGCGCCGCTATCCTGATCCGGGTCCGTTCTTCCAGCACTTCAACGAAATGGCGACGCTGGGTTACAAGATCACCATGGTTTCGGTGCTGATCTTCTTCGTCAACATCATCTATGCCTTCGTTGCAGGCAAGAAGGCCGAAGCTAACCCATGGGGCGAGGGCGCTGACACGCTCGAGTGGACTCTGTCGAGCCCGCCGCCGTTCCACCAGTTCGAGACCCTGCCGATTATTGAAGATGCAGCGCATCATTGATTGCCGGTGATCGACTGATCAAATTAGCCCCGGGGGGAAACCTCCGGGGCTTTTGATTGAAAACGGCCTATCGCTGATCACTTTCCCTTCCCGCGACACCAGCCTATAGGCACGCCACCATGGCCCAAGTTTCCGCGACTCCCCGATCCCTCCCACTCCCCGCAGGCTGGCGCGATTTCTATGCGCTGACCAAGCCGGGGGTGATCAGCCTGGTGGTCTTCACCGGCCTGTGCGGCCTCCTCGCTGCGCCGGTGCGCATCCACCCGGTGCTCGCGTTCACAGCAATCCTGTGCATTGCGCTGGGGGCTGGTGGCTCGGCGGCACTGAACCAGTGGTGGGAGGCTGATCTCGACGCCAAGATGAAGCGCACCAAGGGCCGTCCGATTCCCGATGGCCGCATGGAAAAAATCTCGGCGCGCGATTTCGGCATAGGCCTGTCGGCAGCTTCGGTGCTGATCATGGGCCTGATGATCAACCTGCTGGCCGCAGTGATCCTGCTGGCCTCAATCATCTATTATGCCGTGGTTTACACCATCTGGCTGAAGCCGCGCACGCCGCAGAACATCGTGATCGGTGGCGGCGCTGGCGCTTTCCCGCCGTTGATCGGCTGGGTTGCGGCCACCGGGCATATCAGCCTGATGCCGGTGGTGCTGTTCGCAATCATCTTCATGTGGACACCACCGCATTTCTGGGCGCTCGCGCTGTTCGTCCAGACCGACTACGAAAAGGCCGGTATCCCGATGATGCCGAATGTTGCGGGCGAGGCGTCTACCCGCAAGCAGATCATGGCTTATTCGGTGTTGCTGTTGCCGCTCAGTCTGGTGCCGTGGTGGATCGGCGGCACGGGCGCGATCTATGGGATCGGCGCCGCGCTGCTTTCCGGCCTGTTCCTCGCACTGTCGATCCGCGTCGGCCTGCGTCGGCGGGCGGGGGATAGCGACACAATGAAGCCTGAAAAGCAGCTGTTCTTCTATTCGATAGTCTATTTGTTCGCGCTGTTCACCGCATTGGTGGCAGACCGGCTTATCTTGGCCCAAGGAATTGCCGCATGACCGACCCCATCGATACCGATTCGCAGCGCAAGCAGATCATCGCCCAGCGCAACCGCGCTGTCGCGCTGACGCTGGCGGCTTTCGTGGTGCTGTTCTTCGTCATCACCCTTGTCAAATTCCATCCCTGAACCCATGAGCTCCAAGCGCAAGACAGCACTGATCGCATCGGCGGTGGCGCTGTTCATGCTCGCTTTGGGCTGGGCATCGGTGCCGTTGTACCGCTGGTTCTGCCAGACCACCGGCTTTGGCGGCACAACCATGCGCGCCTCGGCAGAGCAGGCAGCGGCAGTCAAACCGGTCGCAAGGACAATCTCGGTGCGGTTCGACGCCAATGTCGATAGCAACCTGCCGTGGAAATTTGCGCCAGAACAGACCACGCAGACCGCCCAGCTCGGTGCCCGGACAATGGCGGTTTTCCTTGCGAAGAACACCAGCGATCACGCCATTACCGGCACGGCGAGCTACAACGTTTCGCCGGATGAGGTGGGCAAGTACTTCACCAAGATCCAGTGCTTCTGCTTTACCAAGCAGACGCTGCAGGCAGGGCAGGAAGTGCGGATGCCGGTGATCTATTACGTCGACCCCTCGATCCTTCAGGATGACGAGGCCAAGGCGGTGAAACAGATCACATTAAGCTATGTTTTTCACGAAGATCGCACTTCAAGTGAAAAGCTTGGTGCGAAGGGTCTGGACCGCGCCGCAACAGCGCGATAAGGGGCCGTGAATTCCACTTCCGGCGGGCGTTCCGCCAGCAGCTTCTAACAGGGACTAAGGACCGATCATGAGCGGGACCAAGAACCACGATTTCCATATTCTGCCCACCGATCCGATGCCGCTAATCACGACGATCGGCGCGCTGACATTCACCTCGGGCATGGTGCTGATGATGCACGACATGAAGGGCGGACACTTCGTTCCTTGGCTCGGTCTGGCGATCTTGCTGGGCGGCCTGTTCCAGTGGTTCACCAACATCGTCAAGGAAGCCCACGCGGGCGATCATACACCGGTGGTGCAGCTGCATCAGCGCTATGGCATGATCCTGTTCATCGCTTCAGAAGTGATGTTCTTCCTCGGCTGGTTCTGGGCCTTCTTCGATTTCTCGCTGTTCCCCAGCAAGATTTCTGAAGTGGTTGGCGGGCAATGGCCGCCAAAGGAACTGGAAGCAGTTCTCAATGCCTTTGACCTGCCGTTGCTCAACACGCTGATCCTGCTGTGCTCGGGTTGCACCGTTACTTGGGCGCACCACGCGCTTATCCACGGTGACCGCAAGAGCCTGAAGACTGGCCTGTGGCTAACCATCCTGCTCGGCCTGCTGTTCTCCGCCATTCAGGCGTTTGAATATGCCCACGCGCCCTTCGCCTTTGGCAAGAACACCTATGGTAGCGCCTTCTACATGGCGACTGGCTTCCACGGTTTCCACGTGATCATCGGCACCATCATGCTGATCGTCTGCCTAAAGCGCGCTTACAACGGTGACTTCACCCCCAAGCAGCACTTCGGCTTTGAAGCTGCCGCCTGGTACTGGCACTTCGTTGACGTGGTCTGGCTGTTCCTGTTCTGCGCGATCTACGTGTGGGGCAACTGGGGCTTTGTGGTCGAATAATGGCGTTCGAACAATGACTGTGCCAGAAGGCCAACAATCAAAGGGGCAGCCCGGTTCTACCGAGGCTGCCCTTTTCGCTTTATGCCCGCGCTGCGGCGCCAAGGGGCTGTTTCGCGGGCTGACCGAGTTTTCGGAGAAGTGCAGCTCCTGCGATCTTGATTACACCCAGTTCAACGTTGGCGATGGTCCAGCGGCGTTCCTGACCCTGATCATCGGCGCTCTGGTCGCCACCTGTGCGATTCTGGTCGAGTTGAAGTTCGAGCCGCCGTTCTGGCTCCACGCTGTGTTGTGGCTCCCGATTACCTCTGCGGCGGTGATCTGGGGTCTTCGCGCAAGCAAGGCCTGGCTTCTCGGCGCAGAGTTCCGGCGCGATGCCGGCCAGGGCAAACTGAAGGACGATTGATGCGGCGCATTCCGATCATTCCGACTGTTATCGTGCTGCTCGCTGTGGCGGTTATGGTGCGGTTGGGGTTCTGGCAACTTGATCGGCTGGCACAGAAGGAAGCTTTGCTGGCGCGGTATGAGGCGGCTGCAAAAAACTCCGATGTCCTTCAATATCTCGGAGATACCGGCGACTGGTGGATGAACGGTAAGAAGTACTATTACCGTCGCGCAAATTTCGTCTGCAAAAGAGTTGTGGACAGGCAGGCGATTTCGGGTCGCAATGCTGAAGGCGGATCGGGCATTGCCCATATCGTGAAATGCGTCACGTTCGGAATGAACAATCCTAATGTGATTGAGCCATATGTCTTTGTGGTCATCGGCTGGTCCAAAAGCCCAGTAGGTCCCGACTGGAAAGGCGGGCCAGTAACCGGGATAGTTGCCCCAATGGGCAAAGATGATTTCAAGTTGGTCGCCGATCCTCCAGTCGCAGGCTTGAAGGCTAATGAGAGGCCCAATCCTGTAAACATCCCTAACAACCACCTCGCCTATGCCGTCCAGTGGTTCCTTTTCGCTCTCACGGCTCTGGTGATCTATAGCCTTGCGCTCAGGAAGCGGCTTGCCGCTGCGGCGCAGCGCGGCTAACGCGCCGCTCCATGGACTATATTAGCACCCGCGGAGCCGCGCCCGCGCTCGATTTTGCCGGAGCCACGCTCGCCGGACTCGCTTCAGACGGCGGGCTCTATGTGCCGCGCGAATGGCCGCGCTTCAGCGAGGCCGAGATCGCCGCCATGGCGGGCCTTCCCTATGCCGAACTCGCCGCCAAGGTGATGTTGCCCTTCGTCGAAGGCAGCTTGACCTATGAGCGTCTGCTCGAGCTGACCCGCGAAGCCTATGGCCGATTCTCGCATCAAGCGGTGACGCCGATGGTTCAGCTTGATCAACAGCACTGGCTGCTTGAACTGTTCCATGGCCCCACGCTGGCGTTCAAGGATGTGGCGCTGCAACTGCTCGGCCTGCTGTTCGAGGAATTTCTCGGCCGCACTGGCGAGAACCTGACCATCGTCGGCGCGACCTCGGGCGATACTGGCTCTGCGGCAATCGATGCCGTGGCCGGACGAGACCGGGTCGATATCTTCATGCTCCACCCCAAAGGGCGCGTATCAGACGTTCAGCGCCGCCAGATGACGACCGTGCTCGCCCCCAACGTCCACAACATCGCCATCGAAGGCTCGTTTGACGATGCGCAGGCCATGGTGAAGCGGATGTTCAATGACACCGCGATGACCGGGCGATTCAACATCGGTGCGGTCAATTCGATCAACTGGGCGCGCCTGATGGCGCAGGTGGTTTATTACTTCGCCGCCGCGCTGCAGCTGGGCGCTCCGGCGCGCAAGGTTGCCTTCTCGGTGCCGACTGGCAACTTTGGCGACGTGTTCGCGGGCTATGTCGCGGCGCAGATGGGTCTGCCGATCGAGCGCCTGATCGTCGCCACCAATGTCAACGACATTCTCCACCGCGCGCTGAGCATGGGTGATTACAGTCAGGGCACAGTGACCCCGACAGTCGCACCGTCGATGGACATTCAGGTTTCATCGAATTTCGAGCGACTGCTGTTTGATCTCGGCGGGCGCGATGGCGTTGCCATGGCCGGGCAGATGCGCGGATTTGAAACGACCAAATCGATGCAGCTTACCAACGCCCAGCGTGAAGGCGCTGCCAGCCTGTTCACTAGCGCCCGTGCAGATGCCGGTGATATGGCCGGTGCAATTCGCTGGGCCTGGGAAAAGTGCGGCGAGCTGATCGATCCGCATACCGCCTGCGGGCTCTATGCAGCGCGCGTCTCTGGCCTTCCGGCCCAGGTTCCCATCGTCACCCTCGCCACGGCGCATCCCGCCAAGTTCCCTGAAGCGGTTGAGCGGGCCACCGGCCAGCGCCCGCACTTGCCCAGCCGCGTTGGCGATCTGTTCGAGCGCGAAGAGAAGTGCGCCGATCTGCCGGGTGACTACGACGCCATTGCCGACTACGTTGCGGCAAACGCGGTGGAGTCCAAGTGATGGGATTTGGGGGCTGATGGCCAGTCTGGTCGAAACGCCGGTTATCATGACCGGCGAGGCCTGGGCCGACTATGGCCTGATCGATTCGGGCGATGGGCGAAAGCTTGAGCGCTATGGCCCGCACCGCTTTATCCGACCTGATACCCAGGCGCTGTGGCGGCCGAAGCTGGAGCGCTGGGCCTCTGACGGGGAATTCGTGCCCGCCTCTGACGAAGATGGCGGTGGGCGCTGGCAATTCGCCAATCCCGTGCCGCAGACGGGCTGGAACCTGCAGTGGGGTCCAGATGACCACAGCGTGCATTTCAACGCGCAGTGCACGCCGTTCCGTCACCTCGGCTTTTTCCCAGATATGGCCCCGGTGTGGAACTGGATGGGGGAGCTGCTCGCGGGACGCAGTGATGCGGCGACGCTCAACCTGTTTGGCTACACTGGTGTTGGCAGCCTTGCGCTGAGCCAATATGGCCCGGTCACCCACGTCGATGCTTCAAAGAAATCCGTGGCTCAGGCGCGCGAAAATGCGGCACTTTCCGGAATGACTGATCGTCCGATCCGCTGGATCATCGACGACGCTGCCAAATTCACGGCACGCGAAGTGCGGCGAGAGCGGCGCTATGACGGGATCATCCTTGATCCGCCGAAGTTCGGACGCGGGCCGGAAGGCGAGGTATGGCGGCTGGAGGATCACCTGCCAGCCCTGATCGCCGATTGCAGGCAGCTGCTCGATGAAAGCAGCCGTTTCCTGTTCCTCACGGTCTATGCCGTGCGGATGAGCTCACTGGCGCTGGCGGGCCTGCTCGACGAAGTGTTCGCCGATTTGCCGGGGCGGATCGAGCACGGCGATCTGGCTGTCCGCGAGGAGCAGACTGGCGGCAGGCTGCTGCCCACCGCCATCTTTGCCCGTTGGCGTAACGACTAACGCTTGGTCTTCGGCTTTCTGAACTTCAGGATGAACTGATCGGTCTTGCCGCGAACACCACCTTCAAAGACCTTTTGCGTGTGATCATCGCCAGCGTGCTTAAGCAGATCGCTGCTTGCCTCCAGCTTGAACCCGGCCGCTTCAACCTCTTTGATTACTGCAGCCGATTCGATGCGGTGCAGGGTTGAGGTTACGCTGGTGCCAGTACCTGCCGCTGCCTCGTGATCGTTTACCAGATAGATGCCGCCCGGTTTCAGTGAGGCGAAGGCGGCCTTGTTGAATAGGGCTGCGGCATCGCTATCGCCCACCTTGCTGTTCTTGAAGTCGTGATAGTTAAGCGTTGTCCAGACCATGTCGACCGGTTCGGGCGCAAGCTTGTCTACCGGTTTTCCGACGATCTTGCCGGTGTTTATGTGCGCCTTGGCCCATGCCTCGATTGCTGGTGATGCCCGGCCAGCGAAAGTGT
>CANFXW010000048.1 GCA_947451145.1 Sphingomonadaceae bacterium | reverse complement strand
GTGGACCCGGTGGCCAATTTCGAGCCGGATCGCTTCTGCCCTGATCGCTTCGCGCTCCGGCCCCTCACCCAGAATCACCAGCTGCCATTCCTCGGGCAGATGGGCAAAGGCGCGGACCAGCCGCGGCAGGTTCTTCACCGCGCGCAGACCAGCCAAGGTTCCCAGCCATTTCTCGCCCGGATGCTTGATCACGCGGGGGATAGCGTCTGCCTTGGCCTTCTTGCGATAGGCGGCGGTGTCGATGCCATTGGCGATCCGCCGCACCCGCCAGCGCGGTTGCTGCCAGACATCAAGCGCGATCGCTTCCAGCCGCTCGCTCGGCACCACCAGCGCCGATGCCTTGGCAAGCCCGATCCGCCGGTACCAGTTGCGCGAGGTCTTCAGCCGCACCGCCTCATCCTCGTTGAAGCCATCTTCATGATGCACCAGCGGCGGCAGCTTCAAATGATCGGCGAACAGCGTATGCGCCATCGCCGCGTCCATCGATCCCCAATTGTAGGTCAGCACCAGATCGAAGCCGAGCATGGCCTGGGCGATCTTCTGCAGGCGGCGGGGAAAGGGCTTGCCGGTGAGCGCGGGGAAGTCATCGGGATAGCTGACATTGGCCCGCGCCGAGATCGCCGATGCCGCCCCCAGCGCGCCGGGAACCGCCGAAACGATGGTGTGCTGGGCCTTAGGCCCGAACAGATTGATCAACCGCGCGGCGCGCAATTCCTTGCCGCCAGCGTGAAAGCTTGAATGGAGGTGCAACAGGCGCAAGGGCTGGCTCAGCTGACTCTGGCCAGCAGGCTGTCGATGGCCGCCACGGCTTCGGGCTCGTCGAGCATCGGCGCGTGGCCGACGCGCGGCACTATTGCGCCCTGCACCTGCGGAGAGCGGGACAGCATCTTTTCATAGGTGGCGGCGGAAAACAGGTTCGATATTTCCCCGCGCAGCACTGTCAGCGGTTTCTTCGCCAGCACGTCAAAGGCGGGCCACATATCGGGCTGTTTATCCCAATCGATATCGGAGAATGGCTCGGCGATCTTCATGTCGTAATCGAAAACGATCCGCCCCTTGCTCGACAGCGTCATCACCCGGCGGGCAGCGCCGAGCCAGTCATCCAGCGTCCAGTCGGGAAATGCAGCTCCGTGGGTTTCTTCCAGAGCGCGCGCGGCGTGCATCCAGGTCGGGAAATTGCGCCCCTGCCCGACATAGTCGAGGATCGATTCGAGCCCCTCACGCTCCAGTTCTGGGCCGATATCGTTCATCACCACAGCGGCGATCCGTTCTGGCATGGTCAGGCCCATCAGCAGGGTCATCAGTCCGCCCATAGAGGTGCCGATCGAAACAAAGCGTTCGATCCCGAGTTCATCGAGCAGAACGGTGACATCGCGGACATATTGCACCGGATTGTAGGTCGCCGGATCCTTGGCATAGGCTGAATCGCCGCGGCCGCGCATCTCGGGAACGATCACCCGCCACTTACCCGCGAGCCGTTCGGAAACACTGGCAAAATCGCGGGCGTTGCGCGTCAGGCCATGCAGGCAGAGCACCGGCGGCCTGTCTGCTGGCCCCGCATAGTCGCAGTAATGCAGCTTGAGCCCGTCCTGGCTCGACCAATAGCGATCCTCGAAATTGCTCACAAAAACCCCTGATCTCACAGCCGCGACTTGCGCCGCGCCAGCCCTGCGCCCACTATCGCCCGATGCGCGACGAACCGCAAGTTTCCAGTTATTTACCCGACCCAGCGATCTTGCCATTAGCGGCATGGCTGGCGGACGAGGTTGCCCCGGCGGATTTTCCGGTCACAACCCTGCGTTTCCGCAATGATCGTGCAGCAGCAACGGTGGGCCTGAGCCAGCTGAGCGACGCGCAATGGGTACAGCATTTCGGCCGCTTTGCTGCCCTGCCCGATAACCTGCCGGTGCCGCTTGCGCTGCGCTATCACGGCCACCAGTTCCGCCACTATAACCCCGATATCGGCGACGGCCGGGGGTTCCTGTTCGCGCAGATGCGCGATGGTGCGGGCCGTTTGCTTGATCTCGGGACCAAGGGTTCCGGCCGCACCCCATGGAGCCGCGATGGCGACGGGCGCCTGACCCTGAAGGGCGCGGTGCGCGAGATACTCGCCACTGAAATGCTCGAGGCGCTGGGGGTGAATACCTCGAAAACCTTCTCGGTGATCGAGACCGGCGAGGAACTGTGGCGCGGCGACGAGCCTTCGCCCACCCGCTCCGCTGTGCTGGTCCGGCTCAGCCATGGCCATGTGCGGATCGGCACTTTTCAGCGTCTGGCTGCCTTTCAGGACGCCGAGCACATGGCGGAACTGGTAAACTATTGTCTCACGCAGTTCCCCGGCCCGCCGCCGCCCGAAGGTGCCCCGGGCCGCGATGAACCGGCGGCTATGCTGCTCCATCAGGTGGTCGAGCGGCTGGCAGAGCTGGCGGCAAGCTGGATGGTCGCAGGCTTCGTCCACGGGGTTCTCAACACCGACAACATGAACATTTCGGGCGAGAGCTTTGACTATGGCCCGTGGCGCTGGCTGCCGCGCTGGGACGCGAGCTTCACCGCCGCCTATTTCGACCACTCGGGCCTCTATGCCTTTGGCCGCCAGCCCGAGGCGCTGTTCTGGAACTGCGGACAACTTGCTGTTTCCTTACGGGTTTTATCTGAGAGCGCGCCGCTGGTTGCCGCGCTCGATCGCTTTGGCCCGCTCTATGAGGCGGCCATGGCACGGCGCTTTTCCGCGCGGCTTGGCATCGAACCGGTGAGCGTCGAACAGGCCAAATTGCTGGTCGGCGCAGCTGAACAGCAGATGCGCGAAAGCGGCTTGGGGCCGGACGCGTTCTTCTTCACCCACCGCGGCGGAAGGCACGCAGACACCGCTGGCGAGTTCGGTGAAATGCTCGCCCGCCTCCGCCCGGCAGAGGGTGCGCTCGATCACCCGTTCTGGGCAAATTCCGGGCCGCCAGCCATGCTGATTGACGAGGTTGAGGCAATCTGGTCCGCAATCGACACAAACGACGATTGGCAAGTGCTGGCCGAAAAGATAGGGGCGGTCCGCGAGTTGGGCACGGCACTATGCGGTCCAACAGGTTGAGAGTTTGGCAATAGTTTTGCCCTATGTGCCACACAAGAAGGGCTCCGAATTCATTCCATGAGCAAAGAAATCATCTCGTTTGAACCGGCAACCGGCGTCGAATTGTGGCGCGGGAAGTGCGGTGACGTCAGCGATGTGGTCGATCGTGCGCGCCGGACATGGCCTGCCTGGGCGGCCCAGCCGCTCGCCACCCGCATGGAACTGATGCGCCGCTTTGCCAACGAAGTCCGCAAGGAAGCCGATGCCCTCGCCGATCTGATCGCCCGCGAAACCGGCAAGCCGATGTGGGAAGCCCGCGCCGAGGTGGAAAAGGTGGTCGGCAAGGTCGAGATCTCGATCCGCGCCTATGCCGAGCGCACCGCCCAGCGCAAACTCGATAACGCCCTGCAGGGCACCATGGCGGTGCGGCACAAGCCGCATGGCGTGATGGCCGTGCTTGGGCCCTTCAACCTGCCCGCGCAGCTCCCCTGCGGCCACATCATCCCGGCGCTGATCGCCGGCAATGTCGTGGTGTTCAAGCCGAGTGAAAAAGCACCTGCCTCGGGCGAATTCCTGCTGCGCTGTTTCCACCGCGCCGGGATTTCGGCCGCTGTCGTGCAATTGCTGGTCGGCGGCCCCGAAGAGGGGCAGGAACTGGTCGCCCATGACGGGATCGACGGGGTGCTGTTCACCGGTTCGGCCCACGCCGGCATCGCCATCAACCGCAAGCTCGCCACCCGGCCCGACAAGATCGTTGCACTGGAAATGGGCGGCAACAACCCGATTGTCATCTGGGACACGCCGAAGATATCCGACGCCGCCGCGCTGGTGGTGCAATCGGCGTTCAGCTCGTCCGGCCAGCGCTGCAGCGCGGCGCGGCGTTTGATCATCAGGGATACGATGTACGATGCCGTGATCGATGAAGTGAAGCGGCTGGCCGACCGCATCATCGTTGGCGCGCCGTTTGACGATCCTGCCCCCTTCATGGGCCCGGTGATCGATAATGCTGCCGCCGATGGCCTCGCCGAAAGCTTCGTCTACCTGCTGTCGAATGGCGGCCGGCCGATCAAGCATCTGGTCCGTGCCGACAAGAACCTCCCGTTCCTCTCGCCCGCGATTATCGATACCACCGCGATGGCAGAACGCCCCGATGTAGAGCTGTTCGGACCGCTGCTGCAGGTGATCAAGGTGAATGATTTCGACGCCGCGATTGCCGAGGCCAACAACACCCGCTTTGGCCTGACGGCTTCACTGGTTGGCGGAACGCCGCAGGAATACAACCGCTTCTGGGCCAATGTCCGCGCCGGTATCGTCAACTGGAACCGCCCGACAACCGGTGCCAGCTCGTCTGCCCCGTTTGGCGGCGTCGGCCTTTCAGGCAACCACCGGCCCTCGTCATTCTATGCGGCGGATTATTGCGCCTATCCGGTGACATCATCGGAAATGGAACAGCCGCGCGCCAACATCGGCGTGGGTCTGCGGGCGGAATAGGCTTTAAAGCCCGTTGGTCACCAGATCGACGTCGCTCATACCCTGTGGCCCGGGCCGGACATAGACGGCAAATCCCGCAGCTCCGTTCTTGCCGATCAGCGCATGGGCATCGCCATCGGCGCGGTGTTCGGGCTTGAAACCGGCCTTGCGGGCGGAAGCATTGTAGAACGCCAGCACATCCTCGGCAGAAACAGCCACGCGGAAATTGAGCGCGCGGATGGTGCAGCCGTTTTCGCTGTTGCCCAAGGCCTCCTGCACATGGCCACGCGGATAGACCGGCATGGCGGCAGGCATTTTTGACGCCCAGCCGAAGGTCCAGCCGACGCGGGAGGCGCAGGGCTCAACCTTGAAATTCTGCCGCCATGATAGCAGCGCCGTCTCGCCTGCTTTGGCCCCGTCTGTTCCCGTCGCAGCAGGCGCAGTGCCGGGATCACTACCCAGCAAGCTGGCCGCATCCGCCTTTGCCGCGGCACGCACCTCATCGCTCACCACTTCGAGCGGGATCTGCGCCGAAGGCACGCCGCCGCCGGTCAACAGAGCGCCAACGCGGTTCTGCGTCGCAAGGTCAGGATCGGTCATCAGCGGGTCGGACAGTGCGTCCGCCACGACCGGATCGGTCGTATCGTCTGCCTCTGGGGCAGCGGTGCGGGCGCAACCGGAGAGGACTCCGGCCAGTGCCAGGCTGATCAATAGGGGCGGCAAAGCGCGGCTCATCGCCAGCCTTATCGCCGCACAAGGTTAAATTTGCGAAAAAGCGCAGGCACGGCTAGGCGCAGGCCCATCGTGACGCAGAACCCCCAGCCTATCGCCAATCGCTTGCGCAGCGGATTGCCCTTCGCTTTGGGTGCCTATTTCATCTGGGGCCTGCTGCCGCTTTACCTCCACCTTTTGCGCGGCATCCACCCGTTCGAATTTGTTGGCTGGCGGATTGTTTTCACCCTGCCGTTCTGTCTACTTCTGGTGACCATCAGTCAGGAGTGGCAGGCTGTCCGCCGCGCGATTACCAGTCCCCGCACGCTTGCGATCCTTTGCGCCAGCTCCGTACTGATCGGGATCAACTGGTTGCTTTACATCTGGGCCATCCAACGCGGCCACGCTCTGGCGGCGAGCCTTGGCTATTACATAAATCCGCTGGCCAATGTGCTGGCTGGCACATTGTTCCTGGGCGAAAAGCTGGGAAGGCGGCAATGGCAGTCGGTTATGCTGGCAGCAATCGGGGTGGCCTTGCTCGCTTTTGGGGCCTTGGACATGCTCTATATCAGCCTGTCGCTCGCCGTGTCTTTCAGCGGCTATGGGCTGGTGCGCAAGGTCGCACCGGTTGAGTCACTCGCGGGGCTGACCATCGAAACGATGCTGCTGTTCATCCCTGGCATCCTGATTATCGCGCACTACACCCAAGGGACAGGCGGACAATTGACAAATGCGGTTGCCAAGATCGATCCGCTGCTTGCAGCCTCCGGCATCATCACTGCTGCGCCACTCGTCATGTTCGCAACCGCGGCACGGCGGATGGACTATTCGGCGCTGGGCTTTGTCCAGTTTCTCTCGCCGACACTGGTTTTCATACTCGGCATATTCGTGTTCCACGAGCCGCTGCGCCCGATCCAGCTCGGGTCTTTCGTGCTGATCTGGGCGGCGGCGGCGCTGTTTGTCGCCGATCTGCTGAACCGGCGCCGCGCTAACCGATAAAGCGCCAGCCGAGCGTCGTGCCGGCGTGGAAGGGGACGACGCTGGTGCCATTGGCATCGATCGCGGCGGGCACTTCGACTTCCGCCTTTTCCAATGTCACCGTGCCTTCGTTCAGCGGCAGACCATAGAAGTGTGGTCCGTTTTCCGAAGCAAAGGCCTCGAACCGGTCCAGCGCACCCTCTTCCTCGAAGACCTGAGCATAGCTTTCGAGCGCGAAAGGCGCGTTGAAAATCCCGGCGCAGCCGCAAGCCGATTCCTTGGCGGCGATGGCGTGGGGGGCTGAGTCGGTACCAAGGAAATACTTGGCCGAACCGGAACAGGCCGCCTTGCGCAGCGCCAGCCGGTGCCGCTCGCGCTTGGCGACCGGCAGGCAATAGGCGTGCGGCCGCAGCCCCCCGGCGAACATCGCGTTGCGGTTGATGTGCAGGTGCTGCGGGGTGATCGTCGCGGCAACATTCACGCCGCTGGCATCGACAAAGGCGACGGCATCGGCGGTGGTGATATGTTCGAACACCACCTTCAGCCCGGGCATATCGCGCAGCAGCGGGGATAGCACCCGCTCGATAAACTCCGCCTCACGGTCAAAGATGTCAACCGCCGGATCGGTCACCTCGCCATGAACGCAGAGCATCATGCCGATCTTCTCCATCCGCTCGAGCACGGCGCGGATATTGGCGATATCGGTAACGCCGTGGGCAGAACCAGTGGTGGCGTGGGCGGGATAGAGCTTGGCCGCCGTGAAGACGCCAGCGGCAAAACCGCGCTCGACCTCGTCGGGATCGCTGGTGTTGGTCAGATAGCAGGTCATCAGCGGGGTAAAGTCTGAACCCGCTGGCAGAGCAGCAATAATCCGGTCGCGATAGGCCTCCGTCAGGGCAACGCTGGTCACCGGGGGCGAAAGGTTGGGCATCACGATGGCCCGGGCGAACTGGCGTGCGGTCCACGGGGCAACACCTTTCAGCACCTCGCCATCGCGCAGGTGAACGTGCCAGTCATCGGGGCGGCGGATGGTAAGATTCGTCATGCCTTCCCTTTAGTCAGGCTGGTGCCTATCTGTCACCCATGACCGCAACCCGCCTGATAAATCGCGCCGTGATCCGCCTGTCCGCCAGTGAACCCGGCGAAGACCTGCGCGGCTTTCTGCAAGGACTGGTGACCAATGATGTCGGCGGTACGCTTCCCGTCTGGGCCGCGTTGCTCACGCCGCAGGGCAAAGTGATCGCCGATTTCCTGATCTGGGAGCAAGGCGCAGACCTGCTGGTCGATTGCGAGGCCGTTGCCGCTGACGCGCTGATCAGGCGGCTTTCGATGTACCGCCTGCGCCGCAAGATCGTGATCGCTCGCGATGATGCGCTCGCCGTCCACTGGCGCGAAGAGCCGCAAGGCAATGACCCCCGCCTGCCCGCGCTGGGCACGCGCTGGATTGGTGCGGCGGAAGGCGAGGCGACTGAAGAGGCCTGGCTCGCGCACCGCCTCTCGCTCGGTGTCTGCGAAGGCGCGGCGGAACTGGCCGACCTATTGTGGCTCGAATGCAATGCAGCCGAACTGAACGGCGTTTCGTTCTCCAAGGGCTGTTATGTGGGCCAGGAAAACACCGCGCGGATGAACTGGCGACAGAAGGTCAATCGGCGGCTGGTGGTGGTGCCGCTGGACCGCTCAGACCCGGCGCGGCAGCGTGTGGCCTATCCGGCGCTCGGGCTGGCTGTCGATCATCTGAGGGTTGAGGACATGGCACCGGATCTGCGCCCGGATTGGCTCGCTGCCGATTAGCTCTCGCTGGCGAGCAAACCCGCCTTCAAAGCGGCTTCAACCAAAATCTTTTCCGCCTGATCGCGCGCTGCGTGGCGCGGCAGATTGAGCGCCTGGCTGAGCGGTTCACCCATCAGGGCATCGCCGAGCGCCATCAGCACCAGACTCAGCGTCACTTCACGCATAGATCCGGAGCCGAAATCGTGCAGCTCATCGACCAGATCGTGGATAGCATCGACGATGGGATCGAGCGCGTCTTCGTTGCCTGAAAGCAGCATCCAGCTCGCCAGCGCGCCGCCGCCTTCCTTGTCAAAGGCGTCGAACGTCAGGTCGACAACATCGCGGGGACTGCCAACGCCCGACCTGCTGGCGATCACGGCCTGCGCGATGGTGTGGCAGATCGTGCCCGCAAGGTGCTCTGCCAGCGCTTTTTGCAAGCCGGAGGCCGAACCGAAATGGTGGAGCAGGTTGGCGTGCGTGCGCCCGATGCGCCCGGCCACTGCCTTCAACGTAACCGCCTGCGGACCCGCCTCGATCAGCAGCGCGCGCGCCGCTTCCATCGCAGCGGTGCGGCTTTCTTCCTGGGTGAGACGGCGCCTTATTGACATCGATGTAAGTTACACTAGATTGAAGACCATGAACGCCCATAGCACCATCGCAGCGGAAGTCGAACCAATGGCTGCCAGTACCGGAATTATCGTGCGCGACCTGCGCTTTAACCGCAAGGCCAGGCCGGAGCGTGCATGGATCAATGATCCGATCGCCAACGCCTGGCACAATGCGCTGTCTGCTACCTTCCCGCGCGGCGAGGCGTTCTTCATCGAATCGGTCAAGGCTTTCCGCGATGGCACGCCGCCCCGGCTCGAGGCCGAGATTCGCGATTTCATCAAACAGGAAGTCAATCACAGCCGCGAGCACCTCGCCTTCAACCGCGCGGCGGCCGATGTCGGCTATGACATGTCGGGCATCGACGCCCATGTGACCAAGATGCTCGACATGACCAAGGGCCGCCCGCCGATTATCAATCTCGCGGCGACCATGGCGCTGGAACACTTCACCGCGATCATGGCTCACCTGCTGCTGAGCAACCCTGACCTGATGGCCCATGCCGATCACGATGTCGCCGCGATGTGGCGCTGGCATGCGGTGGAGGAGATCGAGCACAAGGCTGTCGCCTATGACACTTACCTCCACGCCACCAAGGCATGGCCCCGCCGCAAACGCTGGATGCTGAAATCGATCATGATGCTGACGATCACCAAGAATTTCGTCGGCCACCGCATCCGCGACACGCTCGATCTGCTGAAGCAGGACGGCATCACGGGCTGGAAGGCCCGGGTGCGCGTGATGTGGTATCTGTTCGGCACACCGGGCGTGCTGCGCCGCCTGATCCCGGCTTGGATCGCCTATTTCTTGCCGGGTTTCCACCCGTGGAATCAGGATGACCGGGCGCTGATAGCAGCGGCTCAGTTTGAGCCGGCCGCCGGTTAGGGATCAAGCGGCTCGCTTGTATCCCATCCCGTCGTCTTCGCCGTCACAGTCGCTGGCATCACCCAGCGTGATCGCCTGCTCGGCCGAATCGGCCATGCCGCCCCGTGCGAGGCTATAGCGCCGCTCGACCCGCCCGGTCGGCTTGAATCCGGCCTTGCGCAGCACCCGGTCCGAAGCCGGATTGTCGAGGAAGTGCCAGGCGCTGAGCTCGCGGTGACCGAGCGTCTTGGCGAGCTTGAGCACGGCGCTGGTGGCTTCGGTGGCAAAACCGCGGTTCCAGAATTCGCGCCCGAACCAGTAACCCAGCTCCGCGCCAATCGGTGAGCTCTTCAGGCCAACACAGCCGACCAGCCGCGCGCCCTCTGCGCCCGGCAGGGTGACAAGGAAATGAGGGCAGCGCGGATCCTGCGGCAATCCGGCAAACTGGTGCGCTGCTTCAGGGGTATAGGGCCAAGGCACCTGGCTCAGGTTCCGCACCACCGCCTCATCGGCGATCTGCGCGAAAATCTCGTTCCAGTCCTCGGGCCAGCCGGGCCGCAAAAACAGCCTTTCGCTGCGAATGAACATCGTCGTCTTCCTCTCTGGGCTTCTCTAGCCCGAGCCCCGCAGTGCCCCGCTAGAGCGGGCACATGACAGGCGCATTACGTTTGCGCCCGATTGCTCCGCCAGCGCGGTGCGAATCGGAACATGTGCTGAGGGAGAGACGAAAAAAGGGAGACGGGTTTGCCCCTCTCCCTCTTGTCATGCCGGAATCATGATGCTCCGGCTGGGGGCTGTCCCGTCAAGGACAGCCTGTCATTGACTGTCCGATTATTCGGCGGCCTCTGCCATATCGACAGAGACGTATTTGCGGGCTTGCTTGCCATCGTGGAAACGCACGCGGCCGGCGGTAAGCGCAAACAGGGTATGATCCTTGCCCATGCCGACATTGGCGCCCGGATAGACGCGCGTGCCGCGCTGGCGGATAATGATGTTGCCGCCGATCACTTCCTGACCGCCGAACTTCTTCACGCCAAGGCGGCGGCCTGCTGAGTCGCGACCGTTACGC
>CANFXW010000047.1 GCA_947451145.1 Sphingomonadaceae bacterium | reverse complement strand
CGATTTCGCAATCCCCAGTGATTGGCGTACCCAGGGGGTCAGCAGCCACAGGCCGATTGCCGAGAGCAAACCAAGTCTGCCCGCCAGCGCCCAGCCATTCAGGCCACACTCCCAAAGGGCCCAGGCAAGTGTTCCACCCCAGAGCGCGGCAAAAACCTGAAGCGCTTTGGCCGCCTGTTTCCACAGTAGCCATGCTGTGGCCGCCAGCAGCAATCCAGCGAGCACATAATAGGGTGAGCCAGCGGCAATCAGCAACTGCCCGCCAATCCACAGCAAGCCGCCTGCAAGGAGCAGCAGGATTAGGGCCAGCAGCCGATTAAGGAATTTCATACCGTCATTGCCTTCACATATTCAGGCAAGTTGTGATTGTAGGCCTTCTTTTCATACAGGCTCGAGATCCTCCAGCCATCGGCCGTTCTGCGGAACGTGTGAAGGTACCAAAGGCCGAAGAAGATGGTTTGCGGTTCACCGTCGTCACCGGGCACAACCATCGGGTTGTGACAGACGGTTTTGGTTTCGGCAGTGTCACCATCAAACTTGTATTGGGTCGTCATCACCGCGTGTTGCGCCATCGGGATCGGCCCAAGGCTCGCACGCAGGAAGGCCTTGATATCGGCCAGCGATCCTTTGACGCCCACCATTTCGCTGTAATCAATCACCGCATCTTCGGTGAAATATTGGTCCAGCGCGTCAAAATCCTTGTCATCGACCGCATAACAATAGCCAACGAGCAGATCCTGAATCTCGAACCGGTCGGACATTTCGCCTAGTGAAAGTGCCATGTTTCTTGTCTCTCCGCTGCTTTCTTTGTTTGATGTGGTGCTATCAGCGAGACAAAATCAAAGGCCTTCCCAATGGTAGGTTGCACTGGAGGCTGCAGGCAAGAAAAGCGCATGTGAACTTGATCACGTGCTTGTGATCGATCAAGCCCATGCCGCATATCGTCGGCCCAATTTTGGAGATTACCTATGGCCGGACTTCCGCCCTTTACCCTTGAGGACTTTTCGCTTTCGCCAGCCAAGCGCGCCGAAATCACGGGCGGCCTGACCGATCGGCAGGCATTCATGGTCAATCAGTGGATGGACCTGCACGTTGCACTCAACGCGGGCGACTGGGGCGGTTTCGACCGCTACATGAATACCGACAAGATGACCTATGATAACCCGAACCGTCCCGATCTTGGCACGTTCGCGGAATGGTCAACTTCGCCCAAGGCGCTTTACACCACATTCCCGCCCAGCCTCTATCGCACCCTGAAGGCCTGGGGCAGCGGCGAAAACGAAATCTGCGTGCTGTGCCATCACCATGGCTTTCACACTGGCGGCCCGTACATGGGTGTGGAGCCGACCGGCAATCAGCTCGACGTGCTGTGGTTCAGCTGGATCAAGTTCGAAGGCGACAAGATCGTCCATATCTATTCGATCTCGGACGTGCTCTCGATGTTGATCGATCTGGAAGTGATTCAGGCACCGCAGCCGGTTGATCCTTACAAGTAAGAATTTTTAGTTCTGGAGAGGGGGAAGGGGAGGTCAGCAGATCTCCCCTTTTTCACGTCTGCTGTTGCGGCAGATGCGACGGGCAATTGGAAGTGGGTTTCAGATCGGCGCGGCATAGTCATAGGCTCCACCGCGCGCGATGGCGTGGTGGAAGCCGGGGCGGGCGTAAAGCCGCTTTTGCCAGGCGTCGATTCTTGGGTGATCGCCCGCAACGCCAATGGCGCGGGCCAGTTCGGGGATGAAGCTCATCTGGATATCTGCAGCGGTGAACAGGTCGCCCATCAGCCAGTCCCCATCGCCCAGCAGGGTTTCGATGTAGTTCAAAGCGCATTCTAGCTCTGTCGTCGCGGCCAGATCCATTGCGCTGCCGGATAGTTTGAAGGCGCTGGCATAGACCTTGATCATGATCGGATTCATGCCCGCCGAAACGGCAAAATACAGGCATTCCAGAAAGCGCAGGTGATCCGGACCCGAGGGATCGGGCGCAAGCCGTCCATTGCCGTAGCGCGAAAGCAGATATTGCGTAATGGCCCCGGATTCGCTGAGCAATTGCCCGCTATCGTCCAGCACAGGAGATTTCCCCAGCGGGTGCAGTGCCTTGAGCGCTGGCGGCCCCATCAGCGTAACCGGATCTCGTTGATAGCTGACCAGTTCGTACGCCAGCTCAAGCTCTTCGAGCAGCCAGACAATCTTTTGCGAGCGCGAATTGTTGAGGTGATGGATCGTCAGCATCGGCTTACATCGCCGCCGCAAGATCTTCGGCGGAAATGCCCATCTGCTTCATCACATCGCCCGTGTCCCAATATTCCCGCCAGCCCGCAATCTCGCCAGCTTCATTGAATTCGAAAACGGCACAGACGCGCGAGCCGACCTTTTTGTCTTCGGCATGGAGAGTGACGTGATCGGTCCTCTCGGTGAAAACGAAGCGACCCATTGCGGCAGAGGCATGGATTTCGCAGACGCATTCGTAATAGGTCTGGTACTGCTTTTCGAGCGCAGTGGCGATGGCGGTGCGGCCGACGATCCGGTCAGTTGCCGGAACCAGTGGTTGATAATAGCCATCCGCGGCAAAATGACTGGCTAGGCTGCCAAAATCGGGCGTCCCTGCGACATGGAAGGCATCCAGAAATACCAACACGCGGGCGTGATTTGCTTCGCTCACAGACTGAATCCTCCATCGACGATTAGCGTTTGTCCGGTGATGTAACGCGCCCGATCCGAGGCAAGGAAGGCAACCGCCTCGCCAATGTCTTCGCCTGATCCGAAAGATTGCAGCGCAATCTTCTTGCGCTGTGCTTCCCAGATTTGCGGGGTGTACATGTTCTGCAGATAGCTTGATCCAAGGCCGGCATCGATAATCCCGGGAGCGACCATATTGGCGCGAATGCCGTGGCGGCCTTCCTCCTTGGCGATCGCCCGGCCCAGCGATTCCATCGCTGCCTTGGGGACCGATGAAAGCGCGTCGCCGGGCGGAAAAGCATAGTTGGCGACCGACACAGCGATCACGAAATTGCCACCGCCCTGTTCGCGAAATATCGGTAGGGTGGCGGCGACAACGCGGGTAAGGCCGATCAACTCGGTTTCGAACACCTCACGCCATTGCGCTTCATTGATCTTGCTGACGAACGGCTGTTCGATAGCGACGCCAGACGCGAAGACCACGGTGCCAAGGTGGCCAAAATGCGCTTTTGCTCCGGCAATGGCAGAGGCAACAGATGCGCTGTCGATCAGATCACAATGAACCGGCCATCCTTCGCATCCCGGGGCCAGTTCAGCTGACACCTGCTCGGCTTTGCCGGGACTGGAGTGATAGCCAATCGCCACGCCGTCCCAATCACGCGACAGAGCCAATGCACTAGCCCTGCCAAGCCCGCCGGTCGCACCGATCACAAAAGCCGCACGCTTGGTCATAGCGCAATCCTCTCCGGCACTTTTGCCAGCCAGTCCAGCAAATCGGCGGCAAAACCATCATTGCGATCTGCGGTGAACATATGACCGACACCCATGGCTGTGACCACCTGTAACTGCGGGGTTAGTTCATAGAAACGATCTACGCCCTCATCGGTCAGCAGGTGGCTCAGTTCGGCGCGCACCAGAACGATGGGTGAGGTGATCCGCGCTGCCGCGGCAAGAATGGCTTCGCCCTCGCTCGGAGGATGCAGAAACTCCACATTACCGGTCGCAGGGTCCCAGCGCCAGTGCCAGCGCCCGGCCGCATCCTGCCGCATTGACCGGGCGAGGCGTGAGGCATCTTTCATGCGCGGTTGCTCAAGGTGACGGGCCAGCGAATCTGCAGCCTGATCCAGACTGTCGAAACCAGCCGCACCTTCGGCAAAGAAGGCGCGGATACCATCCACACCATCGTCACGCATCAAAGGCGCCACATCGGCCAGCATCACCAGCCTTACCCGGTCTCGATGCCGCGAGCCGCCTACCAGCGAAGCTTGTCCACCGCGCGAAGCGCCGACCAGTGTTACCGGGCGCTCATATTGATAAAGCAACTGTTCGACATCGCGCCCGAAGGCATCGAGCAGATAATCACCATCCGCCGCCCAATCGCTTTCACCATGGCCGCGCAGATCGATGGTTACGCCATAGTAGCCGGCTGCACCGACGATCCGGGCCGACCCTCGCCAAGCGCTGCGGCTTTGTCCGCCGCCATGAAAAAAGAGGATGGGTGGAGCTGACGGATCGCCAAAGGCTTCGCCAACCAGTTCCAATCCATCCCCTTTCAACCGGACGATTGTTCCAGACAAATCAGCCGGCCGTGATCGGCACGGTTTCAGCGTGGCTGGGATGCTCGCCGGGCCCCTTATAGGCGAACTTCTCCGGCGCGTGATGCCACTTGCCGTCGTTATGGCTTTCATAAGGTGAGGCAACTTCGATCAGGCAGCCATGTGTCGACTGCGCGCCGACCCAAGACCACTTCTGCCAGGTCATGTCGGGATCGTTGTAGGTTTCGCCGTCGCCAGGCAGGCTGATGCCTTCGGCCTTGAGCTTCGCCATAGCAGCGGGAACGTCGTCGGTGGTGAAGCACAGATGGTGGACATGTTCACCTACCTTTTCAAGTCGACGCCCCATAGGTGTGCCTGGGCCCGGCTGAATCAACTGGATTTCTGTCGAGTTTTCATTGACGAAGGTGGCCCACCTCATCCCAACATCTTCACCACTTGAAAACTCGTCATAACGGACGATGCGTTTTTCCAGCGATTCCGGATCAAGGACACGCAGGATTTTTGTCCAGTCTTCGACGGCTTTATCGAGGTCGCGAATAACCATGCATACATGGGCAAAAGGTCCGCTTGGCATCAGAAGTCTCCTAAAGTTAGATAACAAGAGTGGCGGTGCCGCTGTTGACCGTTCCGCGGCCCAAAACATCGAGAGTGAATTCGCAAGACACCCGGTTGCCATCAACCGCCGTCACCGTTCCAGAGGCGGTCAGGTGATCGCCTTCATAAACGTTGTCGAGGAAACGCGAATCCATGGCTTCGATGCGGCACCCGGGAAAGGCTGCCAGCAGCATGTTCATCATGAAGGCGACGTTCATCGGGCCTTGATTGATCCGCTTGTCGCCCAGGCCCTTGGCCTTCACCACCGCTACATCGAGATGGATCGGATTGGGATCGGCGAGGAAGACGGCCCACTGCTTCATGGCATCGGGACTGGCGGCGGGAATGACGAAAGGGGGGAGGGCATCGCCGACTGAATAGCTCATGCCGCCAGCTCCTTGCGCGGGAGAACCCAGACGTTGTCGGTTTCCAGCACGGCATCCCCGCCCGCTGCCGGGTGCAGGCGCAAGCGATAGGTCAGCACGTCCATCACCCCCAACTTGCGGCTCAATTTCCGCACCAGACTTAGAATTTCGCCGGTTACCTTGTAGCTTTCGCCGACCATCAGCGGCGCAGAAAAGCGCACGCCGGATGACCCCATCATCGGGCCATCCTCGACATCGAACTCACAGGTTTCGCAAATGCCCGCCACGGTCTTGCCCATCGCGACCTGTGTGGCGATGTAATAATAGATCGGGTGCGCAGAGCCATCTGCGGTTGGCTCCACCCCGGTCGAACGACACAGCGCGGCGTTTTCTTCCGCTGTGATCGTGAGCAGCTTAGTGCCATCCAGCGAGGTGCCGGCAACAGCGGGGGCGGGTGGGAGTTCCTCCATCGAAATGGCCTTTTCAGAACGAGCGCGGCAGGCCGAGATTTTCGGCAATGGTGTTGCGCACCATTTCATTCGAGATCGGCGTCATGCGCAGGATGCGAAGATCGCGCCAATAGCGCTGCATGTCGGTCTCGGTGGAATAGCCCATCCCACCCATAATCTGGATGCCCAGGTCCGCAGCTTCGACCGCGCGTTCGGTTGCGACCATTTTGAGCATGTTCGCCTCATTGCCGCAAGGCAGTCCCTTGGCCTGCATCCATGCCACATTGTAAAGCAGCAACTCGACCAGCTTCTGTGACGTTGCGATATCAGCCGCATAATGCTGAAGGATCTGGAACTGCCCGATGGGTCTGCCAAATGCTTGACGCTGTTTCATGTAATCCAACGCGTCCTCGAGGATGCCGTCGATCGAACCCAGACACTGCGCGCCAACCATGATGCGTTCGTTGTTCAAGCTGGGCAGCATAGCTTTCCATGCCTGATGTGGTTCGCCTAGAACGTCGCTATCAGGGACGAATACGTTGTCATAAATAACAGAGCAGCTTCCCATCCCACGCATGCCAAGTTTGGGCAGAAGGGTGGAGGTGATCCCGGGCGCTTTCGCATCGACGAAAAATGCAGTGAGGCCGTGATGTTTCTTCTCTGCTTGGCGATCGGAACGTGCCAAGAGCAACAACTTATCGGCAGCCTTGGCACCCGTGGTCCACATCTTGGCGCCATTGATGAGCCAGCCACCATCGACTTTGTCGGCAAAAGTCTGCATCGCGCCAAGCACATCGGTTCCACCGCCGGGTTCGGTCATCGACAGGGAAACACGCAGGTTGCCAGCAGCCATCTGTGGAAGCCACTTCTGTCGCTGTTCCTCGGTTCCCGCCACGGTAAGCAGCTTGGCTCCGCCGAACGAGGTAAGGCCCCAGACCCACAGGAGGCCACCCGCAGTGCGCGCCATTTCCCGGGCAAAAATCATCTGCATGATCACATCGCCGCCAAGGCCGCCGTATTCTTCCGGAATTCCGATGCCGAAGAAACCTTGCTCCTTCAGCTTTTCCCAGATCGGAAAGGGGTAATTTTCCTCGTCGGCTTCAAGCTTTCGCATAAGGTCCTTGGGAAGCTCGGCGTTCACCCAACGGCGCACGATGTCGCGAAACGCAGCCTGTTCTTCGGTGAGGTCAAAATCCATGCTTCACAACTTTCCCAGAATTCCGGACTCTTTTCAGAGCGACCTTGGATCTGATCACCTATCGCCAGACAGGGTGGTGCGTTAAGCGCGCAGGAATTCGAATTGCTGATTGATCATCAAGCTGAGTTGGCTTTGAACCGCCTCGGCGGCGACAGGATCGCCGCCATCAGGTCCAGGAATGCTGTTGATCGCTACGCCGATCGGGGTTGGCCATCCGCGCAACGCATGAACGATTGTGCGCAACTGGGTCATGGTCGCCACTGCGGCTTGCCATCCTGCCGCGGTTGCAAGGCAGCCAACCGGAATTCCGCTAAGGTAGCAGCGATCATCTCGGCTCATATCTTCAACATAATCCAGCGCATTTTTGACCAGGCCAGATATGGCCCCATGATAACCCGGCGAACCGATGATGATTGCGTCAGCGCTTCGGATTGTTGCCACCAGATGGCGCGCTTCGTCGCTACGATCCGGCTTTTCCGGGGCATAGTGTGGCAATGCAATGGCCTCGGCGCCGAGCAGCGTGATCTTTGCACCGCGGGCTTCGGCAAATCCCAAAGCGGCAGCCAGCGCGCGTTCGGTCGAGCTGCCAGACCGGGTTGTTCCGCCGATGGCGACGAAATGGGCCTGGCTCATATCGAGAGCCCACCTTCAACGGCAAGGACCGATCCCGTGACGTAGGCACCTGCTCTCGAGGCAAGATAGATTGCCGCTCCGGCCACATCTTCAGGCGTACCAGTGCGGCCCCGCGGGACGGCGGATTCCACCATCTTGCGCATCGCGTCATCGGTAATGACGGTCATGTCGCTTTCAAAGAAACCAGGTGCAATCGCGTTCACGGTAATGTTTTCTGCCGCCAGCTTTTTGGCCAGAGACCTGGTCAGCCAGTGGATTGCACCTTTGGAGGCCTGATAGCTGTAAACCTCGCGTGGGCCGATCTTGAGCGCTCCAACCGAACCGATGTTGATCACCGATGATGGACGCTCTGCGCTGCCACCGGCGCGCAACAGCGGCAGCAACTTTTGCAACAGGAAGAACGGCGTTTTCAGGTTGAGGTCAAGAACGCTGTCCCATTGGTCTTCGCTGAAATCATCGATCGGCGCATCAGACAAAGTTCCGGCGTTGTTGACCAGAATGTGCAGGGCCGGTTCGCGCTTGGTGATTTCAGCGACCAGCTTGTCGATGCCTTCAGCGGTGGAAACGTCGCCAGCAAGGCCAATGACTTCACCGGGAATCTCGGCAGCGGCACTGGCAACCTTTTCAGCATTGCGTGCGCAAATATAAACGCGCGCACCCGCTGCGGCGAACCCGGTGGCGATCATGCGGCCGATTCCAGCGCTTCCTCCGGTGACCAGAGAAACGCGGCCCTTGACCGAAAACAGTCCTGAAATATCCATCAGCCGACAATCTTCAGGATGATATCGCAGACGCCCTCAGGGTCACCAACATTGAAGGCGTGGTCACCCGGATGTTCATGCACGGGCCAGCCGAGCGCACGGGCACGATTGTGCATGGCGCCCATGATGGTGTGCTGGGCGGCGACATAGTCTGCGGGGTGAGTGATTGACTCCGCACCGACCGCAATAGCGCAGCTGGTCGCGCGCATCGGCTGATCCGACAGATGGTCGAGCAGCCATTTCTCGCGATCCCGATCCATCATGTGCGGATGGGTCTTGGCCATTTCGCGCTGTTGCAGATGGACGCCGGAACCGATCGGGCCTTCACCCGCCTCCAGCATGGCATCAAGCCCGGCCGCTTCTGCTTCGCTGGCAAATCCCATCAGCGAGGCAATGCGTTCCCCGGCATGGGCAATGATCGCATCGAGGAAAATCACGCGGGAGACGCGGTCTCCGACTTGCGCCAGAACGCCCGGTGCCACCGTTCCGGCATAGGAATGGGCGACCAGTACCACGTCGGTCAGCTCTTCATATTTCAGGACATTGACCACATCGAGCACATGCACAGCATTGTCTGCACTGCGGCTGATGAGGTGTTCGCGCTCGCCAAAGCCGGTGAAGGTGGGGGTATAGACCTTGTGGCCTTTGGCCTCCAAAATCTCGCGGCAGAACTTCCAAGTCCAGCCACCCATGCCGCCGCCATGCATCAGAACAAATGTTGTCATTATGCGGGTGCTCCAGGTTCAAAATTGGTAACCAGTTCGGATGGAACGTCCGGCCCCCATAAATAGAAGCTGTCTTCCGGCGAATGCTGGGCTGCAGGCCATTCGCAATCGGCTGGAATATAATCAATGTCCGCCGAAAACTCGCAATAGCTGCCCCATGGGTCGCGCGCATAATAAAAATAGTTGCCGCCCAGAACGTGTCGGCCAACGCCCCAACCTTCCTTGAAGCCGGCACGGAACATTTGCGCTGATCCGAGGCCAACCTCTTGGAAAGATCCAACATCCCAGCTTGCATGGTGCATCCCGCGATGGGTAGAGCCAACCAAGGCAAACAGATGGTGATCGCTCCCATGCGCGCCGTGCAGGAACGCTACAACCGGGCCGCTTCCATCGGATAGCCGCAAGCCCAACACTTTGTCATACCATGCGGTCGCCGAGATGACGTCTGATGTGTAAATGGCAAAGTGGGAAAGGTTGCGTGGATAGACCTTTGGCGCAGCCGAATTGAAGACCGCCCCCGATTTTCCTGCTGGCGTAGAAATTGTCTCAAAACGCGTCTTAGCATTTGGGGAGCACTTTTCACCAACGCGGATATTGAGCGGTAAACCATCGAAGCCTTCGAACCAAATACCTGCCGCGTTTGCACCTGCTGGCGCGGAAATTCGCTTTGCGCCCAGCGTATCCAGATGGGTTGAGAAGGCCAATTCATCATCGGTGAAGATACCGAAACTGATGTAATGCAAACGCTTTGCCGCAGCTTTGAAGAGACGTCCCCAACAATGAGAGTGACCAGCCGTGTAGAGCGCGAGACCGCCTTCTTCATCGCGTACGTCAAGACCAAACGCCTCATAAAAGCGGCGCGCTACTTCCAGATCGGGAACTTCAAGCGCGAAATGGTCTATGGAATGGACGGCCAAAACGTTAGGGCGTTTCATCTCTCTCTCCTGCTAATCAGTCGGCAATTTTGACCTAAGGAATTACGCCATTATTCGGCGACAATCGGATTGCTGAGCAGGCCGATTCCTTCGATTTCGACTTCGCAGACATCCCCTGCCTTCATGAAGATCGGCGGATTGCGGGCAAGACCAATACCGCCGGGCGTACCCATGACCAGCACATCACCAGCTTCCAGAGTCATAAAGGTGGAGAGCAGCGAAATGGTGCGAGCAACGTTGAAGATCAGCTTGTCCGTGTTGGAGCTCTGCATGACCTGCCCGTTCACCCGGCACTCGATCTTGAGGCCAGCCGCGCCAGCGGGCAATTCGTCCGGCGTCACCAGCCATGGACCGAATGCACCGGTATCATCGAAGTTCTTGCCTGCGGTCCACTGCGGGGTTCGCGTCTGGTAATCGCGGATCGATCCGTCGTTAAACGCAGAATAGCCTGCGACATGATCCAGCGCATCAGCTTCGGCGATGTTCTTGCCACCCTTTGACAGTACCGCCACCAGTTCGGCTTCCCAATCGAGCTGGCTGGAAACCTTGGGCAGAATAATCGGCGCACCATGGCCGATCAGGCTGGACGGAAAACGGGCGAAGAGCACTGGAAATTCGGGAATGCCAAGACCTGCTTCCTCGGCATGGTCACGATAATTCAGACCCATGCAGATGATCTTTGAGGGGCGGACCATTGGCGAAAGGAAGGTGAGGCTGGCCTCTTCCACAACTTCTCCTGCTGCAGCCTTGGCGCCCGCTTCTGCTAGCGTTCCGGCGGCAATGTGTGCATCGAGATCCGCAATGTCTTCACCATAGGCAAGGGTAATCTTGCCTGCTGAAAGGGCGGCCAAGCCAACTTTGCCGTCTTTGGTAACTCGTGCGAGGCGCATGGTATTCTCCGTGAAAAATTTAAATTATTTGCTGGCTTGCTGTCCGGTTCCGCCACCGGTTGCAGGCATCAGATTGTTGCTCATTCCGCCATCGACAAGGATGTCGATGCCGGTGATGTGGCTCGATTGCGGGCCAATCAGGAAGCGAATGGCGTTGGCAACGTCGTCAGCCATGCCCAGCTTGCGCAGAGGGATCATGGCTTCGCGAGCCGCGCGGCGATCTGCATCGGCATAGCCGGCCTCAGTCATCGGGGTATAGGTTGGCCCAGGAGAAACTGTATTGCAGCGAATGCCCTCTTGCCCCCACTCGAGCGAGAGCTGGCGAACCAGCATCAGCAGCGCGGCTTTGCTTGATGAATAGAATCCAAGGCCCGGCGTCGGCTGCGTGGCAGACATTGATGCTGTTGCCACAAAGGCACCCCGGTTCGCAGCGAGATGGGGGTAAGCCGCCTTGGCCAGCAGCCACGTGGCGCGGGTGTTGATCGCATAGATCTTGTCAAACAGTTCCGCCGTCTGTTCGACCAGAGGCGCACCAGCGATGATGCCTGCGTTGCTCACCACTGCATCTATCCCGCCCATATGGGCAAGCGCCGCCGCAACGATCACTTCCCCGCAGTCCGCGCTGGAAAGGTCAGCTACACATGTGCCTGCGGCAGAGCCAATCGCAGCGGCCACAACCGTCAGGCTCTCGCCGTCACGATCAGTGAGAAGCAACTGGTGCGCGCCCGCCTCAGCCGCCAGCAGTTCTGCTACGGCTCGGCCAATGCCGCTTGCTGCACCGGTAATAATAACGCGCATCGCGGCCTCCTCAGTCCGTCAGTCCAAGCTCTGCCATCAATTGCTGGCGAAGCTTGAATTTCTGTATCTTTG
>CANFXW010000046.1 GCA_947451145.1 Sphingomonadaceae bacterium | reverse complement strand
TGTTGAAGCTGGCGTTTACGTGAGCAACGCCGCTCGTGATGTTCTTGCGCTCCCGCTTTTTAATGCGCTGGGGTTCGCGTGCCATATTGAATATCCTGTCGTATATCGGGAAGGTAGTAAGGTGAGCCTATGAGGCGCGCGCCTTACTTCTTCTTGCCAGCGATCGGCTTGGCCTTACCCTTGCGGGTGCGGGCGTTGGTGTGAGTGCGCTGACCGCGAACGGGCAGGCCCTTACGGTGACGCAGGCCGCGATAGCAGGCCAGATCCATCAGTCGCTTGATGTTCATCGCGGTGTCGCGACGAAGATCACCCTCAACCGTGTGCTCGGCATCGATGGTTTCGCGGATGTGAAGCACTTCCTGATCGGTCAGGTCCTGCACACGACGCGTGTGATCGATTCCCAGCTTGGTGGCGATCTGCTTCGCCTTGAAGGGTCCGATTCCGTGAATGTAGGTGAGCGCGATGATAACGCGCTTGTTGGTGGGGATGTTTACCCCGGCAATACGAGCCACTTAATTCTCCATGCTCCACAGAGGGTTAGCAACAAATGCGCCCCTCCATCTCAACGCTTCACCCGCCAAAACGGCGAAAAGCCCGGTTGGCACGCACGATGGCGAATGCCTGCCGGACTGACCCGTTATTGTCGAGTGAGGGGCGCGCTTAGGACGATTCGCGCGAGGTGTCAACGCCCAGAACACGTGCGCACCAACCGGCCACCTGTGCGGGGCCGGAACGAAATCGCTGTGCCCTCTGTTTACACCCAAGCTGGTCCCGGTAAAAGCACTGAGTTTAATTGGCCGCTGGTTTCTTGGGCGCGGGCTTCTTGGGCTTTGGCGCAGGTTTTGGAGCGGGCTTTGCCGGAGCATCAACCGCAGCGTCGAACTGCGCGGCAATGTCGGACGATGCCTCTTTGGGCTTGGCCTCTGCCTCAACTGCGCCGCCAGCCACCGGCTCGGCCACAACCGCAGGTTCGGCCTTTGGCGTTTCGGCTGGAGCTTCCACCTTTGGCTCCGCCGGAGCTTCTGCCTTCGGCTCTTCCTTGGGGGCGGGTTCCTTTGCTGCAACCAGATCGCCGCCGAGCGATTTCGCCAACCGTCCGAGCTGTTCGCCCATCACGCCATCAACTGCCTTGGAAATCTGCTCCGGCTTGAAGCGCATATAGCCGCCGATGACGTATTCCCAGACGATCTGGGTGCCCTTGGGCGCCTTCTTGAAGGTGATGGTCAGCACGCCCTTTACCGCCTCACCCTGCATCGGCCCTAGCGCGCCCGACATGCGCAGCATGGTGCCCGGCGCGGACTGGATGATGTGCATGTGCTCGGCGCTGCCGCGGCGGGTGCCCTCTGGCGCGCCTTCGGGAACCGGCATCAGCTCGCAGAAGCAGCCGGTCGCCTGACTGTCGATATAGAGGTTCTCGGCCTTGCCCGACCAGGTGTGCTGGGGGTTCCACCACTTGGCTGGCGAAGTCAGCGCGGCCCAGCTGGCCCAGTTGTCTGCCGGAACCTCGGCAATCTCGCGCACGATGAAGCCGCTGTCGGAATGCTGCACCAATTCGGCCTGGGCCGGAGCGGCAGCGAAGGCCAGCGGGAGAAGCGAAAGCAGATATGCGCGCATGGTCGGTGTATCCTTTGGACCACCAGTGCTACCGCATTATGCAGCGTCCGCAAACATCCAGATCAGGCTTCGAACACCCGCTCGATAGCCGCCGTGACGTGATCCATCTCGGCCATGCCGTTCACCCGCGTAACGATCCCGCGCGCATCATAGATCGGCAGGATCGGCGCGGTCTTGGCGCGGTATTCGGCCATGCGGGTGCGCACGGTTTCTTCATTGTCATCCGGACGGCGCTTGAACTCGGTCGAGCCGCACTTGTCGCAAACGCCAGCCTGCTTGGGCTGCTCGAAGGTATCGTGATAGCCCTTGCCGCAATTGGCGCAGGTGAAACGGCCGGTGATGCGGGTAACGAGAGCGTCCTCGTCAACCTCAAGCTCGATCACATGATCAAGCGTGCGGCCACGTTCTGCAAGAATGCCGTCGAGCGCTTCAGCCTGTGCAGCGGTGCGCGGATAGCCATCAAAGATCGCGCCGGTGCCCGGGCCCATCGCATCAAGCTCTTCACCGATCAGCGCCGAGACGATCGCGTCCGAGACCAGCTCGCCACGTTCCATAACCGCCTTGGCCTGCAGGCCAACCGGCGTTCCGGCCTTTACCGCAGCACGCAGCATGTCACCGGTGGAAAGCTGGCGCATGCCATGCTTCTCAACCAGTCGCTGGGCCTGGGTGCCCTTACCCGCTCCCGGCGGGCCAAGCAGGATGATGTTCACGCAACCCCCCGATTATGATTAACGCAGGCGACCCTTCAGTTTCGCCTTCTTGATAAGATCGCCATACTGGTGCGCCAGCAGGTGTGACTGGATCTGCGTGATCGTATCAACGGTAACGTTGACGACGATCAGCAGCGAAGTGCCGCCGGCGAAGAACAGTCGCACACCGGTCTGCGCGATGATCCATTCCGGAACCACGCAAACGATGGTCAGATAGGCCGCACCGATCACGGTCACGCGGGTGAGCACGTAATCGAGGTACTTTTCGGTGTTCTTGCCCGGGCGGATGCCGGGGATGAACCCGCCATTGCGCTTCAGGTTGTCCGCCGTCTCTTCCGGATTGAACACAACCGCGGTGTAGAAGAAGCTGAAGAAGATGATGCCCAGCGCATAGAGCGCCATATAGGCGGGCTTGCCGTGGCCGAGATAGTTGTTGAGACTGACGACAAAGCTGCCCAGCTTGCTTTCCGGATCGATCGACTTGCCGGCGAAGTTGGTGATCGTCAGCGGCAGCAGCAGCAGCGAGCTGGCAAAGATCGGCGGGATCACGCCCGAGGTGTTGAGCTTCAGCGGCAGGTGGCTGCGATCTGCCTGCATCATGCCCTTTTGCGTCGCGCGCTTGGGATACTGGATCAGCAGGCGGCGCGTGGCGCGTTCCATGAAACAGATGAACAGGATCATCGCCACCAGTGTGGCAACCAGCAATGCGATGGTGAGACCACCAATCGAACCCGATGCGCCGCCTTCGAACAGGTTGACGACAAAGGTCGGCATCTGGGCGACAATGCCCGCCATGATGATCAGCGAGGTGCCGTTGCCGATCCCGCGCGAGGTGATCTGCTCACCCAGCCACAGCAGGAACATGGTGCCGCCAACCAGCGAGATCAGCCCGGCAACATAGAACAGCGGACCGCCCTGGACGGTAAGGCCCTGCACATCAGCGCTCTTGAGCGCGGCATAGCCCTGAACCAGTGCCAGCAACACAGCGCCATAGCGGCTGTACTGGTTGATCTTGCGGCGACCGCTTTCGCCTTCCTTCTTCAGCGAAGCCAGTGAAGGATGGAGCGAGGTGGCCAGCTGCACCACGATCGAGGCCGTGATGTAGGGCATGACGCCCAGCGAAATCAGCGAATAGCGCGATAGCGCGCCGCCCGAGAACATGTTGAAGAAATCAAGGATACCGCCGGAATTGCGGTCCATGAAGTCCTTGAGCTTCAGCGGGTCGATTCCCGGCAGCGGAACAAAGCTGAGGAAACGGAAAACGATCAGGGCAACAACCGTGAACCAGATGCGCTTCTTGAGCTCGGTCGCCTTGGAAAAGTTTCCAAGGTTCAGGTTGCTGGCAATGTTATCGGCGCGTGATGCCATGAAATGGGTTCACCTTATCTGGTTGAGAGGCCCATATAGGGTGACATCGCCCTTGTCGAACACTCGGCAACCAAAAAATGTCGTCATCCCCGCGAAAGCGGGGACCCATCTCGTGACTTTGCGATTTACGACAGGGCCGGAGATGGGTTCCCGCCTTCGCGGGAATGACGAGGGTTGATTACGCCTTCGCGGCCTTGTTGGCTTCGCGACGTGCAGTCTTCTTTTCGTGTTCGCTGGGCTGTGCCTCGGGCAGTTCAATCGAACCACCGGCCTTTTCAACCGCGGCGCGGGCACCGGCGGAAACGCCGGCAACCTTGAAGGTCGCCTTGGCCGAGAATTCACCCTTGGCGAGCAGACGGACGCCGTCCTTGCCACCGCGCGCGAGACCGGCAGCGCGCAGCGCAGCCTGATCGATCACGGCCTTGGCATCGAGCTTGCCGGCGTCGATCGCCTTCTGCACCAGACCGAGGTTCACTTCGGCATAGTCCTTGGCGAAAGCCTTGTTGCTGAAGCCGCGCTTCGGGATGCGCATGTGAAGCGGCATCTGGCCGCCTTCGAAGCCGTTGACCGCAACGCCCGAACGCGCCTTGGCGCCCTTCTGGCCGCGGCCTGCGGTCTTGCCCTTGCCCGAACCGATACCACGTCCGACGCGCATGCGTCCTTTTCGGGCACCATCATTATCGCGGATTTCATTCAATTTCATGGTCTGCACTCGCTTTCGCTTTAGTCGCGCTGTTAACAGGAAGGCGGGCCCTTAGGCGAAGCGTCGGGGTTTGTCACCCCCCTTTTGGCTTAATGGCTGGCTTTGCTGCCAGCTCCAGAGCCTGCTCGAATGGCCCGGTCCGCCGCACTCAATTCTGCCGCGCGCGCCAATGTTGCTTGATCGCCTTCGCAGCGGGTTTCTCCAGACAGAAATGCACCGCAACCGAAACCGCGACAGCGAAGATGCTGTAACCTAGAAAATGCAGGCCCGGCAGATATGTCCGTCCGACAAGTTTGCAATAGATGCCGAACATCGGGAGCTGAATCAGATAGAGGCCGTAACTCGCATCGCCCAGCACAACCATTGCGCGCGAGCCTAAAAACCGGGCAACGATCCCCCTACTGACCGCGAGATTGAGCAGGGCAACCGGCAGCAAAACCGTGCTGGCAATCCTGATCCAGACCGGCCCGAGGTATATCATGGCCGCTGCCAACAGTGTCATTGCGAGGACAAAGATGGCGCCCGACGCGGTCTTGAGCCTGTCCGGGAACAAGCCTGAGCGAAACACCTGGGCAATCCCCATCCCGAGCATGAACTCGCCAAGGCGGAAGGGGGGGAAGAAATACCAGAATGCGTGGGCTGGTTCAGCGACAGCAGCATGACCAAGCATGACCGGGAGGATCGCGGCCGAGGCCGCCAGGGCAATCCATTGCGCCAGTTTCGCAGGAGGCGGGGGAACCAGCCACAAGAAGCTGATATAGAAAAACGCTTCGGTTGAAAGTGACCAGGCTGGCCCGATCCAGGCATTGGCGAGCCACGGCACCCACGATTGCAGCATGGATAGGTAGGCCGCTGCATTGAGCAACAGGCGCGGCAGTGCTTCTTGAGCCGAAGGATGCTTGGCAAAAGTATCGAAGATCACGAATGGCGCGACCAGCAAGAAGGCGAACAGGTACTGCGGATAGAGTCTCGCGGCGCGGGCGACCAGATAGTCAGCCCGGCCTTTGATCATCTTGCCCTGGGCACTCCGGTTGCTGAGCGTCAGCACAAAGCCGGAAAGCACAAAGAACAGGCTGACCGCCACATCGCCCACTGCGGACAGGATCGGGTTGGCGAACCGGTTGGGTGCAATCACGAGAAAATGGTGGCAGATAACCAGGTAGGCAGCGAAAAAGCGGATGCCTGTCAGCTGGGAGAGGTAGGCCTTGCCAGCACTCTGCACAATCTGTTGCCCCCGCCTGCCTTGAAAAGTCGCGTCTCGAAAAAGTTACGGGCCGGTATCGAAAAACGATACCGGCCCGTCAACTATAGTTCGCAGTTGCGCAGACTTAGTCGATTACCTTGACCATGTGCGGCAGCTTGGCAATCGCGCCACGAACTTCAGGAGTATCCTGTCGTTCGACAACACGGTGCATCTTGCCGAGGCCGAGACCGATCAGGATCTTCTTCTGGCTTTCGGGACGGCGGATCGGTGAACCGATCTGCTTGATCTTGATGGTTGCCATGTCAATTACTCCGTAATCGCGTCAGCTGCGGCTTCCGCCTCAACTGCGCTGGCGCCGCCACGACCCAGAAGGTCTGCAACCTTCTTGCCGCGACGCTGGGCCACCGACTTCGGCGAAGTCTGGTTCACCAGCGCATCGAAGGTAGCGCGGATCATGTTGTAGGGGTTCGAGGTGCCGACCGACTTGGTCACCACGTCGGCAACGCCCAGGCTTTCGAACACGGCGCGCATCGGGCCGCCGGCGATGATGCCGGTACCAGCCGGAGCCGAACGCACGTTGACCTTGCCAGCGCCGAAACGGCCCTTGCCGTCATGGTGCAGGGTGCGGCCTTCCTTGAGCGGAACGCGAACCATGGCGCGCTTGGCAGCTGCAGTAGCCTTGGTGATGGCTTCCGGCACTTCGCGTGCCTTGCCCTTGCCAAAGCCGACGCGGCCCTTGCCGTCACCGATCACGACCAGAGCTGCAAAGCCGAAGCGCTTGCCGCCCTTAACCGTCTTGGAAACGCGGTTGATGTGAACCAGCTTTTCGATCAGCTCTTCGCCGCCATCGTCATTGCCGCCACGGCCACGATCATCACGGCGGCCGCCACGGCCACCACGATCGTTTCCGCCACGGTCATTGCCGCCACGGCCACGGCCGCGAGCGCCACGGGCTTCGCGGTTGTCGCCACCTTCGGTTGCGGCAACTGCTTCGACGGCGACTTCGTTGTTGGTTTCGTCAGCCATAATCAGAACTCCAACCCGCCTTCACGCGCGGCGTCAGCCAGCGCTTTCACGCGGCCATGGAAAAGGAAGCCGCCGCGATCGAACACGACAGCCGTAACGCCAGCCTGCTTGGCTGCCGCAGCAAGATCAGCACCGACCTTCGCAGCGGCATCAATGTTGGCGCCGATGCTCTTGCTGCCCTTGGTCAGGGTCGAAGCCGAAGCCAGCGTCTTGCCGACGGCATCGTCGATGATCTGGGCATAGATGTGCCGACCCGAACGGTGCACGGAAAGCCGCGGACGGCCACCAGCGCGTGCCTTGAGGGCGGTGCGAACGCGCCGACGACGGCGCTCGAAGAGTGAAAGATGAGCCATTACTTCTTCTTCCCTTCCTTGCGGAAGATGAACTCGCCGCGGTACCGGATGCCCTTGCCCTTATAGGGTTCGGGCTTGCGCCAGCGACGAATTTCGGCGGCAACCTGGCCGACCTTCTGCTTGTCAATTCCCGAGATTTCGACCGTGGTGTTATCCGGGGTCTTGATCTCGATGCCTTCGGGGATCGCGAAATCCACGTCGTGGCTATAGCCGAGCTGCAGCTTCAGGTTCTTGCCCTGAGCATTCGCACGATAGCCGACGCCGGTGATGTCGAGGACCTTGGTGTAGCCCTGCGTTACGCCGGTGACGAGGTTGTCAACCAGAGTGCGCTGCATGCCCCAGAAGGCGCGAGCCTGCTTGGTGGCGTTGGCCGGCTTCACGAGGATGGTTTCGCCATCAAGCGTGTAGCTGATCTCTTCGCGCATGGTCAGCGACAGGGAACCCTTGGGGCCCTTTACGGTGAGGACGCCATTCGCGATGTCGGCAGAAACGCCGCTCGGAATTGCAACCGGTTTTTTGCCAATGCGGCTCATCAGAATACCTCCGCCAGCACTTCGCCACCGACATTGGCAGCGCGCGCTTCGGCATCCGAAAGCACGCCGCGCGGTGTCGAGACGATGGTGATGCCAAGGCCATTGCGCACGATCGGAAGTTCTTTCGAACCCGAATAGACGCGGCGACCCGGCTTGGAGACGCGGGCGACATGCTTGATAGCAGGCTCACCCTCGAAATACTTCAGCTCGATGCGCAGCTGCGGGTGGGCGCCGGTGGCGTCCTCCGCGAAACCGCGAATATAGCCTTCGCGTTGCAGAACCTCGAGTACGCGGGCGCGCAGCTTCGATGCGGGCGAAAGGACGGAATCCTTCTTCGCACGCTGGCCGTTACGGATGCGGGTGAGCAGGTCACCCAGGGGATCGGTCATTGCCATCGCTTGATCCTTACCAGCTCGACTTGGTCAGGCCGGGGATAAGGCCCTTGTTGCCCTTATCACGCAGCTCGATACGGCAGAGGCCGAACTTGCGATAATAGCCGCGCGGGCGGCCGGTGGTGGCACAGCGGTTACGCACGCGGGTTGGATTCGCGTTGCGCGGCAGCTCTGCCATTTTCAGACGGGCCATCAGGCGCTCGCCATCGTCAAGCGACTTGTCATCAGCCGTTGCCTTGAGCGCAGCATACTTTGCTGCAAACTTGGCAACGAGCTTCTTGCGCCGCTCGTTCTTGTTCACGGAACTCAGTTTCGCCATGGACTTAAGCTCTCTTCTTGCGCTTCAAACTCAGGCTGCCTGCTGCTGTTCAGCAGCGGCATCCTGGGGGAACGGGAAACCAAACAGGCGGAGCAGTTCGCGTGCTTCGTCGTCGGTCTTGGCGGTGGTGGTGACAATGATGTCCATGCCGCGCACCTTTTCGATCTGGTCGTAGCTGATCTCGGGGAAGATGATCTGCTCTTTGAGACCCATTGCATAGTTGCCGCGGCCGTCGAACGACTTGGGGTTCAGACCACGGAAATCTCGGATGCGGGGCATTGCCACGGTGATCAGGCGATCGAGGAATTCGTACATGCGTTCACGGCGCAGGGTAACCTTGCAACCGATCGCCATGCCTTCGCGCAGCTTGAACTGGGCGATCGACTTCCGGGCCTTGGTGATAACCGGCTTCTGGCCAGCAATCTTTTCCATTTCGTCAGCTGCGATCTGGACCTTCTTCTTGTCCTGGCTCGCTTCGCCAACACCCATGTTGATCGTGATCTTCTCGATCTTGGGCACTTCCATCGCATTGCGATAGCCGAACTTTTCGGTCATCGCCTTGGCAATTTCAGCTTCATACTTGGCGCGCAGGCGCGGAGTGTACTTGTCACCCATCGATCTTCTCCCCGGACTTGACGGCCACGCGGACCTTGGCCCCGTCCTTGCCGGTTTCGAAACGGACGCGCGATGGCTTGCCATCAACAGCGATGCCAATCTTGGAGATCGCCATCGGCGCTTCGCGACGCTCGATACCACCTTGCGGGTTGGTCTGGCTGGCCTTGCGGTGACGGGTCATCACGTTGACACCCGAGACAAGAACCTTGCCTTCCTTGGGCATGACTTGAAGGACAGTGCCGCTGCGGCCCTTATCCTTGCCCGAACGGACGATGACAGCATCGCCCTTCTTGATCTTGGCGGCGGACATTACAGCACCTCCGGCGCGAGCGAAATGATCTTCATGAAACCACGGCCACGCAGTTCGCGGACCACGGGGCCAAAGATACGGGTGCCAATCGGCTCCTCGTTCTTGCCAACGAGCACAGCAGCGTTGCTGTCAAAGCGGATCACCGAGCCATCGGCACGGCGAACTTCCTTGCGGGTCCGCACGATCACGGCGCGATGAACATCGCCCTTCTTGACCTTGGCGCGCGGCTGCGCCTCTTTCACCGACACCACGATGATGTCGCCAACGCCCGCGGTACGACGCTTAGAGCCACCCAGCACCTTAATGCACTGGACGCGCTTTGCGCCGCTGTTATCCGCGACGTCGAGATTGGATTGCATCTGGATCATTGATCCGGTTCCTTCTCAGTCGGCTTGCCCAAACCAGTCGGGCAGTTCCAAAATCAGTCTAAACTCAGACGTCGGCTTCAACGGCGGCGGTCTTGCCGATCTGAACCCGCTCGATCACTTTCCAGGTCTTCAACTTGGAGATCGGTGCGGTTTCTTCGATACGGACAGTTTCGCCAGTCGAGCACGCATTGTCTTCATCATGTGCGTGGTACTTCTTCGTGCGGCGGATGATCTTCCCGTACATCGGGTGCTTCACCTTGCGCTCGACCTTGACCACGACAGTCTTGTCGGTCTTGTCGGAGACGACGGTGCCGATCAGAATACGCTTTGGCATCGGAGCCTCCTTACTTCGCTGCGCGGGCGCGTTCGCCCTGCAACGTTTTGATACGGGCGATGTCGCGGCGCACTTCCTTGATGCGAGCCGGACGTTCAAGCTGATTGGTGGCAGCCTGAAAGCGCAAGTTGAATGCCTCGCGCTTCAGTTCGCCGAGATCACCCGAAAGCTGGTCGTCGCCCTTGGCGCGCATATCGGCAGCCTTGTTTGAGTTCTTGTCGGCCATCATGCGGCTCCCAGGTGGGTGGTGTCACCCAGACGGGCAACAACCTTGACTTTGATCGGCAGCTTCATCGCGGCGCGGCTGAAAGCCACAGCAGCAATGGGGCCCGGAACGCCATCGAGTTCGAACAGGATGCGACCCGGCTTCACGCGGGCTGCCCAGTATTCGACCGAACCCTTGCCCTTGCCCTGACGGACTTCGGCAGGCTTCTTCGTTACCGGCACGTCCGGGAAGATGCGGATCCACAAACGCCCCTGACGCTTGATGTGGCGGGTGATCGCGCGGCGGGCCGCTTCGATCTGACGGGCGGTAATCCGCTCGGGCTCCATAGCCTTAAGGCCATAGGAACCGAAGTTGAGATCGGTGCCACCCTTGGCTTCGCCCTTGATCCGGCCCTTGAAGGCCTTGCGGAACTTGTGCTTTTTCGGTTGCAGCATGGTTTCTACTCTACCTTAGCGCCGGTCGGATGCCGGACGGACGCCAGTGGTCTGGGCTTCCATCATCAGGCGGTCCTGAGCCATCGGGTCATGTCCAAGGATTTCGCCCTTGAAGATCCAGGTCTTGATGCCGATGATGCCATAGGCGGTCAGCGCCTCGGCTTCAGCGTAATCAATGTTGGCGCGCAGCGTGTGAGCCGGAACGCGGCCTTCACGATACGATTCAACGCGGGCGATTTCCGCGCCGCCAAGACGGCCGCCGCAGGTGATCTTGATGCCTTCGGCACCGAGACGCATGGCGGACTGCATGGCGCGCTTCATCGCACGGCGGAAAGCGACGCGGCGGATCAGCTGGTCGGCAATGCCCTGGGCAACGAGCTTCGCATCGATTTCCGGCTTGCGGATTTCAACGATGTTCAGCTTCACGTCGCTGTCGGTCATCTTGGCGATGGCCGAGCGCAGCTTTTCGATGTCTGCACCCTTCTTGCCGATGATGACGCCCGGACGGGCAGCATAGATCGAGACGCGGCAGTTCTTGGCCGGACGCTCGATAACCACCTTGGAAATTGCTGCCTGCGGCAGGGTTTCCATCACGAACTTGCGGATCTTGAGGTCTTCCTCAAGCAGCTTCGCATAGCTCTTGCCTTCGGCGTACCAGCGGCTGTCCCAGGTGCGGTTGATCTGGAGGCGCAGGCCGATCGGATTGCTCTTGTGACCCATGATCAGGCCTCCTCAACTTCGCGAACCACGATCCGCAGCCGCGAGAACGGCTTCAGGATACGGGTCGACTTACCGCGACCACGGGTGTGGAAGCGCTTCATGGTGATCGACTTGCCAACCGAGGCTTCCGCCACGACGAGAGCGTCGACATCGAGGTTGTGGTTGTTTTCCGCATTGGCGATCGCCGAAGCGAGAACCTTGCGGGCATCAACAGCCATGCCCTTCTTCGAGAAGGACAGGATGTTCATGGCATCCTCAGCCTTGCGACCGCGGATCAGCGCAGCGACGAGGTTCAGCTTCTGAGCCGAACCACGGATCTGCGTGCCAACCGACAGCGCTTCCTTGTCGCCAACGCGACGGGGGGACTTTTCCTTGCCCATTAGCGCTTGCCCTTCTTGTCAGCGGCGTGGCCGGGGAAGGTGCGCGTGGGCGCAAATTCACCAAGCTTGTGGCCGACCATTTCCTCATTGACGGAAACGGGGATGAACTTGTGTCCGTTGTAGACGGTAAACGTCAGACCAACGAACTGCGGCAGGATCGTCGAACGCCGCGACCAGGTCTTGATCGGAGCGGCGCGCTGGCCAACATCCTGCGCGGCTTCCGCCTTCTTGAGCAGGTGCAGGTCGACGAAGGGGCCTTTCCAGACGGAACGTGCCATGGTCTGTTACCTCTTCTTCTTCGCGTGACGCGAACGGATAATCATGTTGTCGGTCCGCTTGTTATGGCGGGTACGGGCGCCCTTGGTCGGCTTGCCCCAGGGGGTAACCGGATGA
>CANFXW010000045.1 GCA_947451145.1 Sphingomonadaceae bacterium | reverse complement strand
GATATCGACAAGTACAACGTCAAGGACACGACCAACGTCTACTTCGATACCGGCAAATACACGCTCACCGCTGCCGGCAAGGAACAGCTCTGCGCAACCTCTGCCAAGGCTGAAGCGACGGACAATGCCCTGATGCTGGTCATCGGCTACACCGATTCTGTCGGTAGCGACGAATACAACCAGACGCTCAGCGAAAAGCGCGCCTCGGCGGTGATCAATTACCTGCAGCAGGCCTGCCACTGGAAGCCCTATCGCATGCTGACCCCCACCGGCATGGCCAAGGCCGACCCGGCAGCGGACAACAGCACCCCCGAAGGCAAGGCCCAGAACCGCCGCGTTGCGGTGAACGTGCTGGTCAGCAAGGCGATCGACGGGATGTGATCCGGGGCGGCGACAGCCGTCCCAGTCCATCCGCCGCCGCGATAACCGCTCGCTTTAAGCGGAATGTGCTTCCCTCTCCGCTCCCGACTTGGCCAAGATAGCGCCAATCGGAAAAGCGGGAGAGAAATGCGTGACCACATTCAGCGGCAAGACCGCGCTGATCATCGGCGCCGGGCAGAATATCGGCCGCCGCGTCGCCCAGGAATGGGCGCGTCGCGGGGCGCGGGTGGCGGTGGCTGATATCGATCAGGCAGGCGCTGAAGAGACCGCCGAAATCCTCCGCAAGGCCGGGGCGGAATCGATTGGCCTGCACTGCAATGTTACAGACGATGCCTCGGTCCTTGCCTGCATCGATGCGGCAGAAGCGGCGCTCGGCCCGCTCGACATCCACATGAACAATGCCGGCCTGCTGTCAGGCGGCAACCCCGAGGACATTCCGCTGGCCGAATGGCAACGCATGTTCGACGTCAACCTGTTCGGCATGGTGCGGGCCAACAACATCCTCGTGCCGCGCATGATCGCGCGGGGCAGCGGCCATATCATCAACACCGCGAGCTTTGCCGGCTTTTACCCCTTCGCCGCCAGCCGCGTTCACTATGCTGCGAGCAAAGCGGCCGTGCTCTCCTATTCGGAAAACCTTGCGCTCTATCTGCTGCCGTTGGGGGTGAAGGTTTCGTGCCTGGTCCCGGGGCCGGTGATGACGACATCGTCAAAGACGATGAAGGAGTTCAGCGAAAACTACACCATGCGCGCGCCGGGCAGTGATCTGTGGGTCAAGAGCCAGCAGGAATGCGCACGGATCCTGTCTGACGGGATGGAAGCGGGCCGGATCCTGATCCCGACACATGACGAGGGCTGGGAATCAATCAGGGAGCGCGCCGCCAGTCCTGATGCCTTCATCGCCAGAAAGAACGCCGAATACCTGAACGGCGATCCGGGCATGCCGGGGATCACGCAGGACGTGATCGATTCGATCAATGAATGAGGGCAGGGACCAGTCATGACCAACCGCCTCGGAATTGAAAACCTGACCCACATGGGCATGCCGCCGGTCGAGCTGGTGAAGTGCGTGGCCGAACTTGGTTGCGTCGGCATTTCGGGCGCGCTGACGCCGATGCCGCTGGCCTCGTTCGGCTATCCCGACTTCCACCCCTATCCGACATGGTCGCTGGCCGAGGACGCAAATCTGCGCCGCGAGATGAAGGCGGCGATGGCTGATACCGGGGTCAAAATCGAACTTGGCGAAGGCTTCCGCGCAGGCGCAGACCGCGACGTGGCGGACTACGCCGCCGGGCTCGATATCATGGCCGATCTGGGGGCGGTGCGGATCAATGCGGTGAGCATGGAGCCGAGCCTCGAGCGCACCTATGACCAGCTCGCGCAGCTTGCCGACATGGTGATCGCGCGGGGCATGCTGTTCACCATCGAGTTCGCGCCGATGAACACGATCAACAATCTGGCAAGCGCGCTCGATGCCATCGCCCATATCGGACAGGGCCGCGCGCGGGTGCTGATCGATGCCATGCACACCTTCCGCTCGGGCGGGACGGTAGCGGATATCGCAGGCCTCGATCCCGATGTCATCGGCTATGCCCAGCTGTGCGACGCGCCAATGATCGCGCCGGAGGGCGTGCCCTATTTCAAGGAAGCCACCTGCGGCCGCATGGTGCCGGGCACCGGTGAATTCCCGCTGGCTGAATGGATCGCGGCCCTGCCTGCGGACCTGCCAATGGGGATCGAAGTGCCGATGCTTGATGCCATGGTCGCAGGACTAAGCCCGCGTGAGCACATGACCAATGTGGTGAAAGCCGCGCGGGAATTGGGGGCTTAGCTCCCCTCCCGCTTGCGGGAGGGGCTGGGGGTGGGCCTGTGCTACCTGTCGCTAAAATAGCTTAGGGGGACAGACTCACCCACCTCTAACCCCTCCCGCAAGCGGGAGGGGGACTAAGCTGCAGAAAACCGCGCAGCTGAACCCTCAAACACCCGCCGCGGATTGCTCACGAACATCGCCTCGATATCCGCATCGCCCACGCCGGCTTCGCGCAGCAAGGGCAGCACATCATCGTGGATGTGGCGCGGGTGGTGGTCGGGCATCAGGCGGTTGTAATCGTCCTTGCTGGGGAAATAGTCTGACCAGCAGATGCAGCAATCGTGGCTGAGCGTCAGCTGCGAGGCATATCCGCGCGAGACCATGGCGGCGATGGTATCGATCCGCTGCTGCATGCCGATGCCGAAATTGAGCCCGAAGCGGTCCATGCCCAGGGTCGAGCCCTTGTCCGCCAGCCGCATCAGATAGTCGATATCATCGGTATCGCCGCAGTGGCCGATGATCACATCCCCAAGCGCCACGCCCTCTTCGCTGAGCACCTGCTGGACCACCAGACCCGTCTGCTCGCGCGGGGCGGTATGGACGGTGATCGGCGTGCCGGTTGCCCGGTTCGCTTGACCCACGGCGCGCATCACCCGCTCGACGCCTTTGGTCAGCCCCGGCGTGTCGATAGCGCATTTGAGCATACCGGCCTTGATTGCCGTGCCGCCCATGCCTTCGGTAATATCGCGGACGAAGAGATCGACCAGCGGCTCGGCGACATCATGCATCAGCCCCGGGCCATAGAACTGGAACGGCCCCGGCATGGCATCAAAGGTATAGAGCCCGGTGGAGAGAACGATGTTGAGATCGGTCTTCGCCGCAACCGCGATCAGGCTTGGCACATGGCGGCCAAGGCCCAGAACGGTGAGATCGATGATCGTATCAACGCCAATCTCGCGCAGCACCGAAAGCCGTTCGGCCGCTTTGTCGATATTGGCTTCGGTGAAGAAGTCCGGCCGGTAATTGACGGTATATTCCATGTCCATCAGGAACACGTGCTCGTGGATCAGCACTTTGCCGAGCTGGCTGGAATCGATTGGCCCGCGAGCCGTCTGGACGATAGTCACGATACCTCTTGCCCCTGTCTGGCACTTGATGACGATGCGCCGCGGCGATCTTGGTGCCTGTTCTGTCACTGATAACGCTTGAACAGTTGCACAGCGCCGGACTTCGCGCAATCAAAGCGCAAACAAGCATCGCAGGAGAGAATTGTATGACCGAGCGCCGTTTCGATGGCCGTGTTGCCGTCATCACCGGGTCGGGCCGCGGGCTCGGGCTGGGCTATGCCAAGCTGCTTGCCTCGCTCGGCGCCAAAGTGGTGATCAACGATAATGGCGCGGCGCTGGATGGCGCGGGCAATGACAGCTCGGTCGCACAACTTGCTGCCGACGAGATCATCGCGGCAGGCGGCGAGGCGATTGCCTGCACCGATTCCGTTACCACGCCCGAAGGCGGCGAGGCGATTGTCGATGCTGCGCTCAGCAAATGGGGCCGGCTCGATATCGTCATCAACAATGCCGGCAATTCGTTCCACAGCGCCTTTGAAGACTTCACCTTTGCCGATTTCAAGCACTCGCTCGATATCCACCTGATGGGATCGTTCAACGTCTCGCGGCCTGCCTTTGCGGCGATGAAGAAGGCGGGATACGGACGCATCGTGCTGACCGGATCGATCGGCGGAATCTACACCATGGCAAGCGTTGCCGCCTATGCTGTCGGCAAGTCAGGCGTGATCGGCCTGTCCAATATCATGGCCATCGAAGGTGCGGAATTCGGCATCAAGAGCAACATCATCCTGCCCGGTGCGGTAACCCGCATGTCCGAAGGCATCGACATCAGCCAGTTCCCGCCGATGGGTCCGGAAAAGGTCGCGCCGGTGGTCGGCTATCTGGCCCATGAAGACTGCGCGGTTACGGCCGAAATGCTGGTCTCGGTCGCCGGACGCGTGGCGCGGGCCTATGTCACCGAGACTGAAGGCCTGTGGCGCGATCACTGGTCGATCGACGATGTGGCGGCCAATCTCGATGCCATTCGCGACACCTCGAACAACTGGACCCTCCACCCGGCAGAAGGCGCATTCGGCGAGCATCTGGGGCGGAGCTTTGGCATGGTGGGGAAATAAGATGGCGCAGGCAGGTGGTCGCGAAACGGAAAATGGCATTGCCCAGGTTGCGGAAGGCTGGAGCCTTTCGCGCCTTACCCGGCCCAGCCGCCTGAATGGCGCCAACGGCATCCGCACCGGGGCAGACGGACGAATCTATGTTGCACAGGTTGCGGGCAGCCGTGTCTCGGCGATCGATCCGGACAGCGGCGATATCAGCACCGTCAGCGCCATCGGCGGCGGGATCACCGCGCCGGACGATCTGGTGTTCGATGACGAGGGCAACCTCTATTGCACTGAAATCACCCTCAACCGCGTCTCCATGCTTTCGCCCAACGGCACATCGCGGGTGCTGCAGGGCGATATCGACACGGCCAACCCGATCACCTTCCATCGCGGCCGGCTGATCGTCGGCGAGCTGACGATGAACGCGCGGATCATGGAGCTGGACCGCAATGGCGGTGCGCCAAAGATGCTGCTTGAGAACATTCCGATGGTCAACGCCTTCGACGTTGGCCCTGATGGCAAGCTCTATTTCCCCGCACAGGGTGCCAACGAAATCTGGCGGATCAGCCTTGATGGCGGCGAGCCCGAAGTTGTGACCAAGGATCTGGGCGTTCCTGACTCGGTGAAGTTCCACCCCGACGGCTATATCGTTTCCACCCAGGTCCATTCGGGCCAGGTGCTCAAGATCGACCCGCGCACGGGCGAGAAAGAGCTGCTGGCGGATATCGGTCCGGGGCTCGACAACGTCACCTTCGTGAATGGCCGCACTTTCGTTTCGCATATCACCGGATCGATCCACGAGATCACCGCGCCGGGCGTGGCAAAGCCACTGGTCGAGAAAGGCCTGCAATGGCCGCTCGGCGTCGCGCTGGCAGAGGATGGCACGCTGTTCGTCGCTGATGGCGGCTTCAACCATACTATTGCGCCCGGCGGCGAGATCGAGCTGGTGGGGCACCTGTTTTCACCAAACTCCCCCGGCTGGGTGCGCGATGTGGTGAGCGACGGGCCGGGTTCGTGGGTCGTTACCAACGCATTTGGTTCGCTGGTGCGCTGGAATCCGGCGGCGCAGGAAAGCGAAGTGCTAGTTTCGGGCTATGACATCGCGATGGGCGTCGCCCGCACGCCCGCCGGAGCCTATGTCTTCACCCAGGCCGATCCCGGCCGCGTCATGCTGCTCGATGGTGGTGAGGTGCGGGAACTGGCTACTGGTCTTGCAGTGCCAAGTTGCGTTGCCGTTGCACCGGACGGGACGATCTATGTCTCCGAAACTGATGGCGGCCGCGTGGTGAAGATCGTCGGCGGCCGCGCCGAGACCGTGATCGACGGCCTGGGCCAGCCCGAGGGCCTCGCGGTGCAGGGCGGCAAGCTCTATGTCATCGATGTGAAAGCCAAGGCGCTGATCCAGACCGACCTTTCCGGCTCAGGCCGCAGGGTGCTCGCCAACTGGCTGCCGGTCGGCGCGCCCGAAGGCCTGGTCGCCCCGCGGCTCGGCGGCATCGGCATCTTCTGCGGGCCGATGTGGACGATCACCGGGCTGGCAGTGGGGCCGGACGGCACAGCCTATATCGCCGCCAATGGCGAAGGCTCGGTCCTTGCGCTCAAGCCCGACAGATAGGGAACCGGCGCCATGTTCAAGCAGATCTGTTTCTTCCGAAAACGCCCTGACATGACCATGGACGAATTCATGGACTATTACGAAAACCAGCACTCGCAGCTGTCAAAACGCATGGGCCGTGCACCTTCGCTGCCGAATGCCCAGCGCTATGTGCGGCGCTATCTGGTGCCCGAGAAGAACCCGGTGACCGGCGATGTCCACGATCCCGGCTATGACTGCATCATGGAAATCTGGTGGAACAGCCGCGAGGATTTCGAGAATTCGCAGAGGGTGATTTCAGACCCCGAACGGCTCCCCGCGATCAAGGAGGACGAGACCCACCTGTTTGCCAGCCACATCAATCCGGTCTGCTCGGTGATCGAATATGAATCCCCGATGGGCCCGAATGGTGAGGCGACGGGCGTGGAGATTGTTCACCGAGGGTAATCCTCCCCCTTGGGGGAGGGGGACCATGCGAAGCATGGTGGAGGGGCACGTGCGAGTGATCCCGACGGTGCTGGCCAGAGAGGGCGGGACCACTTGCCTGTGCCCCTCCACCACCTTCGGTGGTCCCCCTCCCCGTGCCGGGGAGGATTTAGCCCGGCGTCCGCACAAACACCGGCTTGCTGTCAAAGCTGGCAATCCGCCAATGCCCGTCCTCGCAGCGGCGGCAGTCCATCCAGACGTCGGCGTAGGACAGCGGATCGGCAAGGTCCGCGCCCATCTTGGCGACGACGCTGGAGAAATAGATCAGGTTAAAATCGCACCGCGCCTCGTCTGCCGACTTGAACGTAACGCGGTGGTTGGCCAGCGCGTGGCGGTGGATCGGCGGGCCATCGGGGAATTCGCCCAGCCGCCCGGTGTAGAAGGCCACCACGGCATCGCGCCCGCCCCGCAGTTCACCGCGGACAACGTACTGGCAGTCTTCGGTCAGCAGCGGAGCCATCGAGAGCCCGTTGTTGACGTCCATTTCATAGGCCCATTCGTTGATCACCTGATGGATCGCCAGCACATCGGCGGCCTGTTGGGGCTCAAACTTTGCCATTCCCGGCGTTCCTTTCGCGAGCGTCAATGCAGCCGACTGGCTAGCGCGGCGAAGGCAGGGCGATCAAGCCGTCTGAGAGGCCGGGCGATTCCATCGCCAGAGCGTCCCGCTTTGTCATTGCGGCCTTCGGGTAACTTGGGCAATTCCGGCACATAACCATCCACCCGGATACCATTCAGGGAACTCACAGACCATGTACGACGACCAGCCCGCTTCAGAGGCCAAAACCGCCAGCGCAGGCGTGCCCGTTTACAAGCGCATTCTGGACCTGTTCGAGGCCGAAGGCATCCGCACGCTTTACGGCATTCCCGATCCCAACTTCGTCCATCTGTTCCTCGAAGCCGAAAAGCGCGGCTGGCAGGTTGTCTCGCCGCACCACGAAGCGTCCTGCGGCCACATGGCGGCCGCCACCGCGCGGATGACCGGCAAGCCTGCGCTGTGCATCGGCACGCTCGGGCCGGGCCTTGCCAACCTGATGCCGGCGATCCAGTGCGCCAAGGTAGAAAACGATCCGATCATCGTGCTCGGCGGCCAACGCGCCCGCGTGACCGAGCGCCGCGTGCGCCGCGGCCGCATCCAGTTCGTCCGTCAGGAACCGATGATCGAGGATTCGGTCAAGTATTCGGCATCGATCGAATATGCCGACCAGACCGACGAAATCGTCCGCGAGGCGATCCGCATCGCCATGTCGGGCACGCCCGGCCCCTGCTACATCGAATATCCGCACAACGTCATCCTTGAGGAAGTGCGCAACACGCCGATCCTCAGCCCCGCAGAATACCGCCTGACCCGGCAGGGCGCCGATGGCGACATGCTGGCCAAGGCTGTCGAGCTGATCAAGGCGGCGAAGAATCCGATCCTGCTGGTCGGCCATGCCGTGCACACTTCGCGCAGCCAGGAGTCGGTCAAGGAACTGGCTGACCTGCTCAAGTGCCCGGTGATCCAGACCTCGGGCGGCACCAGCTTCATTCCGGGTCTTGAGGACCGCACCTTCCCCTATGGCTTCTCGGAAGCCTCGGTTGACGCGGTGATCGAGAGCGATCTGTGCATCGCGCTCGGCACCGAACTGGGTGAGCCGAGCCACTATGGCCGCTGGCGCCACTGGGTGGACAATGAAGCCAACCGCAAGTGGATCTATGTCAATCAGGATGCCACCGCGATCGGCGTCAACCGCAGCTATGACTGCCCGCTGGTCGGCGATCTGCGCGGCGTGGTGCCGCAGCTGGTCAAGGCACTTCAAGGCAGCAACCTGCCCGGCCATCCGCGCCTTGCCGAATATATCGCGGCAGAAGCCGCCGCGCTCGACGAGCTCTACAAAGAATCAAAGACCCGCGATGACGGCACCGGCAATGTGCCGATGAACACCGCGCGCTTCATCACCGAAGCGACCCGCGCTTTCCCCAAGGACGGCATCATGATCCGCGATGGCGGCGCGACAGTGATCTTCACCTGGACCTACAACATGGCCAAGCCGCGTGACGTGATCTGGAACCAGAACTACGGCCACATCGGCACCGGCCTGCCCTATGCCACCGGCGCGATGATCGCCGATCTGGCCGAAACCGGCAAATCGCGTCCGGGCATGTTGCTGACCTCTGACAGCTCGTTCCTGTTCCACATCGGCGAGCTGGAAGTTGCCGTTCGCAAGAACCTGCCGCTGGTCTGCGTCGTTGGCGTCGATTTCCAGTGGGGCCTTGAAGTGGGCATCTACCGCGCCACCTTCGGCGAAGGCACCAGCGAGGCTGGCGTCCACTGGTCGAACAAGGTCCGGTTTGACAAGATCGCCGAGGGTTTTGGCGCCACCGGTCACTACGTCATGCGCGCAGACGAGCTGGGTGCGAAGATCGAGCAAGCCTATGCCGCCGGCGGCGTCCACGTGATCCACGTGCCGATCGAGCCCAAGGCCAATGCGACCGACAAACCGCAGTACAGCGAATTCAAGACATGGTACGCTGAAGGCACACAGTAAGGTAATTCCTCCCCCTTGGGGGAGGGGGACCATGCGCAGCATGGTGGAGGGGTACAGGCGAGTGATCGCCCCGGTGAGGTCAGGACCACTCGCACGTACCCCTCCACCATCCTGAAACAAGTTCAGGATGGTCCCCCTCCCCGCCCACGGGGAGGATTGGAGAGGAACGGAAATGCGCGATTACCTGAAGTTCTACATCGACGGCCAATGGGTCGATCCGGTCACGCCAAAGACAGCCGAAGTGATCAACCCGGCGACCGAGGCTGTATCCGGCCACATCTCGCTCGGCTCCACCGCTGATGTCGACAAAGCGGTTGCCGCCGCCCGCCGCGCTTTTGAAACATGGTCGGTGACCAGCGTTCAGGAACGTATCGACCTGCTCCAGTCGATCCTCGCCGAATACGAGCGCCGCGAGCGCGAACTGGGTGAAGCGGTGACCGAGGAAATGGGCGCGCCGCTCGCGCTCGGCTGCGGCTTCCACACCCTGCTCGGCAAGGGCCACATCGGCACCGCGCTCGAAGTACTCAAGAACTTCAAGTTTGAAGAGACCCACGGCCCCTCGATCATCCGCAAGGAACCGATCGGCGTCTGCGGCCTGATCACCCCATGGAACTGGCCGATGAACCAGACCTGCGTGAAGATCGCGCCCGCGCTCGCCACCGGCTGCACGATGATCCTTAAACCCCCACAACTCGCCCCCTATTCAGCGCATATCCTCGCCGAGATCCTGCACGATGCCGGAACCCCGGCGGGCGTGTTCAACATGGTGCAGGGCCAGGGCTCGGTGATCGGCACCCACCTTTCGACCCACCCCGATGTCGACATGATCTCGTTCACCGGTTCAGAGCCGGTTGGTGTGCAGATCACCAAGGACGCAGCCGAAACGGTCAAGCGGGTGGGCCTTGAACTCGGCGGCAAGAGCGCGTGGATCGTGCTCGACGATGCTTCGATGGCGGCCAATGTCGCTGGAGCGACTGCCGGCATGATGGGCAATTCCGGCCAGACCTGCTCGGCCGGATCACGCCTGCTGGTTCCGGCATCGCGCATGGATGAAGCCATTGCCGCGGCAACCGAAGCCGCCAACGGCGTTACCGTCGGCGATCCCGCCGGCAATTTCGCCATGGGTCCGGTGGTTTCCAAGAGCCAGTACAACATCATCCAGGACTACATCCAGAAGGGCATCGACGAAGGCGCGCAGCTGATCGCTGGCGGTCTGGGTCTCCCCGAAGGCATCGACAAGGGCTGGTTCGTCCGCCCCACCGTCTTCGTCGGCAACAACCAGATGGTCATCGCGCGCCAGGAAATCTTCGGTCCGGTGCTGGTGGTGATCGGTTACAACGACATCGATGATGCGGTGGCTATCGCCAATGACAGCACTTTCGGCCTTGGCGGCTATGTCTCGGGCGAGGACCTTGACCTTGCGCGCGACGTCTCGCGGCGGATGCGGACCGGGGCGATCTGGGTCAACGGCGGCTTTGATTTCAACGCGCCGTTCGGCGGTTACAAACGTTCGGGCAATGGCCGCGAATGGGGCGAGCATGGCTTCACCGAATATCTCGAGATCAAGGCGATCATCGGCGCAAATCCGGCCTGAGCGGACAGCGCAATTCACGATCCGGGGCGGGGCATGGAACACATGGCCCGCCCTTTTTCTTTGTAATTCCGATAGTTACTATGGTTATCCGATGGTAACCTGCTGTAAACTTGCTGTCAGTATCCTGTATCGGCGCAACCCAGAGCCTGTGTTGCGTCCGCAAGCGGGGGGTGTGCATGCCACACGGGAATGAACAGGACCAGGAAGTTGGCCGCCGCCGCAGCAAGCGGGCGCTGTTCCGTGCCGAGGTGGCCTTCGGTCATAAGGGCCGCCGCTGCCGGATAACCATCCTCGACATTTCGCTCCACGGACTGAAAATCCGGGCGATCCACAAGCTGGAAATCGGTGACGAATTCTGGCTCAAGCTGCCGGGCCTCTCGCCGCTGTCGGCCAAGGTATCATGGGCGCGCGATTTCGTGCTGGGCTGCGAATTCCGTGAATCACTACACCCCGCGATGTTCGAGGCAATCCTTGATGGCCGGATATTCGAAGAAGCCGGGCCAGACCGCCGCACCAAGACCCGCGCGGACAATTCGCACCTTATCGCGATCTAACCCGCTTCTCCGCCAAGCTTTACTGTCAACTCGCGTGCAGCGGCCTTGAGCGCATCCTGCAATTCCGGAAGTCCCGCACGCTTCAGCGCGGCGCTCAATCCGATAGCAACCAGCGCATGGCTTGGCCGCCCCCTTGTGCGCCACACCGGCGCGGCGAGCACGGTAACCCCGGCGATGTAATTGCCCTCATCAATACCCAGCCCGTTCTCCCGTGTCCGCTCCACCTGTTCGAGCCATTCGGCAAAACTCGGCGGATCATCCCAGCGCAGGGTATCGAAGCGGGCCTTGAGTTGCGTCTCGCCATAGCCGCCAAAGGCCGCGATGCAGCGCCCGGTGGCGCTGATCAGCGCGGGAAAGCGGCTGCCCACCTGCGTCGCCAGCTGGAACCCCGCGCCTGATTGCGCGACGGCCACCGCGATGATGTGATCGATGCCGAAGATCTCCACGCCGAGCATGGTCACGGCGAATTCGCGGCTAAGCCGGTCAAGCGGGGCCTGCGCCAGACTGGAAAACTCATCCTGCTGCAGCCAGCCGCGCGCCAGCGTCAGCACGCCCGAAGCCAGCGCATAACGCTTGGTATCGGGATCGAAGGAAACCAGCTCCTCCGCCACCAGCGCCCGCAGGACATAGAGGCAGGTCGAGGGATTGAGCCCAAGCTCACGCGCCACGAGGTTAAGCCCCAGCGGGCTTTCGCTTTTGCCGAGCAGCCGCAAAACCGCCGCCGCACGGCTGATCGCTGGGGCTTTGCTGTCTTTCACCGCCCGGTTGAGTTGGGGCGCAAGCTCAGGAGAGGTTTCGGTCTTTGTCATTCTGTATATTGAATATCATTCTATATTTGCAATGACAAGCGGAATCTGTCATTCGCCCCCATCATGACCCGACTCACCGATTACACCTCCTATGCCGATGCTCTGGAGCACGCCTCCGGTGCCGCGCTGTGGGACCTGTTCGACGGGGACCGCGAGCATCTCAACATCGCGCATGAAGCCATCACCCGCCACGCCGACGGCTCGGGCCGCGCTGCCGTGCGGATCGCCCATGCTGATGGCTCGGATGAGATCCTCAGCTTTGACCAGATCTCCGCCGGTGCCGCCCAGTTCGCGCACTGGCTCGACGCGCAGGGCATCCAACAGGGCGACCGCATCGCCTTCATGCTTGAGCCCAGCCTGCCATTCTATGTCTGCCTGTTCGGCGCGATGCAGACCGGCGCGATCTCGGTGCCGCTGTTCACCCTGTTCGGCCCCGATGCGCTGAAGCTGCGCGTCGGCGACTGCAATCCCACGATCCTGATCACCAATTCCGAAAAGGCCGAACTGGCTCGCGGTTCGGTTGGCGCAAACGGCCTGCCGCGGGTTGTGGTGGCCGATGATGGCCTGCTCGATGTGATCAAGCAGTATCCCGCCACTTACACGCCGAAGACCAAGGCCAATGACATGGCCGTGTTCCAATACACCAGCGGCACCACGCGTGAACTGCCCGAAGCGGTGAAGCATTCGCACCGCACGCTGGTTACGCTGATGTTCGCGGCGCT
>CANFXW010000044.1 GCA_947451145.1 Sphingomonadaceae bacterium | reverse complement strand
GTTGGTCTTGTTGATCACATAGGTGCGGCCACGGCGGCGGATAACGCGGTTATCCCGGTGACGGTCCTTGAGCGACTTCAGGCTGTTACGAATCTTCATGTCATTCCTCGGGCGGCTTTTGCCGCTGAAAACTGGAAGTGGGGCCGTTAGTGTGCGTGCTTGGCGAAGTCAACCGGAGTCACACGAAATTAGGCCACGCCGCGAATCTTGCCCAGCTTTTGCTCCCAAGCCAGAGCGTGGGAAACGATGGTATCGATATCCGCGAACTGCGGTTGCCATGGCAGGGTCGCCTTGATCAGGCTGTTGTCCGAGACCAGCGAGGCCGGATCACCGGCACGGCGGGGCTCGGTAACGCGTTTGATTTGCCCGCTGGTTACACGGTCTACCGCGTCGAGCACTTCGAGGACTGAGAAGCCCCGTCCGTAACCGCAGTTCATGGTCAGCGAACGTGAGGGATCAGCGATCAGCGCTTCGAGCGCAAGCACATGGGCGGTGGCCAGATCGGCAACGTGGATATAGTCCCGCACCCCGGTGCCGTCTGCCGTCGGGAAGTCGCTCCCGAACACGCCGACCTGCGCGCGCTTACCCAGCGCCGCCTCTACCGCGACCTTGATCAGGTGGGTGGCCCCGGCGGTTGACTGGCCGGACCGTGCCAGCGGATCGGCCCCGGCCACGTTGAAATAGCGCAGCACACAGTAATTAAACGCATGGGCCGCCGCCGTATCCGCGAGCATGTGCTCGGTCATCAGCTTGGACATGCCATAGGGATTGATCGGTCGCTGCGGCGTTTGCTCGGTCACCGGCGAGACCTCGGGTTCGCCATAGGTCGCCGCAGTCGAGCTGAAGATCATGTGCGGCGCGCCCGCCTTGACCACGGCTTCAATCAGGCCCCGGCTTTTCGCAGTGTTGTTGTGATAGTATTTCAGCGGGTTCTCGACCGATTCCGGAACGATGATCGATCCGGCGAAATGCATCACCGCCTGCGTACCCTGTTCGGCAAATATCCGCGCCAGCAGTGCCGAATCCTCGATGTCGCCCTCATAGAACGGCACGCCTTCGGGAACGGCAAAGCGAAAGCCGGTTACCAGACTGTCGATCACCGCCACCGGCCAGCCAGCGTCCTTCAGCGCAAGCACGGCATGGCTGCCGATATAGCCGGCACCGCCGGTGACAAGGACTGGAACTTTCAGCATCAAAAACACTCACTCTGGCCCGGGCAGTACCGCTTTGGCCAGCACTGCATAACGACAACAGATTACCGTGTCTTTACCGAGCCATAGGTTCCCCAGCGCCAGAGCTTTTCCATCGGACCCTGCTCATGGCGCGCGAGCCACCAGCGGGAAAGCAGGATCTGCATGCAGTAAAGCGCCAGTGCCGAAAGGGTGAAGGTGATCGGCCCTACCCGTCCGACGAGATTGAGGAACGGCCCCATCAGCATCAATCCGACCAGCGAATGGGTGAGGTAATTGCTCAGCGCCATGCGACCGACAGGGGCGAACACCCCAAGCATTTTGTGGGCTCCCGGCCAGGCGAGAGCGAATAGCGCGGCATATGCAAGACCCATCGGTGCCGTGCCGATCACTGCGCTCCAGTGGTCCTGATGCACGTCCAGCTCGCTGGCGTAGACGAGACTGCAAGGAATTCCCAAGGCGAGCCCCAGCAGCGCCACGCGCCACAATATCTGGCGATCGCCGAGCAAGGTTCCCGCCATCAACCGCCGTCCGGTGACCATGCCGAGCAGCATGATCCCCAGCACCTTTGGGATCCGCCAGCTGTCGATCAGGTAGGCCAGCCGATAGGGCAGCGCAGAGAGCTGATAGGCGACGAAGCCGGTCAAATCGGTGCGCTGCATGCCCTCGATGTCACTCGCGCCCGGTATTCCGCCAAACGCGACGTAGACTTTTGCGCCCAACTCACTGAGCGGCGCACCCAGAACAATTCCCCAAGCTGCAATCGCCGGAACTGCAACCAGCGGCAGGGCAAGCAGGATTACCGCAGTCGTGAGCACCTTGCGCTCCGGCCAGTGGCGGAACAGCGGCAGGGTCAGGCCAAGTGCGGCATAGAGCGAGAGAATGTCGCCGAACCAGATGAAACACAGGTGGCACAGGCCGATCGCCAAGAGCACGAGCATTCGCCGCCGAAACACTGCCGCACCTGCCGCGCCCCGCTTCTCCAGCCGGTCAAGCTGGAGGGTGAAGCCTATTCCGAACAGCAGCGAAAAGATCGTGTAGAACTTGCCGTCGATAAAGAACTTGATCAGCTCCATATAGATGGTGGGTGTGTTCGGCCCGCTGATCCCGGCCATTTGCTCCGGACTGAGCGACTCCCAGCCGAAGAATACCGGAACATTGGCGATCAGAATGCCCAGCAGGGCGAGCCCCCGCAGGGCATCAAGCAGAATGATGCGGTCGGCGCCCGCTGTGGCCGATGCCGTCTTCCCCGATAGCTCGGCCATTCAATTCCCCCCTTGATTGCGCTGCCCCGCGCTCAAATCGGAGCCTATCGGCATAAACAGCTGGTTACAACTGCAACCTTTACCCGCCCTGTCGTTCATGTGGCGGCAATCGCTGGAGGCATAGACCAAGAGCCAAGGGGCGAATTTCCAGTGCCCGGAGAATGACATGCGATTGGTCCGCTGCACCGCCCTTCTGCTCACCACCGCCTTGCTTGCAGGCCCGGCTCTGGCCCGGCCGGGCGGTTGGGGTGGTGGTTGGGGCGGTGACCCCTATGGCAGGACCTATGGCTCGTCATGGGATCGCGATCGCCCTGCCGGTCCTGCTGAGGGCAAGGTAGAAGTCAGCCGCTTCATTGCCGAAGACATAGACGTTTCGCAGCTCGGCAAAGGTGCAGTCACCGTTGCCGGTGCCCCGATTGGCGACAATGCCGAAGAGCGCGAGCTTCACACCTATGAATCCGCCGTTCTCGATCGGCTGGCAGGGCTTGGCTACCAGACCGCAACCACCGAGACTGCCGCAGGGCAAATTGCCGAACTGCGCGTGACCCACGCCACCGTCGTGCCCGAGGAAGCCCCGCACAAGCCGGTATCAGGCGAAATGGAAGTCGGCGTTTCCAATCGCGGAACGATGATGGGCATGGGGATCAACATAGACCTGAGCAAGCCTGCCAAAGCGCTGATCTCCACCCGGCTGGAGGCGCGGATCAAGGACAAGGTGAGCGGCAAGGTGCTGTGGGAAGGCCGCGCCGATATCATCACCCGCGAAGGCAGCGAGAAGTGGAATGATAACGCGATATCCGCCCGGCTGGCCAAGGCGCTGTTCGATGGCTTCCCCGGCAAATCGGGCGAAACCCGCACAGCACTTCGCTGAATTTACTTCCGGCTGGCAGGCGCGGCAACTATGAGGTGGGCATGACATTTCGTATTGCTGTTCCGCTCGCTCTGGCTCTCGCCCTTTCCGGCTGCGTCGCACCGGTTGGTCCGGTTGAAGTCACGCGGTTTCATGCGGCAGACGTTACACCGCTCGGCAAAGGCACGATCGGCATTGAGGCTGGTCCTGGAATGGAAGCCGGTTCGCTGGAATTGCAGGCCTATCAGGCAGCGGTGAACCAGCAGTTGCAGCGCCTGGGCTATGCTACCGCCTCAAGCGGCGCAGGTGACCAGGTCGCGTTGGTAAGGGTTTCGCGCAATCGCTATCGCCCCGAGCGCACGCGAGGGCCGGTGAGTGTTGGCGTGGGCGGATCGACCGGATCCTATGGTTCCGGCGTAGGTCTCGGCATCGGCATCGACCTGTCAGGTCCGCCGCCAGAGCAGGTGGAAACCCAGCTTTCGGTGACCATCCGTGATCGCAAGAGCGGCACAGCCCTGTGGGAAGGCCGTGCCACTTTCACCGTCAGCGCCAAAAGCCCGATGGCCGAAACCGCGCTGGGCGCTGCCAAGGTGGCCGAGGCGCTGTTCAGGGGCTTCCCCGGCACTTCAGGTGAGACTATCGAGGTCAAATGACCTCAACACCCATCCAGATCGACGCCGCGTTTGATTCCGGCAATATCGAAGTCCTCTCCATCGACGGAGCCACGGCCCGCCTGACCATCCGGCGCGACAAGGATTCGGAATTCTTCCAGTGGTTCCATTTCCGGGTTACCGGAGCGCAGGGCCGCGAACTGGTGCTGAAGATCACCGGCCTGAACGCATCGGCCTATCCAGACGGCTGGTCCGGCTATCGCGCCGCTTTCAGCGAGGATCGGGATTTCTGGGGCCGCACCGACACCCATTGGGACAGCAAGGAAGATGGCGGCACGCTCACCATCCGCCATACGCCCGAGGGTGCGACGTGCTGGTTCGCTTACTTCGCGCCCTATTCGATGGAGCGGCACCACGATCTGATCGCCGAAACCGCTGCCCAGCCGGGGGTTACCTATCGCTGCCTTGGCCATTCGATCGAAGGCCAGCCGATTGACTGCCTCGAAACGGGTGATGGCCCGCTGCAAGTCTGGCTCTACGCCCGCCAGCATCCGGGCGAATCGATGGCCGAATGGTGGATGAAAGGCGCGATTGATTGCCTGACCGATCCCGCCGATCCCTGGGGCCGCAAACTGCGCGAATTTTGCCGCTTTCACATTGTTCCCAACGCCAATCCGGATGGCTCATGCCGGGGCCACCTGCGCACCAATGCCGTTGGCGTGAACCTTAACCGTGAGTGGGCGGAACCGAGCCTTGAACGTTCACCGGAGGTGCTGGCGCTTCGCAACGCCATGGACGCGACCGGTGTCGACTTCGCGATGGATGTCCACGGTGACGAAGCCATCCCCCACGTGTTCCTGGCAGGCTTTGAAGGCATCCCTTCGTGGACCGAGAAACAGGGGGCGGACTACGCCCGTTTCAAGGCAATCCTCGAGCGCCGCACCCCTGATTTCCAGACCAAGCGCGGCTATCCGGTGGCGGGCAAAGGCAAGGCCAACCTCACCATGTCGACCAACCAGCTCGCCGAGCGGTTTGGCGCGGTAAGCATGACGCTGGAGATGCCGTTCAAGGACAACGACGACTTGCCCTGCAAGGCCCAGGGCTGGAGCCCCGAACGCTCGGCACTGCTGGGGCGAGACTGCATGGCAGCGCTGGGGGAATGGATTTTGGGTAAGGTCTGATTTCCAAGCCGAAACTCATCATTCTCCGCACCACTAGATCGAAAGGCAGACATGCAGGATAGATACGTTGGGGACATCGGGGACTATATCAAGCTGGCGCTTTTAAGGAGGCTTGGGGAACGCCGAGCAGTTGGCGTGGCTTGGTATCGGACACCTGACAGCAACAACAACGATGGCAGACACATAGATTACCTCAATGAGGATAGGGAATCAGAGTGGCGCCATTTCGACCCTGAGCTTTACGACAATCTTCGCCAACTAGTTCGCGAAAATCTGCGCAAAATCAGAGAACTTGAAGGCATCCTTTCGCGTTCCATGGCATTCCACACAGAGTTGCTCGACCGCAAAACTGACCGTTCAGCTTGGTTTGAAAATCTGCTCTCGACGATGGTCGACAGAGATTTGGCCTTCTTAGATCCAGACAATGGTATATCGTGGCCATCGCTCGGTGTTGATCCGAGCGCATCGATTAAGTCTGTAAAGATTGATGAAATTCAAGCCCTAGCGAAGAATTCAGGTGAGGTACTTATTTACCACCACCAAACTCGCAGGCCCGGTGGACATGAACTTGAAGTGATCGACCTTGGGAAATATCTCGCAGACAAGACTGGAATGCATGTCTGCGCCTTACGTGCCAAGAGTTGGTCACCACGTGTATTTTTCCTTGTCGCTCGCTGGCTGGACACTTGGAGAGCATGCGAGAAATTTGCAGCGCAATGGGATCCCCACGTTCGATTTATACCGATAACCGATCCGCCTCTGGGATTGGATTTGCCACCCGAGAGTCCCTACTCCGAAAGAGCCGATAGGACAGCACAAGATTTTAGCAGGAGATTGGCTGCAGGCGAATTTCCAAAGCTATTTGACCCAAACAAAGATTATCAAAAAAAGTGATCCTCTTGTTCCCATAACTGAGAAGATGCGTCGTCGTTTTCATTTGCAATAGCACCCCCGTATTCCCCCCTAGGTCACACTCAACCACAGATTCGCGCGCGCTCGCTATCCAGCGGCGAGAGGCGCCATCCGATGTTTGCTCAGTTCGCTCGTTCCCCGTTCCTGCAGCGCTTGCGCGCCTGTTCGCGCGCCAGTGTGGTGGTGGAGTTTGCGCTGCTGATGCCGATGTTTCTCGGACTGATCATCGGCATTCTGCAAATTGGCCTGCTCTATCTGTCGCAGCAGGGCCTTGAAACGGCTGCAGAGGAAGCAGCGCGCAAAGTGCTCACCGGGCAATCGCAGAAGGCCGGGCAGACCGCCGCGCAGTTCAAGACCAGCGCATGTTCCGCCCTGCCGCCGTTCCTCCAGTGCAATAACCTCTATGTGGATGTCAGCACGGTCTCGTCATTTTCCGGAGCTTCGACCAGCCTGCCCACCTTCACCTATGACAACAACGGCGCGGTGAGTAACAGCTTTTCCTGGGGCGCTGGCGGCAAGGGCTCGATTGTCGTGATGCGGCTGATGTACCTGATGCCGGTGGCCGACCTGCCCTTTGGCCTGAAACTGAGCAACCAGACCGGCGGCAAGCGGCTGATCATGGCGACAGCGGTGTTCCGTAACGAGATCTATTCGTGAGGTGCGCGCTTTCATCATTTTGCCGCAATCGGGCGGGCATGGCAGCGGTGGAATTCGCGCTGCTGCTGCCGATCCTGCTCGCGCTGTTCATCGCCGGGCTGGCGCTGTCAGACGGCATTGCCTGCAACCGCAAGGTAACAACCACCGCCAAGAGCGTCGCCGATCTCACCGCGCGTTATGCAAGTGTGACCACCAGCGATGTGACAACGATCCTTGCGGCAAGCACCCAGATCCTCGCGCCGTATAATGCATCACTGGCGACCGTGCGGGTCAGCGAAGTTCTGGTCACCGGAAGCACGAGCTCAACCGTGGTCTGGTCGCGGGCAAGCAATGGCACAGCACTCACCGCCAGCTCGGTCGTGACGATCCCCTCGGGCATGGCGGCGACCGGGTCTTACCTCATTCTGGGCGAGGTTTCCTATGCCTATACCCCGCTGTTCACTTATGGCGCGGCGCAACCGATGACGCTGTATGATCGCGTCTTCATGAGCCCGCGCATGTCAGATTCGGTGCCGCTATCATGAGCTTCAAGCGTTTCATCCCCAAGCTGTTGCGCAACCAGCGCGGCAATGTTGCGCTGATCACGGCGCTGCTGCTGGTGCCGATGGTTTTCGCTATCGGCTTCGGCATCGACTACAGCCGCGCCATGCGGCTGAAGACCCGGCTCAACGCCGCTGCCGACGCCGCCGCGCTCGCCGCCGTGACCGCGCCGATGATGCAGAACAACAATAGTTCTGCGGAGACTGCAGCGACCAATATGTTCAACGCGCAGGTTGCCGGGCTATCGGGGCTGGTGTTCAATTCCGCCACCGATCTGACGGTGACGGTGACGACTACCGGCACACTCAACACCGGGCGTTCGGTGGTGGTGACCTACCATGCCGCATCGACCAACATGTTTTCAGGTGTACTGGGTGCGGCCACTCTGCCGATCAGCGGGTCATCGCAATCCGATGCCACGCGCGCGCCCTATATCAACTTCTATCTGGTACTCGATACCTCGCCCTCGATGCTGCTGCCTTCGACCAGCGACGGGCTGAACAAGATCCGTACAGCAACATCGACCAGCTATCTCTCGTCCGGCTGCGCCTTTGCCTGCCACGTCCAGAACCCACACCTCGACAACATCTATGTCCGCGATAGCAGCGGCAAGGATATCTATCTCGATACATCCGGGAAATGGTGGGCAGTTACGCGGGTGAACAGCGGCAATATCTATGCCAACGACGCCAGCGGCACCGAGATCAAGGTCGGCACGACCACCACAGGGCAATATGCCGATGGTTTCTGGCTGACCCGCAACTATGGCGCGCTCTATGGCGGGTCGAGCCTCAGTCTGCGGCTCGATGCCGAGGAAGACGCGGCGCAGGGCCTGATCCCCTTTGCCCAGACCATGGCGACCAACAACCACGTAACATACAAGCTGCAGCTGTTCAGTTTTGGCTATGGCGCACCATCGGCGCTGACAACCAGCATGACCGACGTCGCCAGCCTGACCACGGCATCGGTGCCCGATCTCGCAGCGCTGCAAACCAACTATTACAAGAATAACTGCCCGACATCGTCGGTGTGCAACAGCGATCAGTCGACTGAATTCGCGACCATGTTCACCTCGATGAACAGTACCATCACCACGCCGGGAGACGGAACAACTTCTTCGACACCGCAGGCCGTGATGTTCATTGTCACCGACGGCATGAGCGACGAATCGCTGTCCGGCAGCCGCAACAATCGCGAACTGCGCTCCAGCCACCTTTCGCAGTGCACCACGATCAAGAACCGCGGCATCCGCATTGCCATTCTTTACACCGAGTACCTGCCCGAATCGCTGACCGGCGATTCCTGGTCACAAAGCTATGTCGCGCCCTATCTGCCCAACATCGAACCCGCGCTGAAGAGCTGTGCTTCGACCGGATCAGATGGCCAACCGCTGTATTACAAGGTGACAACCGACCAGAGCATCACCGATGCCCTGACCACGCTTTTCGCGCTGACGGTGGAAGCTGCACATCTGACCAAATAAGCTAGCCGGTGTAGTCTGGCTGTCTGGCTGCTGCCGTTTCGGCAAAGGCTGGCAGGGCCAGACAATGCGCCTCAATCCGCGCCAGATTTTTCCAGACCATGTCCACGCCATAGCGGCGCGCATTGGCCATTTGCGGGATCAAAAGGATATCGGCGAGGCTTGGGGCATCGCCAAAGCAGAATGGGCCGGCATCGGCTGGCAGCAGCTTTGAACACATCTCCATGCCCTTTTGATTGACCTCATGCGCCCAGTCTGGAGACTCGCCGCTATCGTCCTTAAACTCGGCGATGCGCTTGCGAACCGAGAGGTTCTGCAAGGGGTGAATCTCGCAGGCAATCGCCAGAGCAAAGGCGCGGATTTGCCCGCGCTCCGCAGGTGTGCTGCCGATCAGCGCTGGCTGCGGAAACCGCTCTTCCAGATATTCGATGATCGCCAGCGACTGGGTAAGGACAAGCCCGTCAATCTCCAGCGCCGGGACCAGCCCTTGCGGATTCAAGGCCAGATAGGCCGGGCTTTTCTGCCCACCCTTCGCCAGATCATGGGCTTCCACCCGGTGGGCAGTGCCCTTGATCGCCAAGGCAATCCGCACCCGCCAGGATGCACTGGACATGGCATAGGAGTGCAACACCACTTCGGACTGACCGGCCATTCACCCTACTCCTTATCCGTCAGGCAACAGCCATAACTGTACCGCAGCATTCGCCAAAACCAATGCTGCGATAACCTTCGGCCACTGCCTTTCCGGAAAGGGTCAGCGTGTCGCCATCTTCTAGGAACGAGCGCGTCTCGCCCGATGGCAACCGAATTGGCTCCGCCCCGCCCCGGCTGATTTCGGCGAGACTGCCCAAATTGCTCCTGTCCGGCCCTGAAATCGTGCCCGTACCCAGCAAGTCGCCGGGCATCAGGTTACACCCGTTAGAAGCATGGTGCGTTACCATTTGCGCTGCCGTCCAGTACATATGCGAGGCAGAACTGGCACTGAGGCGGAAGGATGCAGTACCTGCTTCGCGCATCCGCGCTGTTTCGATGGCCACCTCCAGATCAATGGCAAAGGCTCCCTCGGCCTGATCTGTAGCGTCCCTGAGATAGGGCAGCGGCTGCGGATCGCCTGCGGGCCGCGCGGCCTGAGCCTTGCGGAAGGGAGCCAGCGCCTCAGACGTGATCACCCAGGGCGAAATGCTGGTCAGGAAGTTCTTGGCGAGGAACGGACCGAGCGGCTGATATTCCCACGCCTGAAAATCACGCGCCGACCAGTCATTGAGCAAGCAGAGGCCAGCGATGCGATTGGGCGCAGAGGAAATTGGCACAGGCTCGCCCAGCTGGTTCTCGCCCGCGATCCACACGCCCAGCTCAAGTTCGAAATCGAGCCTGCGGGTCGGTCCGAATTCGGGCGCATCGGCCTCAGGTGCCTTGCGCTGTCCGCTCGGGCGGATGACCGGCGTTCCGGACGGCCGGATCGAAGAGGCCCGCCCGTGGTAGCCGATGGGGATGTGCTTGTAGTTCGGCAGCAGCGGACTGTCCGGGCGGAACTGCTTGCCGATGTTGGTCGCGTGATGAATGCCGACGTAGAAATCGGTGTAGTCACCGATATGGGCTGGCAGGTGCATGATGTAGCTGTCTTGCCGGTAGAGGTGCGGCTCAACTGCACTCCGGTAGGTAGGGTCGGTCAGCAGCGAAAACAGGACATGGCGCAGATCGCGCCTGACCGAAGAGGGTGCGGCAAATAGCGCGTTGAGGCTCGATTGCAGCAGCAGTTCGGACGGAGCGCCGCCTAGCAGTCCGGTAGAATCCAAGCCTGCTAAATCGATCACGCAGTCGCCAATCGCCACGCCAATAACTGGCGCGCAGCCTTCGCGGCTGAACACACCAAGCGGCAGGTTCTGCACCGGAAAATCGGCGTGGCTGTCAGCGCCTTCCACCCAGCAGGTGGCTTCAGGGTTGTGGGTATGGTCGATCATGGCCGGTCCTGCTCCTGATGCAGCCAATCGGCATGGCGCGGCGCGCGTTTGGTCTGGTTCCATTCCTCGAGCATCAATGGCGCGACGCGGCGGAGTTCGGCATATTGCGCGTCTGTACCGATATCGCAGGCGAGTTCCAACCGGTGGCCATTGGGATCGAAGAAATAGATCGAGCGGAAAATGCCGTGATAGGTCGGCCCCAGCACATCAATGCCCTGCGCCTCGATATGCGCCTTTGCTGCGAGCAACGCGGCCTCGTCAGCCACCTTGAAAGCAAGATGCTGCACCCAGGCCGGTGTCTGCTCGTCACGGCCCATTTCGGGCTGATTGGGCAGCTCGAAGAAGGCCAGCACATTGCCGCCACCAGCATCGAGGAACACGTGCATATAGGGATCATACTCCCCGGTTGACGGCACGTAATCCTCGGCAAAGGCCGTCGTATAGGTCATGCCGAGCACCCGCGCATACCAATCGACCGTCTGCTTCGCGTCCTTGCAGCGATAGGCGGCGTGGTGGATGCCATTGAGTGATACCGGCTTGGTCATTGCCCTTCCTCCACACCATCAATTGCCCCGCGCCGAAGTTGATCGCGCTCCATCGATTTGAACAGCGCGGTAAAGTTGCCCTCGCCGAACCCTTCGTCGCGCTTGCGCTGGATGAATTCGAAAAACACCGGGCCGATCAGGGTCTCGGAGAAAATTTGGAGCAGCAGGCGCGGATCGCCATTTTCAGTCGAGCCATCGAGCAGGATGCCGCGCATCTGCAACTCGCCCACCGGCTCGCCATGCCCGGGCAGACGCTCGTCCAGCATCTCGTAATAGGTTGCGGGCGGCGGCGACATGAAGGGTGTTCCCATCGCTTTGAGCCGGTCCCAGCAGGCAATCAAATCGTCGCAGAGGAAGGCGATGTGCTGGATGCCCTCGCCGTTATATTCGCGCAGGAATTCCTCGATCTGGCCGCCGCCGCCCTTGGCCTCTTCGTTCAGCGGGATGCGGATCTTGCCATCGGGCGCAGTCATCGCGCGGCTGGTGAGGCCGGTATATTCGCCCTTGATGTCAAAATAGCGGATCTCGCGGAAATTGAACACGCGCTCATAGAATCGCGCCCAGTGGTCCATCCGGCCACCGTAAACGTTGTGGGTCAGGTGATCGATGATGGTGAAGCCTGCGCCCGCTGGCTTGCGGTCGACGCCGGGCAGATAGTCGAAATCGATGTCATAGATCGAAAGAGCATCCCCATAGCGGTCGATCAGGTAAATGATCGAGCCGCCAATGCCGCGGATCGCCGGAAGCCGCAGCTCCATCGGCCCGGTGCGCGTTTCCACCGGCTCTGCCCCGCGCGCGATTGCCTCTGCATAGGCCTCAGCCGCATTGCGGACGCGAAAGCCCATGCCGCAGGCCGAGGGGCCATGTTCGGCAGCGAAGTAGGCGGCGGGCGAGCGCGGCTCGTAATTGGCGATCAGGTTGATCTCGCCCTGCCGCCACAGGTCGACATCTTTCGAGCGGTGGCGGGCAATGCGGGTGAAGCCGGTCGCCTGAAACACCGGCTCCAGCACGCCGCGATCCGGCGCGCAGAATTCGATGAATTCAAAGCCGTCAAGGCCGAGCGGATTCTCAAGGCCGGTGGCGGGCTCGATCCTAGATCCAGTGTTCATCTGACAAGGCCTTCCTCGGGGGAAACCCGATGTTGTTCTACCACCACGGATTGTAGCGCACCAGCCGTGCAAGGTGCGCGCAAAATTCGGGCCAGATCCTTACTTCACGCGCCATTATTGCAGTTATGGTAATTTTCCCGCACATACTGCGCACATGGACAAGATTGACCGTAAATTGCTCGCGCTACTGCAAAGCGATGCCTCGCTGTCAAACCAGCAACTGGCAGAGCGCGTGCACCTCTCGCCCTCGCAGTGTTCGCGGCGCCTGCAGCGGTTGCAGCAGGATGGCCTGATCGAAAAGCAGGTGGCGTTGCTCAATGCCGAGCGGATCGGCCTGATGGTGGAGGCCTATGTGATGGTCACGCTGACTTCGTACGCCCGGTCAGCGGCTGCGGCTTTCCATGAGCGGATGCGCGAGCACCCGGCAGTGGTCGAGTGCTGCTCGTTAACCGGAGACAGCGACTATATCCTGCGGGTGGTGGCTGCCAATCTGCAACAGTTTTCCAAAGTGGTGCACGAGGATCTGCTTGGCCATGGCGAGGTCGCCAATATCCGTTCGAGCATCGTGCTCGACAAGATCAAGCGGACAACAGAGCTGCCACTTTAGAACGCGCGGCTGATTGTGGCGAAGACTCTCGGATTGTTGTCGAGGAAACCAGGGCCATCATCATTGCCGAAAACCGGATAGTTGGTCATCGCAACGCCAATTCCCAGTTTGAACTTGCCGAGGTTACGATTGGCCTGAACGCTAAGGTCATAATAGAACCGCATGCCACTGTTCCCCGGATCTGGCGGGACGGCGGAAAGTCCCGAATGGCCCATGAGTGACCAGTTGCCGACTGTCAGCATGGTGCCGTTGAGCTCACCATAATAGGACGTCCGCCCGTCCCGCAGATAGTCGGGAGAAACGTAGATCCGCGCCCGCAGGTTTTTGTGCGTAATGCCAACGAAGCCCTCGAAATAGTGCGCGCTATAGTCTGTGTCGGTGATAGAAGCTTCGCGATAATCGCGGTGGATCACGCCAAGTTCTAACGAAGTCTCGCCGCTGCGAAAGGCATAGCCGGCATACTGGGTGGAGCCGTTGAAATGCGGATCATGCTCGCCGCCCGACAGGGTCGCGCTGGCACCGGCGAAGAGTCCGCTGGGATCGTCATAGCTGACCTCAAAGCTCAGTGCCGCGTCATCACCGCTGGTGCTTTCGCCACGGAATATCTCGCTGGTCGCAAGGGTTACATTGCCGGAAACCTGCGCCTGCGCTGCTGCGGGGAGCAGAGCGAGGAAGGCGGAAATCACGCAGGCAGCCACAAACCGCCGGGCAGCAGTCAATCCATCAATCGCGCGACCGGCAACTGTCCGCATCAAGTTTGGAAACACGCGAAAGCGCCGCGCAGGCGTCTATCCTGCCGCGAGGGCCCATGGCCGAACTCGCCGTCCGGCCCGCAGAGCTGTGCGCTGATAACTGGCGAAGCAATGCCGCCAGCCCACTGACATGCGCGGCCGCGTAAGAGCTGCCGCTGACCAGACCCCATTTTCCCTCCGGCTCGGTTGTCGGAACGTCCCGACCGGGGGCAATATAGACAGTGCTGTTGGAAAGTGACAAGCGCTCATCGCCAACCGGAAGCACCCCTGCGACCGACGACGGAAAGCTTTGATCCGGATGGCTTTGATCCACCGCAGCCACAACGGTCATGCCGCGCGAAATGCCGATGGAGATCAGGGTGGAAAGCAGGCGGTCCTGCGGACCCGACAGGCTGAGATTGACCACGTCAACTTTGTGCTGAAGCGCGGCGGTCATCGCCTTGGCCAGGCTCAGGCTATCGCACACCGTGGCGCCGCCTGCAGGCCTCTCCCAGCAGGCGCGCAGGCCAAGGATATGGGCTCCGGGCGCTACGCCTGCGATGCCGACTGCATTGTTCTCGCGCGCGGCGATGATCCCGGCAACGCCCGTGCCATGCCGTTCGGGTGACTGGCGATTGCCCGGGACGAAGTCTTCCACTGCGATCACCTGTCCTGCGAAGTCAGGATGCGCGGTATCGATGCGGCTATCGACAATGGCGATCGTCTGGCCGCGGCCGGTGGCATATTTGTGCAGGCTTTGCAGGTGCCACTGCGCCACAGCAGGTTGCGCGGCAGACAGCCGGTCACGCGAGGTGGCGGGAGCTGCACTCTGCATCTGGAATTCGTTGAGCGGCTGCGACCATTCAACGCCGCGCAGCTTGGAAATCTCCTGCGCCGCTGCTTCGGCGCTGCGGCCATCGTTGACCGCCATGATCACGCAATCAACCCCGACGACCTGCATCGGCCAGTTATCGAGCAGTGTCAGCTTATGTTCGCGGGCGATCTTGCGGGCGAGGCGCAGGCGAGCCTCCTGCCCCATGGCATCGTTGTAATCGCCGCCATAGGCGCTTCCCGAGCGGAAGTGGTCCGCCCCCAGCTTCAGCATCACCATGATCCGCGGCGCTTCGGCCTGCTGCGCGGCTTCGGTGGCCTGAGCCATGGTTGGGGTCAAGAGCGGCGAGCCAAGCGCCAAGCCGAGCGCCATCAGAGCAGTGCGGAGTTTCATTGGCCTGCTCCATCAATTGGTTCGGCCAGCGTAACCTCGGGCATACCGCGCAGCTGCTTGAGCACCGTATCGCGCTTCGCAGGATCGACAGCGATCCGCCATGCGCCGGTCGACGTTGGCGCGCCGATGATCCGCACACCGGCATGGGCAGCAATGGCATTGACCTCGCCCGCATCGGTGCTGCTGGTGAACATCACAATGGCGTTGGCCGACATGCCAGCAACCGGCGCATCACCCAGAGCCTGATAGGTTGCTTCTGCTGATTGCGGCGCGGGCGAGTGCACCCACTGGGCGGCAGCGAGGCCGATGCCAAGCACGACAAACACCTGCGCCGCAATGCGCCAGCCGCGGGCGCGGAAGGCAGCAAAATGGACCGGCGCGGCAGGCACGGTTTCGATCCGCGCAGCACGGGCAGCGGCGAGATCAACCACATTGCTCGCAGGCGCCGGAGCCAGACCAAGCCGCGCCATCAATTCGGGCGGCAGCGATTCTTCCAGCGGCACAGCCTGCCGGAGCAGCTCGTCCATCCGGCGCAGCTTTGCAACGCGGCTGGCAACTTCCGCATCATTGGCGGCCAAGGCTTCCATTTCCATTGCCTCCTCCTCGCTGGCTGAACCGTGGAGCCAGGCGGAAATCTGATCATCTGTAACGGTCATGCCGCTACCCCCCTTTCCGGGCTGCGATTGACGTGGGCTTCGATGAATTGGCGCGCGCGCGACAGGCGGCTCATCACCGTGCCGATGGGAATATCCAGCAGCTCGGCGGCCTCGCGATAGCTTTTCTCTTCCAGAACCACAGTCGCCATCACAGCGCGCAGTTCCGGCGGAAGTGTGGCCAAGGCAGAGCGAACGGCATCGAGTTCCGAGCGGAACTCCAGCTTGGCCAGCTCGTCCTCGCCAGCAAGGTCATAGACCTCTTCAACGTCAACCGACACGCCGCGCACTTTCAGGGCGCGGTGGCGATCGATGTTGAGATTGCTGGCCATGCGAAACACCCAATTCTCCAAATTCGTTCCTGCCTGCCACTGGTCGATCCGGCTGAGCGCCCTTTCGAAAGTGGCCTGCAACAGATCGTCACCCTGATCGGCATTGCCGGT
>CANFXW010000043.1 GCA_947451145.1 Sphingomonadaceae bacterium | reverse complement strand
TGTCTCAGTCCCAGTGTGGCTGATCATCCTCTCAGACCAGCTAAAGATCGTCGCCTTGGTGAGCCTTTACCTCACCAACTAGCTAATCTTACGCGGGCTCATCCCTCGGCGATAAATCTTTGGACTTACGTCATCATCCGGTATTAGCAGTCATTTCTAACTGTTATTCCGAACCGAGGGGCAGATTCCCACGCGTTACGCACCCGTGCGCCACTAAGCCCGAAGGCTTCGTTCGACTTGCATGTGTTAGGCATGCCGCCAGCGTTCGTTCTGAGCCAGGATCAAACTCTCAAGTTTGTGTCCAATCTCACAACAGCACCAATCCGAAGATTGGCCATCTGACGTAAAATTAATTCAGGGGTCAATTACCCTGCACTTGTCTAAACGTATGGTTACGTTAGGACATGTTAAGCCATTATCCATCGGAGCAAGCCCCTTTGGTGACTTCGGGTAACGACTATTTTAAACTGCCACCCCGGGCCCTGAAGCCCCGGGAGCAGGCGCCGTCGCCCACATGTCCCTTCATCTAAAACCTACAATGTCAAAGAGCCACACAACAAATTTGGCGGACAACAATTGCTCCCCGATTTTGTGACCGGGGGACTGGTTGTCCGTTTATGTTGGCGACCGGGGCGTTAGAGCCGTTTGAAGCGGCGTTCCCGTCCGGTGACCGGGCCTCTAAGGGTGACCTTCGATTCGGTCAAACACTTTTTGCATTTTTATTTCAAAAAGATCACAAAACCGCAGAATTACAGGGGTTTGGGGTAGATCGAAACCGTGTTGCGGCGCAACAGGGGCTCGAATCATGGCTCTGGGTGCCGATTCAGCTCCCCTGATAGGGTGACGCTTTGTTTACCTTGTTGGGCTAGTGCCTGCGCAGGCCAAAAGGTCTGAAAAGTCGCAGAAATTCGTAAGGTTCGAGAGAGAATGGGCAGCCCCGCCATCAGTGTTGCGATGAGCGTCTATAATGGCGAGCGCTTTCTCGTGCCCGCGATCGAGAGCGTTTTGGCCCAGACATTCACCGATTTCGAGTTCCTGATTCTCGATGACGGCTCCAGCGACGGTACCCGCGCGATCATTGAAGACTATGCGGCCCGCGATTCCCGCATCCGTCCGATCATCCGTGAGAACCGCGGGCTGATTGCCAGCCTTAACCAGCTGCTCGCCGAATCGCGCGCGCCGCTTGTGGCGCGGATGGATGCAGATGACGTCTGCCTGCCCACCCGCTTTGCCCGCCAGATCGACTGGCTGGCCCAGCACAGAGACTATGGTGTGGTCGGGTCATGGTGCATAGACATCGACGAGAACGACCAGCCCTGGGGCGGGCTGTGCAATTCGCCGCGCCACCCAGCCAGCCACGAAGACTTCCTGATCGCCATCGAGAATGGCTGGGCGTTGCTCTGCCATCCGGCGGTGATGTTCCGGCGCGATCTCGTTCTGTCGGTCGGCGGTTACCACGCCGCGTTCAAGCATTGCGAGGACATGGACCTGTGGCTTCGGCTTGCCTCTGTCACCAAGCTGGCTTCCATTCCCGAACCGCTGATCCGCTATCGCCATTACAGCGACCAGGTTTCCAGCCGTCACGCGACCGAACAGCAGATCGGTGCCGCCGTCGCGCGCCTTGCCTTTGCCGAGCGTCGGGCCGGACGGTCAGATCCCACCGAGGATCTGGACCGCCTGCCGCCCATTGACGAACTTGACACGCTATTCGGCCGTGAGGGCGTGGCCCGTGAGGTTCGCGCCAAGGTCGCACCCGGCCTGCTCTATTCAAGGGCTGGTCTGCGCGATCATGGCTTTGACCTTGTCCTGCGGTACCTGACAGAAGGCGGCGAGCATGACGGCATGTGGCGCACGGTCGCCAGGCTGCTCAGCTTTGGCGAGCCGGCTCGCGCGGTGAAGCTGGCTTCGACCCTCGCTCTCACCGCCGTGCAGGGCTGACGTGGCCAGCACCCCGATCATCTCACCAGAAGAAGGTGGCCGCGAGCCAGCCGCGATGTCTGTACGCGGTGCGGCGGTCTGGGCGATGGGCGGACAGTATCTGTCGTTCGGCATGCAGTTCATCACTTCGGTGATCATCTCGCGCTTTTTCCTGACCCCGGCCGAGGTCGGCCTGTTCTCGATCGGCCTTGCCGCGGCCATGCTCGCTTCGGTGCTGCAGGACTTTGGCCTGTCGCGTTACATCTCCGGCCTGCCGAGCCTTGACGCGGCCGAGATATCGCGCTGCTCTTCGGTGGCGCTGCTCTTCTCATTCGTGGTCGCGGGGATCATTGCTGCGGCGGCCTGGCCGATAGCGGCCACCTATGGCCAGCCGGCGCTGTTCAAGATCATGCTGATCATTGCCGCGAGCTATCTGTTCGTGCCGCTTGCGGTGGTGCCGATGGCGCTGCTCGGGCGGACGATGTCCTTCCACAGCCACTTCGTGATCAACGTCGGTGCGGCGGCAGCGCAGGGTATCACCGCGCTGACACTCTCGGCCTTCGGCTTTTCCTCGTTCGCGCTGGCATGGGGCACGCTGGCTTATGGCATAGCCCGCGGGCTGATCGCGCAGGCCCTGCGCCCTGCCCCGCCCTGGCCGCTGCGGCTTGATGCGGTGAAACCGATTGTCGGCACGGGATCGAAGCTCTCCACGCTCTACGCCACTGGAGCCTTGGGTTCGCGCACGCCCGATATGATCGTCGGCAAGGCGCTGGGGCTGATCGCGGTCGGGCTTTACAGCCGCGCCGCCAGCCTTTCGGACCAGTTCCGCATGCTGATCTCGGGCGCGATCGGTTCGGTGTTCTATCCCGCCTTTGCCCGCATCCGTGATCGCGGCGAGCCTTTGGGGCCCGCCTACCTGCGTGTCTGCGCTGGCTATTCGGCGGTGATCTGGCCCGGCATGGCCGGCCTTGCGCTCGCCTCAACTCCCATTGTCCGCATTCTCTATGGCGAAAACTGGACAGGGGTTTCGCCCCTGCTGGCCGCCATTTCGCTGACCGAGATCATGCTGGTATCGTTGCCGCTGCACACCGATCTGCCGATCCTGATGGGGCGGCTTAACCGGCTGCTGGCGGTCAACATGATCGATACCATTCTATCGATAGCCCTGCTGATTGCCGGTTGCCGCTGGGGTGTTGAGGGCGCAGCGATCTCTCGGCTGGTCTATGGCGCGGCCTGGGTGCTGCTCTATGCCCGCTTCCTGCACGGCCTGATCCGCTTCGATATCGCGTCGTTGCTGCGCATCTATATGCAAAGCGCACTGGCGACCGGTGCGGCGCTGCTGCCACTGGCCTGCACCTATCTGTGGCTCATCCCGCCCACCCAGATCGGCTTCATGGCTTTGGCTGTAGCAAGCGGGGCCGGGGTCGTGCTGTGGTTCCTTGCGCTGATCGTGCTGCGCCATCCCGCACTGGCAGACCTTCTGGGCATCGCCGCGCATATGCCGATTGCCCGAAACTTCCGACCGATCGCCAAGTTCGCGCGTTAAACAACATGGCGGCGCAGTCACCAAGGTGATACCTCTCTGCGCGGGAGACACGCCATGAACCCGATACCAGCCGCTGCCGCGCTCGCTCTGGCCTTCATTCCGCAAGTCGGCGGATCGCAATCATCAGGCCCCGCAGCCGATACGGAAATCATTGCCACCGGGCATGACACGGCCGACCGGCTGACCGTTCAGGTCAAGCTCGGCGAACACGGGCCGTTTCCCTTCATGATCGACACCGGATCGCAGAACACCGTCGTCAGTTCATCGCTGACCAGCCGCCTGGCCCTGCCAACCAGCAGCCGCAGCAAGGTGATCGGTGTCGCGGGCGAGATGTCGGTCGACACGGTAGAGATCGACGAGATCAATCTCGGCAAGCGTTCGTATTACGGCATAACCGCCCCGGTGCTCGAACGCCGCGATATCGGCGCCGAAGGCATTCTCGGGCTCGACAGCCTGCAAGACCAGCGCGTGCTGATCGATTTCCGCAAGAACCTGATGGCGGTGGGCGATGCCCGTTCGCTCGGCGGCGACTTCGGTTTCGAGATCGTCGTCACCGCACGGCGCAAGTTCGGCCAGCTGATCATGACCGATGCCCGGGTCGACGGCGTGCTGTGTGATGTCGTGATCGATACCGGATCGGACACCACCATCGGCAACCGCGCGCTGCAGATGGCGATGACCAGGCGCGGGCGGGTTACCGGAGAAGTAACGCTCCACAGCGTGACCGGTCAGGAACTCAAGGCCGATATGGGCGGCGCGCGAAAGCTGGAACTGCAGGGCGCGACGATAACCAGCGTGGCAATCGCCTTTTCCGATTCGCCAACCTTCGCCGCGCTGGGGCTGGAAAAGAAGCCGACCTTGCTGCTCGGCATGCGCGAAATGCGGGCCTTTCCGCGGGTCGCGATAGACTTCAAGACGCGCAAGGTGCTCTTTGCCCTGCCCAAGGACGGCGATCCATCCTATTTCGCACCGCCAGGTTCGAGCGAAGTCCCGGGCTTTGTGCCATTGCCCACCCAGCCGGGAAAATAGAGCGGACGGGATCTGCACCTTCCCCTTTCACGCACAATCCCTACATAGCGGGCCATGCCTCCTGATACCGCAACCAACGACCCCGCAGCCCGCCATGATGGCTGGCTGACCCTTCAGCGCTTTCTGCCCTATCTGTGGCCGCGCGATAATCCGGCTCTCAGGGTGCGGATTGTCGTCGCAGTGCTGTTCATTCTTGCATCCACCGCAACCCAGTTGAGCCTGCCCTACCTGCTCAAATGGGCGGTCGATGTCATGGCGCTGACCGGGCCGAAGGTGTTGCAGTTCGCCATGCTCTATGTGCTGGCCTTCGCTGCCGGGCGCCTTGCCGGGGTGGTGTTCGACAACATGCGCAACATTGTCTTCGAACGTGTGGGGCAAGACGCAACGCGGGCGCTGGCAGAGAATGTCTTTGCCCAGCTGCACCGCCTGTCGCTGCGCTTCCACCTCGCCCGCCGCACCGGCGAAGTGACCAAGGTGATCGAGCGGGGCACCAAGTCCATCGACACCATGCTCTATTTCATGCTGTTCAACATTGCCCCCACCGTGCTGCAACTGGTGGTGGTGGCGGTGATCTTCCAGCTCAACTTCGGCTGGGGTCTGGTCGCGGCGACGGCGCTGGCGGTAGTGGTCTATATCTGGGCAACCCGCACGATCACCGAATGGCGCACGGCGCTGCGCGAGAAGATGAACCGGCTGGACGGGCAGGCACTGGGCCGGGCAGTCGATTCGCTGCTCAACTACGAGACGGTGAAATACTTCGCCGCCGAGGAGCGCGAACAGGCCCGCTATGCCCAGGCCACCGGTGCCTATGCCGAAGCCGCGATCAAGAGCGAGAACAGCCTGGCCCTGCTCAACATCGCGCAGGCTGTGGTAGTCAATCTGCTGATGGCCGGAGCGCTGGGCTACACTGTCTGGGGCTGGTCAAAAGGGCAGTACACCGCCGGGCAGCTGGTCTTCGTCCAGACCTACCTCACCCAGCTGTTCCGCCCGCTCGACATGCTCGGCATGGTTTACCGCACCATCCGGCAGGGGCTGATCGATATGGCGGCGATGTTCAAGCTGATCGATACCGAAGTGGAAGTGGCCGACAAACCCGGCGCACCCGCTCTCATCATCAAGCGCCCCAGCCTGACCTTCGACAACGTGGTGTTCGGTTACGAGAAAGACCGCACGATCCTCCATGGCCTGAGCTTCGAGGTTCCCGCCGGGCATCAGGTGGCAATCGTCGGGCCGTCCGGCGCAGGCAAGAGCACTGTCGCGCGGCTGGTCTTCCGCTTCTATGATCCGTGGTCGGGCCGCATCCTGATCGACGGGCAGGACATTGCCGAAGTCACGCAAACCAGCCTGCGCGCATCGCTGGGCATCGTCCCGCAGGATTCGGTGCTGTTCAACGAGTCCATCGGCTACAACATTGCCTATGGCCGCGATGGTGCGGGGCAGGCCGATATCGAGGCCGCCGCCAAGGGCGCAGCGTTGATGGACCTGATCGGCCGCCTGCCCAAGGGCTTTGACACGCAAGTGGGCGAACGCGGCCTCAAGCTATCCGGCGGCGAGAAACAGCGCGTGGCGATTGCCCGCACGCTGGTGAAAAACCCGCCGATCCTGCTGCTCGACGAAGCCACCTCCGCGCTCGATACCCGCACCGAGCAGGACATCCTCGCAACCCTGCACAATGTTGCCAGTGGTCGCACCAGCCTGTCCATCGCGCACCGGCTCTCGACGATTGCCGACGCCGATACGATCCTCGTGCTCGATCAGGGGCGGTTGGCCGAGCAAGGATCGCACAACGACCTGCTGCGCCGTGACGGCCTCTACGCCGAGATGTGGGCGCGGCAGGCGCAGGAGGTTGAGGAAGTGAGCGAGGCGGCGGAATGATCGCCGTGACGGGGGGAAAGATGAAGCAGATCATCATCGCGCTGGCAGCACTCGGCTTCGCCATGCCAGCCGCTGCGCAAGCACCGGCGCCAGTCCCCGCTCCCAGCCTTGAACTGGCGCAGAAGGCCGCCAAGGCTGCGTTCAAGGCCTGCAAGGGAACGCCGATTGCGGTTGCTGTGCTGGATAGCACTGCCCAGCCCCGACTCCTGCTGCTCGGCGACGGTGTGAACAGCCGGATGGGAGGTTTCGCGGTGCGCAAGGCCGCCACGGCGCTGCGCTATCACAAGCCCAGCGCAGAAACCCGCGACGAGGCAAAGACAAATCCCGCTCTCGCTGCCGAGATCAAGGCCGATCCGGCGCTGATCCCCTTCGGCGGCGGACTGCTCTTTACAAAAGGTGCAGTCGCCGTAGCAGGCGCGCCAAAGCAGGAAACCGATATTCTCTGCGCCGAGGCGGCGAAGGCTGTGCTGGAACGTTAATGATGCCGCCAAAAACAGGCATTTGACTAGGTCATCGTGTCAACTTAGCATTCCAAAATGGCCACTATCATCGTCCCACTCGAAGAACCCCGCTTCCGCACCCGAAGCGAGAACGGTGCGCATGTTGTAGAGATGCGGGTGCGCCAACGCTGGACCGACCTCGCGGGGATGCTTTGGCTTCCCTTGGTTGCATTGGTTTTTCTTGATTCGGATAGAGATGCTTCGCGCCATCAGAACACATATTGGATGTGGTACTTTGGAGCCTGTTTCACAATCATCATCTTGAACGCAATTTGGGCCTCATTCGGCCGCGAGGTAATTACTGTTCGTGACCAAACGCTGACCTACCAATGTCAGCTTTTCGGACTCGGCAGACAAAAGACGTTCAAGGTTGCCGATATTTTCTATCTATCTGGGGATCGGTACATCCCAACACTCGAGCCTCTCGGATCGGTATTTCTATTGTTCAGTTTTGCCAAGCTGGGCGTGATCAAGTTCGATTACGGAGCCCGCACCTATGCGATGGGCATAACCATTGATGATGTCGAAGGCAGGATGATCGTCGAGTGGTTAAGGCAGTTTCTGCCGGCCGATGTGTTTGTTTAGCCTTCCGCCACTCACCCGTACAAAACATCCGCCCCGCCCCAGACGACAGCCTGCGCGACATAACCGCAGTTGTCCTGCGCGCTCCAGGTGATCGAGGGTGAACCATAGAGCTTCCACCCCTCCTCCAGCGCCAGCGAGACGCGCTCGCAGAAGGCGTGGTCATCCTTGCCGGTGATGCAGCGGTAAACGAGGCGGCCTTCGGGTGGTTTCTTTTTCATGCGGTGATCCTATGCCAATGCTGGGGAAACTGGAAACCACTTCTCCATTTCCGTCCACCCTGAGCTTGTCGAAGGGCTGCATTTTTTGTGCTGCAATGCACTGCCGCATGAAGAAAAGTGCAGTGCTTCGACAAGCTCAGCATGGACGGGTTTGGTTCAGGTCGCAGGCAAGTCAGCTCTATCCCTCGGTGGTCAGCGAAACGAACACGTCTTCCAGATCGGGCTCGCGGGTCGTCACGTCTACGATCCCGAGGCCCTGCGCCTGCACCAGCGCCATCACTTCGCCCGCGTTGATCCGGTCGCGGTCATAGGTGATTTCCAGCGTGTGATCGTCGAGCTTCACGCACTTCTGGAAGGCCGCCTGCGAAGGCATCGCGGCGGGATCCTTGTCGAGGGTGAGCACCACCACCTTCTCGCGCGCCATGCCGACCAGTTCCTTGGTCGGCTTGTCGGCGATCAGCTTGCCGTGGTTGATGATCGCGATGCGGTCACACAGCTCCTCGGCTTCCTCAAGGTAGTGGGTGGTCAGCACCACGGTAACGCCATCTGCATTGAGCTGGCCGACCAGTTCCCACAGCTGTCGCCGCAGTTCCACGTCAACGCCAGCAGTCGGCTCATCGAGCACGATCACCGGCGGGGTGTGGACCAGCGCCTTGGCGATCAGCAGCCGCCGCTTCATGCCGCCCGAAAGCGTGCGCGAATAGGCATTGGCCTTGTCCGACAGATGCACCGCCGCAAGCAGCTCCAGCGTCCGCCGCGCCGCTTTGGGCACGCCGTAATAGCCGGCCTGGATTTCCAGCACCTCGGCCGGCGTGAAGAAGGGATCGAAGACGATCTCCTGCGGGACAATGCCGATCGAGCGTTTGGCATTGCGCGGATCGGCATCGATATCGAAGCCCCAGATCGAGGCACTGCCCGAGGTCTTGTTGACCAGCCCCGCAAGGATATTGATCAGCGTCGACTTGCCCGCGCCGTTTGGCCCCAGCAGGCCGAATATCTGCCCGGCAGGCACATCGAACGAAACATCGTCCAGCGCGCGTTTGCCGCCTGCATAGGTTTTGGCGAGGTTGCGGATCGAGATTGCCGGGCCAATAGTCATGTTTACGCTCTTGCGGCAGGATCGGCTTTGCGTAAAGGGTTTGGCGAAGCATTTTGCCACAAGCAAACGGATCCAGAATGACCACCGCTCAAGAAACCGTCACCGTCCACACCAGCCGCGTCAAATGCGACGGGGCGAGCGAAATCACCACCTCGCTCGGCCATCCGCGCGTCTGGCTGGAAATCGACGAGCGTGGGCATGTCGATTGCCCCTATTGTGACAAGCGGTTTGTGCTTGAGGGCGGGCATTGAACTAGCCAATGACATAATCTTCGAAGTCTCTGCCTGCCTGCTCGACATGACGGAGGCTACAAGGGCATCGTCTTCAGAGCTCTTACGCGAGACTAATGATCAGTCATCACTGTGCCGCCTGTAGGTCAAGTGTTGGACGCTTTTGTTTTGAATCGAAATCCGTCACAGTAAATCAACTGCGGTGATGCGAGGCGTGCAATGATTTTGAGGGCATTTTTTCTGATAGCGCTTGCACTGGCTTCGTCGCAAACAGTTGAAGATACCGCCCCTTTTGCTGACGTTCCAAACGTAACTTTCACTTATTATGACGTGGCCGGACCGACCGCCGAAAGCATCCGCAAGGACATGAATTTAAAAAATTTCAAAGACCCTGCCGACGAGAAAAAGGTCGATTCGTTCGGGCAATGGAGTTTCAGTTGGCAGCTACGGCAGACACCCGATGGCAAATGCGATGCTGACGTTAGTTTCAAAGGACAGGTCAAGTTGCCACGTCTGCTTGATGCGCCGACGCATTCGAAGGACGTAGAGGCCCGTTGGAATCGCTATTTGTCCAGACTACTTGTGCATGAAGCAGGCCATGTGCGATGGGCCTGGGAGCAACGAGGTCAGCTGGAAGAGGCGCTGGAAGCTGGTCCATGCCAAAGTGCAAGTGCAGCTGCGCAAAGCATGCTCAAATTGATCCGCGAACATGACCGGACCTATGACATCTCCACGCAACATGGTCTGACGCAAGGTGCAGTTTTTCCCTGAAAACCGTGATTCGAACCTGCAATAATCTCAATCATTCCGTCCGTCCTGAGCTTGTCGAAGGACTGCCTTTCTTGAAGCGGCCATGCGCGACGGCACGAAGAACAAGGGCAGTGTTTCGACAAGCTCAGCAAGGACGGGCTTGATGCGGAGTCGGTCTGCTTTGCACTAAAAAGGCACTTGCCGGTTCCACACTTCACCCGACCATGCAGTGATCATCATATAGCTGCGCATGGCGCAGTGGACCGGCTCGGCATCGGTCTGCATTTCGACCGCCAGCACAACATGGACAAAGGCCAGCGCCATATTGAGCAGCGTAGCCTCACCGCCGTCCATTTCGGCAAGCGCCTTGGTATCCAGATAGTCGAGCACCTCGGCGATCCGTGGTGACATGGCGGCGTGGAAGGCGCGGCGCTGATCCTCGCTCGATGTGTCACGCGCGGCGGCGCGGGCGGCGGGATCGGCGGCGGCCCAGTGGGCGACGAAGGGTTCCAGCTCGGCGAACTGCGGCGGCAGGTGAATCTTGGCGGCAGTTTCCATTATACATGACTCCCGCGTGCGCGCGCGGCTCGCCAATCGGTCACGCGGGCAACCACCTGCTGATAGGAATGGCGCAGCAGGACTTCGTGATCCTGCAGGTTGATCGTCTCGAGCACGCCGCTGGCAATCCCGCGCTGCGCCGCCTCCACCGCGTCGCGGTCTTCCGAGAGGACATCGCGCAAAGACATCATCGCAAACTCGCGGGCAAAGGCGCGCGAGGCGGACTCGCTCTCGCTCGCCCAGTACATCCTGATCCGGCTGCGCGTGCGGGTGGCGCTGACCGGCATATGGGTGTGGGTGAACATGGTATCGGGCGAAAGCCAGACGACATGCAGGCAGGGGAACAACTTGAAGTCGGTCTTCACGAAGTCCCTGGCGAAGGGCTGCGGCAGAGCCGCCGCGCGCATCGAGGAGAGCATCATCGATGCCGGCAGTTGCGGCGGATCGGGGTTCTTCCAGAGCGTCTGGCTGCGGTGCGGCCCGTTGAAGCCGTAATGGGTGGGATAGCCCATCGGGTTCGCCGGACCAATGGCCGGGCCGCCCGTGCGTGCATGGATAAAGCGCAGGTGATAGTTCTCTTGGAAGTTGTCGTAATGAACCTTCCAGTTGGCCTCTATCTCATAGCTGACTTCGGTGGTGGCGATCGCCTGCGCGCAGGGCATCTTGTCAAATTCATCGGCCAGCGCGCCGAACTGGTCACGCACGGAGCCTGCCGGATCAGGGCCGAGGTGGATGAAGATCAGCCCGCCCAGCACCTGCGTGGCCACCTGTTTCAGCGAACAGTCTTCCTTGGCCACATGGAACTTTTCAAAATCCGGCGCGGAGAGCAGGCGACCGTCGGTGCCGTAGGTCCACATGTGATAGGGGCAGGAAAACTGGCTGCGCTTGCCGCTGTCATCCTGCGTCAACTGGGTGCCGCGGTGGGTGCAGACGTTATAGAAGGTCCGCACCTCGCCATCCTTGCCGCGCACGATCAGCAGCGGCGCGGCGGCAAAATCGAGCTCGCGTCGGATGAAGTTGCCCGGCTCGGGTATCTCGCAGACATGGCCGATATGCAGCCACTGCCGCTTGAAGATCGCCTCGATCTCGTCGGCATACCAGGCGGGATCGTAATAGGGGGCAGCCGGTATCGGCCCCCGACCAAACCGGTCAGCCGCCTCTTCCGCCTCCAGCATCTCGAACAAGCCGGACATGGCCTTAATCCTATCCAAATTGCGCCGCACCAGTGTGTCAGTCCGCGCTGCATCTTGGCAAGCGCGCCGGGGCGATGTGATGGAGTAACAGCGTGGCCGGGTTTAGCGGCGATACTTCTTCCCCCCTCCCGCCTGCGGGAGGGGTTGGGGGTGGGCCAGTCACCCCAAAGCCCGCCTTATCAGAATCAGCACACCCTCAACATTGCCCAGAACATCAGCATTGGAAAAGTGCAGCACATTGTATCCAGCTTCAATCAGGTAGCGATCCCTATAAACATCCTTCCCGGGCTGAACATCGTGTGAAAAGCCATCAAGCTCGAAGATCAATTTCCGCTCACGGCATAGGAAATCCGCAAAGAACGGTCCAACTGGCATCTGTCGGCTGAACTTCACACCAAGCTGGGACTTGCAAATATAGCGCCAGAGATGCCGCTCTGCCGGTGTCGCGGAATTGCGCAATTCACGAGCGCGGGAAGTATCGCGATTGTTGAAAGTTGGCATGGGGGCAACATGCCCACCCCTAACCCCTCCCGCAAGCGGGAGGGGGACTTTAGAAAACCAGACTAAGCCGAAACGATCCATTTTCCTACACGCCGCCGATCTGCCATCGTGCCGCCATGCTTGATTCAGCCTGCGCCACCAGATGCGTGAAGCCTCCACTCAAAGCCGCGCCGCCAGCGCGGCTTTTGTGCGTCCGGGGCAAGTTTTTTATTTCTCCTGTCAAGCCCGACGCCGCTTTGCACCCGCAAACCCGCAGAAAAGCGCGCTTCCGGCTCTCCGCCGCGAGGTTGACAAGGTGTCAACTGTGTCAACCTCAACTACGCCATCAACCTTGGCCGCGCGGTCACTGGTCAATGCCAGCGCGCACACCTATATCCAGCCCATGACCATGTCCGATCCCCGTTCGCTCCTCTATCGCCAGCTCACCCCCGAGGAGGCGCAGGCCCTTGCCCGCGAGACGCTGAAAAGCTGCGATGATGGCGAACTTTATATGCAATTCACCGCGTCTGAGAGCTTCGGCTTTGACGATGGCCGGCTGAAGACGGCGGACTATTCGCGCGATGCCGGGTTTGGCCTGCGCGGGGTTTCGGGCGAGATGACCGGCTTTGCCCATGCCAACGAGATTTCCGCCGCCGCAATCCGCCGCGCGGGCGAAACACTGCGGCTGCTCGATCCCGCGAAGGGCGCCCCTGCCGCGCCGCCGGTGAAATCGAACCGCCATCTTTATACCGATGTCTCACCGCTCGACGGCATGCCGTTCGAGGCCAAGGTCAAACTGCTCGAGACTATCGACGCCGAAGCACGCAAACGCGATCCCCGCGTGGCGCAGGTCAGCGCCAGTCTGGTCTCGTCATGGTCGGTGGTCGAGATTGTCCGCGCCGATGGCTTTGTCGCCACCGATGTGCGCCCGCTGGTGCGGCTCAATGTCTCCATCGTAGCCGAGGCGAACGGGCGGCGCGAAACCGGTTCGTTCGGCATGGGCGGGCGGCGGCTCTATGATGACCTGTTCGAGCTCGAAAGCTGGAACGGCGCGATTGATCACGCGCTGGCGCAGGCGCTGGTGAACCTCGAATCGGTCGATGCGCCTGCTGGCGAAATGACCGTACTGCTCGGCCCCGGCTGGCCCGGCGTGATCCTGCACGAGGCGGTCGGCCACGGCCTCGAAGGCGATTTCAACCGCAAGGGCACCAGCGCTTTCTCGGGCCGCATCGGCGAACGGGTTGGCGCGCCTGGCGTGACCGTGGTTGACGATGGCTCGATCGCCGCGCGGCGCGGGTCGCTCTCTATCGATGACGAAGGCACGCCAACGCAGGAGAACGTGCTGATCGAGGACGGCATCCTCAAGGGCTATATGCAGGACCGGCTCAACGCCCGCCTGATGGGCGTTCCCGCCACCGGCAACGGTCGCCGCGAATCCTATGCCCACGCGCCAATGCCCCGCATGACCAACACCTTCATGCGCGGCGGCAATGACGATCCCGCCGAACTGCTCTCCCGCGTCAAGAACGGCATCTATGCCAAGAGCTTTGGTGGCGGCCAGGTCGATATCACCAGCGGCAAGTTCGTCTTCTCCTGCACCGAAGCCTACCGCGTCGAAAACGGCAAGATCGGCGCGCCGATCAAGGGCGCGACGCTGATCGGCGATGGCCCGACGGTGCTGACCAAGGTTTCCGGCATCGGCAATGACATGGCGCTCGATCACGGCGTCGGCGTCTGCGGCAAGGGCGGGCAGTCTGTACCCGCAGGGGTTGGCCAGCCGACCCTGCTGATCGACGGAATCACCGTGGGCGGTACGGCGTGACTTTCATCCCCTGTTCAGACATCATGGCCCAGCATTCGGCGTCATTTCAAGGAGAACGGCAATGAAAAGAACGTTCCTCATTCTTGCAGCAGCATCGGCGCTGATCGCGCCGGCCGCCATTCAGGCCAAGCCCAGGCTGACCCCGCAACAGCAACTCGACAAGCTGCTCGAAGGCCGCGTCGCCGGAACGCCAGTCAGCTGCATCTCGTCGTTCAATACGCGCGATATGCAGATCATCGACAAAACCGCGATCGTCTACAACAGCGGCAACATCATCTACGTCAACAAGACGACCAATACGGAATCGCTGGATTCGGATTCCATTCTCGTCACGACATTACACGGCAGCGAGCTGTGCAGTGTTGATACCATCCAGCTGCATGACCGCAGCGACGGGTTCTGGCGCGGCTTTGTCGGGCTCGACAAGTTCGTGCCTTACAAGCGGGTGCCCAAGGGCGGGTGATTCTGTTCGGGTAAACTAGGCAAATACCGCTGTCCTACCTTCTCCCTCCGGAGTAACAACCGGACAAGGCTCCTGCTTGAACGGGAGGCGATGGGGGACAAGCATTTATGAAAGCCAAGCCCGATGGCAGCCGGCGTTCGGCAAGAACAGTCGTTATCCTGCTGTCTCTGACGATTTTCATAAACGCGCTTGATCGCGGCAACTTCTCTACCGCTGCTCCGCTGATCAAGGGCGATCTTGGCCTCACCAACGGACAGATCGGCATTCTGATCTCCGCCTATTTCTGGGCCTATGTTCCCGGCCACGCGCTCACCGGCTGGCTGATCGACAAGATCAATGCCTACCGCACGCTTGCGCTGGGACTGGCGCTGTGGTCGCTGGCGACCTTTTTCACCGGATTTGCCGGGGGATTTGCCGTGCTGCTGGCGCTGCGTCTATTGCTCGGACTGGCGGAGAGCACGGCCTTCCCCGTCTGTTCAAAGCTGCTCGCGCTCTACATCCCGCATCAGCGGCTGGCTTCGGCCAATGCCTGGAACGGCGTGGGGTTGATGATGGGCAATGGCGCAGGGGTTTTCATCGGCGGCATGCTGGTCGCCACTCTGGGCTGGCACGCGCTGTTCTTCATCTTTGGTGCCCTGTCGCTGCTTTGGCTGATACCGTGGTTGCGGGTGAAGCAGCCCGAGCCGATCCACAGCGCGCCCGATGCGCCCGACCATGCGCCCAGCTTTGCCGAAATGCTCGGCAAGCGCGAGATGTGGGGGGCGATGATCGGCCACTTCTGCGGCAACTATTCCTATTTCGTCGTGCTCTCGTGGCTGCCGCTGTTTCTGGTCAAAAAGCAGGGCTTTTCAATCGAGACGATGGCCTGGATTGGCGGCGGCGTTTACCTGATCGCATCGGTGGTCGGACTGGTCGGTGCCCGGATCACCGACCGCGCCATTGCGGGCGGCGCCAATGTCGGGCGCATCCGCAAGCAGATCGTGCTTGGCTCGGGCGTGATCGCACTGGCGTGCATGTTACTTTGCGCCAGCGGGCAGCCGATGTTCGCGGTAGCGGGACTACTGCTCTATGGGGTGGCCAACGGCCTTGGCTATTTCAGCCTCTATTCGATCGGCCAGACGCTTGCAGGCCCTCGCGCTGCGGGCAAATGGGTGGGGCTGCAGAACGGCTTTGCCGGCCTTTCGGGGATCATCAGCCCGATCGTTACCGGCTATTCAATCGACGCGACCGGCGATTACCGCGTGGCATTTCTGGTCGCCGCGGCGATTGCCGTGGTAGGCATGCTCGTCTGGCTGTTTGTCGTCCGCAAGATCGAGCAAATCAAATGGTCCGGGGATTAGGATAGAGCCATGCCTGACAATTCCATCCTCGTCCTCACCACCGGCGGCACCATCGACAAGGCCTATTTCGATGCGCTGAGCGAGTACCAGATCGTCGAGAGCGGCATTCCCGAACTGCTGAAAGAGGCGCGGGTCGCGCTGCCGTTCCGGATCGAGGAAGTGTGCCGCAAGGACAGTCTGGAACTGACCGGTGAAGACCGCGCCGCCATCGCTGCCCGAGCGGCTGCGGCACCAGAAACGCGCATCGTCATCACCCACGGCACCGACACCATGACCGAGACCGCCAAGGTACTCGCCGCCGCCGTACCGGGCAAAGTGATCGTGCTGACCGGCGCCCTCGCCCCGGCACGCTTTGCCCAGAGCGACGCCGCCTTCAACCTCGGCATGGCCTTCGCCGCCGCCCAGTGCTGCGCCCCCGGTGTATGGATCGCCATGAGCGGGCAGGTGTTCGACGGGCTGAAAGTGCGAAAGGACCGGGAGGCGGGGCGGTTTGTGGGGGTTTAGCCTCTCCTCAATATGGCTAGTGTACGCCATAAATTTGAAATTCGTGGCCGGTCCCGACGGTCTATGTTGACATGTATAATACCTTTATATATATCAATGATAATATTGATTCGATAAAAGGATATTGACTATGTCAAAGTATGACCCGCTTGCCCGCTATTTGGCCGAGGTTGATGAGGACAGCGTTACGCTTTCATTCGGCAAAATCAATGAACTCGTCTCGGGTGGCCTTCCCCAAAGCGCGTATGATCATCGTCCATGGTGGGCCAACCGCAATGATGGATACGGCTCACAAAACCAAGGATGGCAATCAGTTGGATGGGAATCCAGCGAAGTCGATATGGAGAAGGAGCGCGTAACATTCAATCGGGTAGTCAAGAAGCGAGCAGACTTTAAGGACGTGCCATTTATCAAGCCATTGTCCATCGAAGAAGCAAAGCAAGGTCTGGCGTTGATGTTTAAAGTCGATCCAACTTCAATTGACATTATTATAAAAGGGTAGAATCACTCCCACTCAATCGTCCCCGGTGGCTTTGACGTATAGTCATAGACCACCCGGTTGATGCCCTTCACCTCGTTGATGATCCGCGTGGCGCAGCGGCTGAGGAATGCGCTTTCGAAGGGGTAGATGTCGGCGGTCATGCCGTCGGTGCTG
>CANFXW010000042.1 GCA_947451145.1 Sphingomonadaceae bacterium | reverse complement strand
TGGCCCATCGCGAGGTAATCGTTCGAGCACCAGACCGTGATGTCCTTCGGCCCGTTATGCCCGGCAAAGCACCGCGCGTTGGGGTAGGACCCCTTGTTGCGCAGGATGTCGATGAAGACACGGTAGCGGCCTTCGGAATGGAGGCGGTCAATCGCAGCATCGAAGATCTTGTCGTAATTCACGAGGGTTTTCCTGCCCACATTGAGCCGAAGCTCATGATCATGGCGGCGCTCTAGCCTACCAAATGTCCTAATTCTACTGTTATCGCGAGGCGTTCAACGCATCAGGCCGACAAGGCCCGCCTTGTTGTCCGGATCAGCAAGCCAATCAAAATCATGTCCCGGTATGATCGTGAGCAATGGGTCCTCGCGCTTCAATTTGCGAATGGTGAGCAGCCATGAGAACACTTCCGGCCGGTTTTCCGGAGCAATGTGTTCGCTGATCAGCCGCGAACGGGCGCGCAATTCCCGCCAATTCTTGTCCAGGGTCGAAATATCGCCAGCGAACAAATAACGCCTGCCATTGGCGAGCCGGACAAAGATCATTTGCGAACCGGGGGTATGGCTTGGTGCCGGTATCACGACAACTCCGGGTGCCACTGCCGTGGGATCCCCTGATGGAATTGCCGGTTTGAGATGCAGACCGCTCGGCCAGTTCAATTTGCATCTTGAAGCAGCTGCCGAAACCTGCCCGCTGTTGAGCCGGACTGCTTGCATTGCCGATGCACTTTCGGCTGAACTGGCTAAAGTGACCAAGCCGCCCATGTGATCCGGATGTTCGTGGGTCAGAAGGATCAGGCTTGCACTCTTCATTGTGCGATCAATGCGGGCCTGGGCACCTGGATCGAATTTCTGCATGCCCAGACAGTCTGCTGTGCTTTGGGTCATGCCGCTATCGATAACGATTGGTCCATGGCCTTCAACTGGCAGACGAAAAGCCATTGCGCCGATCAACTTGCGCTTCAAGCCGATGCCGGCGGCAAGCAGATTACCCGGGAGCTTTCGATAGGCGGAAAGCTCCACTTCAATCGCATCTGGCGCAGGGCCGGGCATACTGGCCGCAAGCTGGTTCAGCTGGGCCATGGAGACTGGCTTTGGCTGGGCATCGCCGGGGCTGGTCTCGATCAGCAGCCAGTAATAGGGCAGGCCAATCAGCGCGATCAGGGCGAGCAGGATCAGGTTGAGGCGCTTGGTCATCTTCGGGACTATAGCACCATGGAGCGGTCGATATTCAAGCGTTCAAACGCGGGGGCCAGTTCGCTGAAGGGATCGCGCTTTCCGGTAAAGAGCGCGAAATCGCCTTCTGCCCGCTGGAATGATTGTCCCTGGGTGAGCACGCCGATCCTGCGGGCTATACCGGCGGCACCATCGACAAACGTTACTCCGCCGCCAAATGCTTCGGAAAGCTGGGCCTGAACCAGCGGAAAGTGGGTGCAGGCGAGCACGACCGTATCGATTTCATCCCCGCCGGGCTGGCTGCGCAGACCATCGGCGGCGCGCTGGAAGACGGCCGGATCAACCGCCTGCCCGCGCAATAGGGCTTCGGCTGCGGTAACCAGATCCGGCGCGGCATGGCGCAGCAGGCGCTTGTCCGAGGCGAATTCTGCCTCGAGCCTGTCAACATAGCCCTGCCGGATTGTCGCCGCTGTGCCCAGAAGGCCGATCACCCCGCTGCGCGTCATTGCAGCGGCAGGCTTGATCGCCGGGACCGTACCGACAATCGGCACCTCGAGCACATCGCGCACCATGGCCAGCGCAATCGTTGATGCTGTGTTGCAGGCAATGCAGATCAGGCGCGGGCGGAATCGTTCTGCCATGCGGCCCAGCAAGCCGCAGACCCGCGCGGCAATTTCTGCCTCGCTCTTGGTGCCATAGGGCAGGCCCGCCAGATCGGCGGCATAGATCACCGGAGCATCGGGTAACGCCTTGCGCACTTCGGCCAGCACCGAAAGCCCGCCGACGCCGGAATCGAACAGCAGCAACGGGGCTGCCGGATCAACTTGCTGTGCTGTTTTAGCCAAACCCTGCGCCCCGAAACTGCACCATTGTGGCGGCATCCCTGATTTTTCCGCTGCACGAATGCAAGGACTATGGCTAGGTAAGGATTGGGGCTAAGCGATGCAACGTAAGACGGGGAAAAGCGATGGATATTGCTGCACTATTGCCAACATTGATCGTTGGATACCTGCTGGGCTCGGTGCCTTTCGGCCTGATCCTGACGCGGATTACCGGTGCGGGAGACCTGCGCTCCATCGGTTCGGGCAACATCGGCGCAACCAATGTGTTGCGCACCGGGCGCAAGGGGTTGGCGGCGGCAACGCTGCTGCTCGACATGGCAAAGGGCTTTGCCGCGGTGTGGATTGCGGGGAACCTGCCGGGCGGTGATCCGGCAATCGGCGGCCTCGCAGCCGTAATCGGCCACTGCTTCCCGGTGTGGCTGAAGTTCAGGGGCGGCAAGGGCGTCGCGACGCTGATGGGGGTGGCGCTCAGCCTCGCCTGGCCGATTGGTGCTGCTTATGCCGTGGTCTGGCTGGGTATGTTGGCCGTGACGCGGATATCCTCGCTCTCCGGCATGAGCGCAGCCGTGGCAGCGCCGATTGCGGCATGGGCAACGGGGCATGCGGACTTTGTGCCGGTCCTTGCCGCGCTGGCTCTGCTGGTGATCTGGCTGCACCGCGCCAACATTGCCCGCCTGCGCGCTGGCACCGAGCCCAGGGTTGGCAGCAAAGGGTAGGCCGCGATGCTCGCGCCCGTTCTCGATCTCTCGCAGGAAGAGGCATTCGCCCGAATCCGCCTGCGCCGTTCGCCCAATGTCGGCCCGGTCAGCTACATGCAGCTGTTGCGACGCTATGGCAGTGCCGTTGCCGCGCTGGAGGCTTTGCCAGACATCGCCGGGCGGGGCGGAGCTGCCTATCGGGCTGCGCCGGCTGACCGGATCGAGGCAGAGATCGTCGGGGTCAAGCGGGCGGGCGCGCGATACCTGTTTCACGATTCGGCTGAATACCCTCCGCTGCTTGCCCAATACGAAGGCGCGCCGCCGATCCTGATGGCGCGTGGTGACGCGGCAATCGCCTCGCGCCCTGCGGTGGCCGTGGTTGGTGCCCGCAATGCCTCTGCCGCAGCCGTAAAGATTGCACGGGATTTTTCGGCCGCCCTGGCAGAGGCCGGCTATGCCGTGGTTTCCGGCCTGGCGCGCGGGATCGACGGCGCGGCCCATCGCGGAGCCTTGTCCGCGGGGCAAAGCGGCGGCGGCACGGTTGGCGTGATCGCCAGCGGGATCGACATTGCCTATCCGCCCGAGCATGCCGATCTGCAGGAGGAGGTTGCGCAGAGCGGCCTGCTATTGGCCGAGCAGCCTCCCGGGACTGAACCTCTGGCCCGGCACTTCCCTGCGCGAAACCGCATCATCGCAGGCATCGCCGCAGGAACTCTGGTGGTGGAGGCCGCGCCCAAGTCCGGTTCTCTGATCACTGCAAGGCTGGCAGGAGAGGCAGGGCGCGAGGTGATGGCCATCCCCGGCTCCCCGCTCGACTCCCGCTCGCACGGCTGCAACCAGCTGATCCGCGACGGTGCTGTGCTGGTCCAGCGGCCCGAAGATGTAATCGAACTGCTGGAAAGCTTCGTCGGCACCCCGCGCAGTACTTTTCGCGAGGTGGGGGCAGCGTTCGATGTCGCCTACGAGGAACTGTCGAGCGATCCGGCTGACATCGCCGCGCTGCTGACCACTGCGCCAATCGCGGTCGATGAACTGATCCGCCAGTCGGGGGAAGCTTCTGACGCCGTGCAGCTGGCGCTGCTGGAGTTGGAACTCGCGGGGAAACTGATCCGCCATGCTGCCGGGCGCGTCAGCCTAACCTCTTGACGCATCCACCAACCCGTCCCCACCATCGCACGTACACACGTATACGCACACGTAAGGGGCCACCGGTCACATCATGCAATTAGTCATCGTTGAATCGCCCGCCAAGGCAAAGACCATCGAGAAGTATCTGGGCAAGGACTACAAGGTCCTCGCCTCCTACGGCCACGTCCGCGATCTGCCGCCCAAGGATGGCTCGGTGCGCCCGGACGAAGACTTCGCGATGGACTGGGAGCTCTATGGCGACAAGGCGCGTCAGGTGAAGGCGATCACCGATGCCGCCAAGACTGCTGACCGTCTGATCCTTGCGACCGACCCTGACCGTGAGGGCGAGGCGATTTCCTGGCACGTGCGTGAACTGCTGGCCAAGCGCAAGGCGCTGCCCAAGGACGTGCAGCGGGTAACCTTCAATGCCATCACCAAGGCCACCGTTACCGAAGCGATGAAGCATCCGCGTGAGCTCGATCAGGATTTGATCGACGCCTACCTTGCCCGCCGCGCGCTCGATTACCTGTTCGGGTTCACCCTTTCGCCAGTGCTTTGGCGCAAGCTGCCAGGGGCCAAGTCGGCCGGCCGCGTGCAATCTGTCGCGCTGCGGCTGATTTGCCAGCGCGAGCACGAGATCGAGCTGTTTCGCCCCCAGGAATACTGGTCAGTGCTCGCCAAAATGGAGCAGGGCGGCACTGAGTTCACTGCGCGGCTGGTGCGCTTTGATGGCGAGAAGCTAGAAAGACTGAGCCTCGGTGATGCGGGCATTGCCGAGCGGGCCAAGGCCGCCGTTGAGGCGGGCGCTTTCCGCATCGAGGAGGTGGACACCAAGCCCACCCGCCGCAATCCCTATCCGCCGTTCACCACCTCCACCCTGCAGCAGGAAGCCGCGCGCAAGCTGGGCTTTTCCGCCAGCCACACGATGCGCGTGGCGCAGACGCTCTATGAGGCGGGCGCGATCACCTACATGCGTACCGATGGTGTCCAGATGGACCCCAGCGCGATCCAGGAAGCGAGGTTGGCGATCAATGACCGCTATTCGGGCCACTTCCTGCCCGAAAAGCCGCGCATCTATGAAACCAAGGCCAAGAACGCCCAGGAAGCGCACGAAGCGATTCGGCCGACCGACTTTGGCCGCAACACCTATGGTTCGGGCGACGAAGCGCGGCTCTATGATCTGGTGTGGAAGCGCGCGATCGCCAGCCAGATGGCTTCGGCCAGCATCGAGCGCACCACGGTGACCATGCTCGACGGCACCGGGCGGCATGAACTGCGCGCCACGGGGCAGGTGGTGAAGTTCCCCGGCTTCCTCGCCGTCTATGAAGAAAGCCGCGACCAGAAGGCTGATGGTGAGGACGACGACAGCGGCCTGCTTCCACCGATGAACAAGGGCGATATGCCGGCCAAGAAGGCTGTCGAAGCCAGCCAGCACTTCACCCAGCCACCGCCGCGTTATTCTGAGGCGAGCCTCGTCAAGCGGCTGGAAGAGCTCGGCATCGGGCGTCCTTCGACCTATGCTTCGACGCTGCAGGTTCTGAAGGATCGCAACTATGTTCGGACCGAGAAAAACCGTTTCTTTGCAGAGGAATCGGGCCGACTTCTTACAGCATTTCTGGAACGCTTCTTCCCCGTCTATGTCGCCTATGATTTCACCGCCGGGATGGAGGATGAACTCGACGACGTGTCCGGCGGGCGCGAGCAGTGGAAGGCGCTGCTGGCCAAGTTCTGGAAGGACTTCAAGCCCAAGTCCGACGAGGTGATGGAGCGCAAGCCATCCGAAGTTACCGAGGCGCTGGATGAGTTCCTGTCCGACTTCCTGTTCCCGCAAAAAGACGATGGCCACGATCCGCGCCAGTGCCCGCAATGCGGCATCGGGCGGCTCTCGCTGCGCGGCGGGCGTTATGGGGCTTTTGTTGCCTGCTCGAACTATCCCGAGTGCAAATTCACCCGCAAATTTGCCCAGCCGGGCGGCTCTGCCGATGGTGCGGGCGATGGCGAGGTGGGCAAGCATCCCGAGACGGGCGAGCCGATCATGCGCAAGGCGGGGCGGTTTGGACCTTACATTGAGTTGGGCTCCGGCAAGGAGGCCAAGCGCAGTTCGATCCCCAAGGATATTGGCGAGCTCGATCTCGATTGGGCAGTGAAGCTGCTTTCACTGCCGCGCCAGATTGGTCCTCATCCGGAAACCGGCGAGATGATCACCGCCAGTCTTGGCCGCTATGGGCCATACCTCGCGCACAACGGCAAGTATGCCAAGCTGCGCGGAACGGCGGAGATATTTGAGACCGGCATGAACATGGCCGTCACCAAGCTCGCCGAGGCGGCTGCTGGCGGGGGCAGGGGCGCCCGCGCTGCTGCGGAACCGCTGAAGGTGTTCGGCGCGCATCCCGAGAGCGGCGGCGAGATCAAGTTGATGGCGGGGCGCTATGGCCCTTACGTCACTGATGGCACCACCAACGCCACCCTGCCGCGCGACAAGAAGCCCGAGGACCTGACGGAGGAAGAGGCTGTTACCCTCATCACCGAACGCGCCGCCAAGGGGCCAGCCAAGGGCAAGGGCCGCAAGAAGGCTCCTGCCAAGAAAGCTGCTCCCAAAAAAGCCGCCGCGAAGAAGCCTGCTGCGAAGAAGGCCGCTCCCAAGAAAGCCTCGTCAAAGACTGCCGATGCGGCAGAGCTATCGGACGACGAGATACCGTTCTGATGGCCGAGAAGTTCGAACGGCACCGGCAGCCATGGAAAACAGATGAACTCCAGAAGCTCCATACCCTTGCCGCCAAGGGTAAGGGCCTTCGGGAGATCGCCAAGGCTTTGAATCGCAGCGAGGAATCGACCAAGGATCGGGCCAAGTCGGACGGGATTGCGATCGCCAAGTTGCGTTAGGTCAGCTCCAACACCCTTCGACAGGCTCAGGGTGAGCGGGTGCTGTGTAGGGATCAATTTCCCCAACCCCGCTCAGGCTGAGCTTGTCGAAGCCCCCCGCGCTACCTCCGCACCAGCCCCTGCGGTTTCACCACGCCCAAATCGAAGTGTGAAACCACCCCCGGCGGCGCGTCACACACTGCCGGAACCGCCGTGCAGCCAACGATGCCCGTCCAGGGCAGGCCATAGAACGGCTGCCGCCCGTCCTCGGCCTTCTGGCCCATCAGCGTGCATTCAAGCGGCGGATCGCCGTGGATGCGGACGCGGTACATGGCCTCGCCTTGCTCCCACAGCGGCTCAAGATCGGTGCCGAGCTGCCAGTAGAAGTGATAGACGATCAGCGGCGCGCCCGCTACCCAAGCCGTCCATTCGTAATGCTGCCCGCCGCACATGCCGGCCTTCACCACGCCGTGCGGATGGACGATGTCGTTCCTGGCCTTGGAAACCTCGAACTTGACCGTGACGTTCTCGATTTCCTTTCCCAGCGCCTCGGCAATCATCGCCATCGATGAGTAGAAGAACTTGTAGGTTTCGGGGCTGCGGCGCGGGTTGGCGAGCAGTTCGTCACAGTCCGCGCCAAAGCCCATGATTTCGGTATAGATCATCGGGTTGCGCAGCTTGTCGATAACCTCGGTCACCTCCACGCAGTCGATCCGGCTCATCAGGCGCGAGAGGGTGATCGGCAGGATATCGCCCGAAAAGCCGGGGTGAATGCCGCAACCGTGGAACGAGCTGTTACCCTCTTTGCAGGCGGCATCGATCCGCGCGGCGTCATCAGGAATCCACTTGTTTGGCAGGAAGGGTCCGGCGGGCGAAACCACGTTCTTGCCCGAGGCGAGCAGGCGGCAGACCATGTCGAGCGGCGGGGTCATCATCGATTGCGCGAAGAGCACGCAATCGGCATCCATCGCGACAATTGCCTCGATATCATCGGTAGCGAGCACACCGGTTTTGGGCAGGCCAACCAGATCGCCCGCATCGACGCCGACCTTGTCCGGATTGGTCACGTATACCCCGACCAGCTCGGTAACCGGGTTCTCGATGAAGTACTTCAGCGCCGCCGATCCCACGACGCCGGTGGCCCACTGGATCACGCGATAGGTCTTCTGGGTCATCGGTTACTCTCCTCGGTTTCGCCTGCTTGAGGTTGACACAGTTGACAGTCTGTAAACCTCAATTAACTTGCAAGTATGTTACTTAAGCTACTGAAGTAAAGTATATAAATATGAATTCTGTGTTCAGGGTGACAGAAATCCATTTGCGCGAAAATCCGGGTCCTTGGCTTTGCTTCATGGCCTTGTGGCAAATTCCGGCCATGTAGGAAAACCGAACCTCAATTCAGCCCGCGCACCTGTCCGCCGTCGACGCGGTAGTTCGCGCCGTTGATGAAGCCGTTGGCCGGGCTGACCAGCATGGCGGCAACCATCGCGAGTTCGCGCGGCAGGCCGAAACGGCCGGCGGGGGGAACCTCGAACACCTTTTCGGCAGCGAGGCGGGCGTTGACCTGATCGGCGGTCATGGTCTCGTCGCCAAATTTCATGCGGCCGAAGCGCACCAGACCATCGACCAGAATCACGCCGGGCGAGAGCACATTGGCGGTGACGCCGGTATCGCGCAGCGAACCTGCGAGGCTGAAGGTGAAATTGTTGAGCGCCGCCTTGGCCGCCGAGTAGTCCACCCCCATGAAGTTGGGCTGCATGGCGACCGCACTGGAAACATTGACTATTCGTCCGAACTTGGCCGCGATCATATCCGGCACGCAAAGCTGGCACAGCCGCACGGCGCCCAGCGTGTTGGCTTTGTAGTTGGAAATGTAGTCATCGATTCCGATGTCGACAGGCGACTTGGAGGTGTTGCCCTCCGAATTGCCGCCGGCATTGTTGATCAGCAGCTCGACATTTCCGCCCAGCGCCTTGACCGCTTCGGCATGGACCGCCTCTGCCGCGCCATCGGCCTGCAATTCGCCAATAGCCACGCCCGCTGCGCCGATATCACGGGCGACAGCCTCGGCGCGGGTGCGGTCACGCCCGTGGACGACAACGCGCGCGCCTTCCTCCACCAGCAGGCGCACAATCGCCTCGCCAATGCCGCTGCTGCTGCCCGTAACCAGCGCGCGGCGGCCTTTCAATTGCAGGTCCATTTGCCCGTCCTCAATCCCGCTTTTGTGGTGTGTTGCGGGGAGTGTGGCGCGGGTTTGGGATGGGGGCAATTGGGGAGGGGATTTATCGCGGGAGCGCGTGCCAACGATCTTCGTAAGCAGCGGCGTCAGCAAAAGAAAATCCGGGAAAAGCACCTCTGTCATTTGGGTGTGACAGCCGATAGGCGCATTCAAGCTCATTAGCTTCTGATTGAGTCAAAACAAAAAATCGATCCGGTTTCCGTTTCTCTGGACTCTCAACAGCAGGTGACAGAAGGACTAGAACGTAGAAAAGATCCTCGCGTTCAGGCTTGGGGGTAACGAGCCAAGCATTTCTTGTAGATAAGCCTTTTACATCTACCCAGAAGAGCTTTGAACTAGGCGATCCGACCATAAGATCAGCAACCGGAGTATTGTTTCCTTGCGTGAATGAAACAGTATAGCCACGCCTAATCAGCTCCGCTGCAGCCAAGAATTGCGTTGCCCATTGCGTCCGCCGACTCTTGTCAGCTTTTTTCAGTTCAGCCATTTTTTCTCGTCACTTCCTCAATTCGTCAGCATCCGAACCAGCGCCTGAGCAATCGCATCATGCCCCGCCGCGTTGGGATGCCATGGCACGCCCGGGGCGCTGCCGGGGGCGGCTACGCTCCAGGGTTCCTTGTCGCAGGGGGTGTGGCTGGCTGAGAGTTTGCCAGCGGCGAGCAGGCCTGCCTTTTCGGTCTTGGCCACGTTGGCGGTGATTTCGGCCAGACGGTTCCATGTCTTGCGCGAATCCGCCACGGCCTCTGGCGTCAGGCCGAGTGCGGGGCAGGTGGTCTTTTCGGGGATCAGGCGGATGTAATCGACGAAGACGATCTTCGCCTCAGGCGCGCGGGCGCGGATCTGCTGCACGATCTTGTGCATGGCAATGCCGAGCTTTGACCAGTCCTCTTCGGTGACGACTTGCGGCGTCATGCAGCGGGTCGATCCGGGCTCGCAGGTGCCGGCCATCAGGTTGCGGACATAGCCGACATCGTTGCCGCCGATGGTGATGGTGACAAGGCGGGTCTGCGGGGTGACGGCGTCGATCTGCGGGGAGAGTTCGTTCCAGCGGCCAAGAATATGCGCGGTGGTCGCGCCGCCGCAGGTGACGTCGACCAGATCAAGGCTGAGCCATGATGCCACCTGGCTGGCATAGTTACGCGGGCTCCGGCCGCAGCGGGCAGGGGTGCCGGGCTTGGTTCCGTCGATGTTGGTTCCCGCCGCATAGGAGCTGCCCATCGCGACATATTGCGAGCGCGGCTGCATCTGCGGGATATTGGCGCAGGCGGAGAGCGACAGCGCGGCGATCAGGGCAACGGCATTCCTCATTTCACCCACTCCAGCCCGATTTCCTCATAGATTTCCTTGTCGTCGCTCCAGCCTTCGACGACTTTGACGTGGAGGAACAGGTGGACCTTGCAATCGAGCAGTTGCGCCAGTTCCTTGCGCGCGGCCTCGCCGATCGATTTCAGCTTGGCGCCGCCCTTGCCGAGGACGATGCCCTTCTGGCTGTCTCGCGCGATGACGATCTGCTGGTGGATTTCGACCGAGCCATCGCGGCGCTGGGTGTAGCTCTCGGGGCGCACGGCGCTGTCATAGGGCAGCTCGTCATGAAGCTGGCGGTAAAGCTGTTCGCGGGTGATTTCACAGGCGAGCAGGCGCTCGCTGGCGTCTGACACCTGATCTTCGGGGTAGTGCCATGCGCCTTCCGGCATCAGCTCGGCGAGGCGCGTTTTCAGCTCGGGCACGCCATCGCCGGTGAGGGCGGAGATGAAGAACACTTCGTCGAACTGGCCTTCACCAGCGAGTGCCTGTGCGGCGACGAGCATCGGTTCCTTCGCGGTTTCATCCACCTTGTTGAGCACGAGGATCTTGCGCTCGGGCCGGCCCTGCAGCGATTCGAGGATCGGCTCGAGGTAATCGAGCTTCTTCTTGCGGCCATCGACGACCAGCAGGATCGCATCCGCCTCGCTCGCGCCTTCCCATGCGGCGGAAACCATCGCGCGGTCGAGCCGGCGCTTGGGGGCGAAGAGTCCGGGGGTGTCAGCCAGGATGATCTGCGTCTTGCCCTCCAGAGCAATGCCCATCAGCCGCGCCCGCGTCGTCTGCGCCTTGGCCGAAACGATCGCGACCTTCTGGCCGACAAGCGCGTTGACCAGCGTCGATTTGCCAGCATTCGGCGCACCGAGGACTGCAACTAGGCCGCATTTTTCCGTCAATGTATTACTCCGTGGGGGAAGGGCTGGCACTATGCTTCGACAGGCTCAGCATGAGCGGGGCTGGGGGTTTGTTCCAAGCAAAAAGTCCGCTCATCCTGAGCCTGTCGAAGGATGTTGGCGCAACCCCTAGCGCAAAATCATCCAAATCGCGCCAGAAATTCCGCAGCCGCCTGTGTTTCGGCTTCCTGCTTGCTGTTGCCGCTGGCCTGAGCCTCACCGACGCCGTGGATGCCAACCGATACGGTAAAGCGCGCGGCGTGATCGGGGCCGGAGCGTTCGACCAGCCGGTATTCGGGCATCCGCCGCTTGTTCCCCGCTGCCCATTCCTGCAGAGCTGACTTGGGATGCTTCGATTGGCCGACCTTGCCGGTAACCGCCTCACCCCACAGCCGCCGCACTAGAGCTCGCATGGCGGGGAAGCCTTGGGTCAGAAACCCTGCGCCGAGCAGCGCCTCCATCACATCGCCCAGAATGTTGCCGCTGTCGCGCCCGCCATCGTCCTGCGCCTGCTTGCCGAGCCGCATGTGCTGGCCAAGGCCGATCTCGCGGGCGACGCGGGCGTTCATGTCGCGGCTGACGAGCGCGTTGAGCCGCTGCGACAGGCGGCCTTCGTCACCGGTGCCAAGCTCGTGCAGCCATTCGGCGATAGTCAGGCCAAGAACGCGGTCGCCCAGAAACTCCAGCCGCTGGTAATCGCGCGCCTCGCCGGTGGAGCCGTGGGTCAGCGCCTCGTGCCACAGGCCTTCATCGCCCAGCGGAGCGCCGGTCAGCTCTTCGAGCCAGAGGCGGGTGGCCGGATCAAGACTGCCTGCGCTCAAATCTTGTCTCCGATGCGGCCCCAGCGTGTCGCCGAGAACCAGGTCCACGGCTTGAGCCATGAGGCTCCGCCGTCGGTCGAGAACATCATCACCTGCGCCTTGCCGACAAGGTTTTCCTGCGGAACCATGCCCACGCCGCCACCGGGTTCAGCCGGGAAACGGCTGTCCATCGAGTTATCGCGGTTGTCGCCCATCATGAACAGGTGGCCATCGGGCACGACGAACACGCCGGTATCGTCCTGCGGGGTCGTGCCGAAATCGAGAACGTAATAGCTCACGCCATTGGGCAACGTCTCGCGGTATTGCGGATAGTGGCAGACGTTTCTGCCGTCCTTGCTGGTGGCGAGGAATTCGGCGGGGCGGCACTGGGTGTTATCTGAGACTGGCACCTCGGCATCGGCCACGCGCACCTTTGGCACGGCGGTGCCGTTGATGAACAGCTGGCCGCCCTTCATCTGGATCTGGTCACCCGGCAGGCCGATCACCCGCTTGATATAGTCCTGATCGTTGGTTGGCGGTGCCTTGAAGATCGCCACGTCACCGCGCTCCGGCTGGCTCGCCAGAATTCGGTTAGGGATCAGGGGGACGCTGAAAGGCAGCGAGTACTTGCTGTAGCCATAGGACCACTTGCTCGCCAGCAGGTAGTCACCATCAAGCAGCCGCGGCAGCATGGATTCGCTGGGGATGTTGAACGGCGCAAAGATGAAGCTGCGGAACACCACCACCACGACGAACAGCTTCAGCAGGAACATCGGGAAGCTGTCTTCCTTCTTTTCCGGCTTGGCTGGGGTGGCATCGGTGGCGGGGGCCGGATCAATCTGGGTTTCGTCAGTGCTCATCATGTCTCTGCGCAAGTGTGTTAGTCGGATAGTACAGCGTAAAAGCGCTGAACATGCTGAATCCAGCATGAATACGTCTTCCCCCGCTTGGCCTTCCGGTCTTGTCGCGGCATAGGGCAGGCAGACCAATGATGAAAGGGTCAAGCATGAGCGATACGGTGACAAAGGCATGGAGCGAACTCGAGGCACTGCCGAAGCCGACGCTGGCAGCCCTGTTCGCCGATGCGGATCGGGTGAGCCGGTACTGCGATGTGCTTGATCTTCCCGGCGGGGCAATCCGCTTTGACTGGTCGAAAACCCACCTTGATGACGCGCACGTGCAGCTGTTCGAGGCGCTGGCTCAGGCTTGCGACCTCGATGGCCGCCGCGCGGCGCTGTTCAGCGGGGCCAAAGTCAATGTTACCGAGGGCCGCTCTGTGGAACACACCGCCCAGCGCGGGGTTGGTAACGAGGCTTCGGTTGATGAGGCCGGCCGCAACCACGCCAAGATGCGCGCGCTGGTCGAGGCGATCCATGGCGGCGTGCTGGGTGAGGTGAAGCACCTGATCCACATCGGCATCGGCGGATCGGCGCTGGGGCCGGACTTGGCCGTCGATGCGCTGACCCGCGATGGGGCGATGACCGACGTGCATATCGTCTCGAACATCGATGGCTGCGCGCTGGAAGAGGCTTTTGCTGCCTGCGATCCGGCGACAACAATGATCGCCGTTGCCTCAAAGACCTTCACCACCACCGAAACGATCACCAACGCCGAGTCCGCGCTGGGATGGCTGGCCGAGAACGGGGTTAGCGATACCTATGGCCGGGTTGTCGCGCTCACCGCCGCACCGGGCAAGGCGATCGAATGGGGCGTCGACGAAACCCGCGTGCTGCCCTTTGCCGAGTCCGTTGGCGGGCGCTACTCGCTGTGGTCGTCGATTGGTTTCCCGATTGCCCTCGCGCTGGGCTGGGACGAGTTCGCCTCGTTCCTTGATGGCGCCGCAGCGGTTGACCGGCACTTCCTTGAAAGCGAAGGCTTTGCCAACCTGCCGCTGCGCGCGGCCATGGCGGACCAGTTCTACACCCGCCTGCGTGGCTGCCAGACCCGCGCGGTCTTCGCCTATGACGAGCGACTGCGCTTGTTCCCGAGCTACCTTCAGCAGCTTGAGATGGAATCGAACGGCAAGCGGGTGACGCTTGATGGCCATCCGGTTTCCGGCCCGACTGCGCCGATCACCTGGGGCGGGGTGGGGACCGATGCCCAGCACGCGGTGTTCCAGCTGCTGCATCAGGGCACGGTGCTGACCCCGATCGATTTCATCGCGGCGATTCAGTCCGGGGATACGCTCGATCCGGCGCATCACCGCATTCTGCTGTCCAACTGCTTTGCCCAGGGCGCAGCGCTGATGGCCGGCAAGCAGAGCGACGATCCAGCCCGCGCCTATCCGGGCGACCGGCCATCCGCGACGATCCTGTGCGACGAGATCAACCCCGCCACGCTCGGCGCGTTGATCGCCTTCCACGAACACCGGACCTTCTGCAACGGTGTGTTCTGCCAGATCAATTCGTTCGACCAGTTCGGGGTCGAGCTCGGCAAGGAAATCGCCAAGCAGATTGAACATGGCGGGACGACATTCGATGCCAGCACCGAGGCTTTGCTGACGGCGGCGGGGATTAACTAAGACCTGACCCTAATCAGGGTTCACGCAGGGTCCGCAGAGGAAGCAAAGCAGAGGCGCAGAGAGGTTGCATTTGGGGCGAAGCCCTTTTCTTCAGCCAAAGATGTGATTGGCGACGCCGCCAGATGGAAGAAATGGCCTGCGGCGCAGCGCATCACCTCTGCGCCTCCACTTTCTCCTCTGCGATCTCTGCGTGAACCCGAATTTAGCTCCAGGCTGCCGCTGTCCAACGTTGCGCGTTTACAGTCAGCGGCAATTCCGATTGGCAATATCATGTGGGGTTCGCCATATCACCACAGCAAGCAGGAGCGCATGATGCCGGATTTTGATTTCGACCTCTTTGTCATTGGTGCCGGTTCCGGCGGCGTGCGGGCGAGCCGTATTGCCGCCAGCCATGGTGCCCGTGTCGCCGTGGCCGAGGAATTCCGGATTGGCGGCACCTGCGTTATCCGCGGCTGTGTGCCGAAGAAGCTGCTGGTCTATGGCTCAAGCTTTGCTCATGAACTGGAGGACGCCGCCGCCTTTGGCTGGACGATCCCGCAGGCCAGCTTTGACTGGGCCACCTTGCGCGATTTTGTCGCCCGCGATGTTGACCGGCTGGAGAAGGCCTACACTTCGACGCTCGATAACAACAAGGTCGCGCATTTCCATGAGCGCGCCACGGTTGCCGGGCCGAACACCGTGCGCCTTGCCTCGGGGCAGGAGATCAGCGCGAAGTACATTCTGGTAGCGGTGGGCGCATGGCCGGTGCTGCCCGAGATCGAAGGCATTGAACACGCGATCACCTCCAACGAAGTGTTCCATCTGCCCGAATTCCCGCGCCGCGTGGTGATTCAGGGCGCGGGATACATTGCGCTGGAATTCGCCGGAATCTTCAACGCGCTGGGAGCTGACGTGACAGTGGTCAACCGTTCTGACCAGATCCTGCGCGGCTATGACCTGTCACTGCGCGAGCGGTTGCTGCCGATCATGCAGGCGCGGGGGATCAAGTTCTGCTTTTCCAGCCCGCTCGAGAAGATCGAGAAGGAAGCCAATGGCACGCTGCTGGTTCACACCACTGGCCATGCGCCGATTGCGGCCGATGCGGTGATGGTCGCCACCGGCCGCCGCCCCAAGACCGATGGCTTGGGCCTTGAAAGCGCCGGGGTCACGCTCGGCGCGAATGGCGAAGTGCCGGTGGACGAATACAACAAGACCGCCTGTGACAGCATCTATGCCGTCGGCGATGTGACCGACCGGGTGCAACTGACGCCGGTTGCCATCCGCGAGGGGCATGCCTTTGCTGACACCGTCTTTGGCAACAGCCCGCGCACAATCTCCTATGATTTCATTCCCAACGCCGCCTTCACCCAGCCGCCGATTGCCGGAGTGGGGCTGACGGAGGAGCAGGCGCGCGCCAAATTGGGCGAGGTGAAGGTGTTTACTTCAGACTTCCGCCCGATGAAGAACATGTTCGCCGCCGTTCCCGAGCGGGGTTTCTATAAGCTCGTCGTTGATGCCGCGAGCGACAGGGTGGTGGGCGTGCACATGATCGGCCCGGAAGCACCGGAAATTCTGCAGGTCGCCGCGATTGCTGTTCGGGCAGGGCTGACCAAGGCGGATTTCGATGCGACCGTCGCCTTGCACCCCTCAATGGCCGAAGAACTGGTCCTGATGCGCTGACCGTTCATCGCCCTTACGGATAAGTTTAACCGATCGCTTAAATGCGGTTGACGTGAGCCTTTCGCCATGCCTTAGCGGATCACCGATTCCGCAAGCGCGAAGGGATAATACGGGGCATGTCCGCCAATATCGCCGAAATGGAAAAACGCCGCGCCGCTGCCCGCATGGGTGGTGGTCAAAAACGCATTGATGCGCAGCACGCCAAAGGCAAGCTGACCGCGCGTGAGCGGCTTGAAGTTCTGCTCGATGAGGGCAGCTTTGAAGAGACCGACGGTTACGTCGAGCACAATTGCCCTGATTTCGGCATGCCCGAGAACACCATTCCGGGTGACGGCGTGGTGACGGGTTCGGGCACGATCAACGGCCGACTGGTCTTCGTCTTCGCGCAGGATTTCACCGTGTTCGGCGGTGCCGTGTCTGAACGGCACGCGATGAAGATCTGCAAGATCATGGACAACGCCATGAAAGTCGGCGCTCCGGTGATCGGCCTGAATGACTCGGGCGGCGCCCGCATTCAGGAAGGCGTGGCTTCGCTTGGTGGCTATGCCGAGATTTTCCAGCGCAATGTGCTGGCATCTGGCGTGGTGCCGCAGCTCAGCCTGATTATGGGGCCTTGCGCTGGCGGCGCGGTTTACTCGCCCGCGATGACCGACTTCATCTTCATGGTGAAGGACAGCTCCTACATGTTCGTCACCGGGCCTGACGTGGTCAAGACCGTGACCAACGAGATCGTGACGCAAGAGGAACTGGGCGGTGCGGTAACGCATACCACCAAGACCTCGGTCGCCGATCTGGCGCTGGAGAACGATATCGAGGCACTGCTGGCGGCGCGCGATTTCTTCGATTTCCTGCCTTCGTCGAACAAGGATGACGCTCCGGAACGCCCCAATGCCGATCCGTGGGACCGTCAGGAAGACAGTCTCGACACGCTGATTCCGGCCAATGCAAACCAGCCGTACGACATGCATGAAGTCATCAGGAAGGTGCTCGACGAGGGCGACTTCTTTGAGATCCAGCCCAAGCACGCCGGTAACGTGCTCTGCGGCTTCGGCCGGATCGAGGGCAAGACCGTGGGCGTTATCGCCAATCAGCCGATGGTGCTGGCAGGCGTGCTCGATATCAACTCGTCGAAGAAGGCTGCGCGGTTTGTGCGTTTCTGCGATGCGTTCAACATCCCGATCATCACGTTCGTCGACGTGCCCGGCTTCCTGCCCGGCACCGCACAAGAGCATAACGGCATCATCAAGCACGGCGCCAAGCTGCTGTTCGCCTATGCCGAAGCCACCGTGCCGAAGATCACCGTGATCACCCGCAAGGCCTATGGCGGTGCCTATGACGTGATGGCCTCAAAGCACCTGCGCGGCGATCTCAACTACGCCTGGCCGACCGCCGAAATCGCCGTGATGGGCGCCAAGGGCGCGGTGGAGATCATCTTCCGCGGGCTCGACGCCGATGGCATCGCCGAAAAGACCAAGGAATACGAAGACCGCTTCGCCAATCCCTTCGTGGCGGCAAGCAAGGGCTTCATCGACGAGGTGATCTACCCGCACTCCACCCGCCGCCGGATTGCTCTGGGGCTGAGGAAGCTGCGGAACAAGAGCCTCGAAAATCCGTGGAAGAAGCACGATAATATTCCGCTGTAAGCGGCCAAGGAAC
>CANFXW010000041.1 GCA_947451145.1 Sphingomonadaceae bacterium | reverse complement strand
TCGGGCGGAATGAAGCGTCAGCTGGTTCCCGGCCGTTGGCAGATGGCGGTCGAATCGATGACCGGCTTCGTCGATGGCCTGCTCAAGGCCAACATCGGCCCGGCCGGCAAGAAGTATGTGCCCTACATCTTCTCGCTGTTCATGTTCATCCTGTTCTCAAACGTCCTCGGCCTGCTGCCGCTTGGCCTGATTGGCGTGCATCCCTTTACCGCCACCAGCCACTTCACGGTGACCGGCGTTCTGGCGATCATGAGCTTCGCCATCGTCCTTGTCGTTGGTTTCTGGCGCCATGGGCTGCACTTCTTTTCGCTGTTCGTGCCGCACGGCACGCCGCTGTGGCTGATCTGGCTGATCCCGGTGATCGAGCTCGTCTCGTTCCTCGTGCGTCCTTTCAGCCTCGCGCTGCGTCTGTTCGTGGCAATGATGGCCGGCCACGTGCTGCTGGAAGTTCTCTCCAGCTTCGTGATCGACAGCACCAATTCCGGCGTGCTGTGGGGCGGCATTGTCGGCATTCCCAGCTTCCTGCTGATGATCGCCATCTGCGCGCTGGAAATTCTGGTCGCCGGTATCCAGGCCTACGTTTTTGCCCTTCTGACGTCGCTCTATCTGAACGACGCGGAAAATCTTCACTAAGCCCAATTGTTTCGCTGAATTTGTCTTTCAACCTACGATATTCTTGAGAAAAGGAGTTTTTGTCATGGAACCTGCAAGCGCAAAGCTGATCGGTGCTGGTCTCGCTGCTATCGGTGCCGGCATGGCCGCCATCGGTGTTGGTAACGTCTTTGGTTCGTTCCTCGAAGGCGCACTGCGCAATCCTTCGGCCGCTGATGGCCAGCAGGGTCGTCTGTTCATCGGCTTCGCCGCCGCCGAACTTCTTGGCCTGCTGTCATTCGTCGTCGCGATGATCCTGATCTTCGTCGCCTGATCGCCGAGTGATTTGCTAATACCCTTCTGACCGTTCCCGCGCCGCTCACTTGAGCGCGCCGGGGGCGGACTGTTTACGGATACCCCGATGCCTCAAATCGCGCAGCTGTCCCAGACCTACGCCAGCCAGATCTTCTGGGTGCTGTTGTTCTTCGGCTTTATCTTCTTCGTCATTGGCCGGGGCATGGTGCCCAAGGTTATGGCGACTGTGGAAGCGCGTGACGGCCAGATCGCCAGCGATCTTGCCGCCGCCGAAGCCGCCCGCAAGGCCGCCGACGCCGAGGAAGAATCCTGGCGCATCTCGTCCGCAGAGCAGCGGGCGCAGGCTCAGGCTCTGATCGCTGCAGCCAAGGCCAAGGCCGCCGCTGCTACTGAAAAGAGCCTCGCCAAGGCCCAGGAAAAAATCGACGCCCAACTGGCCGAAGCCGATGCCCGCATCGGTGCCGCCCGCGATGGCGCGCTCTCCGAAATCACCAGCGTTGCCGCCGAAGCCGCCAGCGACATCGTCGCTCGCCTGACCGGTGCCAAGGTTGATGCCAAGCAGGCCGCCGCGGCTGCCAAGGAGGCACTCAATGCCTAAGCTGATCCTGCCAAAGCTCGCCTTGCTTGCCGCTGCAGCCGAACATGGCGGTGAAGCCGCCGAACCGCTCGCGCTGGGCCTTGCCCCGGCAACGTGGATCGTCGCCGCCTCGATGGCCGTGCTGATCATCGTCGCGCTGTTCCTCAAGGTGCCCGCGATGCTCGCCGGCATGCTCGACAGCGGAATCGCGGATATCCGCAAGCAGCTTGACGAAGCCAAGGCACTCCGTGCCGAGGCAGAGGCACTCCGCAAGGAATATGCCGACAAGATCGCCAATGCCGAAAAGGACGCGGCCGAGATGCTGGCTCATGCGAGCCACGAAGCCGAAGCCATTGTCGCGAAGGCTACTGCCGATACCAAGACAATGATCGCCCGCCGCGAGAAGATGGCCAAGGACAAGATCACCGCCGCCGAGCATGGCGCGATCACCGAATTGCGCAACCGCGCTGCCGAGGCTGCTGCCGCCGCCGCCGGATCGCTGATCGCCGCCCAGCACGATGCCAAGGCCGACAAGGGCCTCGTCGACGAAGCTATCGCCGGCATCTAAGCATTACAGTTTTCAGCGACGGCTGAATTCGGAAGACCCCCGCTTCGGCGGGGGTTTTTTGTTTGGGCGGTCAGATCACCGCTTCAACCAGCCGAGGTCCCTTGTGCGAGAGCGCCCATTCCAGTGCCTCGCGGAACTCGGCCGCTGTGGTCGCACGGCGGGCGGGAACGCCCATCGACTCTGCCATCTGCGCCCACTGGATATCGGGATCGCGCAGGCTGAGCATCGAAAGTGCCTTGGGCCCGGGATTGGCAACACCCACCCGCGCCAGCTCGATATTGAGGATCGCGTAAGAGCCGTTGTTGAGGATGATGGTGGTAATATCGAGGTTCTCGCGCGCCATCGTCCACAGCGCCTGATTGGTGTACATGCCCCCGCCATCGGCCTGCAGGGCAATCACCTTGCGATCCGGACAAGCTACCGCTGCGCCGACGGCAACCGGCATGCCCTGACCGATCGCCCCGCCGGTCACCATCAGCCAGTCATGCTTCGGCGCACCAGCGGTCATCGGGAATGCAGCGAAACCGGCGGTTGCGCCCTCGTCCGAGACGATGGCATTTTCCGGCATGAGTTGGGCAAGCGTCGCGCCAATCTTCATCGGGTCGAGTTTGCCCTCGGTGCACTCGGCCGCGAAGGCAGGTTGCAGCGTCGGCTGAACATCACCGGCCCCCAGTGCCCTGACCAGTGCTGCCAGTGCGGCGGGCGCATCCTCGCGGGCCGAGGAGAGGCACACCAGATTTGCCCCTTCGGGCGAGAGCCAGCTCGGCTTGCCGGGATAGGCAAAGAACGAAACGGGCGGCTCGCAGCCGCAGAAGACGATGGTCTTGTAGTCCTTCAGTACTTCGGCAGCAGATTCGCCGGGATAGGGCAGGCGTTCTGCGGCGACCCGCCCCGCGCCGCGTTGCAGGCGGGCCGAAAAGGTCTCGCTGATCAGCTTGGCGCCAGTCGCCGCGGCGATTTGCCCGGCGTGGTAGAGCGACTCTTCGCGCACGGCGCGACCGCCGAGGAACAGCGCCATTGGCCCCTCGCTGTTGCGCAGCGCTTCGGCAGCTTCGGCGATGACACTGGCGGCCACCTGCGGCGCGGGTTGCGCGGCATGCGGTTCGGCAACGGCTGCGCCATCGCTCCAGGCGTGATCGGCGGGGACGATGACCGTGGCGATCTGTCCGGGCCAGACCAGCGAGGCGGCGTGCGCCTCCGCCCCTGCCAGCGCGAGATCACGCGGGCTGCGCGCCGTTCGCACCCAGTCAGACATAGGCCGGGCCACGCCCGCGACATCAGAGGTTAGCGGCGCGTTGTAATGCAAATGATAGGTCGCGTGATCGCCCACCAGATTGATCATCGGGGTAAAGGCGCGGCGGGCATTGTGGATATAGGCGTTGCCGTTGGCCATGCCGGGGCCAAGGTGCAGCAGGGTCGCCGCCGGCTTGTCTGCCATGCGGCCATAGCCATCCGCCGCGCCGGTCACCACGCCCTCAAACAGGCCGAGCACCGAGCGCATGCCTTCCTGCCCGTCAATCGCCGCGACCAGTTGCATTTCCGAAGTGCCGGGATTGGCGAAACAGACGTCGACCCCGCAGCTTTGCAGGGTGGCGATAAGGGCTTCTGCGCCGTTCATATGCTTGTGCTCTCCCGGGGGTGTTGCCGCAGCGATATCATTGCCGGGAGGCGCAAACCAGTGCGCCAGACTTGCCGGTAGCTGCAATGATGATTGCAAATGATGGTTTACGCATAATAATGATTGATTGGCGCGATTATCGCTTGCGAAGGCAGGCAATAGGCGCGATTGGTCAGACCGGATCGCGGCGTAAAGCCGGGTCCGGGATCTGTCGGGAATAGGGAGTTGAGGATGATCGCGCTGAATCGCATCGGCACTGCAAAGCTGGCTCTTTTGCTGGGATCGGCCTTGATCGTCGCCCCCGCGCTGGCGCAGGATGCGGCGCCCGCCAAGGCTGAAGCGCCCGTGCTCGAGCAGCAATTCCAGGATCCGCCGCAGTCCGCCCGCCCACGCGTGTGGTGGCACTGGATGAACGGCAATATCACCAAGGATGGCATCGCCAAGGACTTGGCGTGGATGAAGCGCGTCGGCATCGGCGGCATGCAGAACTTCGATGCCAGCCTGATGACGCCCAAGATCGTCGACAAGCGGCTGGTCTATATGACGCCCGAATGGAAGGACGCCTTCAGGTTCGCCGCCAGCGAGGCTGACCGGCTGGGGCTCGAACTGGCGATTGCCGCTTCACCCGGCTGGTCGGAAACCGGCGGGCCTTGGGTCAAACCCGAGGACGGGCTGAAGAAGCTGGTCTGGTCGGAAACGCTGGTGGCCGGCGGCAAGCCGTTCAAGGGCACGCTGGCCATGCCGCCGCAGGTGACGGGGCCGTTCCAGTCGATCGTCCCTGCTGGCGGCAGCATTGACGAGATGCTGGGCGGGGAAAAGGCAAAGACGGCGCAGCACTTTGGCGAAGTGAAGGTGCTGGCATTCCCGGCAGGATCGGACAGCGCTCTCGTTCCCGTGACAGTAAAGGACGGAAGCGGGGTCACACTCGACGCGGTCAAGCTTTCCGATGCCGATCTGGCGGGCGGCGTTGGCATTTCGCGTGGCGGGGCAGGCGGACACTCGATCCTCACGCTCGATTACGGAAAAGCGGTAACCGCACGCAGCATGACGCTGTTCGCTCCCGGAGCCGCAGCCATGTTCGTCGGCGCGCTCTATGCACCCCGGCTGGAGGCCAGTGACAACGGCAGCGACTGGCGTAGCGTTGCTGACGTCGAGACCGCTCAGGTCACCACAACCGCATCCTTCCCGGCGGTCACCGCGCGCTATTTCCGGGTGGAGTTCCTTCCCAAGAAGGGCGCTAGCATCCAGTTGGGATCGTCTGCGCCCGGCATCGCGATGGATTTCAACCTTGGCGCGATGATGGCGGGCAGCGCGGGCAAGCCGATGATCGTTGGCGATTTTCGCCTATCCGCAGAGGCTCGCGTTGACCGGTTTGAGCCGAAGGCCGGGTTCGAGATTGCCCAGAATTACTATGATCTGGCGGGGCCGGCGGACGGTGCGATGGGCGTCGCTCCTGCCAGCGTGATCGATCTCAGCGACAAGTTGCGGAGCGACGGCACGCTCGACTGGACGCCGCCAAAGGGCAACTGGCGCGTGCTGCGGTTCGGCTATTCGCTGCTCGGCACCACCAACCACCCCGCCCCGGCAGAAGCAACCGGGCTTGAGGTCGACAAGTTCGATGGCGATGCCGTGCGCGGCTATCTCGAACACTACATCGGCATGTACAAGGATGCCTCGGGCGGCCTGATCGGCAAACGCGGGGTGCAAGCGATCCTCACCGATTCGATCGAGGTTGGTGCGGCCAACTGGACGCCGAAGATGATTGCCCAGTTCAAGCGCCTGCGCGGCTATGACCCCACCCCGTGGATGCCGGCGCTCAGCGGCGTGCTGGTTGGCAGCCGCGAGGATAGCGACAGGTTCCTCTATGACTATCGCCGCACCCTCGCCGATCTGATGGCCAGCGAGCATTACGGCACCGTCGCCAAGGTGGCGCACGAGAACGGCCTCAAGGTCTATGGCGAGGCGCTTGAGGATCATCGCCCCTCGCTGGGTGACGATATGTCGATGCGCAGCCACGCCGATATTCCGATGTCCGCGATGTGGACGCACACCCGCAAGGACGGGCCAAAGCTGACCTACATCGCCGACATCAAGGGCGCGGCATCGGTGGCGCATATCTATGGCCAGAACCTCGTCGCCGCCGAATCGATGACTGCGGCGATGAACCCCTGGTACTATGGCCCGGCGGACCTCAAGCGGATCATCGACCTTGAATTCGTCACCGGGGTTAACCGCCCGGTGGTGCACACCTCGGTCCACGTGCCGCTCGATGACAAGAAGCCCGGGCTCTCGCTGTTCATCTTTGGCCAGTACTTCAACCGCAACGAAAGCTGGGCCGAACTGGCGCGGCCCTGGGTGGATTACATGGCGCGCAATGCGCTGATGCTGCAGCAGGGGCGCAACGTTGCCGATGTCGGCTATTTCTATGGCGAAGAAGCGCCGCTGACCGGGCTCTATGGCGACAAGAAGGTCGCCGATGCGCCCAGGACCCGGGCCTATGATTTTGTCAGCGCCGATGCCCTGAGCGATGCCCTGTCGAATGACGGCACGGAAGTGGTGAGCAAGGGTGGCGCGCGGTACAAGGCGCTCTATCTTGGCGGTTCATCAAGCCGGATGACGCTGGGTGCTTTGCGCCGACTTGCCGAGCTGGTTGACGGCGGTGCGACTGTCGTCGGGAACAAGCCCGAAAGCAGCCCGAGCCTCAGCGGCGATGCAGCGGAATATGCCGCTCTGGTCGCCAAGCTGTGGGGCGGCGATGGCCGTGTCGGGAAAGGCAGGGTGATTGCCTCGAACGACATCGAAGGCGCGCTCAACCAGATCGGTGTCGCCCCAGACTTCCGCTTCACCGGCGCGAGCGATGGCGCGGAAATTCCGTTCCTCCACCGCAAGCTGGCCGATGGCGACAGCTACTTCCTCGTCAATCGCGGCGACAAGGCCGAGACAATTACCGCCCGCTTCCGCGTTACCGGCAAGGTACCCGAACTGTGGCACGCCGAAACCGGCAAGGCTGAGGCGGTGAGCTACACCACCGAGGGTGGAGAAACACTGGTGCCGCTGGAACTCGGCGTTGATGGCTCGGTCCATGTAGTCTTCCGCAAGGCAGCGAGCGCACCGTCACTAACCCTCGCCAAGCCGCAGGAGCAGGTGCTGGCAACCTTGTCCGCCCCGTGGTCGGTGCGCTTCCAGCAGAGCCGCGGCGCGCCGGATTCGGCGACTTTCGCCACGCTTGCACCACTCGACACCAATGCCGATCCGGCGATCAAGTACTTCTCGGGCGAGGCGACCTACTCGCAGGATTTCAAGGCGCCCAAGGGCTGGAAGCCCGGCCAGTCGCTGTGGCTCGATCTGGGTGAGGCGCGGGAAGTGGCTGAAGTGACGGTCAACGGGCAGGTCGCCGGCTATGCCTGGCACGCACCCTATCGCGTGGACATTGGTACAGGCGTGAAGAAGGGCAAGAACACACTTTCGATCCGTGTCGCCAACCTGTGGGTCAATCGCCTGATCGGTGACCAGCAGCCGGGCGCGAAGAAGGTCACCTGGACCGCGATGCCAACCTACAAGGCTGACGCGCCGCTGCGGCGTTCAGGCCTGATCGGGCCAGTGACTCTGGTGGGTGAGGCGAAGGCCTCGCACTAGACCGCGACCCCGCTGCAACTTGACGCACTGTGCCGGGCGTGTCAGTCCACGCCCATTGGTCAGGCCAGCGGGTAACAGAATGTTTGCGAATAGTTTGGGCACGGGTGAGCGGCTCTATCAGAATCTCGCCGTGCAGATCGTTGCCGAACTGATTGCCGGAAAATATCCGATTGGCTCCCGGCTGCCTGCCGAGCGCGAACTGGCGCAGATCTATGGCGTCAGCCGTCCAACAGTGCGCGAGGCTATCATTGCCATGGAAGTGCATGGCTTTGTCGAGGTGCGCATCGGTTCGGGTGCATACGTGATGAAGATCCCGGGCGAGGATCATCAGGAAGAGGCGCGCGGTCTCTCGGCCTTTGAGCTGACCGAGGCGCGACTGGTTATCGAAGGTGAAGCGGCTGCGCTGGCGGCAGAGCTGGCCGGAGAAGGCGATATCGCCGAATTGGACCGGCTGGTTGAAGCCATCGCGGCAGAAAACCTTGATCCCGCCGGTTCCGATCAGGCGGACCAGGCCTTTCATCTGGCTGTTGCTCGCGCGACGCGAAATGGTGCCTTGCTGGGTGCCGTGCAGAACCTTTGGGACTTGCGCGAATCCTCTCCAGAGGCGGCTTTGCTCCACGCCAAGGCGCGCACGGCAAACATCAAGCCAGTGGTTGAGGAGCACAAGGCGATCGTCGATGCCATTCGAGCCCGCACACCCGATGCCGCCCGCGGGGCCATGCGCGGTCACCTGATGGCGGTGCTCGATGCCTTGCTGTTCAATACCGATGGCGAACACGACGACGAACGCCGCGCCCGGTACAGCCTGACGGCTTGATCGTTATTTCTGCTTGGCGAGGTAGGCGATGATCGCCTTGCGCTGGTTTGTGTCAGTTACAGCAATCACCATGCGCGTACCGGGGACCAGCTTGCCAGGCGCAGTCAGGAACTTGTCGAGCGTTGCGGCGCTCCACACCAGCTTCGAAGCGGTGAGTGCGGGCGAATAGGTCTTGAAGGCAGTCGATGCCGCCTTGCGCCCGACAACGCCGCGCAGGTTTGGCGCTAGCGGGCCCGGTGCACCACCGGGAGTGAGCACGTGGCATACCTTGCAGCGCTGGTTGAACTGCGCCTCTCCAGGATCGGACTGCGCAAACGCGGCTGAGGAAACAGCCAGAGCGGCGACGAGGGCAAGCGGGCGGGCGATGGCGCGAATTGTCATGGTGCGTGTCACTACTTGGGAATGAACTTGGTTCAATGCTGAATAGGTATGATCTGCTTGCGTGATGCTGAATGGAATAGAGCTCAGAGCTTGCCCGCCTTGTTCTTCTGCCGCTCCAGCTCAATCCGGCCCTGTGCGCGGATGTACTGGCGCAGGCCTTCGATTACCGGTTTGCCGAAAATGCCGAAGCCCGGCATGCCGCGCGAGATCAGGGCGGCATCCTTGACCACATGCGAGAAGGCTTCGGGATCAAGCGGAATGGCACTTTCGCGCAGGTCCGGTGCCGGGCCGCCGGCGCCAATCGCGGCCTTGCCGTGGCAGGCACCGCAAGCGATGAACAGGCTCTTGCCCATGGCGATGGCCTTGGGGTCCAGCTTTTCATCGGGATTGTCGAGCACGGCCACCTTGTTGGTCGGGTGTGGCAGGTTTTTCAGAACCTGCTTGCCGCCCAGCGCATAGGTGACAAGGCGGCGCGGCATTGCATATTTCCAACCGGCGACGGCCGGACCACCAACCGCAGCGGCCGATCCGCCATAACCCGCCAGAACCGAGACATATTGCTTGCCGCCCGCCGACCACACCGTGGGCGCGGCAATGATGCCCATGCCGACGTAGGACTTCCACAGCTCCTTGCCGTTGGTGGCATCATAGGCATGGAACCAGCCGTCCGCCGTCCCCTGAAACACCACATTGCCAGCCGTGCTGGCAACGCCGCCATTGAAGAAGCTGGCGTGGTGCACTTTCCAGCGCGCCTTCTGCGTCACCGGATCCCATGCCAGCAGGGTGCCGGTGCCATCGCCGGGCTCCGGCTTGGCCGTGCCGATCACCATTGAGCCAACTTTCAGCTCGTCCGGTGCGGGTTCGCCTTTGTAGAGGCGCACACCGGCCTGCATCGTTGGCACATAGACGAGGCCCGTCTTCGGGCTGTAAGCCATGCGCATCCAGCTGTGCGCGCCGGTGCCGTTGGGGTAGATCACCGACGAGCCGCTTTCATAGCGGATGCCCGCTTTCTCGACCGGACGTCCGGTGGCGAGATCGATCCGCTCGGCCCAGTTCTGTTTGGCGATCTGCCCGGTCGAGATCAGCTTTCCGGTCTCGCGATCGAGGACATAGAAAAACCCGTTCTTCGGCGCCTGCATCAGCACCTTGCGGGGCTTGCCGTCGATGGTCAGCGTGGTGAGGGTCATCTGCTGGGTAGAATCATAGTCCCATGAATCGCGCGGATTGACCTGATAGTGCCAGATATATGCACCGGTATCGGCATCGAGCGCGATGATCGAGGCGGTGTAAAGGTTGTCGCCGCTGCCGGGACTGCGCATTTCCGGATCATAGTCCCAGGCATTGGCCGTGCCGACGTAGACGCGATTGAGCTCAGCGTCATAGGTCATGGAATCCCAAGGGCCGCCGCCCAGACCGCCCTTCTTCCAGAAGTCACCGCTCCAGGTTTTGGCCGCAGCTTCCAGTGCCGGGTTGCCCTTGTTCTCTTCGGGGCTGGCGGGGACGACATAGAACTTCCAGGCCATTTTGCCGGTGTTCTCGTCCCAGGCCGACACATAGCCGCGCATGCCGAAGTCTGCACCGCCCTGCCCGATGATGACCTTGCCGTTCATTACGCGCGGCGCGCCGGTGATCGTCTGGCCGCCCTTTGGGTCGGTGGTTTCCGCCTCCCAAAGCTTGGTGCCGGTCTTGGCATCAAGCGCAAAGAGCCGCCCGTCGAGCGCGGCGGAGAAGATCTTGCCGTTGTGATAGGCAACCCCGCGATTGGCACCGAAGCCATAGTTCATCTTCACCGGATTGTGCTGCCACATCTTCGGTTCGAACTTCCACATCAGCGAACCCGTGGTGCCATCGACCGCATAGACATCGCTATAGCTGCCAGTGAAGTAGAGCACGTTGTTCACCACCACAGGGGCGGCCTGAAGCGTCGCTTCGCCCGGCAGTTCGAGCGACCATGCCAGCCCCAGTTTGCCTGCGTTCTGCGGGGTGATCTGGCTGAGCTGGCTGAAGCCGGTTTCGTCGCTGTCGCCGTTAACGCCGTGCCATTCGGCGCCGCTGCCGGGTGCAATGCCGGGATGGGAGGCTGGGGCAGCGCCAAGCGTGGTGGCGAGCAGGCTGGTCAAAAGCCCAAACTGGTAGGTGCGCTTCACAGGTATTCTCCCGGACATGCTTTTCATATTTATGATCCACATTGGATCATAAATCAGCATTCGTCAACCGGCCGACTGTCTCTCCAAGGCGGGCAAACAGCAAGCCCCGATCCTTCCAGAGAAGGACCGGGGCTGCAAGATGTCTAGCCTTGGTGCGCCAGGCCTACATGTATTCCGAAGCATCCGGCGGTGGCGGGGCGTTGAGCTGCTCGAGCGAGGTGGGCGCGCCCTTGCCCAGCCACCATGAAAAGGCGGCCGCAATGATGATCAATGGCAGCGCCCGCCAAAGCGGGGCCATCTTCGGGGCGGGCACCGATTCCGGCAGATCTTTCGACCCGGTGATCATCGGCGGGACCAGCCGGTCCTTTTTCTTGATGGCATAGAACAGGATTGCCGCCAGATGGAGCACCACGAAGGCAAGGATCACGTTGAACACCAGCTCGTGCCATTCGCGCAGGGCATCGGCGGTCTCATAGGAGACCATGTAGTTGAGTGGGCCGGATTCGACTCCGTCAACATCCTGCGTGAACAGGCCGATCGCCACCTGAGCGGCGAGCAGCCCAAGCAGCAGGACCACGCTGACCGCACCCATCGGGTTATGGCCAACTACCGGTTCGCTTTCCTTGCCGCTGCGCAGGCCGTGCATATAGGCGATGACCTTGGACGGTCCCTTGACGAACTGCGTGAACCGCGCCGTCTGGCTGCCGATCAGCCCCCAGAGCACACGGAAAACCACCAGACCGGCCATGACCAGACCCAGCGTCTTGTGCAGATCGATCTTGCCGAATTCAGCCGAGCCCCAAAGAGCCGGCAACAGTGCGACGAAGCTCCAGTGCGTCAGCCGTACCGGCAGATCCCAAAGCTTCGTGCGCCGCATACCGTCAGACATCAATCTTTGCCCTTGAACTGGTCGTGGCAGCCCTTGCACGCGCCGCCGACGCCCGGGAAGGCGGCTTTGACCTGTGCCATGTCACCGGACTTGGCGGCCTTTTGCATGGCCTTGGTGCCAAGCACCAGCTTGTCAGCAGCGGCTTTGAAGTCAGCGGGCTTTTCCCAGACAGCCGGAAGAGCATGCGTCTTTACGCCGGATTCCGGACCACTACCCTTGGGGAACAGGCCGTGGACCTTGGTCGAGGCCTTGGCGAGCGCATCGGCGCTGCTCTGTACCAGTGCCATGTCAGCCGCAGGGGCCTTCATCTGGTCTATGATCGTCTTGAACGACTTGCCGATAAGCTTGAAGTTAGCCTGACGTGCCGCGATTGTATCGGCAGGCTTGGCAGCGATGGCGGCAACCGAAACCGAGGCAAGGCCGAGTGCAGCCAGCGCCAGTGAAATAGCTTTACGATTCATCCCCAAATCTCCTTGAATTTCCGCACAAGACTAGCGGGCCAAAGTGGCCGGACAAGTCACGAATTGTCGCATGGCTATAATTTCTGGGATGAACCTCAGCTGATGTCCGGGCTTACGGCGTGCAGGTTTTTGGGCCCGCTGCCCAATCGACCGCGTTTTCCAGCATCTGCACATAGTGCGGCTCGCTGTAGGTTTCCGGGCGATGGCCGATGGCGGAGTAGAACACCCGGCCTTTGCCGATGCAGTGGGTCCAGGCGATCGGGTGGTCGCCCATGCGCAGGTCAAGCCCCATCATGCCCACCGGCTTGTAGGTGCTCTCGTCCAGCGTCGCGATCACTTTGCTGCCGCTTGAGCGCGGGTTGGTGCTGAACGAATACCATTCGTCGGTCATCCGCCATTCGGCTGGCAGGCCTGCTGCCAGGGGGTGCGCGCTTTCAACCGCGACACGGGCTTCCTGAAACTGCGGCGCCATCGGGTGCATCTTGAACCGCGCGCCGATCAGCACATCGGGATACCAGTCCCAGAAATAGACCGGATCGCCAGCCGTGCCGTGCACGCCGATGAACGAGCCGCCCTTCACCAGATAGTCCTGCATGGCCTTGCGCTGTGACAGGGTGAGTACGTCGCCGCTGATGTTGTTCCACACGATCGCATCGAACTGGCTGAGCGACTTGGCATTGAACACGCCCGCCTTTTCTGTGCTGACGATCGAAAAGCCCTTGCGTGTCGCCATGGCGAGGAAGGCGGCGTGGGCGGCGTCGACGCTCGGCGTATCCTTGAAGCCGTTGATCTTCTCGAACAGCAGGACGTGGCGCTTGCCCTTGGGCAGGGTGAAGGCGGGTACGTTATTGTCATAGCGGGCGCAACGGGCGACCTTGTCAGCGGCGGTAACGGGCAGGGCGCGCAGCTCCTTGTCGAGCTCGGCTACCGCATCGGGCTTGAGGCCAGTGAACATGCTGGCCTCTTTCAGCGAAAGGATCGCGGCAAAGGATGGCGGTGTCGTTCCGGCAAAGCGCGGCGGCATCTTGTCGATCTTTCCGCCAGAAGCCTTGTCGACGATTGCCTTGGCCGCCGGGCTGAGCAGCAGATCAATCAGCGGAGAGCTGGCCGAGAACGGCGCATCGCGCAGCGGGCAGTCGGTTGCCGGCTTGGCTAGCACCGGACCGGAAGAAAAGGCGAGCGCCAGCCCGGCGCTGAACTGCACCAAAGTGCGGGTAACGGATTTCTGCATGGTTTCGGCCTCTCACACATCCTCTTGTGCTCGTGGTTATACGCGAAGCGGGATGGCGTGCAATTGGCCTGACCAGAATTATGGGGAGCTAGGCATCGCCCTCGGGATGAACCACCGGCAATGTCTCGGAAGTGGCTTCCTTCGCCGCCTTGCGATCGCCAAACCACATGATCAGCATTGATCCTTCGAACAGCAGATACATCGGCACGGCCAGCATCAGCTGCGAGACGACATCGGGCGGCGTGATCAGCGCCGCAATGATGGTGATGCCAACGATGACATAACGCCGCGCCTTGCTCAGTTGGTCACGGCTGACGATCCCGGCAGTGTTGAGCAGCAGCATCAGCACCGGCAGCAGAAAGCAGAAACCAAAGGCCAGAATGAACTGCATCACCAGCCCGAGATAGTCTTCCGAATTGGGCAGCGCCTGAATCTTGAGCCCGGTCGTCGTGCTCTGGAAGCCGAGGAACCAGTGGAAGGCCGTGGGCATGACCACGTAATAGGCCAGCGCGCCGCCAGCGGTGAACAGCACCGGCGTTGCCAGCAAAAAGGGCAGGAAGGCCTTCTTTTCCTTGGCATAGAGCCCCGGCGCGACGAAGGCCCAGAGCTGGTTGGCGATGATCGGGAACGAGATGAAGAACCCGGCGAACATTGCCACCTTCATCTCGACGAAGAACTGGCCGTAAAGCTTGGTATAGATCAGCGTATTCTGCCCTGCGGCAATAAGTGGCTGGACCAGAAAGCCGAGAATTTTCTGGGCGAAAAAGGCGCAGATAATGAACGACACCAGCAGAGCGGCAATGCAGCGCATCAGCCGCGCGCGCAGTTCGATCAGGTGATCGAGCAGCGGCGCCTGCGAATCATCGATATCGTGGATCTTGAAAACCATGCTCAGGGCTGCGCCGCTTTGGGGGTTTCGGACGCGGCTTCGCTGGCCTCTGGCTGTACCAGCGCGTCCATCACCGGGCCGGGCGCTATCCCGTTTGCGGCATCGGCGGCGGCCTGCGCATCGCTGTCTGCCGTCTGCTCGGGATGGGCGGCCATGATCGCGGCGTTCTGCTCGCGCCACTTGGCTTCCATTTCCTCAAGCTCGGCCTCGCGGATCATCGCTTCGACGCCCGAACGGAAATGACCGGAAACACGCCGCACCTTGCCGATCCAGCGTCCGGCCATGCGCAGCGCTTTCGGCATATCCTTGGGACCGATTACGACGATCGCAACGATCACGATCAGCATCAGTTCGTCGAAGCCGACGTCAAACATGATTGGTTACCCGCTTGGTGTCGCGGTCAGGCTGCGCCGGAGTCGGTCGGGGTCTTTGCAGCCTCGGCAGCGGGGGCAGCGGCCGGCGGCGGGGTGATCTGGGCGGGTGGCGGGGCAGCTGGCTTGTCACCCGTTTCTTCGTTCATGCCCTGCTTGAAGCTTTTGAGTCCCTTGCCGAATTCACCCATGACATCGGCGACGCGGCCCTTGCCGAACAGCACCAGAACCACAACCAGCACAATCATCCAGTGCCAGAGAGAAAAACTACCCATACCAAACTCCTGAGCCCGATCGAAACAGCCCCTCTGGGCATGCACCTAGGCGCTTTCGTCTTCGCTTTCCAGTGAATCCGGTGCGGATTCGCTCGATGCCTCGGCGGTCTTTTCACCGGCGGTCATCATTTCTTCCAGCGCATTGTCCACCGGATCGAGGAGCCCCGCGGCCTTGAGCTCGTCAATCCCCGGCAGATCCTTTCGCGATGACAGGCCGAAGTGGGCGAGAAATTCGTTCGTCGTGGCGTAGATCACCGGGCGCCCAGGCACCTCGCGCCGTCCGGCGACGCGCACCCAGCCGGCCTCCAGCAGCACATCGAGAGTGCCCTTGGCGGTCTGGACGCCGCGGATTGCCTCAATCTCGGCCCGGCTGACCGGCTCGTGATAGGCGATGATAGCGAGCGTCTCGGTCGCGGCGCGGGAAAGCCGGCGTGTCTCTTCACGTTCGCGGCGCAGCAGGTGGGCGAGATCGGCCGAGGTCTGGAAATGCCAGCGCCCGCCGCGCTCGACCACGGAAATACCCCGGCCCGCATAGTGCATGGCGAGTTCGTGCAGCGCCGGCTTTACATCAACCCCGCCAAGGTGCGCGGAAATCGCCTCGGCGGTTATCGGCGTTTCGGCAGCGAACAGGGTCGCTTCCACTGCGCGGACGAGATCGTCGGGCAGTTCCGTCATGCTGCTGCCCTCCGCAAGCGCAGCGGGCCGAAGACTTCGTCCTGCGCCAGTTCGGCCTTGCCCATCCGGGCGAGTTCCAGCGCCGCGACAAAGCTGGATGCCAGCGCCGACTTGCGCAGGCGCGGGTCCGCGTGCGGGGGCAGAAATTCGCGCAGCTCCATCCAGTCCAGCGTCACGCCGAGCATGGCGGAAACCCGCGACAGCGCCGAATCGAGCGTCATCACCATGCGGTCGCGCACCATGTGGACCACTGGAGCGGTGCGCGCCTTGACCTGGCCATAGGCCCGGACGAGATCGAACCACTCGCACTGCCAGCGGTTCTTGCGATCAACGCGCAGGCCCTCGGGCGCGCCGCGCAGGAATACATCGCGCCCCAGCCGGTCACGCCCCATCAGCCGCGCCGCCGCATCGCGCATTGCAGCAAGCCGCTGCAGGCGCAGTTGCAGCCGCATGGCGAGCTCTTCGGCGGAGGGTTCCTCCTGCTCCTCGCGGGGCAGCATCAGCGAGGATTTGAGGTAGGCGAGCCACGCGGCCATCACGAGGTAATCGGCGGCTAGCTCCAGCCGCAAGGCTTCGGCGCGTTCGATATAGGTCAGGTACTGGTCGACCAGCGACAGGATCGAGATGCGGCGCAGGTCAACCTTTTGCCGCCGCGCCAGATCGAGCAGCAGATCGAGCGGGCCTTCCCAGCCATCAAGTTCAAGGTAGAGCGCCTCGTTTTCGCTGGGGGCAGAGGCGGGGCCTTCCCATTCCTCGGTTGCGGCGGGGTCAGTGGTGATGAGGTCTTTGGTCAGTTCGGGGCTCATGCCGCCTCTCCCACCAGCGCTAGCAGGGCATCGCGCTTGGCGATCAGTTCGGCCTGTTGTCCGATGTCAGGAGTGCCGCCGGTCATGGCCAAGGCGCGCTCGAGCCGTGCTGCCGTTAGCGGCTGCATCACTGGGGCTACCTTGGCGATGCCGGTCATGTCATCGACTTTCGCCCAGCAATTGAGCGCAATGTCGCACCCTGCGGCAAACGCCCGCGCGGCGCGCTCCGGCACGGTACCCGAAAGCGCCTCCATATCGAGGTCGTCGGTCAGCAACAGCCCGCCAAATCCGATTCGCTCGCGGATGATTTCACCCACCACAAAGGGCGAAAGCGTACCCGGGTTTTCAGCGTCCCACGCGGTATAGCAGACGTGCGCGGTCATCCCCATCGGGGCATCGGCCAGAGCCTTGAACGGGGCGATGTCGGTTTCGAGTTCGGCGGCGCTGGCGGCGACGGTGGGCAGTTCCTTGTGACTATCGGCGCAGGCGCGGCCGTGGCCCGGGATGTGTTTGATCGTGCCGCAGATGCCTGCCCGCTCCAGCCCATCGAGCACCGCGCGGCCCAGCGCCGCGACGCGCATGGGCTCTTCGCCCAGAGCGCGGTCGCCGATCACATCGTGCGCGCCGGGCTGGCGGACATCGAGCACCGGGGCGTGGGTGCAGGTGATCTCCACCTCGGCGAGATCAAGCCCGAGCGCATGGGCATTGACCCGCGCCGCCTCGATCGCGCTGGCCGGGGCAACATCATAGAGCGCGGCAAATGCAGCGCCTGCCGGATAGGCCTGCCAGACCGGCGGCTTCATCCGCGCTACCCGTCCGCCTTCCTGATCGATGGTGATCAGCAGCCGTGCGCGTCCGTGAATGGCGCGCAGTTCATCGGTCAACGCGCGCAACTGACCGCGGCTTTCGATATTGCGGCCGAACAGGATGTAGCCCGCCGGATCGGCGTCCTTGAAGAAGGCGCGCTCTTCAGCCGAAAGGGTCAGTCCAGAAAGGCCGAAAATCGCAGGAATCATGGGGCAGAGGGTGGCGTCCGCGCGCCTGCAATGCAAGCGCGCGATGCCTTATCGGTGTGGAAAGCCGGGGCTGCCGCTTACTTCTTTACCTGGCAGCCAACGCCGGCAGCCTTCAGCTTGGCGCACAGGGCATCCGCCGCAGCGCCATCACCGGCCACTGCCTGCAGGCGGTAGACCTTGCCGATATCGGCATTGCCTTCAACCACGCGGTGATTAATGCCCTTGAGAACCGAGGCCTGGCCAATCAGACGGCTCCAGCCTGCTTCCGCCGAAGCCTGCGAGCCAAAGGCGCCAACCTGCACACCAACGCCGCCAGCCGGTGCATTGCCGGCATTGGCGGGAGCGGGGGCGCTACCCTGCGCGCCGGTATCAACCGAAGGCTTGGGTGCTTCGCCGCCGCCGGTCAGATGGCTGCCGTTCTTGCCCTGCGATACCGCATAGCTGGTGTCTCCGGTGCCGGCGAAAGTCTTGCCGCCCGGATCCTTCGGGGCTTCCTTGTATGGCTCGCTGGGTGCGGCAATTGTGCTGCCATCGGCGACCAATGCGGGATCGGGCTTGCGGTGGCTGGCCCACCAGATGCCGCCAACAATCGCTGCCAACAGGGCAAGAGCCGCCAGGCCAATGCCAAACACGCGTGCGGTATCGACACCGGCCTCGTCATAATCGTCGTCGGCAGATTCAAGCCAGGGCAGGCGATCGTCGTCGTCGAGATCAAGCTGCTCGGCATCGTCACCGCCATGGACGAATTCGGCGACTTCTTCTTTCGCGGCTTCGACATGTTCGCCCGCGGTCTCTGCGGCATGGTCAAGCCCGTCGCCCGCTGCGCCCAGCACTGCGTCTACATGCTCTTCGATGCCATCCCGCTCGTCGTCAATGCCCTGCATAAACCGCGCCCCTTACATTTCCTCGACAGCCTCCACGCCAAGAATGGCGAGGCCGTTTCGTATCAACTGCCCGATTTGCGCGGCAAGATAAAGCCTTGCTCCGCTAAGTGCTTGATCCTGTGCCACTATGAACCGC
>CANFXW010000040.1 GCA_947451145.1 Sphingomonadaceae bacterium | reverse complement strand
CGGTGCTCAGGTCCATCACGGTGTCGGCGCCCCAGCGGATCGACCAGACCATCTTGTCGACTTCGCTCGCGACGTCAGAGGCGACGGCGGAGTTGCCGATGTTGGCGTTGATCTTGACGAGGAAGTTGCGGCCGATCGCCATCGGCTCGCTCTCGGGGTGGTTGATGTTGCTGGGGATGATCGCCCGGCCGCGCGCCACTTCATCGCGGACGAATTCGGGGGTGACATAGTCAGGGATGCTGGCGCCAAAGCTTTCGCCATCGCGCTTGTATTCCTTCAGCCGCGCCCGGCCGAGGTTTTCGCGCACCGCGACATATTCCATCTCGGGCGTGATGATGCCCTGACGCGCATAGTGCATCTGGCTGACGTTCGCGCCCGGCTTTGCCCGCAGCACCTTGCGGCGCACATTGGGGAAGGGGGCAACGCCGCCGCTGCGATCAGGGCCGAGCTGGCCGTTGTCTTCCGGCTTGACCTCGCGCTGGGTAACCTCTTCCACATCACCGCGACCGCGGATCCAGTGGGCGCGCAGCTCGGTCAGGCCGGCGGCGATATCGATATGGGCTTCGCTGTCCGTATAAGGCCCGGAGGTGTCATAGACCCGCACCGGCGGCTCACCGCTGGAGGGCTCAAGATGAATCTCGCGCATGGCAACGCCGAGCGGGCCGACGTGGATCTTCTTGCTGCCACGGATCGGGCCTGTCGTAACCCCGATTTCGACTTTGCTGTTGATGCCGGCCATGCGTGTGCTCCTCATAGGCGTAGGAGGAACGGCTGTGTGGCCGACCCTTCCCTCCGCCCGTACTAACGGGTTCAGGTTCAACGGGTCGGGCTGCGTTACCAGCCCCTCTCAGTCACACGACTCCCCGGGGATGGCGGGGCTATAGCAGCGTCAGAACTGATACCCAACCCCCACCGTGGCGTAGAAGTTGTTCGGGCTGCCGCGCTGGGCGACCAGCGGGCTGTCGGCAAAATCGCCGAGCAATCGCTCATAGGTGATCGTCCCGCCCACCAGCGGTCCGCGCTTTTGCAGGTCGCCATGCAGCGCGACTGCGCCAAGGAAGGCGAGCGACGCGCTTTTGAGCCCGCCGCGGGGCTGGTATTGCGGCAGTCCGGTGAGGGCACTGCTGTTCGGGCCGATGCCGAAGTAATAGCGGGCATAACGCGTGCCCACCACGTCCGCCGAGACCAGCGCGCCAACCAGCGTGCTGTGCGAAACCGGCATCACATATTCCACCGTTGGGGTCACCATGAAGCTGTGGTGGACATTGCCGAGATCATAGGAAAGCGCGACCCGGGCCGACAGGGTATCGTACTTCGAGGTCAGCACCCCGGTCTTGCTGAAGCCGATGAACCCGCCGCCCTCCAGCGCCACCTTGCGCTTGCGGGCGAGCGAGACAACCGGGTCAGAGGGCACCAGCGCGCGGTCAAAGTTAAGGTTGGCATAGGGCCCGGCGGTGATCTTGAAGGTCTGGTCCTTGTAATCGGGCACCAGATCAAGGCTGACCGCATTGCCGCGCCAGCTGAGCGTGATGCCATGCACCTCGACAATCGCGCCGCCTGCGGGGGAGAGGACATAGTCGTTCGAGCCTTCATAGTCCGGCGTAGCCAGCACGCCCACGGCGACTGCAACATGATCGGGCGCACGTTCCCGCGCTTCGGCCGGGGTGACGAGCAGAGCGGTGATAGCTGTTCCCGCCAGCAGTGGCAGGTTTGCGGTAAATGTCATCCTACGGTCCCGGATCGCGATAGTGCCCAGCCCCCTAGCCGATGATGCGCGGTCGCGAAACGCGCATATTGTCGCAGCGCCTCACTTCAGCAGGATATAGACCGCCACTGCAATCACCAGCAGGGCAAAGCTGCTGCGTGCCGCTCTGGCGCGGCTTTCGAGCCGCTTGGCGAGCGGCATGGCGGCCAGCGTTCCCGCCGCCCCGCCGAGCACCAGCGCGCCGAACAGCGGCCAGACGACCTGGCCTGATGCGGCATAGCTCGCGCTCGTCGCCGTGCCGAACAGGGTGACCGAAACCAACGAGCTGGCTCCGGCATTGGCCAGCGTCATGCCGGTGGAGGCCATCAGCCCCGGCGCAATCAGAAAGCCGCCGCCGATGCCGAAGAAGCCTGCCGCAAGGCCGGTCGCGAGGCCGACGGGGGCGAGCTTCAGCACCATGGCAGGCCTCAGGTGGACTGCCGGATCGCCCTCGCTCTTCTTGGGCAGCAGCATCGAAACGGCAATGGCGATCATGGCAAAGGCGAACCATGTCAGCAGCGACTTGCCGTCCACCTGCTTGGCCAAATGTGCCCCGACCAGCGCGCCGGTGAGGCCCGAGACGGCAAAGACCGTGGCGCAGGGCCACTTGACCCGGCCGGCTCGCGCCTGTGCGGCAAGACCGGTTGCGGCGTTCACCGCCACTGCTGCTGCCGAGGTGCCAATTGCCGCGTGGGTATCAGCCAGCCCGACGACATAGATCAGCCAAGGCGTCGCCAGCACCGATCCGCCGCCGCCGAACAGGGTCAGCAGAAAGCCGACCATCAGGCCGCCCAAAGCGCCGAGCAAGAGAGCTTCGGAGCCCATGATGTCAGTCCCTACTGCCTGAAAGTTCACCCAAACCCGCCCATGCTGAGCTTGTCGAAGCACTGCCTTTTTCTCCGTGCCACACGCTGGACCGCAGAAGGAAAGGACAGTCCTTCGACAAGCTCAGGACGGACGGGGTTTGGTTGGGATTGATCATGTTGCTCTCACCCGGTTCCACGGCATCAGCATCAGCACGCGCGCCATGCCGCAGGTGCCCGAAAGCCCCGCGAAGGTCAGCCCCGCGCCGATGAAGCCCGACAGCCCGAACCACAGCGGCGAGACGGTATAGCCGAGCACGACACCGGTCAGGATCAGCAGTCCGGCGGTGATCTGCACCTGCCGGTTGATCTCCATCGGTGCGGCTTTGTCTTTGCTCACCGGCAGACCGGCCTTGGCCCAGGCATCAAGCCCGCCATCGAGCACGAAGGCATCACCGCTCACCCGCGCGGCAAGCCGATCACAGGCTCCCGCCGTGCGCATGCCGGTGCGGCAAGTGAAAACCACATCGGCATCAGGATCGACGGTAAGATGCGCCTGTTCCCAGAGCGAGAGCGGCTGCGAGCGGGCGCCCGGAATATGGGCGCGGGCAAATTCGTCAGCCTCGCGGATATCGACCAGCACTGCCCTGCCAGCGGCGAGGCGCGCCTGAAGCTCATGCGGTTGGAGTTTGTGCAAGGTGGCAGTCATGCGTTATTCCTTGGGTGTGGCGGGCAGAACAGCTCCGCCAAAGTCTCGATGATCCGCAGCGCTGCAGGATCGACAATGCTGTAGAAAATGGTCTGGCTCTGGCGGCGGGTGGCCACCACGCCATCGTCGCGCAGCAGCGCGAGGTGCTGTGACAGCGCCGATTGCGAAGTGCCGATGCGCATCTGCAGTTCCCCCACCGAAAGCTCGCCATCGGCAAGCTGGCAGAGGATCATTAAACGCTTTTCGTTGCCGAGCAGGCGCAGCAGGGCAGCGGCCTTTCCGGCGCTCACTTCAAAGTCGGCGAGGTTGAACAGGGTGAGATCGAACATGGTCTCATTATATGCATTGATTCTAAATTAGCAATACCTAATATAAAGGCCAAGGAGACGAATCATGTCCAATACGCCTCAGGTCACTGCCTTCTTTGATCAAGCTACCTTCACCGCCACCTTCGTTGTGGCCGACCCAGCCACGCGCCGCGCGGCGATTATCGATCCGGTGCTGGATTTCACGCCCCGCAATGGCCGTACTTCGACCCAATCGGCTGATGCGATACTGGCCTTCGTCGAGGCGCAAGGGTTGACTGTTGACTGGCTGCTCGAAACCCACGCCCACGCCGATCACCTCTCGGCCGGCCACTATCTGCGCGAGAAAACCGGCGCGCCCATTGTCATCGGCGCGCTGATCACCAAGGTGCAGGAGGTCTTTGTACCTCTGTTCGAAGCCGATGATGTGACGCCCGACGGCAGCCAGTTTGACCGGTTGGTGAGCGAAGGCGACGAGCTACCGCTGGGCGATCTGTCGATCCGCGTGCTGCACACCCCCGGCCATACCCCGGCCTGCGTTTCCTATCTCATCGGCGATGCGGTGTTCGTTGGCGATACGCTGTTCATGCCCGACTATGGCACGGCGCGGACCGACTTCCCCGGCGGCTCTGCCCCGGCGCTCTATGCCTCGATCCGCAAGATCCTGAGCCTGCCGGGCGAGACCCGTGTCTTCGTTGGCCATGATTACCTGCCCGAGGGGCGCAGCGCGTTCGTCTGGGAAACCACCGTGGCCGAACAGAACGCCAGCAATGTCCACATCCACGCCGGTGTCTGCGAGGCAGACTTCGTTGCCAATCGCCGCGCCCGCGATGCCCAGCTGGAGGCGCCGCTGCTGATCCTGCCATCACTGCAGGTCAACATCCGCGCCGGAGCCATGCCGCCTGCAACTCCGGCGGGGCATGTGTACTTCCGGATACCGGTGAACGCGATCTGAGTGGGTGACCGGGGAGCTGGCTTCGTCTAGTCCCGGGTGCCCATGACCATGCTCTACCGCCTCTCCGCCCCGGCATCAGCCATCGCCGGGCATTTTGGCGCGTCGGCAGGGGATGATCCCTGGGCGGGCGGGCATATTGCGGCGAACCAGTTTGCGCCGGTGGTCACGGCGGGGCGCGAGTTTGTTGCGGGACCGCGGCTTGAGCGGCAGCCTAGGCGCATGATCCCGCGGCTGTGGGGTGTGCCGCCGCCACCTGCTGCCGATCCCACACGCACCGTGCTCACCGTGCGCAATCCGGATTCGCCGTTCTGGGTGGGCAACCTGCGCAACAGCGAGTTCCGCTGTCTGGTTCCGGCGACCGAGTTCATGGAATGGGGGCGGCTCGATCCAACGACAGGCAAGCACCGCCAGCACTGGTTCGCCTGCGCCGATCAGCCGCTGTTTGCTTTTGCCGGGGTGTGGAAGGACAGCGAGGTTGCCTCTTTCGCGATGCTCACAGTTGAGGCCAATGCCGCTCTGCGCCAATGCGGGATCGAGCGGATGCCGGTGATCCTGCCCGGTTCAGACAGGGCATGGCATGACTGGCTCAACGGCGGCTGGGACAAGGCCAGCGCGCTAGTGGCGCCTTACTCTTCGTCGCTGATGCGGGAAGCGGGTTAGCGTTTCCCCCTCCCGCAAGCGGGAGGGGCTAGGGGTGGGTCCTTTTTGCGCAAAACACCGCAGGCTGGCTAAGCACTGGACTCACCCACCCCCGACCCCTCCCGCCTGCGGGAGGGGGGAAGAAGGGGACTGCCAAACGATTGGCTGGCCTCAAGCCGCCAGCTTGAAGATCACGCTGGGGCTCCAGTCCTTGCGCCAGTCGTTCTTGGCGGCGCGGCGGATGGCGGTGCCGCAGCAGTTGCAGGTGCCGACGAAGTTCAACCCGTCCCAGCTCACGGTGCGGCGATCGGGCCTATGGACGTTGATCCAGCAGAGCGGCTTGCGGTGAAGGGTCATGTTTGCGTCCTAAGTAAAATTACTTGCATTGGTGTTAGCAAGCGGCTGGTTAACAGCACCTAAACGCGCCCGTCCTTTCCAAGCCCGCGCCAATGCGCCAAAGGAAGTTCCGGAAGGGATTCACATGCAGCACGATGTGATCATTGTTGGCTCTGGCGCCGCCGGTCTCACTGCCGCGCTGGCTCTGGCCGAAAAGCTGAAGGTGCTGGTGCTGGCCAAAGGCGAGCTGACCGGCGGCTCAACAGCATGGGCGCAAGGCGGCATTGCGGCGGTACTCGATTCCGGTGACACTTTCGAGAACCACATCCGCGATACCATGGTCGCGGGCGCGGGGCTGAACCGGCAGGAATCGGTCGAGTTCGTGATCGAGCGCGCGCCGCACGCGATTGACCGGCTGATCGAGCTGGGCGTGCCGTTCAATACGGAAAACAAGCAGCTCCACCTCACGCGAGAAGGCGGCCATTCACACCGGCGGATTGTCCATGTGAACGATGCGACCGGCTGGGCGGTGCAGTCGGCGCTGATCAAGGCGGCGCAGGATCATCCCAATATCACCCTGCAACCGCACCGCGCCTGTATCGATCTGATCACCGGGCGGCATGAAGAGCGCTATTCGGGCTCGGGCCGCGTCTGGGGTGTCTATGCGCTCGACGAGATCACCGGACAGGTTGAGGCCTACACTGCCCGCGCGACAATTCTGGCGAGCGGCGGGGCGGGGCGCGTCTACCAGTTCTCCACCGCACCGCGCGGCGCCACGGGCGACGGCATCGCCATGGCCTGGCGGGCGGGCGCGCGGGTCTCCAATATGGAGATGATGCAGTTCCACCCGACCTGCCTCTACAACCTTGAGGTCAAGAACTTCCTGATTACCGAGGCGGTGCGCGGCGAGGGCGGGCATCTGATCAATCCCAAGTCCGGCCGCCGCTTCATGGCCGACTATGACGAGCGGCTGGAGCTTGCCCCGCGCGATGTCGTCGCCCGCGCGATCGACGCCGAGATCAAACGCGACGGCCTCGATTTCGTCCACCTCGATATCAGTCACATGCCCGCTGAATTTGTGCGCGAGCACTTCCCCAACATCTATGAAAAGCTGATGGGCCTTGGCATCGACATGACCAGGCAGCCGATCCCGGTGGTGCCCGCCCAGCACTATACCTGCGGCGGCATCGTGATCGATCTCGATGGCCGGACCGACCTGCCCGGGCTCTATGCTGCGGGCGAATGCACCGAGAGCGGGCTGCACGGGGCCAACCGTCTGGCCTCGAACTCGCTGCTCGAATGCTTCGTCTTCGGCGATGCGGCGGCGGCGGATATTCTGGCGCGCTGGGAAAGCTTCGATGCTCCGCCACGCGTGCGGGCATGGGATGCCAGCCGGGTGACCGATTCCGACGAGGAAGTGGTGATCAAGCAGAACTGGACCGAGATCCGCCGCTTCATGTGGAACTATGTCGGCATCGTGCGCACCACCAAGCGGCTGGAGCGCGCCAAGCACCGCATCCAGATGATGACCGACGAGATCGACGAATACTATGCCCACTTCCGCGTCAGCACCGATCTGATCGAACTGCGCAACCTGCTGCAGTGCGCCGAACTGATCGTCCGCTCTGCGCTGGCGCGGCACGAAAGCCGCGGCCTGCACTATACGCTCGACTACCCGCAGATGCTGAAAGTGGCGCGTGACACGGTGCTGGTGCCTTGAACCAATCAGGCCCACTATCCAAATCGCCATGAAAGCGTAACAATTGGCGCGCTAACGATCCCGGATTGTATGACGCACAGCAACAACGATAACGACGATCATCAGATCAAAGCCGAAGACGCGGTTGCCCGCAGTCTGGTGGGGGAGCGGATTCTTGCCAAGGAGGCCGGGGTCGATGCGGCGATGGAGAGCCTTGCCGGTTTGCCGATTACCCCTGAACTGCAGGCGCTGATCGATGGCTCTGCGCCCGATGATGCCCGGCGTCTCAGCGAATATCTCGGCCTGCCCGTCACCGGAGTCCCGCAAAAGACAACCAGCGACGAGCTGGTGCCCGGCTGGCAGGACGGCGGATACCCCTACAAGTACAAGATGCTGCGCAAGGACTATGAGCGTGAGAAGTTCGCGCTGCAGTCTGAACTGCTGAAGCTGCAGGCCTGGATCAAGGAAACCGACAGCCGCGTCGTCATCCTGTTTGAAGGCCGCGATGCCGCCGGCAAGGGCGGGGCGATCAAGCGCTTCATGGAGCACCTGAACCCGCGCGGCGCGCGCGTGGTCGCGCTGGAAAAGCCCAACGAGGTCGAGCGCGGGCAGTGGTATTTCCAGCGCTATGTCGAACACTTGCCAACCAAGGGCGAGATCGTCCTGTTCGACCGTTCGTGGTACAACCGCGCCGGGGTCGAGCGGGTGATGGGCTTTTGCACCGACCAGGAATACCGCGAGTTCCTCGCGCAGGCGCCGGGCTTTGAAAGCAATCTGGTGCGCAGCGGGATTAAGCTGATCAAGTTCTGGTTCTCGGTCAGCCGTGAAGAACAGCGCCGCCGCTTCATCGAGCGCAAGGTCCACCCGCTCAAGCAGTGGAAGCTTTCACCGATCGACCTCGCCAGCCTCGACAAGTGGGATGACTATACCGAGGCCAAGGAGGCGATGTTCACCGCCACCGATACCGATGAATGCCCGTGGACCGTGGTCAAAAGCGATGACAAGAAGCGCGCCCGGCTGAACGCCATGCGCTATGTGCTGAACAGCTTCCCCTACCGCGACAAGGACCCCGAGCGCGTGGGAGAGGTCGATACCCGCCTTGTTGGCCGCGCCACCGAGATGCACGAGCGCGAAGAGCGCGGGGACGCTTCCTAATATCGCTGATTGCCGCTAGCCTGCCCGGATAACAAACGGGAGGATCCATGCCGCAGATCAGCGCGAACGGCATTACGCTTGAAGTTGAAACCCACGGCGATCCTGCAAATCCGCCGCTGCTGCTGATCATGGGGCTGGGCGCGCAGCTGACCCTGTGGCCGATCGAATTTGTCGAAGCGCTGGTGGCGCGCGGGTTTTATGTCGTGCGGTTCGATAATCGCGATATCGGCCTGTCGACCAAGTTCACCCACGCCGGGCGGCCCAATTTCGTGTCGCTGGTGCTCAAGACCAAGATCGGCCTGAAACCGCGCCTGTCCTATCATCTGACCGATATGGCTGCAGATGCGGTTGCGTTGCTTGATGCGATGGGGCTGCCGCAGGCGCATGTTGTTGGCGTCTCGATGGGCGGGATGATCGCCCAGCTGGTTGCCGCGACCTACCCGGAGCGGGTGCTGTCGCTGACCTCGATCATGTCGACCACCAGCAACCCCAAGCTGCCACCGCCCGGCAAGGCGGCGCTGGCCGCGCTGAACGCTCCGGTTCCGCCCGAGGGCGGGGTGGATGCCTATGTCGAAGTTGGCCAGATGCGGGCGGCGGCGATCGGCAGCCCCGGCTATCCGCCAGACCTTGAGCGCCAGCGCAAGCGCCTGGCGGCGGAATACACCCGCGCCTTCCACCCCACCGGGCCGGTGCGCCAATATGCCGCGATCCTTGCCGATGGCGACCGCCGCAAACGCCTGAAGAAGATCACCGCGCCGACACTGGTTATCCACGGCGAGGACGATCCGCTGATCACTGTCCACGGCGGGCAGGATACTGCGGCCTCAATTGCGGGTGCACGGCTGATCACCTACCCCGGCATGGGGCATGACATTCCGCTGGCTCTGGTCGATGACATGGCAGACGCGATTGCAGGGGTGGCGGGCAGCGCGCGGCAGTAGTCAGACATAGCACTTGCCCAAGAAAATTGGGATGGACGCTCGGTATTGGCTGTGGTCAGCAAGCTCTATGGCAGAGCCTGAACTTTCTCCTCGCGCAATATCAGCCCTGACAGAAAGGGAGCTGGAAATCCTGCGGCTGTTGGCAGCCGGGCACACTGCCAAGTCCATCGCGGTCCGGCTCGATTGCTCGGAAACCGCGATCAACGAAAGGCTGCGCGACGCACGGCGCAAGACCGGGATCGGCAGCAGCAGGGAGCTGGCGCGGCTGCTCGCGGCCCGAAAAATTTGGGACAAGAATATCGATCTTCCTTCGCCCGGTCAGGCGCACGACAGCGGCACTGCGTCCGCAAGCGCCGGACGAAAGCGAACGAAAGGAACCCAGATCATGTTATTCGCCATACCCGCTGCGGCTGTTGCCCTGACCCTTGCCACAACCGGATCAGCACCTCATGATGCCGGACTGCGAACCGCGCAGGCTGCCGCTTTGAACCGGCAGCCGCCACTGGTGGGCACATGGTCGCTCGACGTTGCGCGCATCCCTGAAGCCGAACGGCCGCAGCGGGTAACCATGACCTTCCGCCACACGGCCGAGGGCAAGTGGACCACGCTGGTCGAGGTTGTTGCGGCCGATGGCACGGCGACACACGGGGAATCGACGGCTGCAGCCGACGGCGTCCCGGTGCCGGTCAGCGGCAATATGGGCTTTCTCGATACCGTTGCCCTGCGCCAGCCCGCGCCGAACACGCTGGTTATGACTCTCGGCAAGAATGGCGCGCCCTTGTCCACCCGCATCTATGCAGTCTCGAAAGACCGCAAATCGATGACCGAGACAATCGTTTGGGCCGGCAGCACTATGCCCGGGCTGGAAACGACCCGCTTCAACCGGGTCAACTGACAAGGCGAGCCGCTTCAGGGGGGCGGGGGCCATTCTCCCGCCCCGTCTGGCCTGATGCAATGGATGAGAGGGGGTTTGCCCCTGGCGATCAATGCCAGCCCAGATGCCGCCCGATGAAGATCAGAACCATCGCACCAATCACCGATGCCAGCATTCCGGGTCGGCTGACACCGCTGCCGTAATGCCCGCTACGCGCGCCGACGACGAGGTTGGCGATGATCGAACCGCCGATGCCCAGCAGCATGGTCATGAAGATGCCCATCGAATTGTCGCCGAGGTAGAATGCCCGGGCAAGCAGGCCGATGATGAAGCCCGAAATTGCCGCGCCGATAAGGTTGCCCATGGTTTGTGCTCCCGTTGGTGTCTGATGTAGATAATACACCCGAAGCAGGCCTGTGCAAGGGGGCGCGTTGCAAGGTCCTGAGGTCGCTCGGCAATATTGTTTCCGCCCCCGATTCTATCCTTAGTCAAGGCACGGGGGGACCTGTCCACGGACAAAAATTTTTTCACAGATTCACTTTGACTCTTGCGCAAGCGCAGAGTGCAGGAAATCCCGCGCGTCGCTGCACCGCAACAGGCATGCCAGCCGCTGCCCGAACCGCCCCCGTTTGCTTAACGCCACATTTACCCCTTGCGCCGGATTCAGGATAAGGCACTATGGATAGTGGTCCAGTTATCGGGGGGACCCACAAGACCTAGATATCGCTCCTCAGCCCGCAAAAAGCGGAAGGGGGGCGGATTCGGTGCGAGGGACGCGCAGCCGGGGGTCTTTCTGGGGACAAGTCGGGGGATAGTTTTCTCGATTTGTTCTCCCGGTGCGGAACGCGATCTGGTATGTGGGGCGCTTGCCCTGCGAATCGATTCGCAATGCGATGGTGCGCCACATTTGGCGCGAGATTTTTTGGGGGCGTGAACGTGGATTTCAGAACCGGGGAAGAGGCTGTGTCGGACAGCGATGTCGAAATGTTGGATGTTGGTACTGATGCCCGTGAAGCAGTCCCAGAGGTTAAGGAGGCGGGCACCAGCCCGGCGCTACCGATGAGCGAAAAGTCAGATGCCGGTTCGGAAGAGCTGGTCGCCAAAATGGGCGCCGATGCGCTGACCGGCGCGATGAAGGAAGTCGCCAAGGCGGCGAAGAAGGGCGATGATTCCAAGTCGATCAATGCCCGCCGTTTCACCATTGTCACCGATGACACGCGCGATGCCCTGCTGACCGATTTCGGCAAGGACACGCTCGACGATCGCTATCTGCTGCCAGGCGAGAAGTATCAGGATCTCTTCGCCCGCGTGGCAGACGCCTATTCGGACGATCAGGATCACGCCCAGCGCATCTATGACTATGTTTCGAAGCTGTGGTTCATGCCGGCAACGCCGGTGCTGTCGAACGGCGGCACCGGGCGCGGCCTGCCGATCTCGTGCTATCTGAACTCGGTGTCAGACAGCCTTGAAGGCATCGTCAACACCTGGAACGAAAACGTCTGGCTGGCGAGCCGCGGCGGCGGCATCGGCACCTATTGGGGCCACGTGCGCGGCATTGGCGAACCGGTTGGCCTCAACGGCAAGACCTCTGGCATCATTCCTTTCGTCCGCGTGATGGACAGCCTGACGCTTGCGATTTCGCAGGGTTCGCTGCGTCGTGGTTCGGCTGCCTGCTATCTCGATGTCTCGCACCCCGAGATCGAGGAGTTCCTCGAAATCCGCAAACCCTCGGGCGATTTCAACCGCAAGGCGCTCAACCTGCACCACGGCGTGCTGCTGACCGACGAATTCATGGAAGCCGTGCGCGATGGCACCGAATTCCACCTGCGCAGCCCCAAGGACGGTTCGGTGCGCCAGACGGTCGACGCGCGCAGCCTGTTCCAGAAGCTGGTTGAAAACCGGCTGGCTACGGGTGAGCCCTATATCGTATTCTCGGATACGGTGAACCGGATGATGCCTAAGCATCACCGCGATCTGGGCCTGAAGGTTTCGACTTCGAACCTCTGCTCGGAAATCACGCTGCCAACCGGCGTTGACCACCTCGGCAACGATCGCACCGCGGTATGCTGCCTGTCCTCGCTCAACCTCGAAACCTGGGACGAGTGGAACGGCGACGAGCGCTTCGTCGAAGACGTGCTGCGCTTCCTCGATAACGTGCTGCAGGACTATATCGACCGCGCGCCGGACGAGATGGCCCGCGCCAAGTATTCGGCGATGCGCGAACGCTCGGTCGGCATGGGCGTGATGGGCTTCCACTCGTTCCTGCAGATGAAGGGCATCGGTTTCGAAACCGCCATGGCCAAGGCGTGGAACCTGAAGATGTTCAAGCACATCGCCGCCAAGGCGGACGAGGCATCGCTGATGCTGGCGCAGGAACGGGGCGCCTGCCCCGATGCGGCAGACATGGGCGTGATGCAGCGCTTCAGTTGCAAGATGGCCATCGCGCCGACCGCTTCGATCAGCATCATCTGCGGCGGCACCTCGGCCTGCATCGAGCCGATCCCGGCGAACATCTATACCCACAAGACGCTCTCGGGCTCTTTCGTGGTCAAGAACCCGTACCTCGAAAAGCTGCTGCAGGCGAAAGCCAAGGACAGCACCAATGTGTGGAACTCGATCCTCGAAATGGGCGGATCGGTGCAGCACCTCGATTTCCTCAGCCCGGAGGAAAAGGCCGTCTACAAGACCTCCTTCGAGATCGACCAGCGCTGGCTGCTCGAATTCGCGGCAGACCGCACGCCCTACATCGATCAGGCGCAGTCTCTGAACCTCTACATCCCGGCCGACGTCGACAAGTGGGACCTGATGATGCTGCACTTCCAGGCATGGGAAAAGGGCATCAAGTCGCTCTATTACCTGCGCTCGAAGTCGGTGCAGCGCGCCGGTTTCGCGGGCGGGGTAGAGGCGGACAACACTGCCAATGCCCCGGTGATCGAACTCGCCGCGCAGACCGATTACGAGGAATGCCTGGCCTGCCAGTGATGGTGGTCGGCACCCGGCTGATTATAAGGATTTCCCATGCGTAAATGGCACCGTTGGCTGGTCGTGTTCTTCGGCGTGTTCCTGTTGTGGGTCGCGGTGACGGGTGTGCTTAGCCAGGTCCAGATGTGGGGTGAGCTGCTCGGCGGCGAGCATGAGGAAGTGGCCGCACCGCCCGCTCCCGCCGGCTTTGTCTGCCCGCCAGACTATTCCTGCCGCCCCAAGCCCGCGAAGAAGGGCGGCTGGAACTATGGCCTGCTCCACCACCTCCACTCGGGCGAGACCTTTGGTCCGCTTGGCACGGTGATCGGCACGCTCTCGGGCCTCGCGATGGTGTTCTTCAGCTTCTCGGGGCTGTGGATGTACATCCAGATGTGGCGCAATCGCAAAAGCCGCGATCTGAAGCCCGGCTGGTTCTGGAAATGATTTCTGGTTCACGCGGAGGCGCGGAGACGCGGAGGAGTTGCGCCGGGCCGAAGGCTCCTTGCCATTCCGCATGTTGCGCAGAACGCACCGGCTGGAATGGAAGGCGGCTGCGCCGCAAGCACCAGTCCTCCGCGTCTCCGCGCCTCCGCGTGAACCATTTCTCCCCAATCAATCCCCAGCTTCGCGCCCCAGCCGGACTCGCTCCGGCACTGCAAAGCTCATACATTCCCCCATTCGCTCACAAGGATTCGCCCGATGTCGCTGCTTGAAGCCCGCAAGACCTATAAGCCCTTCGAATATCCCTGGGCCTATGATTTCTGGAAGCGCCAGCAGCAGATCCACTGGATGCCTGAGGAAGTGCCCTTGGGTGAGGATTGCCGTGACTGGGCGCAGAAGATTTCGGAGAACGAGCGCAACCTGCTCACCCAGATTTTCCGTTTCTTCACCCAGGCCGATGTCGAGGTGCAGAACTGCTATCACGAGCAATACGGCCGCGTGTTCAAGCCGACCGAGATCAAGATGATGCTCGCCGCGTTCAGCAACATGGAAACGGTGCACATCGCCGCCTACAGCCACCTGCTCGACACCATCGGCATGCCCGAAAGCGAATACGGCATGTTCCTTGAGTACGAGGAGCTGAAGGCCAAGCACGATTACCTGCACACCTTCGGCGTCGATAATGACGAGGATATCGCCCGCACCCTCGCCATGTTCGGCGGCTTTACCGAGGGGCTGCAGCTCTTCGCCTCTTTCGCCATGCTGATGAACTTCCCGCGCTTCAACAAGATGAAGGGCATGGGCCAGATCGTCACCTGGTCGGTCCGCGACGAAAGCCTGCACTGCGAAGGCATCACCAAGCTGTTCCACACTTTCGTGCAGGAACGCGGCTGCCTGACCAAGTCGGTCAAGGAAGACATCATCGATTGCTGCCAGAAAACCGTGCGGCTGGAAGATGCCTTCATCGATCTGGCGTTCGAGCAAGGCCCGGTTCCGGGCATGAGCGCCAAGGAAATCAAGAAGTACATCCGCTACATCGCCGATTGGCGCCTCGGCCAGCTCGGCCTGCCGCAGATCTACATGGTTGAAGACCACCCCCTGCCATGGCTCACGCCGCTGCTGAACGGCGTTGAACACGCCAACTTCTTCGAAACCCGCGCGACCGAATATTCCAAGGGCGCGACGCGCGGTGACTGGAACACCGTCTGGGCCAGCTTCGACCAACGCCGCAACGCCAAGAGCGCCAATGACAGCGCGGGTTTGCTTGAGGTTGCTGGTGAGGGTGAGCCGGATATGTTTGGCGCGAGCGGGGTGGCTGCGGAGTGAAGTAACTGTAGTGGAAAAATTTCTCAATTTTGCAAATCTAAAATCTTTTTTAGTAGCCGTTCCGGCTATCCATGCTTTTTGCTGCCTAATTTATCTGATGTTTTATGACCTCAGATTTGGCTTTCGAATTTGGCAATTTACTGGTCCTGGCGATATTTTTTCGATGTCATTAGGGGTTGTAATCCCATTCTATTTGTCGACAGCGGTTGGAATTTTATCTGGAATTTGGATGGCATCTCCAATTAAAATTATAAGAACAGATAAAGATAGAATGGAGATAGGTCCAAATAATATAAATTTTTGGATCAAAAATTCACATATAACAGCATTTTTTGCGGTCGCTATATTTTCTATAATTTATTTGATGACAAATGATATAATAATATCAATTTACAAATCTATTTTCAGGATAGAAATAATATTATATCCATGTCTTGTAGCTTTGATATTTTTTGACATTTTTTTCATATCAAAGCATATAGAAAGCAAGCCTTTGAAGCATTTGGTATTTTATTCAATTTTTGGAATTTTCGGTGTAGCATTCAATGCGATGATGGTTGCTCAAAAGGACGCCACCACACCCTATTCTGAGTTGAGCCAAGAATCTCCGAAATGTGGAAAATACTCTCTAGTCATGCCGCATGGAGATTCATTTGTTGCTGTTCGATCTGATAATGCGCGAGTGATAATAAGCAAAAAGTGTGATAGTGAAATTTTGCTATTTGATAGTTCGAAATTTGTCCCGGTGACAAATGCTACTGCTAGAGAGGCCGTAGATTACTACGCGAAAAAGTTTGGCCTTTGGTGGAGTGGCATGGTTGCAAAATTGCGGCGCTAATTTTTGAATTACGGTGACAGTTTACCTAACTCCCAAACCTCAGCCATGACCGTACCGTCGGACGGGGACACGCAATAGCATGTCCCCGGGGTTTCCGCGCAGGCCCCCCTCAACACCAAGGCAGCTTATGCCCCACCCATGGGTGCGCCAGACCTTCGTTTTCCAGCACCTTGCCCAGACTTTCGCCCTTGCGGGTTAGTACGAACAGTTCGCGGCCAAAGCGGTCGCGGGCGCGGTCGGTGGGGACCAGCCGGAAGGGGCCGGCGTTGAGCAGGGCCTGTAGCCGGTCCTCCGCCTCCAGCCCGCGCTCATATTCGGCATCGCATTTCGGGCTGCCGAGTTCGGGCGCATCGATATCGGCGATGCGGATCTGGCGGCCGGCATAGCGCAGCGAATCCCCGTCGATCACGCAAGTAACGCCCTGCCGCCCCCAGCACTTGCCGAAATGCCCGGCCTCGGGATCGCGCGCGGTTGTGGCGGGGGCGAGGGAAAATGTCGAAGCAAAGCCCGGCGGCCCGCCACCCCACAGGAACACGGCGGTAAACAGAGCCGCCGGCAGCGCGACCATGATCGGGCTGATCCTCAGCCGTCGCCGCACCCGGGCCTTCTTTGGCCGCCTGAACTGGATGATCCGTCCCATGCCCCCTTTTCGCCGGAGGGCCTTTCAATCCGTTTAACCGGGTTCCACCCCATCACCTCACCGCAACAGGCTCAGTCTCCATCACGAACATGAAGTAGCGCAGGGTGCTGCTGCAGGCCTTGCCGGAAACCGGCTGCGCTTTCAGCGTGGCGGTGAAGCGGTAGACGTGCTTGTTGCGTCCGCACCAGCCGTCCTGGCCGGTGATGCGCACTTGCGAGTAGCCTTCGCTCTCCAGAAAGGCCTGCATCGATTGCGGCGACTGCGGGACGCCGAAGATCCAGTTGATCCCCAGACCCAGCACTACCGTCGCGGCGAAGATTATCCCTTTTTTTGACATGCGAAAATTCCGGTCAGTTCTGCCCGGGCTGTTACCGGACAAAACCTAAAAGAATCGTTCGAAACCCGGAGCCAGCCGCCACCCCCTTGCCCTTGCCGCGCAATTCGCGCATCGCGGGGCAAATGCAATGATGCCATGTCATAAGGAGCCTGAAATGCCTGCCTACATCGTCTTCATCAAGGATCGTGAACACAGCGCCGATGCCATGGCCGCCTATAGCGCCAAGGCCGGATCGTCGATGAAAGGCCACGCCGGCAAGCCGCTCGCCTATTACGGCGCGATCGAGACGCTGGAAGGCCCGGACGCGCAGGGCAGCGTGATCATCGAGTTCCCGTCCGTTGACGAGGCACGCGCCTGGTACCAGTCTGAAGCCTATCAGGATGCCCGCCAGCACCGCTTTGCCGGCGCGGACTACCGGGTGTTCATCACCGCCGGACTCTAAGCGGCTGCGGCCCGGATGCCGGGGCTTGTGTGGCGGGTGATGCCCCCCACATAGCCCGGCACATTCCCCCTTTTTCAGGAGACTACTCCATGTCGCTATCCGTCCACGAATCGAGCGTGCCTGTTGTCATCAAGGCGCTCACCGCGCTGTCTGCCGTGCTTGATAAAGGCGCGGCCCATGCGGCGGCGAAAGGGACGGATGAGGCCAATTACCTGACGATGCGCCTCGTGCCCGATATGCTGCCGCTCTCGGCGCAGGTGCGCATCGCCTGCGACATTCCGCGTCGCGGGCTAGTCCGCATGGCGGGCGGCGAGCCGCAGCCGCTGGAGGACAAGGAAGGCTCCTTCGCCGACCTGAAAACGCGCATCGCCGATACCATCGCGGTGTTGGAAGCGATCACGCCAGAGAGCATGGAAGGCTCGGAAGCCCGCACGATCACCCTGCCCACCCCGCGCGGCGAGCTGGTGATGCAGGGCAAGGAATTCCTGTTCGGCTTCGTCCTTGCCAACCTGCACTTCCACTGCACCATGGCCTATGCCCTGCTGCGCAGCGCAGGCGTGGAGCTGGGCAAAGCGGATTACCTCGGCGCAAAATGAGAGTCTTTGTCGCAATTCGCCGAAGGGCGAATTGCGATACGGCACCGGCCCGCAGCTTCGGATAAGAATGCACGCGAGAAAAACCTTGCGCGCCGCCAGCTCTGCGGCATTCTCCCCCTGACAAGACAGGGGGAGATTTTTCATGTTCAATGCTGCCAATCCGGCAACCATGCTGGTGCCGATGCTCGTCATCGCTGCGCTGACCTTTATCGCTTTCGTCAACATGGCCATCAAGCGCACTGCTGCGGCGAGGGCCGGACATCCGGCCGATTTCTTCAAGGCCCACCAGGGCCCGCCCGAGCCTGAATCCGCCGCCGTCGCCGTGCGCCACTATGGCAACCTGATGGAACTGCCGACGCTGTTCTATCCCGCCTGCATCACCGCCTTTGTGCTGGGTGAGGTGACGGGATGGATGCTGATCTTTGCCTGGTCCTATGTCGCCGCGCGGGTGCTGCAGAGCCTGGTCCATATGACCACCAACAACACCATGCACCGCGGCCTGCTGTTCGTGATCGGCATGGCTTTCATGATCGGGCTGTGGCTGGATATCGGTCTGGTGGTGATCGGGAAGCTGTGAAAAACACACCAAACAAACATACTTACCGCGGGTAAGGATATTCGCGCACCGCACTTGTGAACGCGGAAATAACCGGGTGCTGCGAATCATCGGGGCATGGTCGCAAACGCATCCTCTCCCGAGTTCACCCGCTCCCGCGGCACTGCATGGCTTGCCGGTTTAGTGGCGCTGACCCTGGTCGTTCTGGTCGCGGGGCGGGTGTCCCCATCATCGTGCCCCGCGCAGATGGCAGAAGTCGCCAATGCGCGCCCCGGCATGGTGCTGATGGCGGGCGAGGTTTCCAACCCGGCCTGCAATGGCAGTCACAAGATACGGTCCCGATAGTCTAGAAGTTTCCCCAGATACGGCGCGGTTGCCCCAAGTCCCGCGTCCGTCAGGCCTCCCCCTCCACATTCCCCGCTACGCAGCATCAGCCGGAGGGGGAGGCCTCTTTTACCCAGTTTTTGTCCGACTAACGTCGGATACGGCACCGGCCCGCTCCCCCGCCCGACCACCCATAGGGTAACCTAGTATT
>CANFXW010000039.1 GCA_947451145.1 Sphingomonadaceae bacterium | reverse complement strand
CTGAAGGCGGTCGGGCGGATCTTGCAGCGGTAGGGCTTGTTCGAGCCGTCCGCGACGAGATAGACGCCGAATTCGCCCTTGGGGCTTTCGGTGGCGACGTAAACTTCGCCCGCCGGAACGTGGAAGCCTTCGGTGTAGAGCTTGAAGTGGTGGATCAGCGCTTCCATCGACTGCTTCATCTCGGCGCGCTTGGGCGGAGAAACCTTGCGGTCGTCCGAAGAAATCGGGCCACTCGGCATTTCCGCCAGACACTGCTTCATGATGCGGGCCGACTGGCGCACTTCCTCAACGCGGACCATGAACCGGTCATAGCAATCACCGCGCGTGCCGATCGGCACTTCAAAGTCCATCTTGGCATAGACATCATAGGGCTGCGCCTTGCGCAGATCCCACGCGATGCCGGAGCCGCGGATCATCGGGCCGGAGAAGCCCCACTTCAGCGCGTCTTCCTTGGAGACGATGGCGATATCGACATTACGCTGCTTGAAGATGCGGTTGTCGACAACAAGACTCATCGCGTCTTCGAACAGGCGCGGCAGGCGGGTATCGAGCCATTCGCCGATATCGACCAGCAGCTTTTCTGGCACATCCTGATGGACGCCGCCGGGGCGGAACCAGGCCATGTGCATGCGAGCACCGGCAGCGCGCTCGAAGAAGTTGAGGCAATCCTCGCGGATTTCAAACAGCCACAGGTTCGGCGTCATCGCGCCCACGTCCATGACGTGCGAGCCGAGGTTTAGCATGTGGTTGCAGATGCGCGTCAGCTCGGCGAAAAGCACGCGCAGGTATTGCGCACGCTGCGGCACTTCGAGGTTGAGCAGCTTCTCGATGGCGAGCACATAGGAGTGCTCCATGCCGAGCGGCGAGCAATAATCCAGCCGGTCAAAATAGGGCAGCGCCTGCAGATAGGTCTTGTGCTCGATCAGCTTCTCGGTGCCGCGATGGAGCAGGCCAACGTGCGGATCGATCCGCTCGATGATCTCGCCGTCCAGCTCCATGACCATGCGCAGCACGCCGTGTGCGGCAGGGTGCTGGGGGCCGAAGTTGATCGTATAATTGGTGATGACTTCATCGCCGGTGGTGGGCGATTGTTCGAGGCTCAGGCTCATGCCTTATCCCCCTTCTTCGGCGCGGCTTTTTTGGCGGCGGGCTTCTTGGCCGGAGCCTTAGGCGCAGCAGCCTTCTCCGGTGCTGCAGCTTTTTTGGCCCTCACTTCCGGCGCGGGTGCCGGAGGCGGTGGCGGCGGAGGAGCTGGTGGTGGCGGCGGTGCAACGGCCTTTTCATCGCCCGGCAGCACGTATTCCGCGCCTTCCCATGGGCTCATGAAGTCAAACTGCCGCAGATCCTGCGCCAGCTTGACCGGCTCATAGACCACGCGCTTGTCTTCTTCCGAATAACGCAGTTCCTGATAGCCCGTCAGCGGAAAGTCCTTGCGCTGCGGGTGGCCTTCGAAGCCATAGTCGGTGAGGATGCGGCGCAGATCGGTGTTGCCGCTGAAGACCACGCCATACATGTCGTAAACTTCGCGCTCGAGCCAGCCAGCGACCGGCCACAGCGTGGTGGCGGTGGGCACAGGTGTATTCTCGGCGGCGCTGACCTTTATCAGCGCGCGGTGGTTCTTGGTAACGCTGAGCAGCATGTAGACCACTTCAAAGCGCTCAGGCCTATCAGGGTAATCGACGCCCGCAATTTCCATCAGCTGCTGGTACTGGTGATCGTCACGTAGGGCGCGCAGCGCGTTTTCGATCTCAGCCCGCGCCACGGTGATCACGACTTCGCCGTGCTCTTCCTTGGCAGCGACAACGGACTTGCCCAGCGCCTTGGTCAGCGCATCAAGCACACCTTCGTTCGAGGCGAATTTCGGGGCGGAATGAACGACAGTGCTCACCGCTCGAAACTCCCTGCGCGGCGGATCTTCCGCTGCAATTGCATCACGCCATAGAGCAGCGCCTCGGCAGTCGGAGGGCAGCCGGGGATATAGATGTCGACCGGAACGATCCGGTCACAGCCGCGCACGACCGAGTAGCTATAGTGATAATAGCCACCGCCATTTGCGCAGCTGCCCATCGAGATCACATACTTGGGGTCCGACATCTGGTCGTAAACCTTTCGCAGCGCTGGGGCCATCTTGTTGCACAGAGTGCCCGCGACGATCATCACGTCCGACTGGCGCGGAGAGGCGCGCGGGGCGACGCCGAAACGTTCCATGTCATAGCGCGGCATCGAAACGTGGATCATTTCCACAGCGCAGCAAGCGAGACCGAAGGTCATCCACCACAGCGAACCGGTGCGTGCCCACTGGAACAGTTCCTCAGTGCTGGTGACGAGGAAGCCCTTGTCGGCAACCTCGGCATTCAGGCTGTCAAAGAAGGCCTGTTCGGGCGAAATGATCTGGCCTGATGCGGCGGCAGGAGAGAGCAGAGCGTTCATCGTATCATTCCCAATCCAGCGCGCCCTTTTTCCACGCATAGGCAAGGCCTACGAGCAGTTCGAAAAGGAAGCCCATCATTGTCAGCCAACCGGTCCAGCCAGTCTCCTTCAGGCTCACCGCCCAGGGAAACAGGAAAGCTGCTTCCAGATCGAAGACGATGAACAGGATCGCGACGAGATAGAACCGCACGTCAAACTGGCTGCGCGGATCTTCAAAAGCGGGGAAGCCGCACTCGTACTCCGAGTTCTTTTCGGCGTTCGGGTTGTGCGTCCCTGTGAGGTAGGAGAGCCCCATCGGCAGGAAGACCAGGGCCGTTGAAATTGCCAGCGCCACGCCGAGGAAAATCAGGATGGGCAGGTATTCGACAAGATCTACCATTGGGGACTCGCAAGCTGGGCGGAATCGCATCCGCTGACCTTGCTGCGCGCCCTAGTCCGCAGGGCCAAGCCGCGCAAGTGGGGTAACCCCGTGTTTGCGCGCTTCTTCTCAGGTTTTGCTTATTTCTTCGGCCCCGCTGGCAGAATGCCTAGCATTGGCATCCAGCATCGCGTCATTGCAATTGCCGCAGTGCAGCATTATCGGAGCAACAAATCACACAATTCCGCGAGATTCCGAAAGGCCAAACCATGGCGCAGATTTCCGCTTCCGATCCGATCGTAGTCCTGTCCTATGCCCGCACACCGATGGGCGGCCTTTCCGGCGTATTCGCAGATGTTTCTGCTACCGATCTGGGCGCAACTGCGGTCAAGGCTGCAGTCGAACGCGCCGGCGTTTCGGGCGACGACATTGAGCGCATCTATATGGGCTGCGTGCTTCCCGCCGGTTTGGGACAAGCCCCTGCCCGTCAGGCTGCGATCAAGGCTGGCTTGCCCAAGTCGGTTCAGGCGACCACTGTAAACAAGGTCTGCGGCTCGGGTATGCAGACGGTCATCATGGGGGCAGAGGCGCTTGCTTCGGGCTCGCTCGACGTTGTGATCGCTGGCGGCATGGAAAGCATGACCAACGCGCCCTACTTGCTCAAGAAGCACCGCGCCGGTGCCCGCGCAGGCCACGATACTGCCTATGATCACATGTTCCTCGATGGCTTGGAAGACGCCTATGAAGGTGGCTCGATGGGCTCCTTCGCGCAGGTTTCGGCCGATGAATACCAGCTGACCCGCGAGAACATGGACGATTACTCGATTGAATCGCTCCGCCGCGCGCAGGATGCCATCGCAACCGGCGCTTTCGCCAGTGAACTGGTCGCCGTGACGGTAAAGACTCGCGCCGGTGAAGTCGTGGTCGATACCGACGAAGCGCCCGGCAAGGGTCGCCCGGACAAGATCCCCACACTGAAGCCCGCCTTCTCGAAGGACGGCACAATCACCGCAGCCACTTCGTCGTCGATTTCGGACGGTGCCGCCGCCATGGTGCTGACCCGCGCAAGCGTTGCCGCTGCCAAGGGCCTGACGCCTGTCGCCAGGATCGTCGCAGTTGCTGGACACGCGCAGGAGCCTGCCAAGTTCACCACTGCCCCGGTCGGCGCAATCACCAAGCTGATGGACAAGGCAGGCTGGAACCTCGCCGATGTAGATCTGTTCGAGATCAATGAGGCTTTCGCCTGCGTTGCGATGTTCGCCATGCACGATCTTGGCATCCCGCACGACAAGGTGAACGTCCATGGTGGCGCGACTGCGCTTGGGCACCCCATCGGTGCTTCGGGCACCCGCATCATCACCACGCTGATCGGCGCGCTGAAGCACAAGGGCCTGAAAAAGGGCGTCGCCAGCCTGTGCATCGGCGGCGGTGAGGCCACCGCGATTGCGCTCGAACTGATCTGATCTGGCAAGACAAACCGCGACAATTGGCGACATTTTGGTGCTGAAATCAGCCATTTGGTTCGTCGGGGGTTCAGGTTTTCAGGGTTAGCCAATGGCTTGCCGGACACGGACAAATCCGGGTCCGCGCAAGCCATAAGGACTTAACCCATGACGAAGAAACTGCTCATCGCTCTCGCCGCAACTGGCCTCATTCTGCCGGGTGTCGCTTCAGCGCACACCACCCGCGCCGAACTGCGCCATGACCACAAGGTCATCAAGCACGAAAAGCGCGAGCTTGCGCGCGCAGCCTATCATCACAATGGCCCGAAGGTTCGCGAGGAGCGCCATGAACTGGCTTCCGCCCGCAAGGAACTGCGCGAAGATCGCCATGACTGGCGTCGCACGCATCGCCATTGATGAATTGCAGCAGGGGCCGGCTCCTCAAAACGGGGTCGGCACCCGCAGCGGCTAAAGCTCGGCAGCGCCCCACAGGCGTTCAGCCCGGACCCAGCCTGCCCGCTTGTCCATAAGTTCGACCTTGCACCAGCCGGACTGGCAGTCTCCCAGCCGTCCGGTCACCCCCGGGGCCAGCCGCCACAGGAGCTTGGAACCCGCATCGGCATCCAAATGCATCTCGGCCAGATCGCTTCCGACAACCATGGCTCCACGCTTTTTGGTCATCAGGCTGGATAGCACCCAACCGCGCGCGCCGTCAGGATCCTGCACCAGCCACCAGTTTTCCATGGTGCGAAGCACTTTGACCGGAAGCAGCGGACGGCGATAGACCCAAGTGATCCGATAATCCTCGCTCGGCCCGACCCGCATATTAACCTCGCGTGCGCGCACGGCCGCCCAGAATGGAACTTTGCCATCTTCTGCCGCGACCGGAATCGGCATAACAGCGAGAGCAAGCAGGCAAAGAGTCGTAATCCGGCGAAACATGGGATAACCCTTAGCCCGCCCCGCCCCTGCGCTTCAAGTGCGCTTGCGGCCAAATCCTGCTGACAAATGCACTTGCACAAGACCCGTAACGGGACAGTGCCGCTTTCCGCAACAATGCTGCGTCCACCCCCTTGCCGCTGGCATAAGCTTGCCTTAGACGCGCCGCTGAGGACATTCGCTGTCTGGAGGGGCAGCGCGGAGGAGGAATATTCCATGACCAAGTGGACCGCGCGGCCTGCGCACTATGTTGCCGCGTGCCTGGCTTTGATGGCGCCGGTTGCTGCCCATGCCCAGGATGGCTTGGTTGATGTCGCCGATAGCGGTGACACGGCATGGATCCTCGTCTCCTCTGCTTTCGTTCTGCTCATGACCATGCCGGGCCTGACCCTGTTCTACGGCGGTCTTGTTCGCGCCAAAAATTTCCTCGCTGTCTGCCTTCAGGTCGGCGCGATTGCATCAATCGTCTCGCTGTTGTGGGTACTGGTTGGCTATACGCTGGCATTTGGCCCGGTGACCAATGGCTGGATCGGGGCTGGCACCAATTTCATGTTCAACAACCTCGGCAATGTGCGTGAGGGCTATGACATCCCGGAAAATGCCTTTGCGCTGTTCCAGATGGCTTTTGCCCTGATCACACCTGCGCTGATTGTTGGCGCCTGGGTTGATCGCTCGCGCTTCTCGTGGACGGTGACGTTTTGCGCTCTGTGGAGCCTGATCGTCTATGTTCCGGTGGCGCACTGGATCTGGGGCGGTGGCTGGCTGGCCGCCAAGCTCGGCACACTCGATTTCGCGGGCGGCATCGTGGTTCACACTACAGCAGGCATCACCGCACTGGTCACGGCTGCACTGATGGGCAAGCGCACCGGTTTTCCCAAGACCATGATGATCCCGCACAGCCCGGCGCTGACCCTGGCCGGTGCCGCACTGCTCTGGGTGGGCTGGTTTGGCTTCAACGGCGGCTCTGCGCTGGCTGCAAATGACGATGCCGCCTCGGCCATCATCAACACGCACGTTGCCGCCTGCACGGCTGCGCTGGTCTGGCTGCTGATCGAGCGGATCAAGCTGGGCAAGGCAACCAGCGTCGGCTTTGCGACCGGTGCCGTGGCCGGCCTCGCCACCGTAACCCCGGCAGCTGGTTTCATCTCGCCCGGCGGTGCCTTCATCCTCGGCATCGCCGCTGCCGTGATCTGCTTCCCGATGATTTCGGTGGTGAAAAACAAGCTGCACATCGACGATTCGCTCGACGTCTTCGCCGTTCACGGCATGGGCGGCATCACCGGTTCGCTACTGCTGGCTGTGTTCATGGCACCCAGCCTTGGCGGCACAGGCGATCCTGAGTCCTACTCAATGGTTCACCAGTTGATCGGACAAGCAGTAGGCGTGGGCGTAACCATCGCCTGGTCAGCCATCGCCAGCGTTATCCTGGCCCTGGCAGTCAACCTCGCCTTCCCGATGCGGGTCAGCGAAGATGAAGAACGCGAGGGGCTGGACTTGGCCAGCCACGGTGAACGGGCCTGGGAACTGGATTGAGATCGAATGGGGTTGCCTTGCCGGCAACTCCAATTCATCAATCCCCAGTCAAAATCCGGTCCACCAGTTCCTTCACTGTAGGCGTGAAGTTGTTTGAGTAGAACGGATCCTGCTTGAAGCGATAGGCCGCGTGACCGGCGAACATCAGGTTCTGGTCGACCGGCTCGCCATGGGCGATGTCCTGCAGGGTCTTCTGAATGCAGAAGCTGCGCGGGTCCGCCAACCGTCCGGTGGTGTAGTCATCGTGATCCATCCACGACGAGAAACCGCAGTGCGACAGGCAGCCCATGCAGTCTTTCTGGTCCTGCTGGATAGTCGCACGCTCTGCCGGCGCGACAAAGATGATCGTGTCATCTGGTGTGCGCAGGCCGTCAGTAAAGCCCTGATTGGCCCATGAGCGGGCGCGATCGAGGTCCTTCGGCGTAACCCAGAAGTTCTTGCCCTTTACCCCGACATCAAGCCGGACCGTGTGCTCGCCCGCCTCTACCTTGGAATAGGGCACCTGCCGCTCGCTGCGGGCTTCAAGCGCGCGCAGGAAGGGATTACGGACGGCCGATGAATAGAAACCAGTGGGCGAGAATTTGTGCAGCAGCACGTCACCGGGATTGAGTTCGCGCAAGGCATCCTTCCAACCCTGCGGAATCGGGCTTTCGGTGGTGAGCAGTGGGCGCGTACCGAACTGGAATGCGATTGAGCCAAGCTCTGGGTTATCGATCCAGTTGTCCCATTCGCGCAGGAACCAGACGCCGCCCGCCATCACGATGGGAACGCGTTCGCTCACGCCCTCTGCACGCATGGTTTCGCGCAGCGCCGCGACGCGGGGGTATGGGTCTTGAGGTTCGAGCGGGTTTTCAGCGTTCGACAGGCCATTATGGCCACCGGCCAGCCAAGGATCTTCGTATACCACCGCGCCGAGCAGGTCAGGATATTTGTGATAGGCACGCTTCCACAGCAAACGGAAGGCGCGGGCCGAGCTGACAATCGGCAAGTAACTGACGTTATAGCGCGAGGCGATTTCCGAGAGCTTGTAAGGCATGCCCGCGCCGCAGGTGACGCCCGCGACCATCCCTTGCGTCTGGCTGAGGACGCCTTCGAGGATCGGCTGCGCGCCGCCCATTTCCCACAGAACGTTGATGTTGATCGCGCCCTTGCCGCCTGCAATTTCGTGCGCGCGCTTCACCTGCTCCACTGCACCGGCGATGCTGTATTCAATCAGTCGCTCATGCCGCTCGCGGCGGGTCAGTTGCTCATAGACCTGCGGAATGATCTTTCCCGTTGGGTCATAGGAATCGGCGTTGACCGCAGATATCGTGCCGATGCCTCCAGCAGCCGCCCATGCGCCAGAGCTGGCGTGATTCGTTGCAGAGACGCCTTTGCCGCCTTCCACGAGCGGCCAAACTTCACGCCCAGCATAATGAATCGGTTGCAAACCCTTGAACGACATTACTCTTCCTTTATCAGTGCTGTGCGGCTGTGCCGTCAGCACCCAGCTTGCATGGCTTGATTTCGCCGGGCGCAGGACGCGCACCCACCGCTTCAAACTGGGCATAATAGCCGGTCAATTCCGGCTTACGAACAAATTGCACCAAGCGAAAGCCCACCGCGCCCATTTCGCAAAAAAGCAGTGCTGGCGGAATGCCGTGCTGATCGGTGGCGCGGTCCTGATCGACTACGATGACCTGGCCGCCCTTGTTCAAGGCGGGGCGCAGGCGCCAAAGGAAAGCATAGGGCTCACCAACCTCATGGTACATATGAACCATGAAAATGCGGTCAAAACTGGATTCGGGAAGTTTGGGATCGTCGGGCGCACCGGTCTTGATCGAAACATTGTCGAGCCGGTCATGCAGAACGCGTTCGCCCAGGCGCTTGATCGCGCCAGGGTCAATGTCTTCCGCGAGAACCCGGCCCTTTTTGCCAACCCTTTGGCCAAGACGCACCGTGTAATAGCCCTCGCCCGCGCCGATATCCGCCACGGTCGTACCCTCGGCAATCTTGGCGAGGTCCATCACGGCCTTTGCCTCGCCCTGCTGATCGCGCTGGGCTTCGGTCGAGAACTGGGTGGAAACTGTCTTGGAGATCGGCCGGAACGCCTGTGGGAATTCGCGCGACGTGGATGCACGATTCGATTCTGCGGCCTTCTGCTGACAAGCAGTCAGCGCCAAAAGCGCCCACAAGTAGGCCGAACGCCGGATCAATCGTTGTCCTCCACCTCTACCTTTTCACCGGTCACCCGCTGCGAAAGTGCGGCTGCCATGAACTGGTCCAGATCGCCATCCAGCACATCGCCGGGCGTCGGCGATGTCACGCCGGTGCGCAGGTCCTTGACCATCTGGTATGGCTGCAAAACGTAGGAACGGATCTGGTGGCCCCAACCGATGTCGCTCTTCGCGGCATGCTCGCTGCTCGATGCCTCCTCGCGTCGGCGCATCTCTTCTTCCCACAGCCGCGCCTTCAGCATGTTCATGCAGGTTTCGCGGTTCTTGTGCTGTGACCGGTCGATCTGGCTGGCGACTATGATGCCCGAGGGAATGTGCGTCATACGAACAGCCGAGTCGGTGGTGTTAACGTGCTGACCGCCCGCGCCCGATGCGCGGTAGGTATCAATTTTCAGGTCGGCCGGATTGATCTCGATCTGGAAATTATCGTCGATCACCGGATAGACCCAGACCGAACTGAAGCTGGTGTGGCGGCGCGCCGAGCTGTCATAGGGGCTGATGCGGACCAGGCGGTGAACACCGCTCTCGGTCTTGGCATAGCCATAGGCATTCTCGCCTTTGACCAGGATCGTGGCCGATTTGATACCTGCCTGCTCTCCGGCCTGATATTCAATGGTTTCCACCTTGAATCCGCGCTTTTCACCCCAGCGCGAATACATGCGAAACAGCATTTCGGCCCAGTCCTGGCTTTCCGTGCCACCTGCGCCGGCGTGGATTTCGATGTAGGTGTCGTTACCGTCGGCTTCGCCTGCGAGCAGTGCCTGAACCTTGTCGTGATCAGCCCGCTCTGCCAGCGCAGCAAGTGCGGCCAGGCCTTCTTCGATCGTAGCCTCGTCGTTTTCAGCTTCACCAAGTTCAATAAATTCAATGGCATCGGCCATTTGCGACGAGATCGAATTGACTGCACCGATGGCAGCATCCAGCCGGCGCCGCTCGCGCATGACGGCTTCAGCTTCTTTGGGATTATCCCAGAGCTTGGGATCTTCAACGCGAGCGTTCAGCTCATCAAGCCGCCGCAACGCGCGGTCCCACTCAAGAAACTTGCGCACGAGCGCCAGCGCGGCCTCGATCCGATCAATATGGGCCTGCCCCTCGGCACGCATGACGTCAAAACTCCTCCAGCAGTACCCTTTGCCAAAGCAAAACGGGGCACCGCGATTGCGCCGCCCCGCTTAGCGAAAGGACTCTGAAAGTAAAGGCAGGGGGCAAGTAAAGCTATCAGACCTTCTTGCCCGCCTTCATCTTGCGAACAGCTTCCAGTGTCAGTTTCACGTGGTCGCTGAAATCCATGTTGCTGTAGGCCAGAGCAATCTTGCCGTTCTTGCCGATCACATAGCTGGTGCGGTTGGCGAGGCCTATGGGCAAGCCTTCCCGCTTCAAGGCGACGTCATAGGCCTTGATCACTTCTGGCGAGGCCGATGCGACAGCGAACTTGTCACGGCAATGCTCGGTCGAGAACTTCTGCAAAGTGGGCACATCATCGTTCGACATGCCGATGACTGTCGCTCCTGCGGCCTTGAAATCATCTGTCGCTTCGGCAAACGCATGTGCTTCGAGCGTGCAACCCTTGGTAAAGGCCTTGGGGTAGAAATAGAGCACCACCGGCCCCTGCTTGAGCAGCTTTTTCAGACTGACATCAAACGTCTTACCCGCCAGCGCACCTTGTGTAGCAAAGTCTGGCGCTTTTGCACCCACGGGAAGATCTGCAAAAGCCGGAGTGGAAACGAGCATGGCCGCAAGCGCGGCGAGCGGGACGAGGGTTGATTTTCGGCTGACCATGGCGCGGTTTATGCGCCCGAGGCCTCCCCTAGTAAACCCCGCCCTGTTGCTCGGCAAAGTTGCCATCTTTTGGTTTTGTTTCAGCACCCGCACTGTCATCGCTCGACGCTGACTTGGCCTTGCGGATAGTGGCGATGATCGAATCGCGCTGTTTGGCAAGTTGATCTTCACGGGTCAGGCGATCCGGCACGGTTTCTGCCTTGAATGCCTCCCAGATAATATCGGCATGGGCATCATTGGAGGCACCGCCGCCAAAGACCTGCTTGCCTGAGGCCCGGTCAACAGCAACAAAGTGCACGCCGGAACCGGCCGAGACAGGAACGCTGCTCCACCGCGTACGGGTTGCCAAAACAACCTGCTTGAAAATCGGAGCCGCAAATGTGCCGCCCTGGGCATAGCCGCCGAGCGAGCGCGGTTGATCGTAGCCGAGATAGACGCCGCCAACGTAATCCTGATTGCCACCACAGAACCACACGTTCGTCGGGCCTGAGGTTGTGCCGGTCTTGCCGAACAGCGGCAGGTTTAGGTCAGCAAGCGTCACAGCCGTACCGCGCTGCACGACGCCCTCCAGCATGTGCACGACCTGATAGGCCGTGCGCGAATCGAGCACTTGTTTGCCCAAGGGTGCGAAGCGCGGCATCGGTTTGCCGTCCCATTCCGCCATATTGCAGCGATCACAGCGACGGCTGTCCGCGCGCCAGATCACTTTGCCTTGGCGGTTCTGCACATAGTCGATCAGTGATTGGTTGAATTGCAGCCCGTGATTGGCCAGTGCCGAATAGGCGTTCACCATCTGAGCCACTGTCGTTTCGCCAGCGCCGAGTGCGAATGATAGATAGGGCTGGTACTTGCCGATGCCCACCTTGGCGATCTGCGCCACGACGTGATCCATGCCGGTATCGTTGGCAATGTGCACAGTCATCAGGTTGCGGGATTGTTCCAATCCCCAGCGCATGGTGTGAACTCCGCCGCCGCCCTCACCGCCAAAGTTCTTGAAACACTTCTGCCCAAGCGATGCCCCCTGATAAACGCAGAAGGCCTGATCGGGAACCATCGTTGCCGGGGTCATTCCATAGTCCAGCGCGGTGGCATAGACGAATGGCTTGATCGTAGAGCCCGGCTGGCGCTCAGCCTGTGTAGCGCGATTGAATGATCCCAGCCCGGCATCAAATCCGCCCTGCATGGCGAGCACACGCCCGGTGTGCGGGCTCTCCATCATCATGCCGCCAGATACACCCGGTATGGCCTGCACGGCCCAGGCGTTTCCTGATGGCGCAGCGGCTGTAAGGTCACCTTGCTTCAGCCCGTCAGGCAATCCGATCAGCGGTGCCGTACTGCCGTCGGGAAATCCGATCGTGGCATCGCTGCCATCGCGCTGGATCACCACGCCCACGCGCCAATCCTTGTAGGCAATTGTGCGGTTGGCCGCGACAAGCGGCCCAAGCCAGGCGTCTGGCGTTACATCAAGGTGGTCGATCGGTCCGGCCCAGCCTTTGCCGCTGTTATAGCGCAGCAATCCGGCGCGCAGAGCGTCCTGGGTTGCCTTCTGCATTTCGGGATCAAGCGAAGTGCGCACCCACAGGCCGCCAGCGTAGATCGAGTTTTCTCCTGCATCGGCGTTTTCGCCATACTTCTCGATCAGGCGGCGGCGCACTTCCTCGACGAAATAGCCGACTGATGGATCATAGCTGTTGGAACGGCGACCGATCAGGCCAAGCGGCTGGGCCTTCGCTTGCGCAGCTTCCTCGGGCTTGGCCCAGCCGTTCTTGACCATCTGATCTAGAACCCAGTTGCGCCGTTCAATCGCCCGCGCCTCATGGCCGGCGCGGCCATAGGTTTCAGGAGCCTTGGGCAAGATTGCCAGAAAAGCCGCTTCGTGCAGCGCCAATTGATCGACATCCTTGCCGAAATAAGCCTGCGCGGCAGCTTCGACGCCGAAGCTCTGCCGACCGAGCGGGATTTCGTTGAGATAGAGCTCGAGAATCTGTTCCTTGTTCAGCACGCCTTCGATGCGACGGGCGAGGATCATTTCCTTGAACTTGCGGCCGAGGGAATATTCGTTGCCGATCAGGATGTTCTTGGCAACTTGCTGGGTGATCGTCGAGCCGCCTCTGGCCCGCGCGCCCGATCCTATCTTGCTTGCATAGTCAAAAACTGCGCCGACAAGGCCAGTGTAGTCGACACCGCCGTGCGACCAGAATGACTTGTCTTCGGCTGAGAGGAACGCATTGATAACCGGCTTGGGAAAATCGACAAATCGCAGCTGCACTCGCCGCTCGCGGGCATAGCTGTAAACGATCTCCCCATTTACACCGCGCACCATTGAAGGCAGCGGTGGTTGATAGGTCAACAGGCGATCGGCAGACGGAAGTGTGCGCAGGATTGTTACCCAAACAAGTAGGTAAAGCGCTAAAAGGCCGCCGATTACAGAGGCGAGAATACGGAACCGTCGGCTTTCCCGCCAATTGCCGCGAAACCATTGCAACAGCCCGCCTGCTTCACGCCGGATTCGGTAGCGCAGCGGTTCGGTTGCAGGATCATCGGCCATGGTCGTTCGCCTCTAGCATGGAGATTCGCGATGATGCCAGCGAGATTGTGCCATCAAACATCATCCCGGCTGATGACGGGCAAAATAGACCCGGATGGCTTGCGCTGTCGCATCGGCAAAGGCCTGTTTCCCCTCTGGCGAATGCAGCCAGCCCGCATCGCCGGGACTGGAAATATAACCCGCCTCAAACAACACAGACGGCAGATCGGCCGACTTGAGGACAACGAAGGCCGCAGACTGGATCGAACGGTCCTTGAATCGCAGCTTTCCCTCACCCTCACGCAAAATCAGCTGAGCAAAATCGGCCGAAGCGGCAGCGGTCTCGCGCTGCGACAACTCGACGAGAATGGCATTTACAGAATTTGACAGGCCCGACAGCTGCACCCCGTTCACCGTATCGGCGCGGTTTTCTGCGTCGGCCAGTCTTGCTGCCGTCTGGCTGGAACCGCGATCGGACAGCGTAAACACCGTGCCGCCGCTGGCATCGGTACCCGGGGCCGAATCAGCGTGAATCGAAATGAACAGGTCTGCCTTCAGCCTGCGGGCAATTCCGGCACGCTCGGGCAGCAACAGATAGCGGTCGTCATCGCGGGTCAAAGCAACCCGGATGCCGCCATGCTCCAGCAGCACAACACGCAGGGCCTGGGCAAGCGAGAGGGTAAGCGTCTTTTCTTTCAGGCTTCCAGTTCCGGCACCCGGGTCAAACCCGCCGTGCCCCGCATCGATCACCACGAGCGGACGGCTGGGATCAAGCGGTCCCTCAACGCGAGGCAGTCCGACCTCTCCCGCTGGCGGCGGCAAGCTCAGGCGGATTACATAGTCCCGTCCCCGGCCCTGACCGCCTAACGCACGATCCAGTCCCACCAATGCGGCAAAGACCGCAATCGGGGCGAGGAATATCAGAGCAATTTGGACAAAGCGACGCATCAGGAATTGTCGTTAAGGCCTTGTCAGCCCTGCGGCAATCTCTTGGCGCTAATCATTCTCAATCCTTGCCCGAGGCAGCAAGCAGTGCTAGCACCCGCGACGGAGCAACTTTGCCCGTCATCCCGCCCTCGTGCAGCTGCGCCCACTTCATGGGCTGCCAGTACAAAACGCGAGGGGCTGGAGGCGAAAATTGCGGCTCCAGACCAACCGGGACAGAAATGCCCGGTCACGAACAGGTTGATGCCGGAATGAGAAGCCAGTTGCCGTCCCTGCCAACGCCGCCCCATGGGGCGCGGCTGGCATCGGCAATTCTTATCGGAGCGCGCCCGCAATCGTCGCGCCTTCACATCCCAGCAGACGCAACTCGGCCATCTGGCCTCGCCGTTGGCGCACCTTTGCGCCGTGGCTTCACCAACGCTGCCATAGCACATAACCGGGGCCTTCCCCGCGCACTGTGCCTTGGCGCAATTGCATATGGTCGCGCCGCCAGTCCGTTTTCGGACAGGCAATGGCGCGCATGGAGAATTCATAATGACAACGCGCATGCTCATCGATGCGCGCCACCAGGAAGAAACCCGGGTGGCGGTGCTGAAGGGAAATCGGATTGAGGAATTTGACTTTGAATCTGCTGAACACAAGCAGATCAAAGGCAACATCTACCTCGCCAAGGTTACTCGCGTAGAGCCATCATTGCAGGCTGCTTTCGTCGATTTCGGCGGCAACCGACATGGTTTTTTGGCCTTCAGCGAAATCCATCCTGATTACTATCAGATCCCCAAGGAAGATCGCGAACAGCTGCTGGCTGAAGAAGCCGCGCATGCTGAGGAAGAAGCCGCCTTGCGCGCTCGCGCAGAGGGTGAGGAAGATTTCGTTGGCGATGACGAACTGGGCGAATCGCTGGCCGATGATCTTGCCGGGACCACGCACGAACATCATCATGATGACGATTTCGGTGGCGTGACCGAAGTCGATACCGACGAAAAAGATGATGTCGCAACGATCGAAGACGGCCAGGTTGACGGATCATTCGGCCATGACGGCGAAGAAGAATCCGACGGCGAAGGCGGCGATGACCGCCGCGGCCGTCGCGGACGTCGCCGGCAGGGCAGCGCCAGCCGTGGCCACGCCAAGGAAGCCGACGAAGTGCGCGCCAAGCGCATGGCGCTCCGCCGCCGCTACAAGATTCAGGACGTTATCCAGCGCCGCCAGGTTTTGCTGGTGCAGGTCGTTAAGGAAGAACGCGGCAACAAGGGCGCAGCTCTCACCACCTATCTCAGCCTCGCTGGCCGCTATTGCGTGCTGATGCCTAATTCGAGCCACGGCGGCGGCATCAGCCGCAAGATCAGCTCGGCTTCGGACCGCAAGCGCCTGAAGGGCATCATTGCCGAGATGGACCTGCCCAAATCGATGGGCTGCATCGTCCGCACCGCTGGCCTCCAGCGCACCAAGACCGAAATCAAGCGCGATTTCGATTACCTTGCCCGCCTGTGGGACGAGATTCGCGAGAACACGCTCAAGAGCAGCGCTCCGGCCGCGATCCATTCGGACAGCGACCTGATCAAGCGCGCCATCCGCGACATCTATGACCGCGACATCGAAGAGGTGATTGTCGAGGGCGAGCGTGGCTATCGCGCTGCACGAGACTTCATGAAGTTGCTGATGCCCAGCCACGTCAAAAAGGTGAAGAGCTACGTCGATCCGGTGCCGCTCTATCAGCGCTATGGCGCCGAAGATCAGCTGACGGCGATGTATGAACCCGTCGTCCAGCTGAAGAGTGGCGGTTATCTGGTCATAAACCCGACCGAAGCTTTGGTCTCGATCGACATCAACTCGGGCCGCTCCACCAAGGAGCACGGCATCGAGGCGACGGCGCTCAACACAAACCTTGAGGCCGCGCGTGAAATCGCCCGCCAGCTGCGCTTGCGTGACATGGCCGGTCTCGTCGTCATCGACTTTATCGACATGGAATACGGATCGAACGTCCGTAAGGTCGAAAAGGCGATGAAGGACGCGCTCAAGAACGATCGCGCCCGTATCCAGGTTGGCCGGATTTCCAGCTTTGGCCTGATGGAAATGAGCCGCCAGCGCCTTCGCACCGGCGTGCTTGAAGCCTCAACCCGCGCCTGCCCGCACTGCGATGGCACCGGTCTGGTGCGTACCGCCAGTTCGTCAGGCCTCGCTGCCCTTCGCCTCATCGAGGAAGAAGCAGCCAAGGGCCGCGGCACGATCATCTCGCTTTTCGCCAGCACCGAAGCGGCGATCTACCTGCTCAACGCCAAGCGCGCTGATCTGCACGAGATCGAGCACCGCTATGGCGTGAGCGTTGAGGTTATCCCTGAAGGCGAAAACGAAGGCGCCAAGATGCGTGTGGCTTCGTCCGGTCCTCGCCCGACCGTAACTCCCCGCTTTGAGCCGATCATCGAGCCCGAAGAGGAAGAGGTCTACGAAGACGAGGATATCGACGAGGACGAAACCGACGAAGCGCGTGAAGAGCGTGAAGACCGCGAGGACAAGGAAGACGACCGGCAGGGCCGCAAGCGTCGCCGCCGCCGCCGTGGTGGTCGCGGTCGCAATCGTGGTGACGAACGCGGTGAATCGGGTGAAGAGACCGAGCGCGGCGAAACCGATGCTTCGGGTGATGAAGCCGATGACGGTAACGAAGCCGGGGAAGACAATGGCTCCGAAGGCCTGAACGAAGATGGCACACCCAAGAAGCGCCGCCGTCGCGGTCGTCGCCGGCGCGGTGGTCGCGGCCGTGACGATGGTCAGGGTGAAAACAATGGCGGCGCCGAGCAGTCTGATGAAGCATCAGAGGGTGAAGAAGCGCCCGCTGAAGCCGAGCCGGTTGTTGAGGCCGCTCCGGAAGATGCGCCTAAAAAGCGTGTCCGCCGCAAGAAGGCTGATGCCGTAGCTGAAGAAGCACCCGCCCCCGAGGCAGTGACCGAAGAAGCATCTGCCGCTGCACCTGTGGCCGAAGAAAAGCCAAAGCGCAGCCGCAAGAAGAAGGTTGAGCCTGAAGCCGAAGCCGCTGCTGAAGCCGCTCCTGCACCGGAACCTGAAGCCGCCGCTGAACCGGTAGCTGAAGAAAAGCCCAAGCGGACCCGCAAGAAGAAGGCCGAGCCTGAAACCGAAACGGTCGCTGCGGCAACTGAACCAGCGGAAACTGTCTCGGAAGAACCACAGCCGCGTCGTGGAGGCTGGTGGCAGCGCACATTCGGCGAATAATAAGTCGTTGGGGTTACCCCGAGGCTTGCAGGCCTCGGGGTAATCAATTTCTTTAGAGCGCTGTCTCGGCCAGCATCGCCTTGGCAAGCTCCAGAATCTTCGCCAGACCATCCCGCGCGGATGGTACGTGCAGGCGATAGGTGCAAAAGCCGTGGATGCTGCCTTCGGCCTCATAGAATGAGACCGGTACACCGGCCGCTTTCAATTTCTCGGCATAAGCACGGCCCTCGTCGCGCAGCGGATCGAGCCCGGCGGTTACAACAACGCTCGGCGCAAGGCCCGACTGGTCGGCCAGCAGTGGCGACGCCCGCCAGTGGCTGTTGTCTGCCGCAAAGGCCTGATCGAAATAATCCATATCGTGCTTGTCGAGGAAAAACCCGTTCGCGAACGTCGTGCGAGAGGGGTGGTGCACACTTGAATCGACAACCGGGTAGATCGCCAGCTGGAGCACCACCGGCAAGGCTGCTGGCTGGTCGCGCAATGTGAGCGCAGTAACCGCCGAGAGGTTCCCTCCCGCACTGTCCCCAGCCAGCACCAGACCGGTGAACTCACGGCCGAACGCCGCACCATTTTCCGCGATCCAACGCGCCGCAGCTTCCGCGTCGTCCGGGGCGGCTGGCCAGGGATTTTCTGGAGCAAGCCGGTATTCAACCGAGATAACCGGCAAGTCCAAACCTCGGGCAATTTCCGCACAAAGACCGGCGTGGGTATCGATGCTGCCAACCGCAAAGCCGCCGCCGTGGTAGTAGACGACAACCGGAGATGGACCACGTGTCTCGCGGGGGTCAAACAGCCTCAGGGCATTATCGCCAGCAGGCCCGGGCATAATCACATCGCGAATTTCACCCAGATCGCCAACCGGCAGGTCCAGCGAAGGCATCGAACCGGGCGGCATCTGGCGCATCATCGCAATCAAGCCATCGCTCATCGGCGGGCGCGGCTGGGCCTTCATCATGTCGAGAAAGGCCTGAACGTCTGGCCTTACGAAATGTTCGGTCATGGTATTCCTCTCGGTTGATATTCAAATCCTGCCCGCGAAGCGGCAGGTAAGTACAGCGCAGCTTTTCAACATTGCTGCCCGGGCAGCTAAACCCCTGCCGCCATGCCGCCGGTTACACGAAGTGTTTCCCCGGTGATGAACTCTGCCTTGCAGCTGGTGAGAAATAGCATGGCATCAACAATGTGGTGCTCGTCACCATCGATAGCGCTCATCTGCATGGCTTTCACCCGCGCCTTGGTCACCTCGGGCAATTCGGCGCGGATGGTTTCGGTCAGGATCAGGCCCGGCGAAATGGCGTTGACCCTGATGTTATCCGGCGCAAGCTCGCGGGCGAAAGTGATCGTCAATCCTGCCACGGCGAGCTTGCTGTCACCATAGGCCGAACCACCCGTATGTGCGGCGGAAGAGGAAATATTGACAATTGACGCCCCCTCCCTACCCTTCATGTATGGCAGAGCCGCCAGCGTACAGCCGACAAGACCCATGACATTGACGTCAAACAGGCGCCTTACCTTGGCAAGGCCCATCTCGGTGATCGGCTTGCCATATTCTTCGCTGTGCAGGCCCGCGTTGTTTATCAGAATATCGATCCCGCCCTGTAATGCCGCCGCCTGTGCCATGATCTCGGCCATTCGCACTTCATCTGTGACGTCGCCGGCAAGGCCCGTTGCCAATCCACCGGCGCTGCGAATTTCTGCTGCGGCAGCCTCTGCTTCGGGGCCATCGCGATCCACCAGCACGACATGTGCGCCCTCAGCTGCCAGAGCCACGCCAAAGGCCTTGCCGAAACCCCTGCCTCCGCCAGTGATTACCGCCGTTTTGCCAATCCGGTCTTGAGCCATTTCCAAACACCCTATTCCTGATTTGTTGCCTGCATCATTGAGCTAAATTGCAGGCTTGAACAGGTATGTTGATCATCGAAAACGATCAAATCGCCCCACCGGCTGTCATGCACCCCTTGCTCCCTCGGCATGAATCGTTAGAGGGTGTCGCAAAGCATCCATACGGACAGGGATTCATGGCCACTTTCACCCTCCCCGCGAACAGCAAGATCAACGGCAAAGGCCGCATCCACAAGGTGGGTGGTGCCGCCAAGGTGAAGACCTTCACCGTCTATCGCTATGATCCCGATAGCGGTGAGAACCCGCGCTATGACACGTTCCAGATCGATCTGGCCCAGTGCGGCCCTATGGTTCTGGATGCGA
>CANFXW010000038.1 GCA_947451145.1 Sphingomonadaceae bacterium | reverse complement strand
CGCCAGCACCCGGTTTCCCATGCGATAGTTCGCATCAGATTCCGCGCCCGCTGTCGGCCGGTTGCGTTTCTCTTCACGCTCTTTGGCGGCAGCGAGCCGCTTTTCGAGCGCTGTGATTCGCGCATCCTCACCAGGGCTATCCTGTTCGGCCGGTTCGTCGTTCATGCCGCGCTCTCCGATTGAAGATAAGGCACGCTCAACGGCTCCCCGCCGAGGGCGCCGCTCCCTTAGGCAGGGGGGAACCCTGAGTCAACCGGCTCTTCCGCAAGTGCGAAACAGCGCGCATGCGATGCAGCAAGAACGCGCGCAGAACTCAAAGCAAAACCCCTCCCAGTGAGGGGAGGGGTTCGCGAATTCAGGTGCCCACGCGACTTACGGGCACTGCGGATGCTTGCGCGGCGGTGCGGAAGTGCGGGTGGCCCACGAACCGTCAGGTGCCTGATACTTCTCGCCCGGCACCGTGCGATCAATCGCGGTGCACCCGGCAGTGAAGGCATATTGATCGGGCGTGACGTGATTCTCTTCCGCCTGCTCGAAATAGACCTGCTTGCGCTTGATGTTGATGTCGCTGATGATCTTGCGAACATCAGGCGCTGCCGCGCCGACCGCGCCAAGATAGCCATCCATGCGTTCACCCACCTCGCCCGCCGCACGCGCGGCAGCATAGGCCGGATCGCGCTGCGCCGAAGCGGCAGTAGCAGAAACGAGCGCCAGCACGGCCACGGCAGTAGCGAGACGCTTTGGGGTGGGGCGCTTCGAGTAGTTACCAAGGGCAAACATCAGAATATATCTCCATGTTCGTCGATCGTCTTCTTGGCGTCCTGTGCCAGTTCGACGATCAGCTCATGCTTGATGTTGATGTTCAGTTCGATGACAATCGGCTTGTCCGGTGCCGAGACCGAGACACAAGCTGTCAGCGCCATCACGCTTCCCATCAGCACCGCCGCCCCGATGAAGGGACGACCCATACGCCGCATCTGCTTTTCACATCCTTGCATGAGCTCAGGTGTTACAGCGCCAGCGCGTCTGGTCAATTCGGGATGGATCATGGCTTCTTCTCGCTTTCGGCAGGCTGAATGGCTGGTTGTGCGGGAGCAGGAATTGCGGGAACCGGTTTGGCCGGAGCCTTTTTGTGCGCCTTTTCCTGCTCGGCCCGCAGAGTTTGCTCGACATAGGGGCTGAGGTAGCTTGGGTCATAAAATGATTTGAAGCTGGAAATCAGCGCGAAAAACGGCGCGCGCACGTTGATGTTCATCTGGATCGGCAGGCGGGCCAGTTGGCGGGTGATGAAGTTGCTTTTCGTTCCCTTGCCCTGGCTCACCCCGTTGAATTGAACCTTGGCAACGATTTCTCCACCAAGATCCCCGTCGAGCCAGATCTGCATGTGCTTGTAATCAAGGCTGCGCAGCGCCTGGAAGGCGAAATTGCCCATCGCAGAGAGGTCTTTGTAGGTCAGCTCGCCAACATAGGAGACATTGCCGCCCGGCTTTTGCGAGATCAGCGATCCGCCTTCGATCCGCCCGCCATTGGCATCGAACAGCAGCGGCAACTGCCCGTCGAACGTGCCGATCGCGGAGAGATTGCCCAGCTCCATCTTCTCGACAAAGCGCGTGGCACTGATGCCTTCCATCTTGAGCGTATAGCGGCGCACCTCCGCCGCTCCGAATTTCATTGTCGTCGGCATCAGCCGCATCTTGCCATCGAGAAACGGCCACTCTGCGCCGTTCACCGCCAGCACGCCGTCGGGCAGCAGGGCAAAGCTCATGCGCCCGTCTTCGGCTTCGATGCCGGGATTGATCGAGGCGATCCTGAGCTGCTGGTCGGGCGCCGTGACGAGGCCGAGCAGGTCGGTGAATTCGATCGTGCCCGACACGCCCTTGGTCGGACCAAAGGCGGCGGCGAAATCGATGCCTTCGGTGGAGAACTTGCCGCTCGAGGTTACCTTGTCGCCGTTCCAGTCAATCCGCCCCCCGCCGATCACCCGTCCGCGCACATTGGCGACCACGCCGACGGCCAAGGGTGTGACCATGCTCGGTTGGAGGACGTTGTCAAAGACAAGGCCGGGCACATCGAGCACGGCACTGCCCTTCGCCGTGTTCAGATCGTGAACGATAGCCACATCGGTGACCGCGCGCTGGCTCTTCGGTTCGCGCAGGGTGGCCTTGGCAGTGATGCGGTTATCGGCAAGCTCAAGCGTCGCATCCTGCGACATAAGCGGGGCAAAGCGATCCACTTGTGCAGAATCGAGCAGGGTAAAGCCCATGCCGCTGACCGCGAGCCGCCCGTCCTCGAAGTGCCAGCGCCCGGCGCCTTGCGTCAGATCGAGCGGGACAGATTCAATCGCCCCGCTCGCGCCGCTGAACGTGCCGGACATGCCTTTGCCCGCACCGGGCAGGGTATCAATCGCCGCAAAGACCAGCCGCGTCGGCACTTTGCCCGAACCGAGCGTGAGTGTCAGCGCTGTGGCCGAAAGCTTCGCGCCGCTGACCATAAGCGGTCCGCTGGTGATATGCATCGCCGTATCGCCAAGCTGTCCGGTAAGGTCGAGCCCCGGCGCGCGGGCGGACAGGGTCATGCCGCGTGCGCCCGAGCGGACGATAGCCGTGCCGCCAACCGGGCAGAGCGATATCGCCCGGCCATCGAGCCGCACTTTGGCATAGGTCAGACTGGCAAAGCGCACCTGCCGGCACCCGCGCCACAGCTCGAACGCACGGCCCGGTTCCCAGCGGCCATCGAGCGGGACATTCAAGCTCTCCACCGACCCGCCAAGCAGCGCACCGCTGGCGAGAGCCCGTCCGGTAAAGCCCACAGTGCCATTGCGCGCCTGCGCCAATGCCAGCTCGGGCAGTGCCAACCGTGCGGTTCCGGCGCGATATTCGGCCATCGAGCCACGGATCAGCGTCGTGCCATTGGCCGCCTGCTCCATCCGTCCTTCGATGCGCGGCAGGCCGGCACCGCCGGTGGTGAAATTGCCCGCCAGCCGCAGCGGCGCGCCATTCCCGGCCAATATCTGGCCCTTGGTCAGCGACAGCAACGTATCACCGCTGCCGCCCGTGACCCGGCCCTTCGGAATGACCAGCGTCGTCGCGCTATCCTTGCGCCGCATGACAAAGTCAGCGGCCAGCTGCGATCCCTTTGACTGGCGCGCCAGCGCGCTGCGCATCTGGGCCAGCAGCGGCTCGGCGAGACTGCCCTTGGCCGAGCCTTGCGCGGCGGCCAGCGCCTTACCTAGATCCGGCCCGGGTATCAGGTCCGCCCCGCTGACTGTACCTTCGCTTTCGGCATGCGACGGCGACATTCCGGCGCGCAGCATGCCCTTGGCCCCGAGCGATCCGGCTGAGAGCTGCGGGGTGTTCAGCCCGTGCGCAGCAAGGTCATAGCGGCTGGTCAGTGCGGCCTTGCGATAGGTCAAGTCCAGCGTGCCGCCCAGTTCCCGCGCGCGATTGGCCCCATAGGCCGCCGCGCCGCTCTTGAGCGACAGATTGGCATCGCCGCCATCGAGCGTTTCATCAAGTGTTACGTCGGCCTGAATCCCGGCTTGAGCCAATTTCGCCTTAGTACCCGGGCAATCGAGCGATGCCAGCCGCACCGGGCCCTGCAGTCGCGGGCGCTTGGCCGCGATGGTGATCGTGCCATAGAGACTGGCGTCTTTGGCATTGCAGCCGGGCAGGGCCAGCGCAGGCGCGACCGCTGCCAGCTCTCCGGCAAATCCGCCCTGCAGATTGCCTTTGCCGCCGAGCTTCGCGCCAATTTCGCCATAGTCACTGACAATCCGCGCGCGGCCATCCTCGATGTTGAGATCAATGTCAGGCAGGCGGATGGGCTCTTTGCTGCCGGTGAACAGGAACTTGTCGAGGCTGCCGAAGCTCAGCTTGCCGCCCTTGTACGAGCCATAGAGCCGCGGCCGGACCAGCTTGACCTCGCCAATTGCCGGAAAGCCGAAGCGCGGCAGGATTGTTACCTCGGCGCGCTCAATCGTCAGGTCGGGATGGGCCGGATCGCCGATCACCAGATTGGTAAGAACCTGCCTGGAAAGGCCACTCGATTCGATCTTGTAGCTGCCGGCAATTCCCCGGTCTTTCATCTGGCTGCCGATGATGTTGTCAACGATCACATCGCTGGTCAGCCACAGCCCGCCGACCGCGACAAGCACGACCCCGCCCGCAATGCCGAGCACCTTGGGCCAGCGACGGCGCTTGGGCGGCTCAGCGTCAAGTGGCGCTTCTTCGGCCGCTATGTCTTCTGGCGTCTGCGACATTACCTCCTACACTTGCGCGTTTGGCCTGCGAAAGGCAATGCTGTGCGCGGTATTACAAGGACATGAACCGTTGGCGGATGGCGAACTGTTTGATGATAAGGCTAAGCGGGATGGCAATGACCCCTCCGGCCACCGCGCCCGCCTGCGCGCGCGGCTGATCGCCGGGGGTGAGGACGCGCTCGCCGACCATGAACTGATCGAATATCTGCTGATGACCGCGATCCCGCGCCGCGACGTAAAGCCGCTGGCGCGCACCCTGATTGACCGCTTTGGCGGCCTCGCCGGAGTGCTGAACGCCGATGCCCGCACGCTCGCCAATCATCCCGGCATGGGCGAAACCAGTGCCGCCGCGATGAAGATCGTCGCGCTTTCCGCCCGCCGCCTCGCCCGGGCGGGGGTGAAGGACCAGCCGATTCTCTCCTCTTGGGCTGCGCTGATCGACTATTTGATGATCGACATGGCCCATCTGACGGTTGAGCGGGTGCGCGTGCTCTATCTCGATACCCGCAACCGCCTGATCGCCGATGAAGTGCAGAACGAAGGCAGCCTTGACGAGGCCGCGATCCACCCGCGCGAGGTGATCCGCCGCGCGATGGATCTGGGCGCAGCCGCGCTGATCCTGGTCCACAACCACCCCTCCGGCTCCCCCGAACCGAGCCGCGCCGACATCCAGATGACCAATCGCATCGCCGAGGCCGGGCGGCTGCTCGGCATCACGGTGCACGATCATGTGATCGTCGGGCGGCAGGGGCATGTGAGCCTGAAAGCGAAGGGGTTGATCTAGTGTGCATCGCCGCGCTCGCCCTGAACGCGCATCCGCGCTGGACGCTGGTTGTCGCGGCCAACCGTGATGAATACCACGCCCGCGAGGCGACACCGCTCGCCGCCTGGAATGACGGCTCAGGCATCACCGCCGGGCGCGACAGGCAAGGCGGCGGCACATGGCTCGGCCTGCATGAGGCGGGAAGGCTGGTGCTGGTCACCAACTTCCGCGTTGAGGGCTATCCCAAGCCCGGTCGCCCCAGCCGGGGCGGGCTCGTCACCGGCCTGCTGCAGGGCGACGATCCGCAGGCCATCGACCTGACGCCTTATAACCCCTTCAGCCTCTTGATTGCCGATATGAACGGCCACGCCACCCTGCTTGGCAACTATCCCGAGACCAACCGCACCGCCTTGCATTCCGGCGTCCACGGTCTGTCCAACGGCGCTTTCACACCGCCATGGCCAAAAACCAAGCGGCTCTGCACCAACCTCAAAGGCTGGATCGAGGCCGGCCATGATGATCCCGCACCGCTGTTCAGCGCGCTGCGCGACGAGAGCCCGCATGACAGCCCGGGCGACGGCCCGGGACTCGGCCCCGAACCGCGCCTCTCGGGCGTATTCATCCGCGATGCCACCTACGGCACGCGCTGTTCAACCGTGGTGACGGTGGACCACATCGGCCGCGGACGCATTACCGAGCGGCGATTCGATGCGGGTGGCGCAGTCAGCGGGGAGACTGCGCTTGATTTCCACTGGCCCTCCCCCTAGCGGCTCCGGCACCAGCCCTACAGGAGTCGAACCATGGTCCCCCGCTATTCCCGCCCCGCGATGACGGCTATCTGGGAGCCGGAAGCACGCTACAGGATCTGGTTCGAGATCGAGGCCCACGCCACGCAGAAGCTGGGCGAGCTGGGCGTAGTTCCGCCATCTGGCGCGAAGGCGCTGTGGGACTGGTGGGCAACCAATCCACGGATAGACGTTGAAGCTATCGATGCCATCGAGGCGGTGACCAAGCATGACGTGATCGCCTTCCTCGATTGGGTGGCGCAGCAGGTTGGCCCCGAAGCGCGCTTCATGCATCAGGGCATGACCAGCTCTGACGTGCTCGACACCACGCTCTCCGTCCAGCTGGCGCAGGCGTCTGACATCCTTCTCGCCGATCTTGATGCTCTGTTGGCTGCGATCAAGCGCCGCGCGCTCGAGCACAAGTACACCCCCACCATCGGCCGCAGCCACGGCATCCATGCCGAGCCGACCACCTTTGGCAAGAAGCTGGCCGAAGCCTATGCCGAATTCACCCGCTGCCGCGCCCGTCTGGTGGCAGCGCGCGCTGAAGTGGCCACTTGCGCGATCTCGGGTGCTGTCGGCACTTTCGCCAATATCGATCCCTCGGTTGAGGAATATGTCGCCGAGAAACTGGGCCTCGCGGTAGAGCCGGTCTCCACCCAGGTGATCCCGCGCGATCGCCATGCGATGTTCTTCGCCACATTGGGCGTCATCGCCAGCTCGATCGAGCGCCTCGCCATCGAGATCCGTCACCTGCAGCGCACCGAAGTGCTCGAAGCTGAGGAATACTTCGCGCCCGGCCAAAAGGGCAGCTCGGCCATGCCGCACAAGCGCAACCCGGTGCTGACCGAAAACCTTACCGGCCTCGCCCGCGTGGTGCGCTCGGCGGTCACTCCGGCGCTCGAGAACGTCGCACTGTGGCATGAGCGCGATATTTCACACTCGTCGGTGGAACGTTTCATCGGGCCGGATGCGACGATCACGCTCGATTTCGCCCTCGCTCGCCTGACCGGCGTGGTCGACAAGCTGCTGGTCTACCCCGAGCGGATGCAGAAGAACCTCAACAAGATGGGCGGCCTTGTCCACTCGCAGCGGGTGCTGCTGGCGCTGACCCAGGCAGGCCTCGAGCGCGATGCCTCCTACCGCCTCGTCCAGCGCAATGCGATGAAGGTCTGGGAAAGCGACGGTCAGCTCTCGCTGCTCGAGCTGCTGAAAGCCGATCCCGAGGTGAGCGCAGTGATGTCTGCGGCGGAACTGGAGGACAAGTTCAACCTCGATTACCACTTCAAGGCGATTGATGTGATTTTCGCGCGGGTGTTTGGGGAATAGATCCTCCCTGCAGGGGAGGGGAACCGCGACGCGAAGCGGCGGGGTGGAGGGGCACAAGCAAGTGGTCCTGACCTCACCGGAGTGACCACTCGCCTGTACCCCTCCACCACCTGCGGTGGTCCCCCTCCCCTGCAGGGAGGAAGCACCCCCTTCCAATCCCCTCCGTTCCCGCCTAGCATCCTCCACAAGAACCAACGGGTAAGGGTCAATTGCAGTGCAAATCATCCGAACGGTCGTCTGGGTTGTGGTGCTGATCGCCTTGCTGGTCTTCTCGATCAACAACTGGACGACGATTGATGTCAAGATCTGGGAAGGGCTGATTCTCGAAACCAAGCTGCCGGTGCTGGTGGTCGTTTCGTTCCTGCTCGGCCTGCTGCCGATGTGGATACTTGCCAAGGCCAGCAAATGGCGGCTGAAGCGCCAGATCAGCCAGCTGCAGAACGCTGCCAATGCGGCAAGCGCGCCTTCGCTTTCCACTGACAATCTCGCCCACGCCGATCCTGAAAACCCCGCCAACTGAAAAAGAGTCCATGAACCCGATTTACCTAGCTCTCGACCTGCCTCGCCTCGATTCGGCGCTTGAATTGGCCCGCAAGGTGAAGGGCCATGTCGGCGGGCTGAAGCTGGGGCTCGAATTCTTCTGCGCCCACGGCCACCACGGCGTGCACGAGATTGCCCATGTCGGGCTGCCGATCTTCCTCGATCTGAAGCTGCATGACATCCCCAACACCGTGGCCGCGGCGATGCAGGCGATTCATGTGCTCGAACCGGCGATTGTCACCGTCCACGCCTCCGGTGGCCGCGCCATGATGGAAGATGCCAAGGCAGCGGCGGGCGAGCATTGCAAGGTGGTTGCAGTAACTGTGCTGACCAGCCTTGATGATGATGATCTCGCGGCAACCGGCATCAATGGTTCAGCCCACGATCAGGCCTTGCGCCTTGCCGATCTGGCGCGCGAAGCGGGGCTGGACGGCATCGTCTGCTCGGGCCACGAGGTTGGCGAAGTGCACCGGCGCTGGAAGGACGGCTTCCTTGTGGTGCCCGGACTGCGCCCGGCTGGCGGCACCCTCGCTGACCAGAAGCGCACGGTTACGCCGCGTCAGGCCCGCGACAACGGTGCATCGGTGCTGGTGATTGGCCGCCCGATTGCTCGCGCCGATGATCCGGTGGCCGCAGCCCGCGCGATCGAGGGAACGCTTTAGTCTGACAATAATCGGGGGAGTGACATGCCAGCAAATGCCATCAAGATCTGCGGCATCAACTCGCCCAATGCACTCGACGCGGCCATCGGCGCTGGCGCGACCCACATCGGCCTGGTGTTCTTCGAAAAGAGCCCGCGCAATGTCGAAATCGAGCAGGCACGGGCGCTCGCAGCCACGGCCTGCGGCGTCGTCAAAGTGGTCGGCCTGTTCGTAGATCCGGCATCTGCCTTCATCGAAGCGGTGCGCGAGCATGTCTACCTTGATGTCATCCAGCTACATGGCAGCGAAACCCCGGAATTCGTCTCGCGCAACCGGATGCGGCACGGGATCGAGGTGTGGAAGGCGCTCGGCGTGAAAACGCGCGCCGATCTGGCATCGGCGAAAGACTATGTCGGCGCGGCATCACGTATGCTCTATGATGCCAAGGCCCCTGCAGGGTCTGACCTGCCCGGCGGCACCGGACTGCAGATCGACTGGTCAATATTCGCGGGCGCCGACCATCCCATGCCGTGGGTTCTGGCGGGCGGGCTGACCCCTGACAATGTCGCCGAGGCCATGCGGGCAACCGGTGCGCTGTCGGTTGATGTATCCTCGGGCGTCGAATCTGCGCCCGGCGTAAAAGACACAGACAAGATCGCCGCCTTCTGCGCGGCTGCTCGCAGCGCATAGCAAAAGGGCGGCCCGTTTCCGGACCGCCCTCTCGCGTCAAGATCTGAAGTGAATCAGATCAGAACTTCATGCCAACGCCAGCCGTCACAGCATCGCCCTGGTCGGCCCAGCTGTTCTTGAAGAAGTGGCGATATTCGGTGGTCAGATAGACCTTGCTGCCAACGTTGTAGTTGACACCGGCACCCAGGTGCCAGTTGCCGTCGCAGAAGCCCGAGCAAGGAGCAGTGGTGTAACCGCCGGTTGCGAACAGCTTTGCAGCGTCGCCGAGCTTGGCACCGGCGCGGCCGGTGAAGCCGTAGGCGACCTTGGTGCCGCTGGTCAGGATCTTGTCAGCCGACAGTTCAACACCGGCAAATGCGCTGCTGCCCAGATCGAAGTCATAGCCAGCGGCGATCCCGGCAACGGCATCGCTGCCACCGCCATACCAGATCGCGCCGCCGCGTGCTTCGACGCGTGCTTCGTTGGCGAGGGCGGGGGTTGCGGCAGCAGCAGCGGTCGCGGCGATCGCGAGAAGAACCTTACGCATAATATAAACTCCTGAGATACATGCCCATTCTTATGTGCGGGCAGGGCCTCAGGTAGGATTCGGATTTGTAACCTGCAATGAACAAACCTTGTCAGAAATGTGATAGGCTTCGCAGTGTTGCTGCAATGCAACATGTTGCGACAGCCCTGTCGTAAGTCCGGTAAAACTGCCCGATGGGGCACTTGACACACCAAGACTGGACTCATCGCGGTGTCTCTGCCAATCGCGCTAACCATGAACGCCCCTGCCCCCAACAGCTTCCGCACCCTGCCTGACGAGCGCGGCCATTTTGGCCAGTTTGGCGGGCGCTATGTCGCCGAAACGCTGATGCCGCTGATCCTTGAGCTGGAAACAGCCTACCGCGCAGCCAAGGCTGATCCGAAGTTCACCGAAGAGTTCGAGGACCTGCTCGAACACTACGTCGGCCGCCCCAGCCCGCTCTACTTCGCCCCGCGCCTGACCGAAGAGCTGCGGTCTTTGTCCCTGCCCGGGAAGGGGGCACAAGTCTGGTTCAAGCGCGACGAGCTGAACCACACCGGCGCGCACAAGATCAACAACTGCATCGGCCAGATCCTGCTCGCCATGCGCATGGGCAAGACGCGGATCATCGCCGAGACCGGCGCGGGCCAGCATGGTGTGGCGACTGCTACCGTCTGCGCCCGCTTTGGCCTGCCCTGCGTGATCTTCATGGGCGCGACCGACGTTGCCCGACAGGCCCCCAACGTGTTCCGCATGAAGCTGCTCGGCGCTGAAGTGGTGCCGGTCACTTCTGGCGCGGCGACGCTGAAGGACGCGATGAACGAGGCGCTGCGCGACTGGGTCGCCAATGTGCACGATACTTTCTACATCATCGGCACCGCCGCAGGCCCGCATCCCTACCCTGAGCTGGTGCGCGATTTCCAGTCGGTGATCGGGCGTGAGGCGCGCGCGCAACTGCTCTCGCGCACCGGCCGCCTGCCTGATCTGCTGGTCGCGGCGATTGGTGGCGGATCGAACGCCATCGGCCTGTTCCACCCCTTCCTCGATGATCCCAGCGTCAAGATGCTCGGCGTCGAGGCTGCAGGGCACGGGCTCGACAAGGAACACGCCGCCAGCCTCGCAGGCGGACGCCCCGGCATCCTCCACGGCAACAAGACCTATCTGCTGCAGGACGACGACGGCCAGATCACCGAGGCGCACTCGATTTCGGCCGGCCTCGACTATCCCGGCATCGGCCCTGAACATTCATGGCTGAAAGAGATCGGCCGGGTCGATTACACCTCTGTCACCGATACCGAAGCGCTCGAAGGCTTCCAGCTGCTCTGCCGCACCGAGGGGATCATCCCGGCGCTCGAACCGTCCCACGCGATTGCAGCAGTCGCCAAGGTCGCGCCGACAATGGACAAGGACCAGATCATCATCGCCAACCTCTGCGGGCGCGGGGACAAGGACATTTTCACCGTGGCGGAAGCGCTGGGAGTGGAGATGTGACCCGCCTCTCCTCCGCCTTCGCCAAGGGCCACCCCGCCCTCGTCACCTTCATCACCGCTGGCGATCCCACGCCCGGCGCCACCCCGGCGATCCTCGACGCGCTGGTTGCGGGCGGTGCTGACGTGATCGAACTGGGCATGCCCTTCACCGATCCGATGGCCGATGGCCCGGCGATTCAGGAAGCGAACATCCGCAGCCTTGGCGCCGGCACCAAAACCGCCGACATCTTCCAAATCGCCGCCGATTTCCGCGCGCGGCATCCGGAAGTGCCGCTGGTGCTGATGGGCTATGCCAACCCGATGACCACGCGCGGGCCGGATTGGTTCGCTGCCGAATGCCAAAAGGCCGGTGTCGATGGCGTGATCTGCGTTGATATTCCGCCCGAGGAAGACCCCGAGCTTGGCCCGGCGCTGCGCGCAGTCGGCGTCAGCCTCATCCGCCTCGCCACGCCAACCAGCGACGCAGCGCGGCTTCCGGCGATCCTCGAAGGCTCGTCGGGCTTTCTCTATTATGTCTCGGTCGCAGGGATCACCGGCAAGCAGCAGGCTGCGCTCGGTTCGATCGAGGAAGCGGTGAAGCGCATCAAATCGACTGCGCAAATCCCCGTCGCCGTCGGCTTCGGCGTGCGTACACCCGAACAAGCGGCAGCAATCGCCAAGCATGCTGATGGCGTGGTCGTCGGCTCAGCACTGGTCGATCTGGTCGCCCAGCACGGGGCCAATGCAGCCGGACCGGTGGAGGCGCTGACGCGGGCGCTGGCAGACGCTGTGCATTCGGCGCGGTAGCCATTTGCTTCGCGCAAAGGCGCAAAGAAAAGGAAGGCGCGAAGGGTTTTGCGATCCGGCGAAGCCGCATCCATTTGTCAATCGCTTGGCAGACCGAAACGCTGAAGTAATCAATAAGCCTGCGGCGCAGCTCAATTTCTTTGCGCCCTTCTCCTCTTGGCGCCTTCGCGCGAACCAATTTCAGCCCAACCCTCTCGCAAACCGCGAAACAACGCGCTAAAGCCCCCGGATGTCCTGGATCACCAAAGTCCGCAATTCGCTTTCCCGCGTTACCAAGCGCGAGACGCCGGATAACCTCTGGATCAAATGCCCTTCGTGCAGCGAGATGCTGTTCACCAAGGAGTATGAGGAAAACCTGAGCGTCTGCCCGCGCTGCGAGCATCACGGCCGGATCGGTGCCGACGCGCGCATGGCGCAGCTGCTCGACCCCGGTTTCACGCTGCTCCCCGCGCCAAAGGTCGCCGAAGACCCGCTGAAGTTCAAAGACAGCAAGAAATACCCTGACCGCCTGAAGGCCGCCCGCGCCGCCAATCCGCACAATGATGCGCTGACCAATGCGGCGGGCACCATCGAAGGCCAAAGGCTCGTGCTCGGCGTGCAGGACTTTGCCTTTATGGGCGGATCGATGGGCATGGCCGTGGGCGAGGCTTTCGTTATGGGCGCCGAGCGGGCTTGTCGGGATCGCTGCGCCTATGTGATCTGCACCGCTGCCGGCGGCGCGCGGATGCAGGAGGGCATTCTCAGCCTGATGCAGATGCCCAAGACCACGGTCGCCCTGCGGCGGCTGAAAGCGGCGGGGCTGCCCTATATCGTGCTGCTGACCGACCCGACCACCGGCGGCGTAACTGCAAGCTATGCCATGCTCGGCGATATCCACATTGCCGAACCCGGCTGCCTGATCGGCTTTGCCGGACAGCGGGTGATCCAGGATACCATCCGCGAAAAGCTGCCCCCCGGCTTCCAGCGCGCCGAGTATCTCTATGAGCACGGCATGGTGGATATGGTCGTGCACCGGAAGGACTTGCGCGCCCAGCTGGCGCGGTTGCTGGGCTATCTGCAGCCAGCGAAGGCGGCGTGATCCTCCGCAGTGCGCGACTTTGCCGCTTCGGATAATCCGGCCGTCCAGACCCAGCTTGACCGCCTCGCCGCGCTGTCGTTGCCGCAGGGGCGCTTTGGCCTCGAGACGATCCGCGAGCTGCTGAACCGGCTGGGCAATCCGCAGGCGAGCATTCCGCCCGCCTTCCATGTCGCCGGAACCAACGGCAAGGGATCAACCTGCGCCTATCTGCGCGCCATGCTGGAGGCGCAGGGGCTGCGCGTCCACTCGGCCACCAAGCCGCATCTGGTGCGCTATAACGAACGCATCCGGCTGGCGGGTGCGCTGATTTCCAACGATCTGCTGGCGGAACTTCTCGCCGAAGTGCTGGACATAGGCGCTGATCTGAACCCCAGCTTCTTCGAGGTCACCACCGCCGCCATGTTCCTCGCCTTTGCGCGAGTACCTGCCGATGTCTGCGTGATCGAGGTGGGCCTTGGCGGGCGGTTCGATGCGACCAATGTGCTGGAAACCGCGGTGGCTTGCGGCATCGCCACGCTGGGCATCGATCACGAGGCCTTCCTGCTGCGCGAGGAGGTCGGCGTGCCGCAGGATCCACTGGCAAGAATCGCCTTCGAGAAGGCCAGCATCGCCAAGCCGGGCGTACCGCTGGTGACGCAGGCCTATCCGCGCGACATTGCTGCCGAAGTGGCCCGCACCGCTGCGGCCCATGGCGCACCGCTGATCATGCGCGGGGCCGAATGGTGGGCCAAGGCAGGTGATGACGGCATCACCTATCGCGACCGCCACGGCGAGCTGATCCTGCCCCTGCCAACCCTCGCCGGTGCGCATCAGGCCGATAATGCCGCGCTGGCCGTGGCCTTGCTGCGTCATCAGGATGTGATCGCGGTGTCCGAAGCGGCAATGGCGGAGGGAATCAGCTCGGCCCGCTGGCCCGCGCGGCTGCAATTGCTGGGTGCCGGGCCGCTGACGGCACTGGTGCCGGGTCGCAAGGTCTGGCTCGATGGCGGGCACAATCCTGATGCTGGCCTCGCGATTGCCGAGTTCTTTGCCACGAACCTAGCGCCGGGTGCTTCGACAGGCTCAGCACGAGCGGGCCTTATTCATGTTTCAAACCCAAACCCCGCTCAGCCTGAGCCTGTCGAAGGCTCTGCACAGCGCGTGCACCTCATCATCGGCATGCTGGCGAACAAAGACCCCGGCGCGATTATCGCCCCGCTGCATGATCGTCTGCTGTCGGTTTCGGTTGTTCCAGCTCCCGGCCACGAAGCCCACCCGCCCGAGGCCTTCGCCGCCTATACCGACCTGCCGGTCCGTAGTTTCGCCGATGTAAAAACCGCGCTCAGCGACCTGCCAGCGCAAGGCGACGTGCTGATCGCCGGATCGCTCTACCTCGCGGGCGAGGTTTTGCGGCTCAACCTTGAGGTTCCTGACTAGCCTTTTCGATCCGCTCGTTGCGGCTGACCCGCGCCCATTCGGCGAGCACGAAGACCAGCGAGATCACCGCTGTCAGCGCAGTCCAGCGGAACACCGTAGCATAGCCATACTGGTCAAAGGCCTCGCCCGTCCAGCCGCGGCCCAGCGTGCCGACCAGCGAGACCAGCGAGCCGAGCAGGGCGTACTGGATCGCGCCATATTGCTTGGAAACGATGCTGGAAACATAGGCAACAAAGGCGGTGAGCGCGAGGCCGGTGACCACGTTTTCATAACAGATCGCCAGCAGCAGCCGCACCATCCGCTCGTCCGAATGCAGCCACAGCGCCAGAGCATCGAGCCGGAACAGGTGCGCAAAAGCGTCGATCCCTGCCCCGCCCTCGGCGAGATCGGCATAGAGGAAATTGCCGAGCGGCGGCAGCACGGCGCCCATCACGATTGTCGGGAAACGGCCCAGACGGACGAAGAAATAACCGCCCAGACTGATCCCCGCCATGGTCATGAAAATGCCGAAGACCTTGGAAGCGAAAGCCACCTCTTCCTTCGAATAGTGCATTTCCTGCAGGTAGAACGGATAAGCGAAGCTCGCCCAGATGTTGTAGCAGATCGCATAAGTCAAAATGAAGCCGATCACGCTGAGCACACCCCAGCGCAGGCGGCCGGAAAGCTCTGCCAAGGGCGCGACCAGCGCCGAATAGAGGTGGTTCATCGCCGTGCGCACCGGGTGGTGGCGTTCATCATGCGCGCTCAGCACATAGCGCGGCTGGGTGCACATCCAGTTGGTCATTGCCGCCACCGCCAGCGGCACCAGCACCGTCGCAGCGATGATCCACGGGCCATAGAGCTTGGTGAAATCACCCGCCGAATGGGTGGGAACCCCGGGGACTGCCTCACCCGCACCCAGCATTCCGGCCATGAAATGCAGGATGGTGCCAATCGCCCAGATCCAGCTGACCCCGACAATCCCGAGCGCAATCGCACGGTATTCGGGCTTCAGCGCGCCGGGCTCGGCCAGCACGCCGTGCAACCGGTCGGGCTCTGGCCGCGGGCTGTCAGGCGCGCGCAGGGTGGCGCCCAGCATGACGACCAGCAGAACCGCGCCCATCACCAGATAGACTGTCGGCCAGGTCATCGTCGTCGCCAGCACCAGCGCCACCGCCCCGCCAACAATCGAGGCGGTGCGATAGCCAAACTGGTTGAGCGCAGAGAGCAGCTCAATCGGCGCAGCTTCATCTGCCTGATCGATCCGCCAGCCATCAATGGCAATGTCCTGCGTCGCCGAGGCAATCGCGCCGATGAAGGCGATCAGGGCAAAGCGGCCAATGGCCTCCGCCGGATGGGTAAAGGCGAGCACCACGAAGGAGACCACCAGCACGCCCTGACACAGCAGGATCCAGCTCTTACGCCGCCCGACCCGCTCCAGCCCCGGCAGCTTCACCCGGTCAACCACTGGCGACCACAGGAACTTGAATGAATAGGCAAGGCCGATCCACGACAGCACGCCGATGGTCGCCAGCTTGACGCCAACCTCGCCCAGCCAGGCATTCAGCGTGCCGACCAGCAGGGCAAAGGGCAGTCCCGAGGAGAAGCCGAAGGCCAGCATGCAGGCCGCCTTGCGGTTCTGCAGCGCCTTGGCGAGCAGTTTGAAGCCCTTCGGGCGTGGTGCAGGTTCAACAGCGGCGGCATCAGCAGTCAAGGCGCGATCCCTCTTGGAAATGGTTGGCTGCAGCCTAGCGGCTTCTTGCGGCTTTGCCAGAGGGAGCGCGCGCTTTTGACGTGGAGAGCGCCCTCGCCTAAGGCCGTGCCCATGACAAATCCCCCAAACGATGATCAGCCCCCCCGCGAAGGTGAGCGCATTGCCAAGCTGCTGGCACGCGCCGGTGTGGCCAGCCGCCGCGAAGTGGAGCGGATGATTGCCGAAGGGCGGGTAAAAATCGGCGAGGAACTGGTCACTACGCCGGCCACGCTGCTCACCACGCTGCACGGGCTGACGGTGGACGGCAAACAGGTGAAAGCGCCCGAGGCCGCGCGGCTGTTTGCCTTTCACAAGCCGGCGGGCCTGCTGACAGCCGAACGCGATCCGGCTGGCCGCCCGACGATCTATAACGCGCTGCGCAATTCGTTGCCGCCGGGTGCGCCGCGGCTGATGCCGGTCGGCCGTCTCGATCTCAACACCGAGGGGCTGCTGCTGCTGACCAATGATGGCGAGCTCAAGCGCGCCATGGAGCTGCCCGCGAGCGAGGTTCCGCGCACCTATCGCGCCCGCACCTATGGCGATGTCTCGCAGCCGCAGCTGGAAGAGCTGATGGAAGGCGTAACGATCGAGGGCGTTCATTACGGCAAGATCAACGCCAATATGGAGCGCCGCACCGGGCGCAACCAGTGGATCGAACTGACCCTGACCGAGGGCAAGAACCGCGAAGTGCGCCGCGTGCTGGAAGCGCTGGGACTCGAGGTCAGCCGCCTGCTGCGCACCAGCTATGGCCCGTTCGAGCTCGCCGACCTGCCGCGCGGACAAGCCATCGAGATCAAACCGAGCGAGGTCGAGAAGTTCTGCAAGACGCTCAAGACCCTGCCCAAGCAGGCCCCCGGGCCCGTCGGCGCAGCCAAACCTGCCCGCACCGGCCCGCCGCGTTCAGGCCCGGCCCGCCGCAAGCCCGATCCCTCGCGCCCGGTTGACCGCGATGCCCCCCGCTCGCCGCCGCGCCGCAGTGACGGGGCCGGCGGTGCGCGCACCGATGGCCCAGCAGGTGGCCGTTCTGGCAGGCCGTCCGATGGCAGGTCCGATGGGCGCTACAATAACAACAACCGCCCCGGTGGCGGCAGCAAGGGGCGCAACAGTAAGGGTCCGGGCCGGTGAGCCTGCGGATCATTTCGGGCCAGTGGCGCGGGCGCAAGCTGGCGGCGCCGAGCGGCGAAACCACCCGCCCCACGGCAGACCGCACGCGCGAGACGCTGTTCTCGATGCTGGTCAGCCGCCTTGGCAGCTTTGAAGGGCTGGCCGTGGCCGATCTGTTTGCGGGATCGGGCGCGCTGGGGATCGAGGCGCTGTCGCGCGGCGCGGCGAGCTGCATGTTTGTCGATACCGATGCCGCCGCGATTCGGACGATCCGCGCCAATCTCGCCAGCCTAGAGGCGCAGGGCCTCAGCGACGTGCGCGCCAGTTCCGCGCTGAACCTTGGCGTGGCAAAGGCGCCGCTTGATGTCGTGCTGCTCGATCCGCCCTATGGCAGCGGCGCGGGCGAAGTGGCGATCGACAAGCTGTCGCGGCTCGGCTGGATCGGCGAGGCGACCTGGGTCAGTCTGGAAACCGCGTTCAATGAAGAGCCCGAGATCAAGGGCTTTGAAGTCGATGCCACCCGCAAGGTCGGCAAGGCGCGGATCACTCTGCTGCGGAAGCTGGACGAGCTGCACTGACCCCGATCAAGGTCAGCAGGCCTCCCGCTAACAGCAGTCCGCCAACCCAGTCGAAATGCCCCGCACCGGCGAGTGCCTGCGCGGCAATGGGTGACAGCGCCCCACCGACAATCCCGCCGATGGTAAAGGCCAGCGAGATCGCGGTATAACGCACCCGCACCGGGAACAGCCCGCTGAGCCACAGGCTCAATGGCCCGTAACCAAGCCCCATCGCCAGCTGCGAAACCGCGAGCATCGCAAAGATCTCCGGATAGCTTCGCGACAGGAGTGCCGGAGCATAGAAGAATCCGACCAGCGCGATCAGTGCTGCTCCGGCCGCGATGATCAGCTTTGGCGCGATCTTGTCAGCCAGAAAAGCGCCCAGAACGATACCGCCAACGAAGAACAGATTCACGCCCAGTTGCAGGGCAAGGAATGTCTGGCGATCAAGATGCAGCGTCGTGGTGCTGTATGACAGCGCGAATGCGGTGCCGAGATAGAATACTGCGAACACGGCAATCACCCCGGCCGATCCGGCGAGCAGTTGCGGCAAATGTCGGCCCAATACCTCGGCAATCGGCACCGCCACCGGCGGGGCGGCGGCTTCGGCGAATTGCCGTGTCTCGGTGATGCGCAGCCGGATCCACAGGCCCACCGCGACCAGCACGGCGCTGGCAAGGAAGGGGATGCGCCAGCCCCAGGCGATGAAGTCATCCTGGCTTAGGCTCAACCCAAGCAGAAGAAACAGGCCATTTGAGAACAGGAATCCAATCGGCGCGCCCATCTGCGGGGCCGCACCAAAGCGCGCCTCCCATCCCTTGGGGGCATTCTCCACCGCCAACAGCGCCGCACCGCCCCATTCACCGCCAAGGCCAAAGCCTTGCCCGAAGCGCAGCGTGCACAGCAGGAACGGCGCAATGATGCCGATGGTTGCATAGCCGGGCAGCGTGCCAATCAGCACCGTCGACCCTCCCATCAGCATCAGCGAGGAAACCAGCGTCGCCTTGCGCCCTATCCGGTCACCGAAATGGCCAAAGGCTATCGCCCCCAGCGGCCGCGCGATGAAGGCAAGGCCAAAGCTCATGAAAGCCGCCATCTGTTGCGCGCTGCTCGACTGCGCCGGGAAGAAGAGCGAGCCAAACACCAGCGCCGCCGCGGTGCCGAAAATGTAGAAATCGAAGAATTCGATCGAGGTGCCGACAAGGCTGGCTGTCAGGACGCGGGCGTTTTGGCGGATCGGGTTCATGGCGCGTGCATGAAATCAATGTGATGTCGCTGTCAACTTGGGCAATTGAGAAAGGGCGCCAGGTTACCCTGACGCCCTCCCCCTGCAAGACCCGAACTCAAGCTCGTGCCTTACTGCGACCCTTAAAGGGTTCGTGCCACTCGGGATGGCGGGACTGCCTATAGGCTCGCCGCCTGAACGCCGGGAAAACCACTTGTGAACAAATGTAACGTGCAAGCAGTCCGGCCTTTGCTCTTGGTTTGTTCTGTTGGCTGTGTTAGCCTCCGGCCTATGGGAAAGCTTGATCCGATCATCTCCGAATTCGCCACAGAGGAAGAGGCGCAGGCCTATGATCTGTGGTTTCGTGCGCAGGTGGAGGAATCTCTCAAGGAAAAAGGGCCGGGAATTCCGCATGATGTGGCGATGGCCCGGATTCGCAAAACAATAGAAGAACGCAGCCGTGCGAACCCTGATCTGGCGGCCTAGGGCGCTCGATCAGCTTGATTCGCTTGTTGGGTACATTGCAGAGCGGGATCGGACTTCAGCCGAACGCCTCGCAGCATTGATCCACCACAGTGTGTCGCTGATTTCGGCCACGCCCTTGGCGGGTCGGCCCGGTCGCGTCAGTGGCACGCGTGAATGGATTGTCCATCCCAACTACATCATGATCTATCGCGTAACCGACAGTCGCATCACCATTCTGCGCGTCCTGCATTCGCGCCAGCGTTATCCGGCATGACAGACCCCTCGCTCGCAGACCCCCTGCTCGACGGCCTCAACCCGCCGCAGCGCGATGCCGTGCTCACCACCGAGGGGCCGGTGCTGATGCTGGCGGGGGCTGGCACCGGCAAGACGGCGGCGCTGACCGCGCGCCTCGCCCACATCGTCCGCTCGCGCCTCGCATGGCCGAGCGAGATTCTCTGCGTCACTTTCACCAACCGCGCCGCGCGCGAGATGCGCGAGCGGGTCGGCCAGCTGATCGGCCCTTCGGTGGAGGGCATGCAGTGGCTCGGCACTTTCCACTCGATTGCCGCCAAGCTGCTGCGCCGCCATGCCGAGCTGGTCGGCCTGCAATCGAACTACACGATCATCGATACCGACGATCAGCTCCGCCTGCTCAAGCAGCTGATTCAGGCCGAGGGGCTGGATGACAAGCGCTGGCCGGCCAAACAGCTCGCCGGCTGCATCGACCGCTGGAAGAACCGCGGGCTCAATCCCGCTGACCTCGATGCAGGCGAGAACGAGAGCTATGCCAATGGCAAAGGCCAGCACTTCTACCGGCTCTATCAGGACCGGCTGAAGGCGCTGAACGCCTGCGATTTCGGCGATCTTCTGCTGCACATGCTGAACGTGCTGCGCACGCACCGTGATATTCTGGAGCAATACCAGCAGCGCTTCAAATATATCATGGTCGACGAATATCAGGACACCAATCAGGTCCAGTACCTGTGGCTGCGGCTTCTGGCGCAGGAGCGCAAGAACATCTGCGTGGTGGGTGACGATGACCAGTCGATCTATTCATGGCGCGGCGCGGAAGTGGCCAATATCCTGAAGTTTGAGAAGGACTTCCCCGGCGCGAAGATCATCAAGCTGGAGCAGAACTACCGCTCGACGCCAGACATCCTCGCTGCGGCATCGGGCCTGATCGACGCCAACAGCCAGCGGCTCGGCAAGACGCTATGGACCGAGCGGAATGGCGGCGACAAACTGCGCGCCATTGGCGTCTGGGACGGCCCCGAGGAAGCGCGCCGGGTGGGCGACGACATCGAACGGCTGGAGCGCGAAGGCGCCTCGCTCAACACGGTGGCCATTCTGGTGCGCGCCCAGTTCCAGACCCGCGAATTCGAAGACCGCTTCATCACCATCGGGCTCAATTACAAGATCATCGGCGGCTTCCGCTTCTATGAACGCGCCGAAGTGCGCGATGCGCTGGCGTACCTGCGGCTGATTGCCCAGCCGGCAGACGATCTCGCTTTCGAGCGGATCTATAACACCCCCAAGCGCGGGCTGGGCGACAAGACGCTGGAGAAGATCCACCGCCACGCCCGTGCGCGCTCTATCCCACTGAGCCACGCGGCGGTCGAAATTGTCGATACCGATGAACTGCCCGCCCGGGCCCGCGCGACGCTGCTCGCGCTGATGCGCGATTTTGCCCGCTGGCGTGATCTGGCGAAGACAGCTTCCCCCGCCGAACTCGTCCGCACCCTGCTCGACGAGAGCGGCTACACCGCGATGCTGCAGGCCGAGCGCAGCGCGGAAAGCGCCGGGCGGCTGGAAAACCTCTCCGAACTTTCGCGCGCCATGGAGGAATACGAAAGCCTCGGCGATTTCCTCGAGCATGTCAGTCTGGTGATGGACAACGACGCGGCGGACGATGCCGAAAAGGTCACCATCATGACCATGCACGCCGCCAAGGGGCTGGAGTTCGACAACGTGTTCCTGCCCGGCTGGGAAGAAGGCGTGTTCCCCTCGCAGCGCGCGCTCGATGAAGGCGGCCTCGCCTCCCTCGAGGAAGAACGCCGCCTCGGCTATGTCGCGATCACCCGCGCGCGGCGGCGCTGCACAATCCTCCACGCCGCCAACCGCCGCATCTACGGCCAGTGGACCAGCTCGATCCCCAGCCGCTTCGTCGGCGAACTGCCCGCAGCCCACATCGAGGAAGAAACCACGATGAGCGGCGGCGCCTCCCTCTGGCGCGCGCAGTGGTCCGAACACAGCGATCCCTTCGCGCACGTCGCGAGCGCCAACCCCGCGCGCAACCTCACCCGAGGCCCCGGCTGGCAACGCGCCGCTGCCACGACCTACGACGCCACCCCCAAGCGCATCGCCGAACCCAGCCGCAGCGCCGCCAGCTTCGCCGCCAAGCCCCGCACCGACATCACTGTCGGCACCCGCGTGTTTCACGACAAGTTCGGCTACGGCACGGTCGCCGCGCAGGAAGGCAACAAGCTGGAGATCGACTTCGAGACCGGAGATCGGAAGCGGGTGATTGATAGCTTTGTGAAGGCGGCTTGAGACAAACGGAGGCCCTTTGTGCGCTGCTTGCCCTGCAACTCGCGGGCT
>CANFXW010000037.1 GCA_947451145.1 Sphingomonadaceae bacterium | reverse complement strand
TTGGTCATTTTACGACCATATTCGTTCTCTATTTGTTTCATCACTTCCGTATGCAGCCGCCACCAGTCGGGGGCATTTTCGGGGGCACTGTTTTACAGATTTGGGGGCACCGATGCTGACCGAACTGACCATCAAGAATGCAAAAGCGAGGGACAAAGATTACAAGCTCTCCGATTCTGAGGGTTTGTACCTCTATGTAACCCGTACCGGCCATCGCAGCTGGCGAATGAAGTACCGCTTTGCCGGCAAGGAACGTCGCATCATCCTTGGAAGTTATCCCGACATTTCGCTCAAAGCTGCGCGCGATCGCAAGATTGCGGCGAGGAAGATGTTGGCCGAAGGTCGCGATCCGGGATTGGAAGCGCAAAAGCAGAAGATCGGGCGAGCGGTGGCTGCCGGCAACACGTTCGAGGTTCTTGCCCGCGCATGGTATGAGATGCAGGAAAGCCGCTGGACTCCGATTCATGCCAGCGATGTGATTGGCAGCCTCGAGAAGGAAGTCTTCCCGTGGATCGGCAAGCTGCCCATTGGCGAGATCGACGAGCCGCTTGTGCTGTCAGTGCTGCGCAAGATCGAGAAGCGCGGTGCTATCGAGACCGCACATCGGGTCCGTCAGCGGATGTCGGCAGTATTCGTCCATGCCATTGCCGAAGGCACTGGAACGCGGGATCCGGCAGCCATTGTAACGCGAGCGCTCAAGCCTGTTCCGCGCAGACGAAAGCGGCCAGCGCTGGTATCAGTGGAAGCCCTGCATGACATGATCCGTAAAACCGAAGCGGAGCCGGCCTCGCCGCTGACGAAGCTCGCTTCGCGCTTTCTGGCACTCACCGCCCAGCGTCCCGGCATGATCAGGGCGATGCCCTGGAGCGAGATCGAAGGTGTCAATTGGAGCAGTCACGATCCAGCACCAGATGCACTTTGGCGCGTTCCAGCCTCCCGGATGAAGCTAATGTTGGAACTCAAAGGCGACGAAAGCTTTGAACATCTGGTGCCCTTGTGCGCCGAGGCGGTAGCCGTATTGCGTGCGGTTCATGTGCTGACGGGCCGCGGGCCTCTGGTCTTCCCGAGCAACCGCAATGCCCGAGTGCCGATGAGCGAGAACACGCTCTCGTATTTCTACAACCGCTGCGGCTATCAGGGGCGGCATGTACCGCACGGCTGGCGGGCGTCGTTCTCGACCATCATGAACGAGTGGGCCGAACGCGGCGGTACCCCTAGCGATCGTCAGGTCATCGACATGATGCTGGCCCATATCCCGGAAGGTGTGTCGGGTTCGGAAGGCGCCTATAACCGAGCAGCCTATCTGCAGCGACGCCGTGAGATTGCTGATGCATGGGGAGAAATGCTCATGGGCATTTTTCCGGAGCCAGCAAAGATGCTCGGGTGGCCCAGCCGATGAACAGGTCACTTTTCAAATCCCGATCTCGAACGGCCTGACGCGCTCGATGGAGCGTTCCAGTTCGGGCTTGGGCTGCACTTCGTCTCTCGCCTTGCCGGCCTCCTGCCCTTTGGCGGCAGCCGCACCTAACCGCTCGGTGACCTCAAGCGCGGATGTCTTGTCGCCAGGGTTGCGATCAATGCCGAGCTCAACCTTGTCGCGGTTGTCTACGATCAGCGTGAGTTCGTCACGCAGACGGGTGATGGTCACAAGGAAGTTGCGGGCAGAGAGCAGCTTACGCTCGCGGCTATCCATGACCGCTATGCCTTTGTCCGATGTCAGCCCCTGCGCCATGTGAGCATTGAGCGCATAGGCAAGGTCAATCCGTGCAAGCATGGGATCGTCAGACTTGAGATCCTGCTCCATGCCTGTTGATGTGCGCACGGTGATACCGTGGGGTGTGATGGCAGAGATGGTGGCCCGGTCGGCATTGATCAGTCCACGCTGGTGATCGTTGGCGGTCCAGCGAATGGTGTCGCCGGTGTAGAGCCTGAGGTCCTTACGCTCGTGAAGCTGGATCGCCTGACCATCGCCACTTGCCCCAAGCCGTGATGGCATGAACGCATAACTGCGCCCTTTGGTGTCGCGCAGTTCAACTGCACCCTTGGCTCTATCGATGGCGATGACGTCGTAGCGCCCCTTGGAGAGCTTCTGGCGAGCATGGCGCGAGGATAACTCCAGCACCATGCCGGGTTCGTAGGTCTTGATGTGCCGCAGTTCCTCGCGCGTGGCATTGACGCGGGAGAGAACCGTCAGGCTTGTGCTGGCTGGGCCGATCTCGCCATTGGCGGCCAGTCCAGTCTGCACGGCGGCGTTGACCTCGCCGCGCAATTGGCGCCCGGAGACGTAGATGCCGGTGCGCTCGCGCTCGGCCGTAGGCAGCGAGAGCCAGCGCTCGGCGGCAACAATGGCGCTGTTGCCGCTGACCTCGACAATATGCTCCTTGAGGTGTTCCAGCGCCTCACTGGTGCGCCCTTGCTGGGCTGCCGCTTGTGCCAGTTTCAATGTCTCCGACCGGGCGCGGAGGTTCGTGTCCATTCGGGCGGTCTCTGTCCCTGCTGCCAGTGCCAGAGCGAAGGGCTTGCCGGCTTCGACCGCTCCCAGTTGCCGGGCATCACCCATCAGCACCAGCCGGTCGACCCCGAGCAGATTGGCGAGACGGACCAGCCGATCAGAATCGCGGGTTGAAACCATGGAGGCCTCGTCGAGCACCAGCACGGTATCGCGATAAGTGTTCCTGGCCTCTGCAAGTTCATGCCCTCCTGCTGTGCCTTCGATGATCTGGCGGTGTGCCCCGAGGAACCGGTGCAGGGTCATCGAGGGTATCCCGGTCTCGCGCTCCAGCATGCGCACCAGTGTGTTTTGCACGCCAAGTCCCAGAACCCGCTTGCCGTGCTCGGCAAGGATCTGGGCGGTGGGGCGGAGCAGGCTCGACTTGCCGGCGCCAGCGACGCCGTGGACCGCAACAATACGGTTGCCGGAGGATAAGATCATCCGTCCTGCCGCTTCCTGTCCGGCATTAAGCTGCATACCGAAGTTGAAGCTCGCCGAGGCTTGCAGTTGCACCCCGGCTTCGGCGCTCAAGAGGATCGGCAAGACTGCGCCTTTGCCGCGCTCGATCTCGGCCAGCATACGGCTTTCCAGCGCCAGAGCATCGGCCGTCGTCAGCCATCCCTGCATGGCACCGCGCCCCTTGGTGAGCGCGCCGTGATCGGCCAGTTGTTCGATCCTCTTCTCGATCTTGTCCATGGTGGTGGGCAGACCAAAGTCGAGCGCCGCCTTGGCGAGATCGGTACCTTTGAACGCGGCTTCGCGGTCAGACAGGTGGCGTAACGCATAGGCCACCGCGTGGGCGGCGGCGATCTCCTGTGCGGGTTTCAGGTGGATCCGCGGCGGGACCAGCGGGTCGCCATCCTTGAGTCCCAATCGCTCGGCAAGTTCGAGCACCATGACCTTGCCGCGCTGAGTCAGTGAGGTCCGGTCTTGGGAGAGCCTTTGCTCCGCCAACGCCATGGCGGCCGAGCGTTCATTGGCACCCCGCACCATGCCGGTAAGGTCAAGCCCCATGCCCCAGGCCTGATCCTGCCACTGCCCAAGCAGGGCATCGCGGTCGACATTGCTCACCTTTGCCGAGCGGGTGGCCAGCGTCGCGATTACACCGGCCTCAAGTCCGGTCCCGCGCCTGGCGTCCAGCACCTCCTGCCTGCGCGTTGAGAAGGCCATGATGGCCTCCCGGTCGATCCCTTTGGCTTCAAAATTTCCGTGCTTGCCGATGTCACCGACTGCGTAGCCCAGCTTCTCCACTTCCACCCGGAACCGCGCCATGGTCATGGCATTGAGCAAGGTGTTCATCTGCCACAGGCGGTCGTTGCGCAGGGCCTTCCATGTGCCATCCTTGCCCTGTGTCATGTTGGCGACAGCGGCATGGAAGTGAAGGTTTGGTTCCTGATTGCGATTGGTGTCGTGCTGGAACAGGGCAACGGTGAGGTTATCGGTCTGGTTCAGGCTTTCCTTCCCCCCTTTTTCAACGCGCATGAAAGCAGCATTCTTCTCAGCCCATTGGAGGGTCTCGATGACGGCTGAACGGTAAGCATCGATAATCCGTTCATCCTTTCCCACCAGTGCCAGCAACGACCATGACTTGGGCAGCGAGAAAGTGAGATCGGTACCAGCGCGGTGTACCGTTCCTTCCCTGCCGATACGGCCACCACCGGGCAGTTCACCGCGCAGGATCGCCTCAAATGCGCTAGCCTCCACAGTGCCTGAGAGGCCAAGCCGCTCGGCACCTTTGCCTACCCAAATGCCGGACCTATCGGCGTCAGCGCCAGCATAATAGTTGTCCTTGGCAAAGTAGCTGGCAGCACCTCCTGCCGAGCGGACATTGGCGACCGAAAGCATCGCTCACCCTCCCTGCTTTGGACGCGCAAGTCGCTCGCGATATTCCTGCAGGCGTTTGCCGTGCGCGACCTGAACCCGGGTTCGGTTGTCCTTGTTGTCGAGCGCAATCAGCAGCCCCTCGACTCCGGTCGAGGCGAACAGGACATGGGACATCAGTCGGTCCCTGAAGGCAGCCTCATCGCCCCCTTCCAAGGTCCCGATTACCACCTGCTTCAGCCACTGGCTGACGCTCATATGAGCGACATCAGCGGCGGCCTTTACCGCTTCATGAAGGTCTTCATCGACATAGCATTGCAGCGCAAAGCGCATGGGGGTCTACTCACATTGGCCGCCCACCTCGGCCAGAAACCCCTCCCAGCGATGACCTTACGTTACGGTCATTCCCAGCCTGTAGGAAAGTTGTTTTATAGTGCTTAATATCAGCATCTTAGCGCTACTCAAATCACATGTGATTTGCTTCTCTGTGGCTGACATCAGATGACATTATGTGGTGACATAAGTGCAAAGCGCACAAAAATGGCGCATATCCGACGCTACCCAACACCGGGCTCCCGGGTACGGTGTGCCCAATTCTACCCTGCCAGACCTGCGATCCTGTAATGATGATCAGGCCAAATCAGCGGAATTGGGTAAGCTTTCAGAAGGAAATAAAGCCCACCTGATGAGGAAGTTGAACTGCCTAGGCCGGGGCTGACCAAACCTTGCATCCATTCATAAAACAACCAACCATGACAGTTGGGCCGTTTCCGCATCGGCAGCCCTAGTTGGACTCGGAGCACGCTGGTTCAGAACAGCACCTGAGCTATTGGGCTCGGGACAAGCTGAATTCATTGACCGGCTCGCATCATCTAGCCGGATCCGAGTTTGCAGCGTCCTGCTGCTTGGCCCGATCAATCTGCTACGTCCACTAGGTTTGGGGCATAGTCAAATCCAAGGGGGCGTACGACCACGGGTTTGTGTTACGAAAGCCAGTCCATTTTATGCGTCTGTTGGTGGCAATAGACTACAATGCCCGATGATGATTTGTGCTTCAGAAAGTGCACCTGAGCGCAGAAAGATTCACAACGAAGATTACTTCAAGTCGGATCTGCTAATGTCCCGCTCAGTTCATCTTGCGCTCGTCCAACCCTAGCCCGCGACCTATGATTTCCAACATGATTTCGCTGGTGCCTGCGAATATCCGGCTGATACGGGCGTCGGTGTACATCCGGCTGATGCGGTATTCTTCCATATAACCAGCGCCGCCGTGGAACTGGACGCACTGATCCATTACGCGGGCTTCCAACTCGCTGGTCAGCAGCTTTGCGGCGGACGCATCCTCGGCTGACAGCTCCCCGGCGTTGAGCAGCAACACGCATTGATCGACATAGGTCTGCGCCATGTCCAATTCGGCGCGCATCTGGGCCATCTTGAAGCGGGTGTTCTGGAATGCGCCGATCGGTTTGCCAAAAGCGCGGCGTTCCTTGACGTATTCAAGTGTGAGATCAAACGCTGTCTGTGCCGTGGCCGTAAAGCCGATAGCTGCCACCAGACGCTCTTGCGCCAGCATACGGGCAAGATATTTGAAGCCTTGTCCCGCCTCGCCCAGCAGATTGTCCTTAGGCACTTTCACATCGTTGAAAAACAGCTCGGCCGTATCCTGGCTTTTTAGCCCCATCTTCTCGAGTTTGCGGCCGCGCTCAAAACCTTCCATGCCGCGCTCGACAAGGAACAGGCTGATGCCGTGCGGTCGGTCTGGGTCAGTGCGCGCGGCAACTACGATCAGATCGCCAAGGATGCCGTTGGAGATATAGGTCTTGGCGCCATTCAATACCCAGTGATCGCCCTTCTTCACCGCGCGGGTTTTCATGCCCGCCAGATCGCTTCCGGTCGAGGGCTCGGTCATGGCGACCGCCAGAATCATCTCGCCTGATACGACTCCCGGCATGAAGCGCGCCTTTTGCTCCTCATTCCCCAGCTTAGAGATGTATGGCGCGACCAGATCGTTGTGCAGGTTGATGTAGAAACCGATGTCGCCGTGGCGCATGTTTTCTTCGATGATGATCTGGTTGAAACGGAAATCGCTGATCCCGGCGCCGCCAAAACGTTCCTCCGCATCGACACAGAGCAAACCCTGCGCCCCGGCCTTGAGGTAGGTTTCGCGGTCCACCATTCCAGCCTCGCGCCAGCGATCGGCATGAGGGGCGACCTCTGCCTGCATGAAGCGGCGGACGCTGTCGCGGAACTGTTCATGTTCCGATTCAAAGATGACACGGCGCATTGCGAACGAACCTCCTCAGGCGAGCGGAGCTGGATAGAAGCCCTCACCCTTGTCAGCCCTGGCGCGCAGCCAGGCAGACGGGGCAAACCGCGCACCATAGAGCTGGGCCAAGCGATCACTTTCGGCCACGAATGCCGAAATGCCAACAGTATCGATGAAGCTAAGTGTTCCGCCAGTCCATGCAGGGAAGCCCCAGCCATAGATTGCGCCAAGATCGCCGTCTTCCGATGTTTCGATTACACCTTCTTCAAGGCAGCGGGCAGTTTCCATCGCTTGGGCATAGAGCAAGCGCGCCTTCAGCTCACTTTGCTCCGGTTGTTCGGCAGCAACCGGGAATTCCTCTGAAAGTCCCTTCCAAAGGTGCTTTGATGCACCCGCCGGATAATCATAAAATCCGCCACCCGCTTTGCGGCTGCCACGCCCCAAAGCAATCATCCGCTTGAGCACAGCCATACCCCTTTCGATGGTGTAGGTATTGCCTTCCTCACCGGCCGCATCTTCGATAATCTTGACAGGCAGCTCCATGGTGACTTCGTCAAGCAGCGCGAGCGGTCCGACCGGAAAGCCGGCCGATTTCGCCGCGTTTTCGATACGCGCTGGCTCAATGCCCTCTTCCAGCATCGCAACGCCTTCAAAGATCATCATGCGGAAAACGCGGCTGGTGTAGAAGCCCCGACTGTCATTGACGACAATCGGCGTCTTGCGCACCTGCGCCACGAAATCCAGCGCTTTAGCCAGTGTTTCAGGCGCGGTCTGCTTGCCCATAATCACTTCTACAAGACCCATGCGATCAACCGGCGAGAAGAAGTGCGTGCCGATGAACTGCGCCGGACGAGCCGAGGCTTCCGCCAGTTGGCCGATCGGCAAAGTTGAAGTGTTGCTGGCGAAGATTGCATCGGCAGGGATTACCGCTTCGGCCTTACGGGTGGTTTCCGCCTTGATCGCCAGATCCTCAAACACCGCTTCGATCACCATCTGGCAGCCTTCGAGCTGCGCAAAATCATCGGTAGGGGTAATCCGAGCAAGGATAGCCTCGGCCTTGTCCTGAGTCATAGAACCCTTGGCGACTTGCTTGCCGAAGACCTTCTCGCTGTAGCCTTTGCCCTTCTCGGCGGTGGCGACATCGCGATCAATCAAGATTACGTCGATACCTGCTTGCGCCGATACGAGCGCAATGCCAGCCCCCATCATGCCCGCACCCAGTACGCCGACCTTGGTGAAGGTCGTCTTGGGAACTCCTGCAGGGCGGCGCGCGCCTTTCTCGGCAGCCTGCTTCGAAATGAAGGTGGTGCGAATAATGTTCCGTGCAACGGGGTCTGTCAGCAGCTTGGCGAAGTACTTGCTTTCAACCGAGAGTGCCTTGTCCATCGGCAACTGGATGCCTTCAAACACGGTGGAGAGGATCGCGGGCGCGGCAGGCAAGTTGTAGCCCGCTTTATCAGCCACCTGAGCCACGCCGACGGAAAAGCCCATTGCCACTTCAGGGATGATCATCATCCGCTGTTCTGGCGCTGCATAGCCCTTCACATCCCATTTGCGCACCGGGTTTGGCCCGGTCGCCAGCCATGCTTTGGCAGCGGTGACTACATCACCGGCAGGTGCCAGCTCATCCACGATCTTTGCCTTCAGCGCGTCCGCCGGCGCGAGTGAACGCCCCGTCAGCAGCAGATCCAGTGCAGCCTGCACGCCGATCATCCGCGCCAGACGTTGAGTGCCGCCCGAACCCGGCAGCAAGCCGACATTGACCTCTGGCAGGCCGACAACCGCCTTGGGATCATCGGCGAGAACGCGGTAGTCGCAGGCTAGCGCCAGCTCAAACCCGCCGCCCAGCGCAAGGCCGTTCATTGCGCAAACGACGGGCTTACCCATCGTCTCCAACGCGCGGTGCATTTTGGTTGCTTTCTGGCTGAATTCAAAGGCCTGATGCTTGGTCAAGCGGCCATAGCCTTCGACCAAAGCCTTCAGGTCTGCTCCGGCCATAAAGGCCTTCTTGCCAGAAGTGATGACCACGCCCGTAACCGCAGCATCATCGCGAAGCTGCGCGATGGCTGCATTCATTTCGCCAAGCCAATCGTCAGAGACGACGTTCATGCTTTCATCGGCATTGTTCAGGGTGAGGATAGCAACGCCATCGGCGCCGGTTTCAATCGCAATATGTCGCATTTTTTCACTCATGGGGTTCAGACCCGTTCAATGATGGCAGCAGTGCCCATGCCATTGCCGACGCACAGCAGCGTCATGGCGGTGTTGAGATCGCGGCGTTCCAGTTCATCGAGAACTGTGCCCAGAATCATCGCCCCTGTCGCACCCAGCGGATGGCCCATGGCGATGGCGCCGCCATTGACGTTGATCTTTGCGTGATCGACTTCCATGTAATCCATGAAGCGCAGGACAACGCTGGCGAAGGCCTCGTTCAACTCCCACAGATCGATCTGGGCAGCAGTCATGCCCGCGAGCTTCAAGGCCTTTTGCGCCACGGCAACCGGAGCGGTGAGCATGATGGTCTGCTCCGATCCGATCGACGTCCATGACCGCATCCGGGCACGGGGCTTCAACCCGGTTGCCTTACCGAATTCGGCATTGCCCAGCAGCACGACGCCTGATCCATCGACGATGCCGCTGGAATTGCCGCCGGTGTGGACGTGGTTGATCTCTTCCACTTGTGGGTAGCGTTCACGCACAACCCGGCCAAAGCCCATGGCCGCCATTCCGGCAAAGGCCGGCTTGAGCGCCCCGAGCGATTCCACGGTGGTGCCGGGACGGCGGAATTCATCGTTATCGAGAACAACCTCGCCAAGAACGTCGCGCACCGGAACGATCGAACGTGCAAACCGCCCTTCGTCCCACGCCACAGCGGCGCGGCGCTGGCTTTCGGCAGCATAACTATCAACATCGGTGCGGCTGTAGCCTTCCAGCGTGGCGATCAGATCGGCACCAATGCCCTGCGGCGTGTAATAGTTGTGGAGTGCAACGCGCGGATCAGCCGCCCATGCGCCACTGTCATAGCCCATGATGGTACGGCTCATCGAATCGACGCCGCCACCGATGCCGGCCATGGACATTCCCGAGGCAACCTGGCCGGCAATATTGTTCACCGCCTCAAGCCCCGATCCGCAAAAGCGATGGACCTGCTGACCGCCAACGGAGTCGGCATAACCGGCATTGAGCACGGCACCGCGAGCTAGCACACCGCCCTGTTCACCCACAGGCTGGGCGCAGCCGATAACGACATCGTCGAGCAGCGCCGTATCGAGATCGCTGCGATCACGCACGGCCTCCAGCAACTGGGTAACCAGCTCGATCGCGGGGATTTCGTGCAACGAACCATCGGGCCGCCCGCGTCCTCGCGGGGTGCGGACATGGTCGTAGATGAAAACATCACGCATGTTTGGGCTTCTCCTGGAATCCTTGCCAACCAAAGAAAGTCTGGCATTTACCGTCCCCCTTTCTGGTCTTGACCGCTTTTCACACCTACCCTGCGATAGGACGCGGCAGAATGAAACCATCGTCCATGGGCCACACACACAGGAGCGTCTCGTGAACCGTCAGGTAGTGTTAGATTCTAGGCCGAAAGGCATCGCCCAAGCCGAGAACTTCAAAATTCTGGACACGCCGATCAGCCCTCTCAAGTCCGGCGAGATCCGTGTAGCAAACTGGTTTCTGTCTGTGGAACCTGCCATGCGCGGCTGGATCGCCGACACTAATAATTACGCAGCGCCGGTTGCGATTGGCGAGGTTATGAAGTCGCTCGCGGTCGGTGAAATTGTTGAAAGCGCCGATGCCAATTGGCCTGTGGGGCAAATGGTTACAGGCTGGTTTGGATGGCAGAAATTGGCCACAATCACCGCGGCCGCAATCGTTCGTAAGGTGGATCAGACCGACCTGCCCGCATCACTCGCACTCGGCGTGCTAGGCATCAATGGCGTTACGGCGCTGTTGGGCCTGACAATGGCTGGCGAGCCAAAGACGGGCGATACTGTCGTTGTATCAACCGCCGCCGGATCGGTCGGATCAGCAGTCGGCCAGATTGCTCGCATTCTGGGTTGCAGAACCGTCGGTATTGCGGGCGGCCCGATCAAAGTGGCACAATGCCGCGATTTGTTCGGCTTTGATGTGGCTCTGGATTACAAGGCTGATGGCTTAGGCGCGGCCTTGCAATCTGCCTGTCCGGATGGCGTGAATGTCTATTTCGATAACACCGCCGGGATGATTAGCGACTCGGTCTATCCCTGCCTGGCTCAAGGCGCGCGCGTTGTGCTTTGCGGTACGGCCTCCATTGCACAATGGGATCCGTGGCCCAGCGGACCGCGTGTCGAACGCCATCTTCTGGTCAAGCGTGCCAGAATGCAGGGCTTTGTCGTGCTCGATCACTTTGACAAGTGGGACGGTGCAGTGGCTCAACTCACGCAATGGGTTCGCGAGGGCAAATTGCGCTATGCTGAGGACATAAGCGACGGGTTGGAATCCTGCCTTGATGCCTTGGCCGGTCTGTATCGCGGGGAGAACCTTGGCAAGCGGATCATCCGCCTCTGACAAGGCAACCGTGGCCCGGCCCTACTTCCAGTCCGCCAGAACATCCGCTGCGCTGACATTTGCACTTTCACTGATCTGCCCCGGCGTGGCTGAAAACCGTGGCGCAGGGACCGATTGTTTGACGCCTGCATGCGTTACAAACACCTGACGCGCCGTATTGACCGGGTGCTCGATCGCCTCGCCCATTGAAAGGACAGGTGATACACAGGCATCTGTACCGGCAAAGACAGCCTCCCACTCATCGCGGGTTCGCGACTGAAAGATTTGTGTAAACTGGGCAATCATTGCGGGCCACTGCGCTTGATCGTGCTGGTCATAGCGATCTGCAGGGATTTCCAGACCGGCCAACAGCAGCGCGAAGAACTGGGGCTCAAGCGCACCAACTGCCACATGGCCACCGTCCTTGCAGGCATAGCAGCGATAGAATGGTGCCGAACCGTCGAGCAGATTTGAGGCTGGTCGGTCCTGCCATTGTCCGGTTGCAATGAACGCGTGAAACAGGCTGAGCAGGTTGGCGACGCCATCAACCATTGCCACATCAACCACTTGCCCCTTGCCGGTAGTTCTGGCTGAAAGGACCGCCGAAACCATCCCCAGCGCCAGAAACATCGTGCCGCCCGCATAGTCACCGATCAGATTGAGCGGGACTGTTGGCGGCAGTCCGGCCTGCGCAATGGCGTGGAGCGCGCCGGTCATTGCGATGTAATTGATGTCATGCCCGGCAGTCAGGCTGAGCGGCCCTTGCTGCCCCCAGCCTGTTGCCCTGCCATAAACGAGGCGCGGATTGCGCGCGAGGCACACGTCAGGGCCGAGGCCCAGCCGCTCCATCACCCCTGGGCGTGCGCCTTCGATTATGCCATCGGCATGTTCAACAAGATCGAGCAAGGTGGCCCGGTCAGCTTCAGATTTCAGGTTAAGCGACACATTCCTGCGCCCGCGGAGCAGAACAGCTTCCCCCACATCGCTCCATGCCTGTTGACCGCCGGGACGACAGACCCGCACGATTTCAGCGCCAAGCCCGGAAAGGATCATGCCGCACAGCGGCAATGGCCCGATTGCATCCATTTCGATAAGGCGAATTCCGGACAATGGACCTGCGGGCATTGGCATACTCCAAATTATTCAATCAAGACGGCTCAATTCTCACCGGCGTAAATACCGACATCGCGCAGGGCCGCCAAATCTGCACTAATCCATGGCAAAAGCGAATGGCCGCCCCATAGTTGGAGCGGCCATCCTTTAGCCTTCGATACTGAAAAGCTAGGGTATCAGAACTTGAAAGCAACCGTTCCACCAAACGTGCGCGGGGCACCCTGGAACTGGATCGTTGCGCCGAGGCCGGTGTAGTTGTTGAACACGTTGGTGAACCATGCCTTGTTCGCAAGGTTACGGCCCCAGATCGAAATCTCGATCTTCGGATTATCAAGATTGATGCCGATCCGGCCGTTGAGCAGACCATAGGCCTTGATGATCGAAGCGCGGTTAGCGATTGCAATCGCATCGAGAGTTGCCTGGGTGCCACCTTGAGCGATCGACTTGCCGGTGAACGAGTCCATAGCCTTTTCAGTGGTATAGGCATAATCAAGGTGGAACGAGACGCTACCGAACGAAGTCGGCACCTTCTGGGTTGCACCAAAATTCAGTGTCCACTTTGGTGCCTGCGTCACTGGTTCGCCTGCACGGTCAACCATGATCGGCGTAGCCGTGGTGCCCTGATTTTCAAAACGGCTGCCAGCGACATACTTGGCGTCAAGATAGGCTGCGCTTCCAGTCAGTTCCATGCCTTCCCAAGGGAGTGCTGTCACTTCGAGTTCACCACCGCTGGCACGAACCTTGCCGGCGTTGGTCACGAACTGCGTCAGGCTCGTTCCGACCAGCGCGTTCACGATGCGCTGTACGTTACCTTGCCATGAAGTGAAGATCGAAAGGTTGGTCCGCAGCTTGCGATCAAGGAAATCGCCCTTCAGGCCAACTTCGATATCCCGAACGGTTTCAGGCTGGAACTGCTGCGTAAACGGAGCAGGCACGGTGCGCGAATTGAAGCCGCCAGACATCGATGCGCCACTGGTCTTGGCATAGAGGAACACCTGGTCATTGACGCGGTAGTCAATGCCGAAGGTCCATGCCGGATAGCTGAAGCTGGCACTGGCCGGTGACGTGCAAGGGGCTACGCTTGCAGCCAAACCGCTATTGGCGCCAACTGTGCACTTTTCTTGTGGATCAGGCAGTGACCAATCGTTCGTGCTGTGGCGATCAATGCTGCGCTTGTCCCATGTGTAGCGGAAACCACCAGTAACCCGCAGGGCATCCGTAACGTGGTAGTTCAACTGTGCAAACGCACCGACCGAACTTGACTTGAAGTCGCTGAGAGTGCGCGCACGAGCCAGACCGCCGAACACCCACGAACGCGACTGTTCATCACCGCTTTCGGTGAAGTAATAGACGCCTGTCTGCCAATCGAGCGCTCCTGCCTTGCCCGAAAGCTGAAGCTCCTGGCTGAACTGGTGCTGATTGTAGGTGCTGACGAAGGCCGAACGGGCATCGACCAGACCCGGAACATAAGGGCCGAACGCGCCAGGAATCACCAACAGGTAGTTGGCGGTAAATGCGCCGGTGCAGGCCGCAACCAGCGATGGGACGTTGGCGAGGCATCCCTGTGCGAAGGCGATCGGCGGACTGCCGGCGACCGCAGTTGATGGCACGCCCTGCAGATCAAGACTGTCCTGCGTGTATGACGTCCGATAGGCAGTGATCGACTTGAGCTTTGCTCCGCCCATATCCCAATCAAAGGTTGCCGAGGTGGATTTTACCCGGTTGGTATTGTGCAACTGGTCAATCTCAGGATCGCCAGTGCGCGGCTGGGAGAAGGTGTCAGTCCACTTGGAATTTGCAGCCGTGAAGGATGGCAGCTGTGCTGCAGTCACATTCTCAGCGAACGCCGGGTTGATATAGGCACCGTTGCTGGCTTGGGTCAGCACCGCCGGATTGATTGCGGCAACAGCGGTAGCGTTACCGTTGTCCTTATAATCAACATATTCGCCGGTGATGGTCAGCGTGATCGGCAGCGCCTTTGGCGACCACTTCAGCGTGCCACGAGCGACATATTCGCCATTGACGCTGCCCTGCGGATAGCCGGCCAGCGCGTTGGGGAAATAACCCTTATGCTCGCTATAACGACCTGCGAAGCGCACTGCGAGCTCATCGCCCATCGGGATGTTGATGATGCCTTCGATCATGCGCTGGGCATAGTTTCCAAGGCCTGCCTTCAGGCTGCCTTCAAGGATGTCCTTGGGCTGATTGGAGGTGAGGATCAGCGCGCCACCGGTCGTATTGCGACCGAACAGCGTACCCTGTGGACCGCGCAAAACTTCAGCGCTGGCTGCATCCATAAAGCCAAGGTTGCCGACCATCGGGCGAGCAACATAGACACCATCGACATAGATGCCGACCGATGAATCCGAGAGCGAGTTAGGGCTGTTCTGGGCCTGACCACGAATGGCGAGATAAACGATCGAGGATGGGCCGGTGCCGCCAGTGGCGATTGTCAGGCTTGGCGCCGCGCGGGCAAGGTCAGTCACTTCAAGAACCTGCTTGGTCTCAAGCGCTACAGTGCTCAGCGCGGTAACCGAGACCGGAACCGACTGCTGGTTTTCCGACGACTTACGCGCCGTAACGACGATATCGGCGATACCGCTCTGATCGTCGGCGGCGGCAGCAGTTGGGGCGACGGCCGCAGCCATAGCGGGCGTGCTGGCAATAAAACCAAGCGACAGGATTGTCGTGGCGAGCAAAGCAGTGCGTGTTTGAAGAATGCGCATTCAGTTACCTCCCGAGTAATTCAAGCCAGACAAATTTGGTTTTGCCATGGCGGTTTCGGCACAGATGATTCCCGCGCATTGGTGCGTGGCTACTCTGCTTGACGGTCAGTTGCTCTCTAGATGTGCCCCTTCACACCTATCTATTGGCAGGAGGGTCATTTAGTTGAAATATACCGCTTAATCCTCTTTTAATTATTGTTTTTATTGTATTTTATTGTGAAAAAATTAGACGATCAAACCTACCCGCCTACCGTCCTTGATTGCCTCATCTGTCGCAAATGTACTCCACCGTGCCTCTCTTGCATCACCTATCAGATGAACTTCCGGCCCCGATCCGCCTGCCGCCAAGCCAACCAGCGCGTGGTACAAAGATTCCTCTGGTGGCTTTGATGTCACGAGGATCGTGTTGTCGACATTGTCCAGCACGGTGACTGCACCTGTATAAAGGTGGACCAGCGTTACGTTGGCCGGATCGATGCTGCTTATCACAGTCTGCGGCGCAAAGGTGACCTTTGGTAGCAGGCGCTTGCTGATGACCTTGTTTATGCCGATTTCGGTAACCGACATGGCCAAACCGCTGTCAGCGGTTACGAAGATCACTTCCTTGCCCTGATCAGCGAGCAATTCGGCAATGCCGGGGCCGACTTCGTAGGAAGTGTTATCGCACACGACAATCCGTTTGCCAGTTCGCGCGTAATCCAGCAGCAAGTCCTCTGGAGTCAGGACATGCTCCAGATCGGCACCGGGAATCCCTGCCAGTTGATTCTTGCTCACGCCATTGCGGGCATACCGGGCACCCGTTGCGACAATCACCACCTCGGCACCAAGTTCGGCAATCAGAGCTGGAGTCGCTTCGGTATCCAGCCTGATTTCAACGCCGCACTTGCCCAACTGCAACTCAAGCCAGCGGATGATATCGCTGCGGTCTTCAAGTCCGGGCAGTTTTGCCTGCAAGGTCACATGGCCGCCCAGTACGCCCGATTTCTCCAGCAAGGTAACGGCATGGCCGCGCTGGGCTGCAACCAGCGCCGCCTGCATTCCGGCCGGACCGCCACCGGCGATCACAACCCGCTTCGACTTTGCCACCGGCACAAGTGGCGGCAGATGCTCGCTGCCGATCTCAGGGTTGACTGTGCAGCCCACTGGATGACCGATGCAGGATCGCAGAAAGCAGCCTTCCAGATCGCCAATGCAGGCGCGGATTTCGCTGCCCTTGCCCTCGCGCGACTTGTTGGGCCATTCCGGATCGGCGATCACCGAACGGGCGACGAAGATCATGTCGACTTTGCCTTCGTCGATCAGTTGATCACCGTAAGCGGCATTCAGAATGCGACCACCGCTTACAACCGGAATATTGACGACCTTCTTCACTTCCGCCGCCGCATAAACGTGAGTACCTTCACTCATGTAGGACGACGGATAATGAAAGTGCGTCATCTGCGGCTTCTGCCCGCGCGCGGTGATCCGCAGCCAGTTCACGTTGCCGCTGTCTGACAGCAGCTTGCAGATACCCAGCCCTTCGTTCAGCCCATCACCGCCAAGCGTGGTATCGTCGGCATTGACCGCCACGCCGACGACGAAATCGGGACGGCAACGCTGGCGAATGCCGTCGATGATCTCCATCACCATCCGCATCCGGTTTTCCAAGCTGCCGCCATATTCATCAGTGCGATGATTATAGAGTGGTGAAGTAAAGCTTTGCAGCCCGGCTCCGCCACCGATGGGAAATTCAAAGCCATCTGCCCCGGCTTCTTCAGCATGCTGAGCTGCCACGATATGCGCTTCGACCAGCGCCTTGACTTCAGACACTGTCATCGAGCGTTGATGAGTGTCACCCCAGACGCTGTGCGGTGCCAGTCCAGATGCTTGGCCAACCGTCGGATCACCCTGCATCCACACGCCTTGGAGAACAATTTTCGTGTCATGCTTGTGAACCGCATCAACAATCCGCTTTATCGCAGGGATATGGTCGCGGTTATAGGCTTCGATAAACCAGCCAGGGGGCAACAGGGGTGCGGGCACCACATTGCAGCTTGCAATGACCATGAACCCGCAACCGCCCTTGGCGCGTGCCTCGAAATAGCCAACCTGCGCATCGGTGCCGATGCCCAACCCGACCATGCCATGCGGCGACATGAAAACGCGGTTGCGAAGTTCCAGCGAGCCAATCTTGAACGGGCTGAACAGGTGCTTAAAGGTAGCCATGTTCGCTCCCCTTATGACTGGAATGTGATGACGAAGTGGGTATCTGCCGACGCCTGCCGGATCGGAATGACTTCCTGATAGCCCTCGCTGTCGTACCATTTGCGCGCCGCATCATTGTCGGCAAACTTCATGATGATGATCGACGTGCCGGGGAAATTACCTTCGAGCACTTCCGGCTGATCGGTCAGCCCGACTTCGACTTGGACGCCGTCAATCAAACGGAATCCAGCCATTGCGTAATCTTGGTAGCGTTCCAGATTATGCTTGCTCACTACCCCAACGATATAGGATGCCATTTCCGTCCTCTCCATCAATGCCTTTGCGGCTTGATGGATATGTTGGGCATGGATGGCTCAACGGGAAGAGCGGTTCTTTTTAACGCGGTAAAGCGGGTGCCAGAATCGCCTGCAATGCAAAGCTGGTGACGTGGTCACGCCACAGCCCAATGCCGTCGTCATCGGTGAAATCGATGCCTGTGCTTTGCGACATGGCCCAGTTCTGGGTGAAGCAAGCCGTCGCCAACGCGAATATCGACCAGTAGAACAACCGCGGATCAATGCCGCTGCGGAACACACCTTCCGCCACACCGCGCTCCAACATTGGGGCAACCCGCTCTGCGACGAAGGTTCGCACCGATGGCATGTATTTGGATCGGCGCGAGATATGTTCGCCTTTGTGGAGATCCTGATCGACTGTCATGCCGACAATATAAGGGTTTTCAACATAGGCCTGAATGATCCGCTCGATCAGATTTCGGACAGCATCCTGCGGGGGCAATTGATCGTAATCCGGGCTGTCCAGCATGGCGAGCGTCTCATCGGAGACACGGTCAAGCACCACGCCGTAAAGCTCCTCCTTGGTCTTGAAATAGTGATAGACCAGTTGCTTGGTAACACCTGCCGCTTTGGCAATGCTATCCAGCTTCGCGCCATCAAAGCCATGTTCGGCAAAGGCATCACGCGCCGTCACCAGAATGCGATCGAGCGTTACAGCGGAAGAATGGCGAGGTTTTTCGACCATCACGCGCGCCCGCCTGCAAGTAGGTCCGCCAAGTTCATGTCTGCAGTTTTGCAATGACGATGGCCTGACAGCAAGCGCAATCATCAAGCAGGGCACAACCTCTCAACCAACGCCTTTGGCGATGCCAAGATCGGGTTGTTTGACTTCTATCTGTTCGCGATACCATCCAAGCGGTAGGTATCGGCCAACAAAGTCTCGTTAGTCGTGATCAACTAAAGCCAAGACAGCAAATGCTGGCCGCCATGAAAGACGCCCCGCCCCTATGACAACCCGCCACCTTGTTGACCCCGAGCTGCTCGCTCTGATTGACAACTTTCCGCCAATGAATCTCTCAGACGAGGCGCTTCCAGCCATGCGCGCCGGAATAGCAGCGCTTTTGTCCGCACAGCCGCTGCCTGATTTGCCTGTGCAATTTCGTGAATTGGAAATTCCGTCCGGCGAGAGTGATCGGGTGATCCGCTGCTTGGCAATTCAGCCGATTTCCATGCCGAAGAACGCCCCGGCAATCCTGCATTTTCACGGAGGTGGGCATGTAATCGGTGCGCCAGAAATGAGCCTGCCTCAACTGATGCAATGGGCTGCGGAGATAGGCTGTTTTGTGCTGTCGGTGGACTACCGCCTCGCCCCGGAAACGCCTTTCCCTGGCCCGATGGAGGATGGATATGCTGCCTTGCGCTGGCTCCATGAATCGGCAGCCGAATTGGATATCGATGCCAAGCGCATTGCCGTCAGTGGCGAAAGCGCTGGCGGCGCGATGGCGGCCTGCCTGTGCCTGCTGGCGCGAGATCGCGGCGAGTATTCCATCGCATTCCAGCATCTGGAAATGCCGCGGCTTGATGATCGATTGCCCGATCCGCCAAACCCGACAACTGGGGAGTTCATCTGGCGCGCAGAAAACAGTCTCTATTGTCGTCAAGCCTATCTAGGTGAGAATGTAACCTCACCCTATGCCTCTGCGGCGAGAGCCAGCGATCTGACAGGCCTGCCGCCTGCCTACATCATGGTTGGCGCGCTCGATCTGTTTGTTGATGAATGTCTTGCCTACGCTGGCCGCCTGATCCGGGCAGGCGTTTCAACCGAGCTCAAGGTCTATCCGGGTTGCTTCCATGGTTTTCGCATGGCCAATGGAGCTTCAGTAAGCCAACGGGCTGCGCGCGACAGTCTTGATGCCCTGCGCCGGGCGTTCGCCCGATGAGTGCGCCGCTTGATACCGAAAAGTTGCTTGCCTACGCGATCCCGCAAGCGCGTGACGATTACGATCCGCGTGATGCAATTCTTTATGCTCTGGGCACAGGGGCTGGCCTAAGCGCCGAGATTGACGAAACCTCCTTCTTGTTTGAGCGCCAGTTGCAGACCTTGCCGACCATGGCGCTGGTTCTGGGCACGCCCGGTTTCTGGCCAATGGACCCCAGTTGCGGCCTCGACTGGCTGAGCATCCTGCACGGCGAACAACGACTGAAATTGTATGCACCACTCGATCCCTTCGGAACGATGATCGGTGAGACGACAGTCACTGATCTTGCAGACAAGGGCCCCGGCAAAGCAGCATTGATCCGTGCAACCAAGCAGTTGAAAACGCCGGGCGGAACCTTGGTGGCCGAAGCAACCGAGGTCTGGGTTGCGCGCGGTGCAGGCGGTTTTGGAGGGTCCCGTGAATTGCCGGGTGATACCTTGCCGGCCACGCCTGAACGCGATCCCGATTTCGAAATCTCGCTGCCAACCTCGCGGGCGCAGGCCGCCATCTATCGCCTCTCAGGTGACCGCAACCCTTTGCACATCGATTCAGAAACAGCGCGCAGCGCGGGGCTAGACATGCCGATATTGCACGGCCTTTCCACTATGGGACTGGTTGCCCGCGCGTTGATCCACGCGTGCGGTCAAGGCAAAGCCGTGCGCCTGCGCGAGATCGCCCTGCGCTTCACTGCCCCGGTCTATCCGGGCGACACCATTCGCTCAGTCATCTGGCAGGATGGTGAAACACTTCAATTCCGCGCCGAGGCAGTGGAGCGCAATAGCCTGGTGATCGATAACGGCCTTGCCTTGATGGCCGATCAATCGTCCTTTTGATCCACCGGCGTCATGTTGCTCATGAAGGCGTAAAAGTCTGGCCCTAGCTCAGGCAGTTCCATTCCCAGCCGCTCGGCGAGGTAGAGCGTCATGAAATTGGCGTTGAGCGACTTGTTCTCGGGCGGGATATTGCCAACCCCAACTTGACGGTCAAACGCACCAACCACCACCAGTGCCATACGCAGCGCGACAACGACGTCATAATAATCAAGGTGCTGCGCCTTGCGGCCAACAGCTGCTTCCCAGATCGCAATGCTCTCGTCTCGCGTGGGCAAACCTTCCAGACGCGCGACACCGAAGCGACGGCTGAACAGATCGTCGAAATAGAGCCACCAAGCGAGATCGAGTTCCGACGGGCCCATTGCCGCCAGTTCCCAGTCAATCAATCCGCTGACGCTGCCATCGGGACGGAACATCACGTTCGATGGGGTACTATCGCCCCAAAGCACATTGACCGGGGTTTCTTTCGGCTCATGGGCGCGAATGTAGGCAATCGCCGCATCTACGGTCGGCATCACCCGATCCTTGCGGCAACCGTGATACCACGCCTCGATATGGCCGAGATACTGATCCAGCCCCGGCTTTCCCCATTCCGCGCGGGCTAGAAAGCCAAAGCCATCGGCCTGCCAATCTATCTTGCTCAGCTGGGCGAAGGCCTCGATCGCATTCTTCCACGTCACGCCGCGCTCGGCTGGCGTCATGTCGGCAATCCAGCCAGAGCTGTTGTAGTTGGGGTTTTGTGTAGCCGACTGGCCTTCAACCCGGCCCATGATCAGGAACGGATTGCCCAGAACTGCCGGATCAAGCTCCATGCCAATCCAGTCTGGCACAGGGGCCAATTTCAGACGGTCAAGCGCAGCCATCATCCGGCCCTGCAGCTCAAGGCTGGAGCCCAGCACAACTTCCAGATCCGTCGGCTGACGGCGCACCACCAGCGTGCGTGTCTGCGCGCCCGAGGCATCGTGATAATCGACGTCGACAAAGAAGATTTCCGCCGAAAAGCCTGATCCTAGCGAGACTTCCAACGGGCGCAGTCTGACATTGCTCCAGCCCGAAACGTTAGCTTCCAGCCAATCGCGCAACCGGGTCTGCACATCTTCCGCAGTCAGCGCCATTTCAGAGTCCTTTCGTCGCCAGTGCGCGTTTCAGTTCGGTAGTCAGCGGGCCCATGTCTTTAGGCGCGGCACCGTGGAGCAGAATTTCATCGGCACCGGCATCAAGATAGGCCATCAATTGATCGGCGCAGTGTGCAGCTGTGCCAACGGCAGCCCCTTCGTCGATCCACTGCTGGGGCAGTATCTGCCCGACATCGACCAGTTCAGCCCGCGTATAGGCCTGATCGGCAGGCTTGCCATTAAGGCCAGCGATCTTCGGATGGGCGCGGATCTGGTCGAGCACGCCGCTGTCCCATTCATTGATTTGGACAATCAGGTCACCAAACCCCGGGAGTTCGAAATAGGTAATGGCGCGGCCGCGCACTACCGCGTCTTCCTCATCTCTGGGCAAGTCCGGCGCAACGATGATGTTGTGATAGATGCGCACCGACATAGGATCGCGACCCGCCTTCTCGGCTGCATCGCGCACGATCTTCGCGCTGTTCCTGACACCGGTGGGTGAGACAAACGGGTGCAGCAGCACGCCATCACAATGCTGCCCGGCAAATTCCAGGCTCTTGGGGCCAATGGCCGTGAAAATGATCGGCGGCTTGGGTCCATCGTGCAAGTCCGTCAGTTTGAGCGACGGAAATTTGCCCAACAGCCCATCGTAACTGACCTCCTCACCCTGCCAGAGCCGGCGGAAGATGCTGATATAATCGGCGAGCCGCTCCATGGTAATGGCAGGTGCGCCCATCATTTTCATATAGGCTGGCACGGCGCGTGCGAACATCATACCAAAGCGATTATCGCTCATCGCCTGCATCATGTTGGCGATGCTGGCAGTAACCAGCGGGTGTCGCATGGTGGCGTAGAACGTGCCGTTGATGCGGATGCGCGAGGTTGCCTCACTGACGGCACCGGCCAGCACCGCCGGTTCCTTCAGGGCAAAGCGTTCGGATATCCACACCGCTCCCAGGCCGATCCGCTCTGCTTCCAGCGCCTCGTCAATTCCGCGGCGCGGATCATCGACACGGCCCGGCAGAATATAGGTGCCGAACTTGTCAAACAGCGCTTGCGCGCCTGGCTCTTGAATCATCAGGGTCATCCTTACGCGCTAATCGCGATTGCAGACATAATCCAAGTCCACAGTGAACAATCAACCTGCCCAAAGGCAGGGTGCCAAAGGTTGATGACTGACGCAGAACACCTTGCGAGGAGATCACAATGGACGCCCTGCAAACCCTACTCGCCATCGATGACATCCGCGCCGTTAAAGCGCGCTATTGCCGCCTTCTGGACACCAAGGATTGGTCAGGATTTGCTGCGTTGTTCACCGATGATGCGGTGATGGACGTCAGCGAGGATACCGGAAACCCGCCGATCACCGGCATTCCTGCGATCGTTGCCCAAGTGCGGTTTGCAGTTGATGATGCGGCCACCAGCCATCAGGTTCACACGCCTGAAATCACGCTTGCTGGCAATGATACCGCGCTGGGTGTGTGGGCCATGCAGGATCGGGTCGTCTGGCGCGAAGGGCTGTCGCCAATACCCGGGGTGGCGTCGATTACCGGCTATGGTCAGTACCATGAATCCTATCGGCGAGAGGGCGGCGAATGGAAGATCGCCGCCCTGCGCCTGTCACGCTTTCACGTTGATATGCACACCGCCTGAAATGATCAGTCCCACTGCAATTCAAGCTTTGGCACGAAAGTGATATTGCCGACGAAATAGCCCACCTCAAAGCCATCCTTAAGGCGGAATTGCGGGATGGCTTTGAGGAATTCTTCCAGAGCCGTCTGCAATTCCAGCCGGGCAAGATGCATGCCCAGGCACTTGTGAATCCCGCCGCCCAGCGCGATGTGCGCCGCCTTGCGATCAAAGCGCACTTCTGATGGATTGTCATGCAGGCTGGGATCCTGATTGACCACCGGCGTTGCTACTGACACGTAATCGCCGGGCATGATCTTCTGCCCGTGCAACTCAATCTCACGCGCCGCGATGCGGAACGCTGTAACCGGACCGTAAACCCGCAAGAACTCTTCGACAGCGAGAATGATACGTTCCGGGTGGTCGCGCAGTTCCTGCTGCTGCTCAGGATAGCGGGCAAGGTGAGTGAAGATGTTTCCGAGCAAGGAAGTCACCGTATCCAGCCCGCCAAGAAACAGATTGAAGCAGTGTCCCAGCACCTCCTCATCGTTCCATTTGCGGCCGTCTTCGGCTTCAAATTCGAAGATCTTGCTCATGTAATCATCGCGCGGTGAAATGCGGCGTTCGGCGATTTCTACCTTCAGGTAATTGACCGCATTCTTCACCGCACTGCTGCGCACTTCCCAGTCATTGGAATGGAGCATGTCCTTTTCCCAGACGAGAAATTCCGCCATGCGATCCTGCGGCAGGCCCAGCAGATCGAGTACGATGTAGATCGGATAGCGTTCCGAAAATTCGTTCACAAAGTCACAGTCCTTGTGGTCCCTGAACTTGTCGATCAGATCGCCAGCGCGACGACGCAGATCGTCCTTCATCGCTGCCATTTTCTGCGGCGAAAAGTTCGGGTTCAGCGCCTTGCGATAGAACGCGTGCATAGGCGGATCGACTTCAGTGGGAACCACCAGCCAGTTTTCGCCAATGGACTGCGACCACTGACCCATGCCGTTTTTGGTGTAGTTATCGGGATCACGCAGCATGGTCATGGTGTCATCATAACCGGTCAGCAGCCAGCCCGGCTTATCGCCCGGGAAAATGTTGGTCACATAGGTGATCGGGCCCAAGGTGCGGTGCATTTCCGGGATCAGGGTTTCCTGCGGGCAGTCCTTCACCACTTCACGGGCAAAGTATGGCAGCCGCACAGCCTTGTCGGCGGGGACGTGGGAAGGAAGGGTTTCGGTGCTCATGGTATGCTCCAGTTACCAGATGATACGCATCTGGGCGGCAAGGCGGCGATTGCGCAAGGCAATCGCGCGCTCAGCCAAGTTTACGCGTTTTGTATTGGCAGGGAGATGCTGATCAACATCCACCAGTTTGACCTTCTTGATCGACGGCATCGGCTTTTCGCTCGCCTCGAACCACCGGCCCTGAATTGCCCCCGACGCATATCCCGATGTGTCGAGCCAGTTGTGAACGCCGGGATCGCGCGCTGAGATTACGGTGCGGAAAATGCCGTCGCTGTCCACAACGCCCTGCTTATCATTCAGGCTGGCCTGATTGTTATACCAGTCCGTCGTTTCATAAAGATCGTTGGTCAGGATGATCGACCAGTAGCGGTACTTGGCCGGAACCTTTACCTCGGTGATCAGCGCCTCATCATCGGCCAGTTCATAGGCGCCTTCATAATAAAACTGCCCGGCCAGCCCCGACATCTGCGATACATCGAAAATCTTGAGTGCATTGAGATGCCCCTGCGCCCGCAGTTCCTCAACATGGGTGGGAAAGGCCAGTGCGCAAACGCCGACTATGCCGGGGATTTCGCCAAAAGCATGGTGCAAGGTTTCAGCGGAATTACGCCCTTTGGCCTCATCCACGTCGAGCCGGGCGATGCCAAAGCGCGGTTCCCGCTCAACGCCCCAGTCGCAGCCGACCACGCGGACCATGAACTTTTCGCACAGCGGATCGAGTTGTCGCCAGTCACCGGTGTAACCTGCGGGCCGTGACGGCGAGATCACCAGTTCGAAATGACCGTTGGCATCCAAAGTGAGTGAATCGAAATCGATCTGGCCCAGCAGCGGATGATGCTTACCGGTACGCAGGGTGTCAGGCCCCATTTGCGCCAGAATAACCATCCGCACAGTGCCGCGATCGCCCTTGATCACATAGCTGCCGCCCTTTTCAATCAGGCAGGCCTTGTAAATCGTGTCGGCGTTGGGCTGAAAGATGTTCTGGGCAATATTGAGTTCGGGAACGAAGATCGGATGCCGCCGGTCACCGACAAGTGCATCGGCTGTCGCTCGCGTCACACCAGACAGCAGCAACCGCATCGATTCAGCCATGACTTGCGGATCGCCGCGCAACCTTTCGGGGACGCGACCGCGCATCGCATCGCCTAGCGGACGCAGGCCATCGATCAGCTTTTCCCATTCAAGGCCCAAATTAGGGCTATCGCCAGCCATATATGGCATCCTCTTTACGTTTAGGTCGTTCTTGCCGATCTCCGCCGCGCGCAACCTGCCGGACGACAGGTGGACAACCAGTGCCCCCGCCCATGTTGCGAGCCTCAGAAGGGAGCGACGCGTAATGAAGTCAACTGACATGATGCTCGAC
>CANFXW010000036.1 GCA_947451145.1 Sphingomonadaceae bacterium | reverse complement strand
GATCGTTTTCCAGACGGACGCGGAACATGGCATTCGGCAACAGTTCAACAACTGTACCGCGCATTTCGAGTAGTTCTTCCTTCGCCATAGGCGATGCACATCCGTCCTGATTGTCTCTTGGTCGCGGGGCCAATAGCGGCGGTAAGCGCAAAAGGGAAGCCTTGTTGCGGAGCCATCGACAACTGGCATGGCGACAATTTGTTACGGGACGCGACTTGCCCCACAAGCAATGGCGCGGCAGTGGCTGTGGAATGAAAGAATTGGTCCGTTTTTCAGCACTCCCTTTGCTTGCCCTGGCAATGGTTCAACCAGCAACAGCCCAAGTGACGCGCACGGCTCCGGCGCCGGGGGCCTCGCCTGCTACCCCGGGCAATGAGGACGATACGGCCGCAATTGAAAACGAAGCCAAAAGCCTTGGCCAGATCGTCGTTATCGCTGACAGGGTCAAAGGGCAGGTGGATGCCCCGGAAAAGCCGATCCAGACGCTTTCAGAAGCGGATATTACCGCGCTGGGGGCAACGTCTATCTCGGATCTGCTCGCAGCAATCGCTCCTCAAACCGGTTCTGGGCGGGGCCGGGGCAGCGGCGGCCCGGTGATGTTGCTCAATGGCCAGCGCATCTCCAACTTCCGCGAAATGCGCAATATTCCGCCGGAAGCGATCAAGCGCGTAGAGATACTTCCCGAGGAAGTCGCCTTGCGGTACGGCTTTTCTGCCAACCAACGGGTGGTCAACCTGATCCTGAAAGATCATTTTTCCGCCAAGACCATCGAATTGGAGCATAACCAACCCGAACGTGGTGGCTCACAGGTCAACAATGCCGAAGCGACACTATTCGCCACAGACGGGCCTAAGCGTCTGAATCTACACGCCGAGCGCAATCACACCACGATGCTCACAGAGTCCGAGCGCAATGTTTTGCAGGCGACGAGCGGCCTTTTGACGGTTTCAACCGATCCCGATCCTGCTGCGGCGAGAACCCTTATCCCCGAAAGCACCAGCGCGACGCTTGATGGAACCTGGTCAACCGGCTTCGGGCCTAAAGGACTGGCGGGTTCGCTGGCGATCAACGGAACCGTGTCGCGCAGCGATAGCCACTCGTTTTCGGGGCTCAATTCCGTTGTCCTGACGGCCCCGGGAGTTGGCGGGATCAGCGCATACCGCATATTTGGCGACCCTTTGCGGCGAGACAACCAGACAGTCACGATTCAGGGCGGAGCCACGTTCAACTGGCAGTTTGGTGATTGGCGCTTCACCGGGACGCTCGACGGCGGTCATATCACCAGTGACACCCGCATTGACCGGCGATCCGAGACAAAGCCGCTTACCGACGCCGTCGCGGCGGGAATGCTTGGCATCACTGGCACCTTGCCCCGGCTGGCCGGCGCAGGAGCTGACCGGGCCTACACCGTGAACGATTCCGCAACTTCGATGCTGACCTTGGCCGGTCGGCCATTTCAGCTTCCTGCCGGGCCGGTCGCCACAACCTTTCGCGCTGGATACAGCTTCACCGGCATTGCCAGCGACGACACGCGCAGTCTCGTCGGTCATGCGGTTTTACATCGCCAGAATGCATCTGTAGGGATCAACGTCGGCCTGCCGCTGACCAGCCGCCGCGACAATGTTATGGGTGCGATCGGCACGATTTCTCTGAATTTCAGCGCCGGGATCGATCAGCTCTCCGACTTCGGATCGGTGGTGGACTGGAGCGCCGGGCTGAACTGGGGGGTGACAGACAAGCTGAGCCTGCAGGCGAGCTGGCTGGTCAACGAACAGGCACCCGATCTGGGCAGCCTGGGCAATCCCCAATCGGTCAGCCTGAACGTTCCGGTCTATGACTTTGCCCGGGGCGAAACCGCCTTGGTTACGGTGACTTCCGGTGGCAATCGCGCGCTGCTCAAAGAGCGGGACCGCGACCTTAAGTTGGGGCTGAACTGGCAGATCCCGCTGATCAGCAACTCCAACCTGATCGTCGAGTATTTCCGCAATAATTCTGACAATGTCACGGCCTCGTTCCCGGTGCTGACGCCGGATATCGAGGCAGCCTTTCCGGGACGCGTTACGCGCGACGCCAGCGGGCGATTGATTGCGCTGGATCGCCGCCCTGTGACTTTCGCCAACCAAAAGGCGTCGCGGCTGCGCTGGGGCCTGAATATCGGCGGCACACTCGGCAAAGCGAGTCCTGCCGATGCAGCCATGCAGGGCCGGGGACCGCGCGGCGGCGGAATGGGCGGACCTCCCATGGGTGGCCCCCGCATGGGTGGTGGTGGCCCGCCGATGATGATGATGGGCGGTATGGGCGGCGGGCAGGGCCGGTGGAGCCTTTCAGCCTACCACACCATCCAATTTAGCAATCGCGTGCTCATTGCGCCGGGCGGACCGGTTCTGGACTTGCTGAACGGAGATGCCCTGACCGGCGGCGGCGTAGCGCGGCATTCGGTCGAGCTGGAGGGCGGCGCCTTTTACAAGGGTATTGGCCTGCGCATGAGCGGCTCGGTGACGGGCGCCTCGAAAATCGACGGCACCGGCGCGCCGGGTTCCTCGAATCTGCGCTTTGGCAGTCTGGCAAAGCTGAATTTGCGACTGTTCGTCGATCTCGGCCAACAAAAATGGATCGCCAGGAAGAGCAAGGCGCTGAAAAACGCCCGGATGCAGCTCAGGATCGATAACATCCTGGATGCCAAGCAGAAAGTGACCGACCAGAACGGGCTGGTTCCGATAAGCTATCAACCGGATATCCTTGATCCGAACGGTCGTTTTCTTGGCATCGAGTTGCGCAAACAGTTCTGATCCGGCTAACTGGCGGCATGGCCCGCAAGAACGCCGTTCCACCTGACCGCCAAAGCAGCGACCGCTTCAATGAGGGGCGGGCGACATTTACCTTGCAAGGCAGCAGGCCGGACCTTGAAACCGGCGTCACGGCGATCCGTGATGTGGTGAAGGGGCTGCCGTCGCGCCCCGGTGTGTACCGCATGCTCGATGCCCGGGGCGACGTTCTATACGTCGGAAAAGCGCGGGTTTTGAAGAACCGGGTGTCCAATTACACCCAGATTGACCGCCTGCCGATCCGCATCCAGCGCATGGTCTCGCAGACCCGTTCGATGACGATCGTGACGACCAATTCGGAAGCCGAGGCGCTGCTGCTCGAAGCGCAGCTGATCAAGCGCTTTCGTCCGCCCTATAACGTGCTACTGCGCGATGACAAAAGCTTCCCGTTCATCCTGCTGCGCTCCGATCACGCCTTCCCGCGGATCACCAAACACCGCGGCGCGCGCAAGGCCAAGGGCAATTATTATGGCCCCTTTGCCAGTGCCGGGAGCGTCAATACGACAATTAATGCTCTTCAGAAACTATTCCTCTTAAGAAGTTGCACAGACAGTTTTTTCTCGCGGCGAGACCGGCCCTGTTTGCTTTATCAGATAAAGCGCTGCTCGGCGCCTTGCGTCGGCCGGATCGATCAGGCTGGTTACGAGGAACTGATTGCCGAAGCGCGTGATTTTCTGGGTGGAAAGAACCAGGCCGTGCAGCGCAAGCTTGAAGAGCAGATGCAGCAAGCCTCGGAAGCGCTGGATTTCGAGCGTGCGGCCATGTTGCGCGACCGCTTGCGTGCCGCGACCTTCATTCAGGGCAGTCAGGCGATCAATGCCGAAGGGCTGGGCGACGCTGACATCTTCGCGTTGGCAAGCAAAGGCGGGCACATTGCCATCCAGGCCTTCTTCATTCGCGGCGGCCAGAACTGGGGCCATCGGGCTTTCTTTCCGAGCCACACTGATGGGCTTGATGAAGATGCTATTTTACAAAGCTTTATGGCGCAATTCTACGAAGAGGTGCCAGCTCCGAAACTGATCCTCGTCGATCGCGCGATCACCGAAGTGGAACTGCTTTGCGAGGCACTCGGCATCAACGCCGGCGGGCGGGTGGAAATATCGGTGCCGCAACGCGGAGACCGGCGGCGGCTGATCGAACAGGCGAGCCGCAATGCGATCGAAGCGCTTGATCGCAGGCTCGCTGAGAGCGGCAGCAAGGCCAAGGTCATGCGGGAACTCGCCGAATTCTTTGACCTTTCGGACATTCCGCAGCGGATCGAAGTCTATGATAACAGCCACATTCAGGGCACCAACGCACTTGGCGCGATGATCGTCGCCGGGCCCGATGGCTTCCTCAAGAACCAGTACCGCAAATGGAACATCAAGCGCCCCGAAACCGCGCCCGGCGATGACTTTGCCATGATGCGCGAGGTGTTCTCTCGCCGCTTTGCCCGGGCAATGGAAGATGATCCGGAACGCGATAAAGGCACCTGGCCCGATCTCGTGCTGATCGACGGCGGCAAGGGGCAGCTATCGGCGGTGCGCGAGGCGCTAGAAGAGCTAGGGATCGAAGACCTGCTGCTGGTCGGCGTGTCCAAAGGCCCAGACCGCAATGCTGGCCGCGAAGTATTCCACTTTATCGATGGCAGCGAGCGGACGTTGCCGCTCAATTCCCCGGTCCTGTTCCACCTCCAGCGTATGCGCGACGAAGCCCATCGCTTCGCTATCGGCGCACATCGTGACAAGCGAAGCCGGGCGATCACCGCCAGCCCGCTGGATGAAATCCCCGGTATCGGACCAGCGCGTAAACGGGCTTTACTTTTGCACTTTGGCACGGCCGGAAAAGTCCGCGCGGCGAGCATCGAAGATCTGCAATGCGCGCCGGGCGTCAGCGCGACAGTGGCGCAATTGATCTATGACTTCTATCACCCCGGCGGATAGACCATGTTTGAGGACAAACAGCCAAGATGATCTGCACCCGGGAATGGACGAATGAAGCGATCCGCAAGATCGAGGCGGACTTCAATCGTTCGGCCGATACGCACCTTATCCGCATTGAATTGCCGCGTTTTCCGGGGATCACGCTTTACCTCAAGGATGAGTCTGTGCACCCGACGGGGAGCCTGAAGCATCGTCTGGCGCGCTCGCTGATCCTTTATGGCCTGTGCAACCAGTGGATCGGGCCGGAAAGCTTGCTGGTGGATGCAACCAGCGGCTCTACGGCAGTTTCAGAAGCCTATTTTGCCCGGCTAATCGGACTGAAATTTGTCGCGGTGGTTCCTGCCAAGACCTCACCAGAAAAGGTCGAGGCCATCCAGTTCCAGGGCGGCGATGTCCAGTTTGTCGACAATCCCGGTGCGATCTATGAAGTCGCGTCAGCGTTGGCCCGAAAGAGCGGCGGGCATTTCCTTGACCAGTTCACTTTTGCCGAACGCGCAACCGACTGGCGCGGCAACAACAACATTGCCGAGAGCGTTTTTCAGCAGATGGAACGCGAAGACCATCCCGAGCCGGCATGGATCGTCTGCGGCGCTGGAACAGGCGGCACCTCGGCAACCTTTGGGCGCTATATCCGATACGCCAGAACCGAGACGCGGCTATGCGTAGCTGACCCGGAAGGATCAGTGTTCCATCATCATTTCGCTGATCGCTCGGTGACAACTCCACCCGAAGGATTCTGCTGCCTGATCGAGGGTATTGGCCGACCGCGAGTTGAGCCCAGCTTCCTTCCCGATCTGATCGACCGGATGATCGCCATTCCGGATGCAGACAGCATCGGCGCGATGCGGGCGATTGCCCGTCGCCTTGGCAGGCCGGTTGGCGGCTCAACGGGTACCAACATTGCTGCCTGTATGGCGCTGATTGAGGAAATGGCAGCGCGCGGGGAGGAAGGCTCGGTGGTCTCGATCCTGTGCGATTCAGGCCTGCGCTATGCCGGAACCTATTACAACGATGCTTGGCTCGAACAGCAAGGATTAGACTGGAAGCCTGCAGAGGGCCGGTTCAGCAGCCTGCTGGGGATCTGATCAGGCCCCGATCCTCCGCAAGAGCCGCCAACCGAGCGCCTTGGCGCGATTACCGGAAGGCCAGCGCCCTGGCGCTCGCGGCTTTATGCCCATCCTGCGCAAAGTGCCATTAAAGGCGCGCGCATCAGCTTCGGCAAAGCTCCAGTCAGAGCGCCAGGTAATTGACAGTGAAACCGAGCTTTCCGGGCCATTGCGGACAAAATGCGGGGCCATGACGGGTACGAACAGCGCTTCGCCAGCTTGAATTGCAAACTCGGTTCCGCTGGCGGCCAGTTCCTCGCTCCATTTCAGCTCTCTGGCCCCGCCGGTGTGATAGGTTTCGTGGACCTCATCAGGGGCAAAGCGGGGATCGCCTGCGGGAAACTGGGTCATCACTTTCGATCCGCGCACCTGCAACAGAATGTTGTGTTCGGGATCGAAATGATAGGGTGTCACGCCGCCCGGCGATGTGATGAAGATGAAGGCCTGGGCCTTGAGCATGGCCCCCGTCTTGGCCTCAATCTCGGGCCGGATTTCGGCGAGAAGGTCAGCCAGCAGTGCCGCATAGGCGGGGTCTTGCTCCACATTCTTAAGAGCCGCCCAGCTGCCGCTCTGCCCGATGTTCCGGATCGTTTCACCAATGGGCATACCGGTCGGATCGGGTTTGCCATCCAGACCAAGGGGTTGGTCCGATGCGTTGTATTCGATTGATTCGCTTGGCAGGGATTCCGCCAGGCCAGCGAGCGCCTCGATCTCCAATAGCGGATGCGCGCCGAGCCGATGGGTCAGTTTGTGCGGGACTTCAGGGTAATTGGCCGCAAATGTTTCGCGGTCAGCGGGCGAGAATACGGTCATGGCTTGGCTGTTCCCGATTTGAAGCCACACTCAAGGTAGGCAAGCCCGGCAAACAGGGTGCGCCGGGCGGCTCCGCCAATCGCAATCGAAAGACGGCCAATGGTCCGGCGCTCGCGCCAGATGTGATCGATCATCGGATGGTCGGCTGCTGCGCAACTGTCGCTCCAGGCCACTTCCGGGTCATCGAGCAGGGCAAGGTTTGTCTGCTGGAGCAGAACACCCGGCGAGAATCGCGAATAGGCCTCGTCAAAAGCAGTCTTGAACGAGAAGCTGCCGGGAGCAGCGATGAAGCTGGCGAGCATGGCGATGGGCTGGCCATCCAGCGTGATCGAAGTGCGCTCGAGCCGACCGCGCGCTGCGGCGCCTGTGAGCGCCTCACGAAACAATTCATGTGTCGCCGGGTCGCTGGCAAGGGCCGAGCCTGCAGAACCTTTCCAGCCCGCCGCTTCAAGCGCGAGGAAGCTTTCCATCCATTCCGCGAGGCCTGCAGCGCTTCGCGTCTGTTCGATCGCAACCGTGCCAAGTTCGGCAAGTCGATTGCGCTGGCGGCGCAGCTCCTTGCGTTTCTTGCCGCTCAGCGATGCCTCCCAGTATTCCTCGGCGGACATCGGCGAGGCCAGAAGTGCGCGCTCTTCGCTGTGAACCAGCGCGGAATTGCGACTGGTCTCGGCGAGCAGGGATCGAAGGATCTGGCAGGCCCGGGACTCCAGTGGCAAATGGCTGAGGTGGAGGAACAGGCCGTAAGCAGCATTGTGATCCGCCCAGTCCAGCAAAGCTTGCCAGAAAGCCGCCTCATAGCCCTTGGCAATCAGTGGCAGGCCAAGGAAGCAATTGCCGTGTATCCAGTTGCACAGCTGCGGCAGGGGATAGGTGTAATAGCGGCTATCAAGGCTGATCGGGACCAATCCCAGCCACTCGCCGTCCGATTCCAGCACCAACAGGCGGACCTTGCCCGCCGGATCAAGGCCCCTAAGAGCCGGCAGCAGATACCAGCTCTCAAAGAAGGGATTAGGCTCGCCAGCGCGGGCAGCCAGGGCATCCCAGCAGGTTATCGCTGCCGGGCCGGAGACCTCGCTCAAACCCCGTGCAGTTATCCGCGGCTCGGCCAGCAGCCTTACCGTGTTGAATTGCCCTGCACTGGCCGGTTCGAGCGCCTTTGCTCTTGCCACCGAAGCACTATCCCCAAAATCGCAGAAAAACTGCCGTATAGGAGCGTTCTAACAGCGGGTTACAAAGGAATTGCTAACTTGCCTTCCGTGCCTTGCGAGCGATCTGGGCGAGGCCCTTGGTCAGCTGGAACAGACCGTTAAGCCGCGCCACTGGATCGCCCCAGACCCGGGTGACGACGATCTTGTTATCCGGCCGCAGCTTGATTGTGCCTTCCAGCCGCTGGGCATAGGCGACCAGCCCCAAGGGATCGGGGAAAGTATCATTGTGGAAGGCGACCAGCGTTCCCTTCGGCCCGACGTCAATCTTGGCGATATTGGCTTCGATTGCCTGCCGCTTGATCTCGATAAGGCGGACAAGGTTTGTGGTGGGCTGGGGCAGGGGCCCGAAGCGGTCGATCATTTCGGCGGACAGCGAATCGATCTCTTCCTGATCGGCGGCGTCGTTCAGGCGGCGATAAAGCGCCATGCGGACCGCGAGATCGGGCACGTAGGTTTCAGGGATCATGATTGGCGCATCGACAGTTATCTGCGGGCTGAGGCCCGTGGCATCGCGTTCAATGCCCGCTGCGCCAGCGCGTGCCTCAAGGATCGCGTCTTCCAGCATCGACTGGTAAAGCTCAAAGCCCACCTCGCGGATGTGGCCGGACTGCTCGTCACCGAGCAGATTGCCCGCGCCGCGAATATCGAGATCGTGACTGGCAAGCTGGAAACCGGCGCCCAGGCTGTCGAGATCGCCCAGAACCTTCAACCGCTTCTCCGCAACTTCGGACAGCGCCGTATCGGCAGGAGTCGTGAGGTAGGCATAGGCGCGCAGCTTCGAACGGCCCACGCGGCCGCGCAGCTGATACAGTTGCGCGAGACCAAAACGGTCAGCGCGGTGGATGATGATGGTGTTGGCGCTGGGGATATCGAGGCCACTCTCGACGATGGTCGTGCTCAGCAGCACCTCGTATTTCTTTTCGTAGAAGGCGCTCATCCGCTCTTCGACTTCGCTCGCCGACATCTGGCCGTGGGCGGCGATAAATCGCACTTCGGGCACGGTATTGCGCAGCCATTCCTCGACATCGGCCATATCGGCGATGCGCGGCACGACAATGAAGCTCTGCCCGCCGCGGTGATGCTCGCGCAGCAGTGCCTCGCGCATCACCATGTCGTCCCACTCCATCACATAGGTGCGCACGGCGAGGCGGTCGACCGGCGGGGTCTGGATGGTCGAAAGCTCGCGCAGGCCCGACATGGCCATCTGCAGGGTGCGCGGGATCGGCGTGGCGGTGAGCGTGAGCACGTGGACGTTGGTGCGCAGCTGCTTCAGCCGCTCCTTATGGTTGACGCCGAAGCGCTGCTCCTCATCGACAATTACAAGGCCAAGCCGCTTGAAGCTGAGGTTCTTGGCCAAAAGCGCATGGGTGCCGATGACGATATCGACCGTGCCTTCAGCCAGACCCGCTTTGGTGCTCGCGGTCTCCTTTTCGCCCACCAGACGCGAGAGGCGCCCGACATTGAGCGGGAAGCCGCCGAAGCGCTCGGCGAATCCCGAATAGTGCTGGCGGGCCAACAGGGTCGTCGGCGCAATCAGAGCGACTTGCTGGCCGGCCATGGCGGTGACAAAGGCGGCGCGAAGGGCCACCTCGGTCTTACCGAAACCGACGTCGCCGCACACGAGACGGTCCATCGGCTTGCCCTCGGCGAGATCGTTCAGCACGTCCTCGATTGCAGCTTCCTGATCTTCGGTTTCTTGCCAGGGGAAGCCTTCAGCGAACTTGTCATAGGCAGCCTGTTCGGGAACCAGAACCGGGGCTTGCCGGAGTGCGCGGGCGGCGGCTGTGCGCAGCAATTCGTGCGCGATTTCTCGGATGCGGTCCTTAAGCTTGGACTTGCGCTTTTGCCAGCCTTCGCCGCCCAGCCGGTCCAGCGCCACGCCTTCGCTCTCGCTGCCGAAGCGCGAAAGCACGTCGATGTTCTCGACCGGAACGTAGAGTTTATCACCGCCATGATAAACCAGCATGACGCAATCGTGCGGGCTCTTGCCCACCGGGATCGACTGCAGGCCCATATATCGCCCGATGCCGTGGTCCATGTGGACAACCAGATCGCCGGGGGTGAGCGCAGCGAGTTCTGCGAGGAAGGCATCGGCGCTTTTCCGGCGCTTCTTGCGGCGGACAAGCCGGTCACCGAGAATGTCCTGTTCGGTGACTACTTCGAGATCAGCCGAGGCAAAACCCGTTTCCAGAGGCAGGACCAGCGCGACAGGAACGTTCTTCGCCGCCAGCCCCAGCGCTTCTTGCCAGGTGTCTGCGATCTGCGGTGCTGGCCGCACAGCCTCGCCCAGAATCGCGGCAATACGGGAGCGGCTGCCGACCGAGTAACAGGCGATCAGCGTCTTGCGGCCCTGTACGGCTTGCCCGTTGAGGTAACGCGCTGCTGCTTCGTATACGTTGTCACCGCGCGCGCGCTCAGGCGCAAAATCGCGGCCCGAGCCGAAGCCGAAGTCGATGACTGCAACACTTTCCGGCTGCGCGAAAATATCGGCGCGGTGGATCGGCCATGTGGCGAGGCGCTGGTCCAGTTCGGTGCGGGTCAAGTAGAGCGCATCGGGTTTGAGCGGGCGATAGGAACCGGCGGCCTTGCCGGAGGTATCGGTGCGTGCAGCGAAATAGTCGGCAATGTCGGCAAGCCGTTCGTCCGCTGCGCCGATTGCGGCATTGTCGCTGACGATCAGGTCGTCAGGGCCGAGGTGATCGAACAGGGTTTCCAGCCGATCCTCGAAAGCGGGTAGCCAGTGCTCCATGCCTGCGAGTCGCCGACCATCGCTGACAGCCTGATAGAGCGGATCGGAGGTGGCATTGGCACCAAACTGCTCGCGGTAGCGGGTGCGGAAGCGTTTGACTGATTCTTCATCGAGCAGGGCTTCGCTTGCCGGAAGCAGCAGGTGCTGGTCCACCACCCCCGTAGAGCGCTGGGTATTGGGATCGAAGAGGCGCAGCGTTTCCAGCTCGTCGCCGAAGAAATCGAGCCGCAGGCCAGCTTCCAGCCCCGAAGGGTAGATATCGAAGATCGAGCCGCGCACCGCGAATTCGCCGGCATCGGCCACGGTGTCAGTCCGCGAATAGCCTTGGCGCATCAGCAGGCCGATCAGGCTGTCACGGCTGATCTCCATGCCCGGCTTGAGCAGCCTCACCGATTCGCGGATGCGGAATGGCGTTAGTACACGCTGCAACGTGGCGTTGACCGTGGTGACCAGCAGCTGTGGTCCCTGCTTCGGGCTTTGTAGCCGGTGGAGCGCCGAGAGACGCCGCGCCGAGACGGACAGGGCAGGGCTGGCACGGTCATATGGCAGGCAGTCCCATGCCGGGAACTCGATGACTTCCAGCTCTGGCGCAAAGAATTGCGCGGCATCGGCGACAGCGCGCATGGCTGCCTCGTCCGGCGCGATGAAAACAGCGCGGCCTTTTGCTGCCCGGGCAAGGTCGGCCAAAACCAAAGGCTGCGCCCCCCGTGCTACCGAGGCGAGGGTGAGCGGGGTTTTGGCGGTCAGTATCTTCGAAATATCAGGCATGGAAAAGGCGCTCTGGGCAATAGCAATTGCCCCGCGGGCCGATTTGCGGCCAGCGGGGTTGGATTCGAAATAGCTCTTAGCTGTCCGGCGCGGCTCTGTCAGCGCGGGATTTCAACGTAATCGAGGACCTTCATCCGCTCCATCATCGGACCGGCATATTCCTCTGGCACCGACAGCGTACCAAGCGCCCAGCCGAGGATATCGACGTCTTCTTCTTCGATCAGCGTTTCGAACCAGACCAGTTCCGCTTCGCCCCATTCGCGGTGGAATGAGTCGAAATAACAGCCGATCATATAGTCAGCCTCGCGCGTGCCGCGGTGCCATGCGCGGAATTGGAGGCGTTTGAGGCGGTCTTCTTGGTTCATTTTGGTTGCGCTAAGTGCACACGGGCTTGGAGGCAAGGGCCAACCCTCGCTATGGAGGCAAAATGCGCCCCGATCGCCTCAACCCGCTGTTCATCGAAACGGCCAGCCTGAAAGGCGTCGGGCCGGGGCTGGCGCGTCCGCTGGAGAAGCTGTCGCTCACCCGGGTGCGTGATCTGGCCTATCACCTGCCGGACCGATTTGTTCAGCGCCGCGCCGTTTCGGATCTCGACGAGGCCAGCGTGGGCGAGAACATCGTCGTCGCCCTGACGCCAGTGGAATACCGATCATCAGCCGGGCGCGGGCCTTTCCGCGTGTTGGCAAGCGACGGGCCGGGAAACATCTGCGCGGTAACCTATTTCGGGCGCAACACCGGTTGGGCCAAGAAGACTCTGCCGCTTGGCGAGAAGAAATGGGTGGCCGGGCGGCTCGACCAGTTTGGCCAGATGCTCCAGATCGTCCACCCTGATCACGTTAGCGAGGCCTCAGGAGCGCTTTTGGGAGCACTTTGTGAGCCGGTCTATGCGCTTTCCGAGGGGCTGACGCAGGGCAGGGTGGCGGCGCTGGTGGAACAGGCCATTGGTCACGCGCCCGCGCTGCCCGAATGGATCGAACCCGGCCTGTTCGACAAGATGCAGTGGCCCGCCTGGCGCGATGCGCTGGAACTCGCGCACAAGGGCGAGCATGTTTCGGCGCGCGACCGGCTGGCTTATGACGAATTGCTGGCCAACAGCCTCGCGCTGATGCTGGTGCGCAATGCCAACCGGGCCAAGACAGGAACGCCGCTGCGCGGTGATGGTTCACTTCGCGCCAAACTGAATCTGCCCTTCGGCCTGACCGGCGCGCAAAAGCGCACAATTGCGGAGATAGAAGCTGATCTGCAGCAGGCCGCACCGATGCTCCGCTTGCTGCAGGGCGATGTCGGCTCCGGCAAGACGGTAGTGGCGCTGGAAGCAATGCTGGTGGCGGTGGAAGCCGGGACGCAGGCGGCTCTGCTGGCTCCGACGGAAATTCTTGCTCGCCAGCACTTCGAGACGCTGTCGAAGATGCTCTCTGGTACTGGCGTCAACATCGCCCTGCTCACCGGCCGCGACAAGGGCAGGGCGCGCGAATCGATCCTGATGGGGCTGGTTGATGGCTCGATCCAGATTTGTGTAGGTACCCATGCGATCTTTCAGGACACGGTTTCCTACAAGAATCTCGCGCTGGTGGTGATCGATGAGCAGCACCGCTTTGGTGTCGGGCAGCGGCTGATGTTGACGCAAAAGGGCAGGCGCACGCCGCATTGCCTGGCTATGACTGCCACGCCGATTCCGCGCACGCTGACATTGGCGCAGTATGGCGAAATGGACGTCAGCCGGCTCGATGAAATGCCGCCGGGCAGGCAGCCGATCGACACGCGGGTTGTCGCGGTGGAGCGGATGGATGACGTGGTAAGCGCGCTATCCCGCCACCTTGAGACGGGGCAACAGGCCTATTGGGTCTGCCCGATGGTGCGCGAACTCGAAACCGAAGATATTGCCGCCGCCGAGGCTCGCTTTGCCGAATTGGAACTGCGCTTTGGTGATACTGTCGTTCTGGTCCACGGCCAGCTTCGTCCTGAGGTGAAGGATGCGGCGATGGAGCGGTTCGCCCGGGGTGACGCCAAGTTGCTGGTCGCCACCACTGTGATCGAGGTCGGCGTTGATGTTCCCAACGCCACGCTGATGGTCATCGAACAGGCCGAACGCTTTGGTCTGGCCCAGCTCCACCAGCTGCGCGGACGGGTAGGGCGCGGGGACGGCAAGAGTACTTGCCTGCTGCTGCGTGGGAGCGAACTGTCCGAGACTGCCCGCAAACGGCTCGCCCTGATGCGTGAGACGCAGGACGGGTTCCGGATTGCCGAAGAAGATCTGGAACTGCGCGGCGGCGGGGAACTGCTGGGGACGCGGCAATCGGGCGATACGCCGTTCCGGGTCGCCTCGCTGGAACAGATCCAGCGGTTGCTGCCCTTGGCGCACGACGACGCGCGATTGCTGATCGAGCGCGATGGTGGATTGACCAGAGAGCGCGGAGAGGCGGCGCGCTTGCTGCTCTATTTGTTCGAGCGGGATTGGGGCGTGCAATTGCTCAGGGGCGGATAAAATATGGAACGGCGGCTCTCCCCGGGTCGCATTGGAAGAGCCGCCGTTCGCTGCGGCAGAGGTCAGAAACTAGAAGCCGAACGATACGGTGAACCGTCCACCGGTGCTCTTGAATCCGCTGCTGCCTATGCCGTCGTGGAAGGCCGAGACCCCGAACCTGAGTGATACGGCCGAAAGCAGCTCTGCACCGCCCTCCACGCGCATTCTGAACTGGTCGGCAAACACTGTCTGGCGTTCAAGGCCATAGGTGTAGATGCCGTCGGCCGCGAAGTACGGGCGCAATGTCCAACCGCCGCGCAAGGCGACGCTGTGCTGGATTCGCGGACGGAAGGCGATGTCACCCTGCGCCACAGATTGTCCGGGAATGGAAATGCCAAAGCTGTCCGTATAGGCCTTCTGCTTTTCTTCGAGATGGCGAATGGCAATTTCAGGCCGGAACTGGGTTGAATTTCCGATGTCGAATTGCCCGATCAACGAAGCACTATAGAGACCGCGAGAAGTGGAAAAAGGATCGCTAAAGGTGCCAAGCGGCGAGATCGTGTTATTCGACGTGCCCCAAGCCGCGCGGGCATCGGCGTAGAGATTTGGAGCGATCCTGACCGTTACATAGGGACCGGCCATCCAGCCACTTCCGCGAGCAGTTCCGGCACGAACAGTTCCGCTGGGCGAGAAGCTGTCGAACTGGACAAGACCGCCCACCAGCAGGTTCTTGCCGAAGCGATAGTCTGCGCCGGTGTAGATCACGCTGAAATTGCCAGACTGCCCGCTATAATCGAGCGAACCGATCATCGCTTCGGCCCAAATGTCGAATGGTGCGGCTTGGCGGTCTGGACTTGCAGCGGCGCGTGCCATCCGCAAGCTTGATGAAACATGCGCGTTTTTCTGCGCGATAGACATCGAGAACGGCAGGTGGCCAGACCCTGGCACAGGCAGCCCGAGTGCGACCGCACTTCCGCCAACTGCAGCCTGATCGGTCAGCCGGTCAAGCCGACGTTGAAGGTCTGGCTGGTTTGCCAGCAGCGCAGCGTTGCGGGCTGTGAGGAAGTTTGAGATCGCCGTCAGCGCGGCGTCGCGGGTGTTGGTGCTGGTGAAAGTGCAAACCAGATTTTCGTTGGGCGAGAGCGCAATCGCCACGCTGCGATTGGCGAGATTCACAACTGAATCCGTGTCGTTGCAGGTGATTGCGGTCAAAGCATAGCCGGCACTGCGGGCATCCGCCGCAAAGAGTGTGTGGCTGCCGGCCGGCACAAGTGTCGCGCTACGTTGCCCCGAACCGCTCGCAGTTACGATCGTTCCCGAAAGAGCGCTGATATCGGATGTATAGGTGAAAGTGCCATCAACACCTACCACGCGCTGGATAACCGTGATCGTGCCCACAGCGCGCACTGCGACGGTAACCGTTGCAGGTGCCGAGTTCACTACCCCGTCGTTGACCACCAGCTGGAACACAAGGTTCTGTGTCCCGGTAACATTGGGTGCAACAAAGGTAGGGTTGGCGCTGTTTGCGTTGACCAGCGTCACGGCGGGTCCGGAAACCTGCGTCCAGCTATAGGTGAGCGTATTGCCGTCGGGGTCCGAAGAAGCGGCACCGTTAAGCGTTACGGTTTGACCGGAGTTGATCGGCCCTTGATCGGGCCCTGCATTCGCCACGGGCGGGCGATTGGCATTGACCGTGATTACCACCGAATCCTGCGGAGAAGAAACGATGCCATCGCCAACTGTCAGGGCAAATGTCAGTGCTTGTGCTGTTCCGGTGGCGGTAGGGGCGGTAAATGACGGGCGGGCTGTGTTGGCTCCATTCAGTGTGACCGCCGGACCTCCTGTCTGAACCCAGGAATAGCTCAGGGTGTCACCATCCGCGTCGCTTGATCCCCGACCGTCGAGCGTCACTGATGCGCCGCCTTGCACGTTGGCATCGGGGCCAGCATTGGAAACCGGCGCAAAGTTTGCCGGAACCGTTATGACAACGTCATCGGGACTTGAAGCTGACGTGCCGTCGTTCGCGGTGAGGCTGAACGTCAGCACCTGAGCAGCAGCAGTTCGGGCAGGGGCGGTGAAGCCAGGAGTAAGTGACGTCGCCGCGGAGAGGGTAACGGCCGGGCCGGATGTTTGCGTCCACTGATAGGTCAGCGGATCGTTTTCCGGATCGGTCGCAGTGCCGTGCAGTGTGGCCTGGCTGCCACCGGCAACGGTTGCGTCTTGCCCGGCATTGACGGAGGGGGGCGCGTTGCTCGGTATGGTAACGGTCACCGTTGATGGTGTCGAAGTCGTAATCCCGTCGCTGACCACAAGCGAGAAAACAAGCGTCTGTGCTGCAGTCTGGCGAGGCGGAGCGGTAAAGCTGGGTGTTGCAGTATTGGCGCCGGTCAGGGTTACTGTCGGGCCGCTGACCTGGGTCCATTGATAGGTGATGGGATCGCCATCGCCATCGGTTGAACTGCTGCCGCTGAGGCTGCCTTGCGTTCCGCCACCAAGGGTAAAGGCTGAGCCTGCGTTTGCTGTTGGTCCGACATTGCCGGGAATGAGAATGCTGACCGTATCGGCTATCGAATTCGATGTGCCGTCATTTGCGACCAAGCTGAATGTCAGGGTCTGGGCAGATGCCGTCTTGGCCGGGGCAGTAAAGCCTGGGCTTAATGTGGTTGCGCCGGAGAGCGAGACACTGGCCCCAGCAGTTTGTGTCCACTGATAGGTAAGCGGATCGTTTTCTGGGTCGTTCGCGCTGCCGCTGAGCGAAACCGGCGAACCGGCGTTGCGCGTCTGGTCTGGCCCCGCGTTGACCGTCGGTGGCGAATTGCTGGGGATAGTCACCGTTACTGTCGAAGGCGCCGATGTCGCAATGCCATCGCTGACAACGAGCGAGAATGTCATGGTCTGTGCAACGTTTTGGCGCGGTGGCGCGGTGAAGCTGGGGGTGGCCGTGGTGGCCCCGGTCAGCGTAACAGCCGGTCCGCTGGTCTGCGTCCACTGATAGGTCAACGGATCGCCGTCTCCATCCGCAGAGGCGCTGCCATTCAGGCTGCCCTGCGTGCCGCCACCGATCGAGAAGGCTGATCCGGCGTTAGCTGTAGGGCCAACATTGCCGGGGATCGTGACGTTGACCGTGTCCGCAACCGAGCTGGTCACACCATCGTTGGCGACAAGGCTGAACGTCAGAACCTGAGCCGAAGCGGTCTTTGCCGGCGCGGTGAAGCCGGGGGTGAGTGTAGTTGCGCCGGTCAATGTCACCGGCGTGCCAGCTGTCTGGGTCCACTGATAGGTCAGCGGATCGTTCTCGGGGTCGCTGGCACTGCCGCTGAGCGCGACTGCGCTACCTGCATTTCGGGTGATATCAGGACCTGCATTTGCAGTAGGCGAGGCATTGGGGGATATCGTCAGGGTAACCTGATCGGGCGCGGAGTTTCCGATCCCGTCACTGACGGTCAGCTGGAAAACCAGCGGCTGAGCACTGGCCGTCCGAACCGGAACATTGAAGATCGGACTCGCGACATTGGTCGCCGAAGCAAAAGTCACCGGTGTGCCGGAAATCTGGGTCCACTGATAAGTCAGCGGATCGTTGTCGGCGTCAGTTGCGCTGCCGATAAGAGAAGCCTGCGGACCGCCCGTGATAGTGCGGTCGGCTCCGGCATTGGCGACTGGGAGCGAGTTGGGGCCTGCAGGAACGTTGATGATGACATCGTCCGTAACTGCGGCAGCAATCCCATCAGAGGTTGTCAGCCGGAAGGTCATTGACTGGACGTGATTGGTCTGTGCCGGGGCCGTGAAGCTGGGGTGCAGCGTGTTGGCATTGCTCAGCGTTACGGTCGGGCCGCTGACCTGGGTCCATGTGGTGGTAAGCGGGTCTGCATCCAGATCGCTCGCCGTACCGCTCAAATTGACGGTCCCGCCGCCGCCGCCAAGGGTCTGGTCGGGTCCAGCATTTGTCGTTGGCGCAGAATTGACAACCAGTCCGGCACAGGCGCCGCCGGCTGCTGCCAGCGATGCTCGCGGGATCAGAACACGAGCCAGTTCGGCGCCTTGTACTTGCAACGCGTTGGCTTCGTAGATGACGTAATAATAGGTATCGGGATGCTGTCCGGAGATGCCGATCGACTGGCTGTTGGTTATTGTCAGCGTTTGACCTACCGCAGGTGACTGATTGCCGAGGCCGTTGTAGCGCAGGCCGCCGCCGGTCACGTGGCCGTAAAGGAATGTATCGAACCCTGCAGAATCATTGACTGTCCCGGTTATCGAGGCGTTGACCCTGACTTCACAGGTGTTTGGCCCAAGCGTTGATGCCGAACTGAACGACAGCGAGTTGACCGTGGTGGCATTTGCCGGACCACTGGCCAGACTGGCAGCCAGCGCAATGCCGCTTGCCATGGCGGTGAACTTGGTTTTGCTTCTGAAAGTCGCGAGCATGGTATTATTCCCGATGGTGTTTCTTCACCAGTCGGGAATGCGGCACCCTGGCCGCCAATCCTATGCCACGCCCCTAGTGCCATATTCATGGTATGGCTTTCATCTTAAAGCCTTAATTGCCCGGTCTTGACGGCTTCATAAACCGCCTCGCCGCGCGAATGCACGGCCAGTTTGCGGTAGATCGATTTGACATGATTGCCGATGGTGAAGGGCGATATGCCAAGGATGCGCGCAGCTTCCTTGTAGCTCCCGCCCTTGGCAAAGACCTCCAGAAGTTCAATTTCTCGTGCCGTCAGGCCATTATCTTCAGCTTCTGCGGGCTCAATGAAGGCCGATTTGCCGCGCAATAGGTCGAGCATATAGGCCGCAGCCGCAGGACTGACCGGGGAGCCACCGGCAAGCGTGGTGCGGATGCCGTCGAGGATGACCGAAATGGCGCTGTCTTTCAAAAGGTAGCCATCAGCACCCGCGCGGATTGCGGTCACAACGGTTTCCCGATCACCAAATGAGGTGAGTACCAGCGCTTTGGCTTCGCAAGCGGCCTTAATTTCAGCGACCAGATCGAGCCCGCTGCCGTCCGGCAGGCCAACATCAACCAAAAACAGGTCTGGTTTGAGCTCCAGCAGATCCCGCGCCTTGACAAGGCTGGGGGCTACTCCTGCAACATCAAGTTCACTCGCGCTGGTGACGATCTCGATCAGATAGTCGCGCACGATGGGATCATCGTCGACAATTGCGATCCGGTAGTGATCGCGCGTCTGGTCTGGACTATCGCTCATAGGGGGTGGGTAGCCTGCGCAAGAGATGGAAGCTCCTCGTTAGACCTCATGTTAGGCCGATCAAACGACCAAACCTATGGCATGTCATGACCCGACTTGGGAACTGGCAGGTCCAGGTAAACCGTCACACCGTTTGCGGTTGAATTGGTCTCGAACCGGCCACCGATGCTGGCGGCACGTGCTGCCATGCTATCCAGGCCTTTACCCCGGGGGTTGGCTTTGCCCATGCCTTTGCCATCGTCGGCAATCTCCAGTCGCAAGACGAAAGCGGGATCGACGCTTGGCAAAAGGCTGACGGTCAAACTGCTGCCATTTGAATGTTTGAGCGCATTGATCACCGCCTCCTGCATAATGCGGAACACCTGCAGGACGTCGCGCGGGCCATAGTTGGGAAGCTCGCCAGCCGTTGTATCGCGCCATGCAAATTTCAGCCCGGCAGTTTCCACTCTGGGTTTTACACGGTCCCTGAAAACGGCAAAGGCTGCGCCCAGCGATTCACCTACCGAATCCATTGAATCGATGAGGAGCCTCATTTCATCGATAACGGTCTGCAGCCCTTCTGCAACAACGGAAGGTTCTGCGACGCCGCGGCGGGCAGCGAGCAGCATGGACATGAGCTGACTGCCAAGGCCATCGTGCATGTCACGCATGATCCGCTGCCGTTCCTGCTGGTGCGCCTGCACCCGCACCAACGCTGTCTCGCGGGCGTGCGCTTGTTCCAGTTCTGCAGTGCGCTGGGTCAGCTGCTCGCTCAACAGGGCATTGATCTGTTCCATCGAGCGGAACAGGCGCACATTACGCGCGACGAAAACCGTGACGATGGCGAGCAACAGAAACGGCATTGCCCGTTTGGTATGGCTATCACCCGGCAGATGTAGCAGCGACGTGACAGAGTCCCAGGCGATCAGGGTCATGCACAGGCTGAAGATTGCCGTTTCCAGCCACCTTGGCGCGCGTTGACGGGGCAAGTCGACCAGAAAGGTTATGAATGCGGCAATAGTGGCCGAGAGCACAAACAGCTGGCTGACAATGTCGATCGTCTTGATGCTGCCCAGATTGCCGAGTGCGAGGGCAATCAAATCGTAGCCAAGCACCAGCGTCAGCAGAACGGTTGACCCTCTTGCCAGCCAGCGCCGCGGCATGCCGCTCCAGTGGTTGGCAAGATTTACCCAAGCATAAGGCACCAGGCAGACCGAGACATAGAGGTAGGCCATCCGCCATGCGCCATGGAGAGGCGGATCCGTCACGTAATGGTAAGTCAGCCGCATGGTCCACGCGACGGTCAGCAGGCCGATCCAGAACAACAGCGCAGGCCGATCACTGCGCGCCCAGGCAACGATGATCAAAACCGAAAGGATAAAGCCAAAGCCCAGGCTGAACAGGGCATAGTCATTCTGGGCAAACAGCCGCTGCGAATAATTGTGGCGAAATACCTCGTAATCGCCAATGCCCGGGGGTGCGATCTGGAAGTACGGCGATCCGGCATCGCGCACCATTATGAAATCAACGGTATTGGCGCCCTGCCTCAGCACGCCTTTCGGGATGCGATGCAGCGCCCGCGAATTGCCGAGATAAGTAATGTCAGGCAGCACCATGCGCCCTTCGCCAAAGATCAGCGAGCCGTTGACATACATGCGGTAATTGTCGGCCGCGACGAACGGCATGATACCCAACTGGCCCGATGGTATTGTCGGCAGCTGAAACACAAACCGCGCTGCCCGGTATCCCGGCCGACAGCAGTCTTCGATCGGCAACTTTGTGGCAGCGAAGGGATAGGCCCGGAACGGAGCGGTGGCGAGCGCAGCCTGATCAGGACTGGCTATTTCCGCGTAATATCCCTGGTTCGTATCAATCAGGTGTTCAGGCTCTTTCGCCTGAAAGAACAGTGGAGAAATCGCCAACCAATAGATCGCCTGAATCGCAAGCACAGCAAAGGCAACGCCCAGCCATTGCCGCAGCAAATTCGATCCACCAGAATTCACAGAAACCACGCTGCGCCCCTCATCCCGATCCGTTCAGGTTAAACAGATTTATGGCAATTGCCACGCTGGGGTAACACCATAAATATGGTGGTGCGTGTAGCGCAGGGATTCTTGCGTAATTGAGTCTAATCGCAAAATCCCGGCTTCAACGAGCAGTGGTGTCGCTTGAATCGATATGCGCGGAGTGAGAGCCGGCAGCGCGAGCGGCGGCCGAAGCCGCGCAATTCAACCGTGTGAGAAAATGGTCGGGGAAAGAGGATTCGAACCTCCGGCCCCTGCCTCCCGAAGACAGTGCTCTACCAGGCTGAGCTATTCCCCGACCGATCGTTCACCCCTCCAGGGAGGGGCAAGGCAGGAGCGCGCCTATAGTGAGGCATTAGCGGGGTGGCAAGCATGCAATCGCACCGCTAGGAAACAGTCATGGCTACAGCCCCATCCACTCACGATTCGCGCGATAAGGTCCACTGGGAGTGGCAATACCTCAACTTGATGCGCCGCATCTGGGAGCAAGGCGACGAACGGGTTGATCGTACCGGAATCGGCACGCGATCGTTGTTCGGAGCGGAGATTCGTTTCGATCTTTCGGGCGGTCTTATGCCGCTGCTTTCCACCAAGCGGGTCTATTGGAAGACGGCGACGCGCGAATTGCTGTGGTTCCTGACCGGCGAAACCAACATCCGCCCGCTCTGCGCACAAGGCGTGGAAATCTGGACCGACTGGCCGCTCGACCGTTACCGCCGCGAATCGGGTGAGACGATCAGTCGCGAAGACTTCTCCAAACGGATCGTCGCGGATGAGGCTTTCGCGCTGCAATGGGGTGATCTCGGCCCGGTCTATGGCAAGCAATGGGTCTACTGGCCGACGTACGAACCTGCGGGAAATGGCCTCTATCGCAAGGGCCCCGGCATCAATCAGGTGGCCCAGGTGGTCGAAAGCCTGAAGAGCAATCCCGGCAGCCGCCGCCACATCATCGAAGGCTGGAACGTTGCCGAGCTGGACGCCATGGCCCTGCCGCCGTGCCACAAGACCTATCAGTTCCATGTTTCCGGCAACCGCCTCTCTGGCCTGCTCTATCAGCGGTCCTGCGATCTTGGGCTGGGCTTTGCCTTCAACATGTGGAGCCTTGCCCTGTTGACGCGGATGCTGGCGCAGCAGGCAGGGCTGGAGCCGGGGGAGGCGGTGTGGATGGGCGGCGATGTTCACCTGTACCTCAACCACGCTCCGTTGGTGGAAGAACAGCTATCCCGCTCGCCATCTGGTGAGGCGCATTTGACCATTGTCCGGCAGCCGTCGAGCATGTTTGACTACCGGATAGAGGACTTTGTTGTGGACGGTTATGCACCGCAGGCGCACATTCCCGCTCCCGTGGCAGTTTAGTTGACGTTGTAACCAGGTTGAAATAATATGTCTCGGTCACATAACTTTCCTACAGTCACTGCGGGAAGGCGGGAGAGCGCAGGCGATGGGCAAGAAGGCAACCGGCGGCAGCAACATGAAGCCAGCGCGCGGCAATCGCCCGCCGCTGGAATTCTATGTCCCTGAGCCAAAGTTCCGCCCCGGCGACCCGGTCGACTTTGTCCATGTGAAGGTCCCGCCCGCAGGCGAACAACCCCGCCCGGATGAGGCTTGCCCGGCGATTGAAACCAGCCCTTTGTGCTATGATCTGGTCCGCGTTCTGGACGACGAGCATCAGGCTGTCGGCCCGTGGAACCCGCGCCTTGATGCTGAAACCTTGCGCGAAATGCTGCGCGTTATGGCCCTGACCCGTGCATTCGATGACCGGATGTATCGCGGCCAGCGGCAAGGCAAGACCAGCTTCTACATGAAGTGCACCGGCGAGGAGGCAACCTCGGTTGCCTCTGCTTTTGCGTTGGCATCGGATGACATGGTGTTCCCCAGCTACCGTCAACAGGGTATCCTGCTCGCGCGCGGCTATCCGATGACCGAGATGATCAACCAGATCTACTCGAACCGGGCAGATCACCTGAAGGGGCGCCAGCTGCCGATCATGTACTCGGCGCGTGACTATTCGTTCTTCACCATCTCGGGCAATCTCGCGACGCAGTTCCCGCAAGCAGTGGGTTGGGCACTCGCGAGCGCCAGCAAGGGTGACAGCCGGATCGCCACCAGCTTCATCGGCGATGGCTCGAGCGCCGAGGGCGATTTCCACGCCGCGATGACCTTTGCCGCCGTTTACAACGCGCCGGTGGTGCTCAACGTGGTCAACAACCAGTGGGCGATTTCGAGCTTCTCCGGTTTCGCCGGGGCCGAGCGCACGACCTTTGCCGCACGCGCGATCGGCTATGGCATCGCGGGTCTTCGGGTCGATGGCAATGATGCGCTGGCGGTCTATGCTGCCATGCAATGGGCGGCAAACCGGGCACGGTCGAACCAGGGGCCGACGCTGATCGAACACTTCACCTATCGCGCCGAAGGGCATTCCACGTCGGACGATCCCGGCCAATATCGCTCTGCCCGCGAGGCTGAAGCTTGGCCGCTGGGCGATCCGATCACTCGCCTGAAGAAGCACCTCATCGCTCTGGGCGAATGGTCGGACGAACAACACGAGGCGATGGACCGCGAACTTGCCGAACAGGTCAAGGCGGCCACCAAGGAAGCCGAGAAGAACGGCGTGCTTGGCCACGGCCTGCACCATCCGTTCCACACGATGTTCGAAGACGTTTACGAAGAACTGCCCTGGAACCTGCAGGAGCAGGCTGAACAGGCCATTCGTGAGCGCCGGATCAAATGGCCGAACTGGAAGGAGTACGAGCAATGACGCTGGAAGAAGCGCCGCTAAGCCTCGCCAACGCTCCATCGCGGCGGCTGAACATGATCGAGGCGATCAACGACGCGCTCAGCATCATGATGGCGCGCGACGGCGATGTGGTGATCATGGGCGAGGATGTCGGCTATTTCGGCGGCGTGTTCCGCGCCACGGCGGGTCTGCAGAAGAAATTCGGCAAGAATCGCGTCTTCGATACCCCGATCAACGAATGCGGTATCATTGGTGCGGCGGTCGGCATGGCGGCCTATGGCCTGCGCCCGGTGCCCGAAATCCAGTTCGCGGATTACATCTACCCCGGTTACGACCAACTCGTCTCCGAAGCGGCGCGGCTGCGCTATCGCTCTGCGGGCGAGTTCATCGCGCCGATTACGGTGCGCAGTCCGTTTGGCGGTGGCATCTTTGGCGGGCAGACGCACAGCCAGAGCCCCGAGGCATTGTTTACTCACGTGGCCGGTCTCAAAACCGTTATTCCGTCAACGCCCCATGACGCCAAGGGGCTGCTGATCGCGGCAATCGAAGACAACGATCCGGTGATCTTCTTCGAGCCCAAGCGCATCTATAACGGCCCGTTCGATGGCTATTACGATAAGCCGGTCAGCCCGTGGAACACCCACCCGGACAGCACAGTGCCTGAAGGCTATTACTCGATCCCGTTAGGCAAGGCTCGGGTGGTGCGGGAAGGGCAGGCGATGACCGTGCTGGCATATGGCACCATGGTCCACGTTGCCGGAGCCGTCTGCGCTGAAAAGGGCGTCGATGCCGAAGTGATCGACCTGCGCACGCTGGTTCCGCTCGACATTGAGACTGTGAGCAAGTCTGTGGAAAAAACCGGTAGATGTCTGATCGTCCATGAGGCGACGCGCACGTCCGGCTTTGGTGCGGAACTCTCTGCGCTGGTGCAGGAACGTTGCTTCTATCACCTCGAGGCGCCGATCGAGCGGGTGACCGGATTCGATACTCCCTATCCGCACAGCCTGGAATGGGCATACTTCCCCGGGCCGGTCCGGATCGGTGAAGCGATTGACCGCTTGCTGGGAGGCGTTTGATGGGGCGCTATGTTTTCAAATTGCCTGATATTGGCGAAGGTATCGCTGAAGCCGAAATTGTCGCCTGGCACGTCAAGGTGGGTGACCGGGTCGAGGAAGATGGCCGCCTTGCAGACATGATGACCGACAAGGCGACGGTAGAGATGGAAAGCCCGGTTGCGGGTGTTGTCGTCGAGGTGGCTGGCGAGGCTGGAGATGTCGTCGCCATCGGCGCGCCGCTGGTGGTGATCGAGGTTGAAGGGGAGGTCGAACAAGCCCCATCTGAGAACCATGCCAAGGCGGTAGAACCTGAACCCGCCAAAGCGGCCGCACCGTCACCCGCGCCTGAGCCTGCACCTCCTCCGCCACCCCCGGCACCCAAACCCGCTCAGGCTGAGCCTGTCGAAGCCCGCACGCAGCCCAAGCCGCCAGCGCACATACATTCCCACGCAAAGGTCCAAGCCAGCCCAGCAGTCCGCGCCCGGGCCATTGAGCTTGGCATTGACCTCAGCGACGTGCGCCCGGCGGAGGACGGCCGTGTGCGGCATGCTGATCTGGACGCATTCCTCAGTTATAGTGGTTCAGGAGGCTACCGCGCGCCGGGGCTCAAGGGCGAAGACCAGCAAGTCCGCGTCATCGGCCTGCGCCGCCGGATTGCAGAGAACATGGCTGCGTCAAAGCGCCACATCCCGCACTTCTCTTATGTAGAAGAATGCGATGTCACCGCGCTTGAAGCCATGCGGGCGCAGCTCAATGAACATCGCGGGTCCAAGCCAAAGCTGACCATGCTGCCCCTTCTGATCACCGCGATCTGCAAGGCACTGCCAGAATTTCCGATGATCAACGCGCGCTATGATGACGAGGCAGGGGTAGTCACTCGCTTTGCGGCGGTCCACCTTGGTTTGGCCGCACAGACGCCGGCGGGGTTGATGGTTCCGGTGATCCGCAACGCGGAAGGGCGTAACATCTGGCAGCTTGCTTCCGAGATTGTCCGGCTGGCCGAGGCCGCGCGAGGTGGCACGGCCAAGTCCGAAGAACTGTCAGGTTCTACCATGACGATCACCTCGCTGGGGCCGCTCGGCGGTGTCGCGCACACGCCGGTTATCAACCGTCCGGAAGTGGCAATCATCGGCCCCAACCGCATCATAGAGCGCCCGATGTTCGTGCCGGATGGCATGGGCGGTGAGCGGATCGAGAAGCGCAAGCTGATGAATATCTCGATTTCCTGCGATCACCGGGTGGTTGACGGATGGGATGCGGCGAGCTTTGTTCAAGCGGTAAAGAAGCTGATCGAAACACCGGTATTGTTGTTGGCGAATTAGGGGAGAGGGCAATGCAGCGGGACAAGCGAATCGACGATTACATCGCCAATGCCGCCCCCTTTGCCCAGCCGATCCTCCAGCACATTCGCGAGACCATCCACGCGGCAGTTCCGGGGCTGGTCGAATCGATAAAATGGTCGATGCCGCATTTCCTGCACAACGGGAAAAACCTCGCCGGGATGGCTGCCTTCAAAGCACATTGCGCGATGATGATCCATGGCGATGGACGGCAAGGTGACGCCATGGGCCAATATGGCAAGATCACCGCGTTGTCTCATCTGCCCGGTGACAATGAGCTCAAGTCAAAGCTGGTCGCTGCGCGGGAACGCATTGATGCCGAAGGAACTGCGCTCAAGAAAAAGCCCGAGGGCAAAAAGCAGATCAAGGCTGAATTGCCGATCCCGGAAGAATTTGTCGCGGCGCTCAATGCCAACCCCACAGCCAAGGCTGCGCTTGAGGCATTCGCCCCATCTCACCGCCGCGAATATGTCGATTGGATTGCCGAGGCGAAGCGCCCCGAAACGCGCGACAAGCGAATTGCCCAGGCCATCGAATGGCTGGCGGAAGGCAAGAAACGTAACTGGAAGTACGAGAACTGCTGATCAGCGCACGATCGCGCTGTAGGCTATTGTTCCGTTAGGGCCGCTTGCGGCGATCTGCCAGCGGACATGGGTAACGTCTTCGGGCGTTGCCAGCCGACCAGCAATGCGCAGCGATCCGAGCTTACCCCAGGTGCGCCCGCCATCGGCAGAAACCTGCTCATCCTCACTCGCGCTGCCTTGGTAATAGACCGAGCGGGGCAGAGGATTGGTGAGAACAAAGCGCCCCGATGGTGCATCACGGTGCCATGAAAGCACGGTTACAACGCGGTCACCGGGTGAAAGGCGGGTAGCTGGTTCAAGGATCCGGGCGTTGTCGCTGCTGCGCTCAACGAACACCGACGTGCCGAGCCTGACATCGCTTTGTGCCAGAGCCGGCGCGCCGGTACCAAGCAAAGCAGCCAGCGCGCCCAAAGCGATGCCACGAATAGTCACGTTTCAAATTCCCCCGTCAGGCCAGACCGGCCTTCGGGAATGCTTCTCCCAAATCGAAGCAAAGGAATGGTTAACACGGTGGTTACGGTGTTTTTTGCACTGCCGGACAAAGCTGCCTTTGAAGCGGTTGACAGCCTCGGCGTGCTGCCCTAGTGGCGCGGCTCCCAAGAGATGCGCGGGTGTAGCTCAGTTGGTTAGAGTATCGGCCTGTCACGCCGAGGGTCGCGGGTTCGAGTCCCGTCACTCGCGCCACTCTT
>CANFXW010000035.1 GCA_947451145.1 Sphingomonadaceae bacterium | reverse complement strand
GTTCTCGAACTTGTCCTTGAGCTCGATTTCCTTGGCGACGGTAACGCCGTCCTTGGTGATGCGCGGTGCGCCGAAGCTCTTGTCGATCACGACGTTGCGACCCTTGGGGCCGAGCGTAACCTTCACGGCATTGGCGAGAATATCCACGCCGGCGAGAATGCGTTCACGCGCATCGCGCGAAAAGCGTACTTCCTTGGCAGCCATTTTGATTTCCTTTGAATTTCAGATGTTAGCTAAAGGCGAACGATCAGGCGATAACGCCCAGGATGTCCGATTCCTTCATGATCAGCAGGTCTTCACCGTCGACCTTGACCTCGGTGCCCGACCACTTGCCGAACAGCACGCGGTCGCCAGCCTTGACGTCCATCGGGGTGATCGTGCCGTTTTCAGCGCGGGCGCCCGAACCAACAGCAACCACTTCGCCTTCAGCAGGCTTTTCCTTGGCGCTATCGGGGATGATGATGCCGCCAGCAGTCTTTTCCTCGGCTTCGACGCGACGTACGAGAACGCGGTCGTGCAACGGACGGAGTGCCATCGCTTTGTTCCTCTCAGTTAATTGAACACGGATTGGCACTCTCGGGGCGAGAGTGCCAGCCGGGCGCATATGGGTGGGGGGGTGAGGCGCGTCAAGGAGAGTCTGGGGGAAATTTTTAGAGAGATTTGAATCGCTCAGGCAGACATCAGGCCCAATCGCTCCCGCCCATGCCAGCGCCATGTCAGCAGAGCCGAGACCACGACCAGCCCCATGGCGAGGCCAATCCACACGCCCAGCCCCGAAAGCGGCGTCCAGAAGCCCAGCACTACGGCCGTGCCAAATCCGGCGATCCAGTATCCCAGCAAGGCCAGCACCATCGGCACGCGCGTGTCCTGCAGCCCGCGCAGCGCGCCCGATGCGGCGGCTTGTGTGCCATCGAACAGCTGGAAGGCGGCCGCGACGACCAGATATTGCACGGCAAAGTTGAGCATGGCGGCGTTGGCAGGGGCATTCACATCGACATAGAGCGACAGGATCGGGCGCGGGAACAGCACCATGGCTCCCGCCGCAATAAAGGCGAACAGGAATGCCACGGTGAGGCCAGACCAGCCCGCACGGCCAGCGGCAGCGCTATCGCCCGCGCCGAAGTGATAGCCGACGCGGATCGTCGCTGCCTGCCCGACGCCGAAGGGCACCTGAAAGGCGAAAGCGGCGATCTGCAGCGCGACGGCGTGTCCGGCCAATTGCGCCGGGCCGATCAGCCCCATCAGGAAAGCGGCCGAGCTGAACAGTCCGCCTTCGGCAATGACGATCGCGGCAATCGGCAGGCCGATCCTCACGATCTCGCGGAAGCGCGACCACTCACTGCGCCACCAACGGCCCAGCACATGATAGCGCCGCAGTCGGCGGTCGGTGTAGATCGCGGTCAGGTAAGCGAGCAGCGTGACCAGCGCGGTGATAATCGTCGATACCGCCGATCCCGGCAGGCCCATGGCGGGCGCGCCAAAGTGGCCGAAGACGAAGGCGTAGTTGCCCAGCGCGTTGACCGCGATGGCCAGCGCCGTGATGAATGTTGCAAACACCGGTCGCCCCAGCGCGGCGACAAAAGTGCGCAACACGTTGCAGGCGATCTGCGGGATCATCGACCAGCTGAGCAGCGCGAGGAAGGCTCCGGCGGGCGCGGCAAGCACCGGGTTCTGCCCGGTCGCCAGCATGATCTCCTCACCAAAGCGGCAGATAGTCATGCCGATCAGGCCGCAGATCACTGTCAGCCACAGCGCCATGCGCACCGAGCGGCGCACTTCGCGCAAGGCATGGCGACCGCGCCCCAGCTCTGCGGCGATCAGCGGCGAGACCGCGCCGGTCAGCGCCGAAAAGCACCACATCATCAGGCCGAACAGTGTAGTCGAAAGGCTGGCAGCGGCGAGCGGGATCTGCCCCAGCCGTGCGACAAAGATCACGTCGACTGCATAGACCGCCATCTGCAGAAGGTTGGCGAGCGCCAGCGGTGCCGCCAGCAGCAACATCGCAGCCATCTCGGTGCGCCAGGGGTGGGGGGAGGCCTTCGCGGTCATGGAGCCGGAGCGGATAGGCGCTCGTTGCATTTTGTGAAAGTGCCTGCGCAGAGTTTGCGGGCGATTTGCGCCAATGGTGCGTTGACCCCGGCAGCGTCAGGGCGCAAAATCATCGCCCTATCCATTCAGGGGGACGTTCCCATGCGCCGCATTGCTTTTCTTCTTGCCGCTTCGGCCTCGCTTGGCCTGGCCGCCTGTTCGGGCGGATCATCAACCGCATCGCAGGATCAGGCGGGCGGTTCGCCCTCACCGGCTGCCGCGGCCGAAGCCAGCCCTGCAGCCGCCGCCAGCCCCGCCGAAACCGGCCCCAGCCTGGCCAGCGCGCCAGCCAGCTTTGCCATGTGCACATCCTGCCACACCATCAAGAAGGGCATGAATGCTGTCGGCCCGAGCCTGTTCGGCGTCTATGGCCGCAAGTCGGCATCGCTCAGCGACTATGCCTATTCAGACGCAATGAAGGCCGCGGGCAAGACCTGGGACGAGGCGGCGCTCGACACCTATCTCACTGCGCCGATGAAAGAAGTGCCAGGTACCAAGATGACCTACGCAGGTCAGCCCGACGCTGCCAAGCGCAAGGAGATCATCGATTTTCTCAAGACGGTGAAGTGAGGGGCCTTCAGACTCCAAAACGGAAAAGGGCGGCCCCGTAAGGAGCCGCCCTTCCATCCGCGAATGCTTCAAGACACCCGCGAAACTGAAAGCTGTGAAGCTTACTTGATCTCGACAGTACCACCGGCAGCGGTGATCTTCGCCTTGATCTCTTCGGCTTCAGCCTTGTTGACGCCTTCCTTGATAGCCTTCGGAGCGGCTTCAACGAGCGACTTGGCTTCAGTGAGGCCCAGAGCGGTGATCGCACGGACTTCCTTGATGACGGCGATCTTGTTGCCGCCGTCGCCGGTCAGGATAACGTCGAATTCGGTCTGCTCTTCAGCAGCTTCAGCAGCAGCGGCAGGCGCAGCAGCTACGGCAACGGCAGCAGCGGCGGAAACGCCCCATGCTTCTTCCAGTGCCTTGGCAAGGTCAGCCGCCTCAAGGACGGTCAGCTTCGAAAGTTCTTCTACAAGCTTGGCGATGTCAGCCATGATGTTTCACTCCTAAATGTTTGCCCGGGTGCCCCGCATGGGCGGCCCGGAAAAATGTTTGCGTTGATCTTACGCGGCTTCTTTCGTGGCATAGGCCCCAAAGACGCGCGCCAGCTTGGCCGCCGGAGCGGTTGCGAGCTGGGCGATCTTGGTCGCCGGTGCCTGAACGAGGCCAACAAGCTTTGCCCGCAGTTCATCAAGCGAAGGCATCGAGGCAAGTGCCTTGATCCCGTTAGCATCGAGAACCATCGAGCCCATTGCGCCGCCAACGATTTCCAACTTGTCGTTGGTCTTGGCGAATTCGACCGTGATCTTTGCCGCGGCTACCGGATCGACCGAAGTCGCCAGCGCCACCGGACCGTTGAGCAAGTCATCGATCCCGGCATAGTCAGTGTCTACAATGGCAAGCTTGGCAAGAGTGTTCTTGGAAACCTTGAACTGTGCACCTGCTTCACGCATCTTCACGCGCAGGTCAGTGGTCTGGGCCACTGTCATGCCGAGGTTGCGGGTTACCACAACCACGCCAACCTGATTGAAGGTTGCGTTGAGCGAAGCGACCGTATCCGTTTTCTGCGAACGATCCATGCCTTACTCCTTCACACTTGGCCGTAGGGGGCGAACCCCGAACGACCGGCTACGTTGTCCCGCGCGCAAAAGCGCTTGGGGCGAGTCCGTTGAGGGGGGAAGGAGCTGCGTTAAAACGCAGGGAAGGCACCACGCTTATTAGGAGCGAGAGGCCAAAGGGACGAAGCCCAAATCTCTTTTCCCCGTCTAGGCTGCGAATTAAGGAGGGAACCTCCAGCAACTGTCTCGGACGGATGACCGCTTTGCCTTGCGGCGCAGCAGTCAGGGGCGGCCCAATAGCAGGCGCGGAGGGAGAGTCAAGGAATTGCCGACTGCGGCCCGGAAATCCGGTCACGAACCCGCGCCATTAACCACCCGTTTACCCTGTTCTGCCAATCCACTCCCTCGTGAATTCACTTACCGGGGGTACCATGTCCGCAACAGCAATCGCCAAGCCACCGTTCTGGCAGCGCCCGGAGGTGATGGACCGCCTTGAACAGGTGGCGATTGTCGCGCTGTGGCTGTGGCTGGTCTGGCGGGTCGATACCTCGGACAATCCCTATGCGCCGCTGCTGCTGCTTTCGGAATCGGCGATCTGCTTTTTCACCCTGATCCGCCGTTCGACCACGCGGCTTTCGATGCGGCTGGGTGACTGGCTGCTCGCCGCGACGGCAACCTGGGCGAGCCTGCTGATCGTGCCCGGCGTCGTACTGGTCCCCGCGCTGGTGCCGCTCGGTATTACGCTGTTTGTTGCTGGCAACCTGTTCCAGCTGTGGGCCAAACTGGTGCTGCGCCGCAGCTTTGGCGTGGCCCCGGCCAATCGCGGCATCAAGATTTCCGGCCCCTACAAGATCGTCCGCCACCCGATGTATCTGGGTTATGGCGTGGTGCACATCTCGATCATCATCCTGATGTTCTGGCCGCTCAATCTGGTGATCTATGCCATCGGCTGGTGGGCCCAGATCTTGCGCATCCTCGCCGAAGAGCGCGTGCTGGCACAGGATCCGGAATATGCCGAGTACATGACCAAGGTGAAGTGGCGGCTGATCCCGGGCGTGTTCTGAGGATCGCGCGAAGGCAAGATTGGTTCACGCAGAGGCGCAGAGAAGAAAGAAGGGGCGCGGAGATGTAGCGCCCGCGGCAAAGCCGCTCTTGAAATCGTCAAGTCCTTCAAACGCAAGGCCGGCATGATCAGATAGCCTTCGGCTCGAAGCCACTCCTCTGCGCCTCCTCTTTTCTTCCCTGCGGTCTCTGCGTGAACAATTCCCTGCTCCCAGACACCGCCTGACCGTTTGACTTAACCACCCCTCACTCCTATAGGCACCCCTCGCTCGGCGCTTCGAGCAAGAGCTTCCCATGCGCGGGGGAAGGTCACGGAAGGAAGCGGCGGGTTTTCATGTCGACGCAAAGGCTGCTGGCTTTGGCACTCCGTGTAGGGGGCCGTTTGCCGTGCGGCCTTTTTGTCGTCTGGAGCAGCCACCATCGCCGCGCGTGGCAGATTTCCGCCGGATTCCTCCGGCATATTAAAAGCGAAGAGGCAAGATACCCTCATGGCAACCAAGCCCGTTTCCACTGGCCGCGCTTCGGCGAAGAAGCGCATCCGCAAGATTTTCGGCGACATCCACGAAGTTGTGCAGATGCCCAACCTCATCGAGGTGCAGCGCGAATCGTATGAGCAGTTCCTGCGTTCGGACCCGGCCACCGGCTATGTCTCGGGCCTGGAAAAGACCCTGCGCTCGGTATTCCCGATCCGCGACTTTGCCGGAACCAGCGAGCTGGACTTCGTCCACTATGAACTGGAAGACCCGAAGTACGACGTGACCGAATGCCGCCAGCGCGGGATCACCTACGCGGCGCCGATGAAGGTAACGCTGCGCCTGATCGTGTTCGAAGTCGACACCGAGACCGAAACCCGGTCGGTGCTCGATATCAAGGAGCAGGACGTTTACATGGGCGACATGCCGCTCATGACCGAGAACGGCACCTTCTTCATCAACGGCACCGAGCGCGTTATTGTTTCGCAGATGCACCGTTCGCCCGGTGTGCTGTTCGATCATGACCGCGGCAAGACGCACTCGTCGGGCAAGTATCTCTTCGCCGCCCGCGTGATTCCGTACCGTGGTTCGTGGCTCGATTTCGAATTCGACGCCAAGGACATCGTCAACGTCCGTATCGACCGCAAGCGCAAGCTGCCGGTTACCGCGCTGCTTCACGCGCTGGGCCTCAATGACGAGGAAATCCTCGGTCACTTCTACCAGACCGTTGTCTGGGAGCGTGGCCAGGGCGGCTGGTGCGTACCTTTCGCAGTTGAACAATGGCGCGGCACCAAGCCGACCTTTGACATCGTCGATGCCAAGTCGGGCGAAGTTGTCTTTGCTGCTGGCCAGAAGATCAGCCCGCGCGCTGCCAACAAGGCAGAGAAGGACGGCCTCAAGGTTCTCCTGATCCCGACCGAGGAAGTGTTCGGGCGTTATTCCGCGCTCGATCTAATCGACGAGAAGACCGGCCGCATCTGGATCGAAGCTGGCGAGGAAGTTTCGCCTGAGAACCTCGACGCGCTCGACAAGGCCGGGATCGACCGGATCGAACTGCTCGACATCGATCACGTCACCACCGGTCCTTGGATCCGCAACACGCTGCAGGCCGACAAGTCGCCTGACCGCGATCACGCGCTGGCCGATATCTATCGCGTCATGCGCCCCGGTGAACCGCCAACGCGCGAAACCGCTGAATCGCTGTTCGAAGGCCTGTTCTTCGATGGTGATCGTTATGACCTTTCGGCCGTCGGCCGCGTCAAGCTGAACATGCGTCTGCAGCTTGATGCCGAAGACACCATCACCACGCTCCGCAACGAGGACATCCTCGCTGTCGTCAAGGAGCTGGTAAACCTGAAGGACGGCAAGGGCGACATCGATGACATCGATAACCTCGGCAACCGCCGTGTGCGTTCGGTGGGCGAGCTGCTCGAAAACCAGTACCGCGTCGGCTTGCTCCGCATGGAGCGCGCCGTGAAGGAGCGCATGAGCTCGGTCGATGTATCGACCGTGATGCCGAACGATCTGATCAACGCCAAGCCTGCGGTCGCTGCCGTGCGCGAGTTCTTCGGTTCCTCGCAGCTCTCGCAGTTCATGGACCAGACCAACCCGCTGTCGGAAGTCACCCACAAGCGCCGCGTTTCGGCACTTGGACCGGGCGGCCTCACCCGCGAGCGCGCCGGCTTCGAAGTGCGCGACGTTCACCCGACCCACTATGGCCGCATCTGCCCGATTGAAACGCCAGAAGGCCCGAACATCGGTCTGATCAACTCGCTCTCCACCTTTGCCCGCGTCAACAAGTATGGCTTCATCGAGACCCCTTATCGCAAGGTGATCGATGGCAAGGTGACCTCTGAGGTTGTCTACCTTTCGGCCATGGAAGAGCAGAAGCACGTGGTTGCGCAGGCTTCGGCCGAGCTCAACAAGGACGGCAGCTTCGTCGAGGAACTGATTTCGGCGCGAGACTCGGGCGAATTCGTCATGAGCCCGCGCGATCTCGTCACCCTCATGGACGTCAGCCCCAAGCAGCTGGTCTCGGTCGCCGCATCGCTCATTCCGTTCCTGGAAAACGATGACGCCAACCGCGCGCTGATGGGATCGAACATGCAGCGTCAGGCCGTGCCTTTGGTTCGCGCCGAAGCACCGTTCGTCGGCACTGGCATGGAAGCCACTGTGGCGCGCGATTCGGGCGCTGCTATTGGCGCCCTGCGCGGCGGCGTGATCGATCAGGTCGACGCCACGCGTATCGTCATCCGCGCCTCGGGCGATATCGAACCCGGCAAGTCGGGCGTCGATATCTACCGCCTGCAGAAATTCGAGCGGAGCAACCAGTCAACTTGCATCAACCAGCGTCCGCTGGTGAAGGTTGGTGATGTGGTTGAAGCCGGTGACATCATCGCTGACGGTCCTTCGACCGAGCTCGGTGAACTGGCTCTCGGCCGCAACAGCCTCGTCGCCTTCATGCCTTGGAATGGCTACAACTACGAAGACTCGATCCTGATCTCGGAGCGCATCGTCAAGGACGACGTGTTCACCTCGATCCACATCGACGAATTCGAAGTCATGGCCCGCGACACCAAGCTGGGGCCAGAGGATATCACCCGCGACATCCCGAACGTCGGCGAGGAAGCCCTGCGCAGCCTCGACGAAGCCGGTATCGTCTACATCGGTGCCGAAGTGCACCCGGGCGACATTCTGGTCGGCAAGATCACCCCCAAGGGTGAATCGCCGATGACGCCGGAAGAAAAGCTGCTGCGCGCCATCTTCGGCGAAAAGGCATCTGACGTGCGCGATACCTCGCTGCGTCTGCCGCCGGGCGTTTCGGGCACCATCGTCGATGTCCGCGTGTTCAACCGTCACGGCATCGAAATCGATGACCGTACCCGCGCGATCCAGAACGAGGAAATCGAACGCCTTGCCAAGGACCGCGAGGACGAACGCGCCATCCTCAACCGCGCCACCTTCAATCGCCTGCGCGAGATGCTGATCGGCCAGGTTGCCGCAGCCGCTCCCAAGGGCTTCAAGAAGGGTGACACGATCACCGAGGAAAACCTTGCCGAAGTCGAGCGTCACGAATGGTGGAAGTTCGCCGTTGCTGACGACAAGATGCAGGGCCAGCTCGAAGCCGTGAAGGTCCAGTACGACGAGACCGTCAAGCAGATCAGCGAGAAGTTCGAAGATCGCAAGGAAAAGCTAGAACGCGGTGATGAACTCGCCCCCGGCGTGCTCAAGATGGTCAAGGTCTTCGTTGCGGTGAAGCGCAAGCTGCAGCCGGGTGACAAGATGGCCGGCCGTCACGGTAACAAGGGTGTTATCTCGCGGATTCTGCCGCAGGAAGACATGCCGTTCCTCGCTGACGGTACGCCGGTGGATATCGTGCTCAACCCGCTGGGTGTGCCAAGCCGCATGAACGTCGGGCAGATCTTCGAAACCCATCTCGGCTGGGCCGCGCGCGGTCTTGGCCAGCAGATCACCGCCGCGCTTGAGGACTGGCGCCACGCCAATCCCAATCCGGAGGCCGCTGCACCGCCGACCGCGCTGATCGACCGTCTGAAGGACATCTACGGCGAGAACTATCACGCCGATATCGACAGCCGTTCGACGGCCGATATCGTCGAGATGGCCGGCCTGCTGAAGAACGGCGTACCGATGGGCACTCCGGTGTTCGACGGTGCCAAGGAAGCCGATGTCACCGCCATGCTGGAGAAGGCCGGGCTCGATCCTTCGGGTCAGGTTACGCTCTATGACGGGCGCACCGGCGATGCCTTCGATCGAAAGGTCACCGTGGGCTATATCTACATGCTCAAGCTGCACCACTTGGTCGATGACAAGATCCACGCCCGTTCTATCGGACCGTACAGCCTCGTCACCCAGCAGCCGCTGGGCGGTAAGGCGCAGTTCGGTGGACAGCGCTTCGGTGAAATGGAGGTCTGGGCACTCCAGGCCTACGGCGCCGCCTATACCTTGCAGGAAATGCTGACGGTGAAGTCCGACGACGTTGTCGGCCGCACCAAGGTCTATGAAGCGATCGTCAAGGGTGACGATACCTTCGAAGCCGGCATCCCTGAGAGCTTCAACGTGCTCGTCAAGGAAATGCGCAGCCTCGGCCTCAACGTGGAACTGTCCTCGCTCACCGCACCGGATGACGACGCCGATTTCGCGCAGGCAGCGGAATAAGCGGGCCGGCTGGCCTTTCGGGGCCAGCCACCCACTGCACCCCGCCCGAATTTGAATTCACCCCCACAAGGGATTGAAAAATGAACGACCTGACCAAGTTTACAAACCAGATCGCGAAGACCGAGAGCTTCGACCAGATCCAGATCGGCATCGCCTCACCCGAGCGTATCCGTTCGTGGTCTTTCGGCGAGATCAAGAAGCCCGAAACGATCAACTATCGTACCTTCAAGCCTGAGCGCGACGGCCTGTTCTGCGCCCGCATCTTCGGCCCGGTGAAGGACTACGAGTGCCTGTGCGGCAAGTACAAGCGCATGAAGTACAAGGGCGTCGTCTGCGAAAAGTGCGGCGTTGAAGTTACCGTCACCAAGGTGCGTCGCGAGCGCATGGGCCACATCGAGCTGGCTGCGCCGGTTGCCCACATCTGGTTCCTCAAGTCGCTGCCTTCGCGCATCGGCCTGCTGCTCGACATGCAGCTCAAGCAGCTTGAGCGCGTGCTCTACTTCGAAAGCTACATCGTTACCGAGCCCGGCCTGACCCCGCTCGAGAAGTACCAGCTGATCACCGAAGACGAGCTCTACGAATATCAGGACGAATACGGCGAGGATTCGTTCTCGGCCGGCATCGGCGCCGAAGCGGTCAAGTTCATGCTGATGGACCTCGACCTCGTTCAGGAACGCGAAGACCTGATGGAAGAGCTGCGGACCACAAAGTCCGAGCTCAAGCCCAAGAAGATCATCAAGCGTCTGAAGGTTGTCGAAAGCTTCATCGATTCGGGCAACCGCCCCGAATGGATGATCCTTGATGTCGTTCCGGTTATCCCGCCTGAGCTGCGCCCGCTTGTGCCGCTCGATGGTGGCCGCTTCGCGACATCGGATCTCAACGATCTCTATCGCCGCGTGATCAACCGCAACAACCGCCTGAAGCGCCTGATCGAGCTGCGCGCGCCGGACATCATCGTCCGCAACGAAAAGCGCATGCTGCAGGAAGCCGTTGACGCGCTGTTCGACAACGGCCGCCGCGGCCGCGTGATCACAGGTGCCAACAAGCGCCCGCTGAAGTCGCTGTCCGACATGCTCAAGGGCAAGCAGGGCCGCTTCCGCCAGAACCTTCTGGGCAAGCGCGTCGACTATTCGGGCCGTTCGGTGATCGTGACCGGTCCGGAACTCAAGCTGCACCAGTGCGGCCTGCCGAAGAAGATGGCGCTCGAGCTGTTCAAGCCGTTCATCTACGCCCGTCTCGATGCAAAGGGTCTGTCGATGACCCTCAAGCAGGCGAAGAAGTGGGTTGAAAAGGAACGCAAGGAAGTCTGGGACATCCTTGACGAGGTGATCCGCGAGCATCCGGTTATGCTCAACCGCGCACCGACGCTTCACCGTCTTGGCATTCAGGCGTTCGAGCCGGTGCTGATCGAAGGCAAGGCCATCCAGCTTCACCCGCTCGTCTGCTCGGCCTTCAACGCCGACTTCGACGGTGACCAGATGGCCGTCCACGTGCCGCTTTCGCTGGAAGCCCAGCTGGAAGCACGCGTGCTGATGATGTCGACCAACAACATCCTCAGCCCCGCCAACGGCAAGCCGATCATCGTGCCTTCGCAGGACATGGTCCTGGGCCTCTATTACCTCTCGATGGACCGCGAAGGCGAGCCGGGCGAGGGCATGATGCTCACCGACATGGCCGAAGTGCATCAGGCGCTGGAAGTGGGTGCGGTTACGCTCCACTCGAAGATCATCGCCCGCGTGCCGCAGACCAACGAAGCTGGTGAACAGTTCATCAAGCGCTTCGAAACCACCCCGGGCCGCATGCTGCTCGGCGAATGCCTGCCGAAGTCGCACACCGTGCCTTTCGACGTCGTCAACCGCCTCCTCACCAAGAAGGAAATCGGCGACGTTATCGATCAGGTCTATCGCCACACCGGCCAGAAGGACACCGTTCTGTTCGCCGATGCCATCATGAGCCTTGGCTTCCGCCACGCGTTCAAGGCCGGCATCTCCTTCGGCAAGGATGACATGATCATTCCGGATTCGAAGGTGGAACTGGTCGACAAGACCAAGGAACTGGTTGCTGACTATGAGCAGCAGTACCAGGACGGTCTGATCACCCAGCAGGAAAAGTACAACAAGGTGATCGACGCCTGGAGCCGTTGCGGCGATCAGGTGGCTTCCGCCATGATGGACGAAATCCGCGCGACGCCAAAGGACGACAACGGCCGGATGAAGCCGATCAACTCGATCTACATGATGTCGCACTCGGGCGCGCGTGGTTCGCCAACGCAGATGAAGCAGCTCGCCGGTATGCGCGGCCTGATGGCCAAGCCTTCGGGCGAGATCATCGAAACGCCGATCATCTCGAACTTCAAGGAAGGTCTGACCGTTCTTGAATACTTCAACTCCACCCACGGTGCCCGTAAGGGTCTGGCCGATACCGCGCTCAAGACGGCAAACTCGGGTTACCTGACCCGCCGTCTGGTCGACGTGTCGCAGGATTGCGTCGTTGTGGTTGAAGATTGCGGTACCGAGCGCGCGCTGGAAATGCGTTCGATCGTTCAGGGCGGCAGCGTGATTGCCTCGCTGGCCGAGCGTATTCTGGGCCGCACCCTGGCCGAGGATATCGTCACCAAGGAAGGCGAGCTGATCGCTTCGAAGGGCCAGCTGCTCGACGAAGCTGCGGTTGCCAAGATCGAAGCCACCGGGCTTCAGGCTGCGCGCATCCGTAGCCCACTGATCTGCGAAGCCGAGCAGGGCGTTTGCGCGACCTGCTATGGCCGTGACCTTGCCCGCGGTACCCCGGTGAACATCGGTGAAGCTGTTGGCGTTATCGCCGCGCAGTCGATCGGTGAGCCGGGCACCCAGCTGACCATGCGTACCTTCCACATCGGTGGTGCGGCGCAGATCAACGAGCAGTCGCACCTTGAAGCGATCAGCGACGGTACGGTTGTCTATCGCGACATCCCGACCATCGTTGACAAGCGCGGCCGCCGCCTGAGCCTAGCCCGCAGCGGCGAGATCATCGTCGTCGACACCGAGGGCCGCGAGCGCGCGATCCACAAGGTGCCTTACGGTACGCACCTGCTGCATGAGGACGGCGCGATCATCAACGAAGGTGATCGTCTGGCCGAATGGGATCCGTTCACCCTGCCGATCATCACCGAAACGGCTGGTATCGTGAAGTATCAGGACGTGATAGAAGGCCGCACGATGGTCGAGCAGGCTGACGAAGCCACCGGCATGACCAGCCGCGTCATCACCGAGAACCGCTCGACCAGCCGTTCGAAGAAGGAAGATCTGCGTCCGCGGATCACCCTGCTTGGTGACTCATCGTCCGAAGCTGCGCGCTATATGCTGGCTCCGGGCACCACGCTTTCGGTTGAAGACGGCCAAGAGGTTTCCGCTGGTGAAGTTCTCGCCCGCGCCAGCCGCGAAGCCGCCAAGACCCGCGACATCACCGGCGGTCTGCCGCGCGTTGCCGAACTGTTCGAGGCCCGCAAGCCGAAGGACAATTCGATCATCGCCAAGATTGCCGGCCGGGTTGAATTCGTCCGTGACTACAAGGCCAAGCGCAAGATCGCGATCATCCCGGAAGAGGGTGAACCGGTTGAGTACCTGATCCCCAAGAGCCGCGTGATCGACGTTCAGGAAGGTGACTGGGTCAAGAAGGGCGACAACCTGATCTCCGGCTCGCCCGATCCGCACGACATTCTCGAAGTTCTCGGCGTTGAGGCTCTGGCCGAATACCTCGTCGCGGAAATTCAGGAAGTCTATCGCTTGCAGGGCGTGAAGATCAACGACAAGCACATCGAAACGATCGTTCGCCAGATGCTGCAGAAGGTTGAGATCACCGATGGTGGTGACACCACCCTGCTGGCTGCCGAACAGCTCGATTACGAAGAAATGAACGAATACAACGCCAAGCTGGCACCGGGCATGCGCCCGGCAGTTGGCAAGCCGATCCTGCTCGGGATCACCAAGGCTTCGCTCCAGACGCGTTCGTTCATCTCGGCAGCTTCGTTCCAGGAAACCACCCGCGTGCTGACGCAGGCGGCGGTTGAAGGAAAGAAGGACTCGCTGATCGGTCTGAAGGAAAACGTCATCGTCGGCCGCCTGATCCCGGCTGGTACCGGCGCTGGCATGAACCGCCTGCGGGTTGCCGCCAACAGCCGCGACGCGGCTCTGCGCGCGCAGTATCGCAAGATTCAGGAAGCGCTTATCGCCCCCGCCTCGGCGGCCGAAGAGCATGCGGCTGAACTGAAGCAGGGCGCGGAAGCAGCCATCGGAGACGATCCGCTGGCACAAGTCGAGGGTGAAACCCACGGCCTTGACGCTGATGCCGGTGATTACCTGAACCCGGAAGCCAGCGAGGAATAAACCCCTCGCGGTCCCGACAGGGCAAAGACAATTGGCCCCGCTGGAGCGATCCGGCGGGGCTTTTTGTTGTCGGAGTCTGATTCGAAATTCGCGAAAGGGCGAATTTCGGTACGGCACCAGCCCGCTCCCCCGCCCGGCCACCCAGAGCATACAATCTCGTTGGGTGCCTTTCGGCGCCAGCCGTCACCTCAAGCGGCGGGGGAGCGGGCCGGTGCCGAACTATCCAAAACAAAGTTTCGGATCAGACACTCACACCTTCAGCGCCGCCAGATAGGCGAATGACTTCGCCGCCGCATCGATGCGGGGCATGGTGAATGGCGGTTCCTGCTCGACATAGAAGTGCTGCACACCGGCTGCCTTTGCCGCTGGCAGGATGCTCTTCCAGTCCATTCGGCCCGAGCCGACTTCGGTGGGGTCCATTTGCAGCGCGGTATTGGCCGCGGTGCTGGCCTTCAGGTCCTTGACGTGAATCCAGCGCACGCGGCCCTTGGTGCGGTGGAGGAATTCAACCGGATCGAGACCGGCTGCACTTACCCAGCCGAGGTCTACCTCGAAATGAACCATGGTCGGGTCGGTCTCTGCCTGCAGTACGTCCCATCCCGTACCCTTTCCGGCATCGACGAATTCCACGTTATGGTTGTGATAGCCCAAGGCAATGCCAAATGGCTTGAGCGCATGCGCCCGATGGTTGAGCGTGTCTGCGAGCTTCTTCCAGTGATCCGATCCGGCCTCGACCAGCGAGCGGGTGAGCGCCTTGCGAAAATCGCCATCGGCAGAACGGACAAAACTTGCCGGGATCGGGACTATTGGCAGGACGGCGGAATGGATGCCGAGCACGCCCAAGGCATCGGAAATCGCCTGTGGTTCGCTATCGAGCGAGAGTCCACTTCCTGCCATTACGCCCGAACCGAGATGGATAGAACTGAACCGCAGCCCGGCACGATCAGCAGCTGCCTTCAGGACGGCAGGGGTCTTTCCCAGCAAATTGGGCAATTCGAGATCGCGATAGCCAATCGCGGCGACCTTGGCGAAAGTGCCGTCGAGATCAGTCGTGGGATCCGTGCCCAGAGTGTAAATTTGGAGGCCAATTTCCGGCCCGCCCTTGCCGAAGAAGGGCCGCTTTGCCCGGGTGGCGGCGCCAAGGCTGGTGGCCCCGACAAGCATGGCTGCGGCTGTGGTGATGGCGGTGCGGCGATCATAATTCATGGCGAGCTCTCCCCTTTGCCAGCAGTCTGAACCGGTCAGGCCAAAGCTTCAAGCCTGCACGCAATCACTTGATGCTGCGGGGGCTGCGCAGATGACGGATGTGCAAAGGCCTGCCTGCTTCAACGCCGAAGCGGTGAGACAGGCAGGCCCCTAAGTCCTGAGACTGGCGACCTTATTTGGTCGTGAACTGCCCCGCTTCCGCCTTGAAATTTTCCTTGGCGAATGCACGGGCCAGCGTTGCCGTCCGGAAACACTCATCCTGCAGATGTGCGCTCACCAGCGGATAACCTTGCGAGTTATAGCGGGTTTCGCGCACGGTCAGGCGAAAGTGCCCGTCTGCATCCTTGTTGATCAGGAAGGGGTGGCTGGTTTCGCGGGACATCCCGCTCAAGCCGCTTCGAGATTGACTGCAGATGTCTTGCCGCGGTTGTCAGTCTCTACTTCGTACTTGACGCGCTGGTCCTTGAGCAGGGTCGACATGCCCGAACGCTCTACAGCGCTGATGTGCACGAAGTTGTCAGGAGCGCCGCCATCGGGAGCAATAAAGCCATAGCCCTTGTCGGAATTGAAAAATTTAACTGTGCCGATTGGCATGTTCGTATCCTTTCACGAACTTGAATTTCCCGAAGGCCGAGTGCCGACAGGGCAAGGTAGCGAGAAAGGGAACAAGAGAGCCGGAGCTTAAAAATTCCGTCGCAGGCGACGTTAGCCCGGCCCCCTTAGGCGCAATGGGGCGTAATAGCAATGAACATACCGGACATTGCCCCGCGCGGCTTGGTTCACTAGAGCAGAAGCATGGCCGACAAACTCAAGATAACCCTTGCCCAGCTCAACCAGTCGGTGGGCGACCTTGCCGGGAATGCCGCCGCGATGATCGCGGCGCGGCGGCGGGCGGCGGAGCAGGGGGCAGACCTGATCGTCTTTCCCGAACTGTCGCTGATCGGCTATCCGCCCGAGGATCTGGTGCTCAAGCCCGCGCTGATCGAGGCGGCGGCGGCTGAGCTGGAGCAACTGGCGATTGCCACCAAGGTGCCGGGGCCTGCCATGCTGGTCGGCTCGGTCTTTGTTGTCGATGGCGCGCTGCATAACGGGGTGGCGCTGCTCGACGGCGGCAAGGTGGCCGAGATCCGTCTGAAGCACGAGCTGCCCAACTATGGCACTTTTGACGAGATCCGCCTGTTCCAGCCCGGCCCGCTGCCCGAACCGATCGTGTTCAAGGGCGTGATGATCGGCCTGCCGATCTGCGAAGACATCTGGCACCCCGACGTCTGCCGCCACCTCGCCGATTTCGGTGCCGAGCTGTTCATCTCTGTCAACGGCAGCCCCTATGAGATCGACAAGGATACCCTGCGCATCGATGGCGTTGCCAAGCGCCGTGCGGTGGGCACCGGCTTGCCGCTCGCCTATCTCAACCGCGTCGGCGGGCAGGACGAACTGGTGTTCGACGGTGCGAGCTTTGTCGTCAACGGCGATGGCTCCCTCGCCGTTCAGATGAAGGACTGGGAAGAGCAGGAGGTCACCACCCACTGGACCCGCACCGCCACCGGCTGGCGCTGCGACCGGGGCGAGATCGAGCCGCTGTCAGACCATCCCGAAGACATCTATTGCGCCATGGTCCTCGCACTGCGTGACTATGTGAACCGCAACCGCTTTCCGGGCGTGGTGCTGGGTCTCTCGGGCGGGATCGATTCGGCGATCTGCGCCGCGATCGCCGCCGATGCGCTCGGGCCGGATCGGGTGTGGACGGTAATGCTGCCGAGCCGCTTCACCAGCCAGGAAAGCCTCGACGATGCGACCGTGTGCGCCAAGCTGATCGGTTGCCGATATGATACCATCCCGATCCAGCCCGCCGTGGCCGGGTTTGACGAGATGCTGGCGGGCAGCTTTGCCGATGTCGAAGTCGATATCACCGAGGAAAACCTGCAGAGCCGTATCCGCGGTGTGACGCTGATGGCGCTTAGTAACAAGTTCGGTCCGATGCTGCTGACCACCGGCAACAAGAGCGAGATGAGCGTTGGCTATGCGACGATTTATGGCGACATGGCGGGTGGCTACAACCCGCTGAAAGACGCATACAAGATGACCGTTTTTGCCATCAGCAAATGGCGCAACAAGCACAAGCCGAAGATCGGGCTTGGCCCCGATGGTCCGGTGATCCCGGAAAACATCATCACCAAACCGCCCAGCGCCGAGCTGCGACCTGACCAGAAGGATTCGGACTCTCTGCCCGAATATCCGGTTCTCGACGGCATCCTGCTCGGCCTTGTCGAGCATGAAAAGAGCGTGCGGCAGCTGGTGACCGAAGGCTTTGACCGCGACACCGTGATCCGTATCGAACGCCTGCTTCACCTCGCCGAATACAAGCGGCGGCAGGCCCCTCCCGGCGTGAAACTGGGCAGCCGCAACTTTGGTAGGGATCGGCGCTATCCGATCAGCCATGCGTTCAGATCGGCCTGACATTCCATGACCATCACTACCCGCTTCGCGCCCAGTCCTACGGGCAATCTCCACGTCGGCAACGTCCGCACGGCGCTGCATAACTGGCTGCTTGCCCGCCGGGTTGGTGGTCGTTTCCTGCTACGCATCGACGATACCGACAAGGAGCGCAGCCGCGAGGAGTATGTGCAGGCAATCCGCGTCGATCTCGCCTGGCTCGGACTGGTCCCGGATGGCGAGGAGCGGCAGTCGGCGCGGTTTGATCTCTATGAGCGGGAGTTTGCAAAGCTGGTCGCATCGGGGCGGGTCTATCGCGCCTATGAAACCTCGCAGGAGCTCGATCTCAAGCGCAAGGTGCTGCTTAGCCGGGGCCTGCCGCCGATCTATGATCGCGCCGCGTTGGACCTGACCGAGGCCGACCATGATGCAAAAGCGGCGGCGGGCGAGGCACCGCATTGGCGCTTCCTGCTGAACCGCGGGTCACCGATCGAATGGATGGACGGCATTCGCGGGCTGCAGCATTTCGATGCCGGGCAGATGTCCGATCCGGTGATCCGCCGCGCTGATGGTACCTGGCTTTATATGCTGCCATCGGTGATCGACGATATCGCCATGGGCGTCACCGATGTGCTGCGCGGTGAGGACCATGTTTCGAACACCGCGACGCAGGTGCAGATGTTCGCTGCCTTTGGTGTCGATCCTCCGGCCTTCGCGCACGAGGCACTGCTGGTGGGCAGCGAGGGCAAGCTTTCGAAGCGGCTCGGCTCGCTGGGCATGGCGGAACTGCGCGAAGCCGGGATCGAGCCTGAGGCGCTGGTCGCCATGCTGGCGCGGCTCGGCACCTCACAGCCGGTCGAGGCAATTGTCGATGTTGATCAGATCGCGGCCGGTTTTGACCTATCGACCTTTGGCCGAGCGCCTGCCCGGTTTGACGAGGCGGAACTGCACCGGCTCAACGCCCAGATCGTCCACCGCCTGCCCTACGCCCGCGTTTCGCACCTGTTGCCGAACGGTATGGGTGAGGCCGCGTGGGAGGCGATCCGGCCCAACCTTGCCCATATCAACGAGGCGGGCGAGTGGTGGCAGGTCGTCACCGGGCCGATTGCGCGGCCAGAGCTGGAAGCCGAAGACCGCGTGTTCATTGCCGCTGCTGCCGATGCGCTCGAAGCCCAGCCTTGGGACGAAAACCCATGGCCCGCTCTCACCGGCACGCTGAAAGAGGCGACGGGCCGCAAGGGCAAGGCCTTGTTTCTGCCACTGCGCCTTGCTCTCACAGGCCGCGAACATGGGCCTGACATGGCCGCGCTGCTCCCCCTCATCGGGCGCGAGGCGGCGATTGCCCGTCTGCGCGCCGCTGCCTGAACTCTCACCAAGGATAACCCAAATGGCCGACGACGAAGACTATGTGTACGATGAAGACAGCGGCGAATGGCTGCCAGCTTCCGAACTCGCCGCCAAGCGCGCCGCTGCTGATGTGGTTGAGGTTCGCGACTCTGTTGGCAACTTGCTTGCCGATGGCGATCAGGTGACGCTGATCAAGGATCTGACCGTCAAGGGTGCCGGGCAGACGCTGAAGCAGGGCACGCTGATCAAGTCGATCCGCCTGACCGGCGACAGCCAAGAAATCGACTGCCGTTTCGATGGTATAAAGGGCCTCGTTTTGCGGGCGGAATTCGTCAAGAAGCGCTGATCTTGCCCGATTGTGGATTTCATCATAGCCTTCCAACCATCTGATATGGCTTGGGATGGAGAGGGTGCGATGAAATTTGCAGGATTTGCCGCCAGATCTTTGGCGATCTTTGGCTTTCTGGCCGTGACGGGCGTCAGTGCCAGCGCACAGGTGACAGCCCCGCAACCGGCCAACCGGCCCATTCGCATCATGACCGGCCCGATGCCGGCGGCACCGGTACAAAAGCCCAATTCCGCGACGCAGACCGGCAGCTTCAGCTGGACCTGCAGCGATGTCTTGCGGGTGGTCGCCAACTACAGCTTCAGCTTCCAATGCCAGCGAGACACCGGCGAGGTGGTCATGCTCGAAGTGGCACATGGCTATGACGAGACCGGAGGTAATTACAGCGCTGCTGATCGCGATTCGATGGCCACCTCCGATGCCGAGCGCGCAGGCGTGATCGCCACTGTGGTCACCCAGTTTTTCCGTGAGAAGAGCGTAAACCCCGGCACGCCGTTCAAGTTGTTAGCGGTTGGGTTGTGGTCAAAGTCAGAGCCAGGCAAACCGCGCGTGAGCTCGGTTACCCTGCAACGATGAGCCTTACCTCAGGAGAATCGAGTCTTCTTGTAGGCGCGATCTTCATCGGCTTTGCCCTGGCCGAGCTGATCAGCACCCGCCTGTTCGCCAAGCCGGGGCAGACCCGCAACGATGCGCTGGTCGAAGTCGCGAGCATCATGATGCTGTTCGGCATTACCCAGCCGCTGATTCTGCTGGCGGTCGGCTGGCTGGGCGATCACTTCGCCCCGCAATATCGCGATGCCCTGCTTGGCGCGCCGTTCTGGCAGGCGCTGGTGCTGTTCCTGTTGTTCGAGGACATGCTGCAATACTGGTGGCACCGTGCCTCACACTCGTTCGGCTGGCTCTACAACCTCCACCGCGCGCACCATAACGGCCAGTATATGAGCGTGCGGCTCGTCTACCGGAACAACATCCTCTACTACGCGATGATGCCCAGCCTGTGGATGGCGGGGGTGCTGGTCTACCTTGGGCTCGGCTGGTTCTATGCCGGTTATCTGGTGGTCAAGCAGGCGGTGATCATCGGCGCGCACAGCGATGTCGCCTGGGACAAGCCATTCTACCGGATCAAGGCGCTCTCACCGCTGATGTGGCTGGTCGAGCGGACGATCAGCACGCCCGCCACCCATTTTGCCCATCACGGGCGGCACAAAAGCGATCCTGCGGTGAATTACAAAGGCAACTTCGGGAACCTGCTGTTCTTCTGGGACGTGCTGTTCGGCACGGCCAAGATCACGCGCAAGTATCCGGAAAGCTATGGGGTTGAAAACCTGCCGCCCGCCACTCTGGGCCAACAATTGCTCTGGCCGATCTTTCCCGAGAATACGGATATGGATGCGGTGATCCCGGGGGCTGTGGCGAAAGGCTGAACTGACTCCGCCGAATTCATGCAAGGTTCGGGCCCTGCGCGCCTAAGGTAACGCGGGGCATCACGCTCCAGTTAAGGAACGGCCATGGCCAAGAGCCAGAAGAAATCGTCCAAGGAAGTGCGCAAACCCAAGGCCGAAAAGCCCAAGAAGCTGAATGCTTCGAACCCCTCGCTGAAAGCAGGCGTGGTTGCAGGGCTGGAGAACATGAAGCGCAGTAGCTAGAGTTTTTTCCGATAGAAATCGGTTCGGCACCAGCCCGCTCCCCCGCCCGACCACCCATAGGGTACTATCGTTGGGTGGTCGGGCGGGGGAGCGGGCTGGTGCCGTCTTCTTCAGACCATATGTTGGCAATCAGGCCTTCTTGGGCATCAACCAGCCAAGGACCAGTGCGACCAGCAGCAGCGCGGGCACGTCACCCGTCAGGTGACCCATCTGCATCGGATCGCCCATCGCCTGATAGGCCATGATGCCTGCGTGGACGAGGCTTGACCACACGGTGAACCAGATCAGCGAGGCATTGCCCGCCGGATCCTTCGCCGCGCGGATCAGGAATACGCCGAGCGTCGCATAGACCCCAACAATCATCATGAAGTAATGCGAAGCCATCGGCGGCCCATCGTGCCACGACCAGCCCGAGGGCCAGACGATCGACAGCGGATAGACCAGACAGAACACCAGTCCGAAGGCCTGAAGCGCAAGCGTAAGCAGTTTCGATTTATCAGACATGGCGTTATCTCCCTATCCCGCCGTGAATAGCGCGGAAGGTGCGCCTTTGTCGGGGCGAGAGCAAGCCACTTGCCAAAAGGCGCGAAATGGCAGCAAATGCGCAGCTGCAAGTTTGGGGAATCGGTTTTCCCCGGGATTGCAAGGAATTGGAGGGGTCCGCAAATGAACAAGACACTCATCGCCTTAACCGCAGCCGCAGGACTGTTGTTTGCCCAGACCGGCGCAGCCATCGCGGCTGATCCGGCACCCGCAGCAAAAGCCAGCACCCCTGCGAAGGCTCCCAAAGCGCCCAAGGAAGCCAAGCCACCGAAGGAAGCAAAGGCCCCAAAAGCTCCCAAAGAGCCCAAGGAGGCCAAAGCTCCGGCAGCTGCAACGCCAGCCCCCAAACCGGCGCCAGCCGCCAAGGCTGCTCCCGCTGCTGCTGCCGCACCGGCTCCCGCAGCAGCGCCCAAACCCGAGCGCAAGCCCAGAGCTCCGGCCAAGCCAAAGGCTCCGGCAGAAGCGCCACAGCCGCGCGGCCCCAACAACTCGACGGCCAAGTGCAAGGACGGCTCCTATTCGCAGTCCAAGCAGCGTGCAGGTACCTGCGCCGGGCATGGCGGCGTGGGCCAGTGGTATTGAACTACACAACCTGAACGTCATTAAGTTCATGCGCGGGGTCGACTTTCGGGTCGGCCCCGTTTGCTATTGTCGGCAGGATCCGCTTGCCGCTGTGCAATATCCCGCGTCCCACCTTGCCCCCGGCCAGTGCTTTTGCCAGTCTCCGCCTTTGGCAACCCGGATCGCACCATGTGGGGAGCACCTGAGATATGAATTTGCGCAAGCTACCGGCCCTGTTGGCCATCGTCGCCATGCTGGCGAGCTGCGGAGATAGTGGAACCAGCGGCGGCGGCAGCTCTGTAACGCCCACTCCTGCGCCTACCCCCACGCCGACAGTGGCGGCCGGCTGTTCGCTGCGCCAGCGGCAGGACTTTGCTCTCGCCGCGCTCAATGAATGGTACCTGTTCCCGACCTTGATGGACCAGAGCGCCAACCCGGCGAATTACACCGATGTGCAAGGCTATATCGATGCACTGGTCGCGCCGGCGCGGGCGCAGTCGAAGGACCGGTTCTTTACCTACATCACCTCGATCGCGCAGGAGAACGCCTTCTTCAATTCCGGATCGAGCGCCGGGTTTGGCGTGCGGCTGGCCTATGACAGCACCAACCGCCGCCTCTTCGTCATGGAGGCGTTTGAGGGCGCACCGGCGCTCGCTGCGGGGATTGATCGCGGGACAGAGATCACCGCGATTGGCACCAGCGCCGGCACCATGCAGACGGTCAGCTCGCTTTTCGCCAGCGGCGGATCGCAGGCGGTTTCCGATGCGCTCGGGCCTTCGACGGCGGGCACCAGCCGGGTGCTGCGGATCGTCAATGGCGCCACGACCAGCGACGTTACCGTCACCAAGACTGACTATACGCTCACCCCGGTATCCTCGCGGTACGGGGCCAAGGTCATCCTCGATGGCACCAAGAAGGTTGGCTACGTCAACCTGAGGACCTTTATCGATACGGCCGATCCGGCGCTGCGCAGTGCCTTTGCCAACTTCAAATCGCAGGGCGTTACCGAGGTGATCGTCGACCTGCGCTATAACGGCGGCGGGCTGGTTTCGATTGCCGAGTTGTTCGGCGATCTGCTCGGCGGCGGCCGCGCGGGGCAGGTGTTTGATTACACCACGTTCCGCGTTGAAAAGGCTGCGCAGTATAACACGCAGAAGAACTTCGCCGCGCAGACCGAAACGATCACCCCCACCAAGATCGCTTTCATCGGCATGGCCGGCACGGCGAGCGCCAGCGAGATGGTGATGAACGAGATGCGGCCCTATCTCGGTACCAATGCGGCGCTGATCGGCAGCAATACTTATGGCAAGCCGGTGGGCCAGATCGCCATCGACAAGACCGCCTGTGATGACCGCCTGCGGGTGATCGCCTTCCGCACCGAGAACGCCAACCACCAGGGCGACTATTACACCGGGCTTGCCTCGGTGATGGAGAAAACCTGCGCGGCGGCGGACGATATCTTCCACCCGCTGGGCGATGCGAACGAGACTTCGGTCAAGGGCGCGCTCGATTTCCTCGCCGGCCGCAGCTGCACCGCCTTCACTGCGCAGGCTGGCGTGCAAAAAGCGCAGGCCGCTCAAGAGGCCAACGTGCTGCTGATGCCGATGGCGCCAACACCGGCGCAGCATGAGACGCCGGGGCTGTTCTAGGGGTAAACTTCTCTAACTTGGCGCGATCAAACTTCGCTATCTTCGTGCGAGTACGGCATGGAAATTTCGTGTGAACTTTGCCTGCCGCGTGCGGGTTTCGCAGGCGGCTGCGGGGGGCAACAGGGTCAAGGAGCGGCGCCGTGATGGCAGATCGCCGCCGTGTAGGAAAGAAGCCCTGCAAGGACCCGGGCAGGCCCGCCTAACCCTGCGCCAGATGATCGCGCAGCCAGCTCGCCAGTTCGGCTTCCTCCAGCTCCCCCGCGGCGAGGGCGAGGAAGGCGACAGCCAGTTCGGCGTCGCTGGCGGTCAGGCGATAGCCGTTGAGTGCCAGAAAGGTTTCGCACACGACCGCCGCCGTACGCTTGTTGCCATCAACAAAGGGGTGATTGCGCGCGATGCCAAAGGCATAGGCTGCCGCCAGTTCTGCGACATCGGGATTGCCATAGCCCTGCAGATTCTGCGGCCGCACCATGGCACTTGCGAGCAGACCGGGATTGCGCACTCCATCGCCGCCGCCATGCTCGGCCAGCTGCTCACGATGCGCAGCCTCGGCGACTTCCGTCGCGACCCAAATCCATTGACGGCTCATGGTTACTTCGCCAGCTCCCTCAGCGCGCGCTTGCGCCGGGCCATAACCTCACGAGCGACGGCCATCTGGGCATCGAAATCCGGTTCCGCCGCAGATAGCTCGATCCCGCCTGGCGTAGTGACAACAGACAGCGACTCGCCAACCTGCGCGCCCAGGTGGGCAAGCAGTTCTTTGGGCAAGACAATCCCGGCGGAATTGCCGATCTTGGTGATCTTGAGTGTAGCGTTCATAGATGCGTTATAACGAATGTTCTAACGCTTGGCAAGGTAAGGCAAGGCAAGGCGGGGCAAGCCGCCTCGCGCAGGCGGCAGGAGGCAAAGCCTAACGCACCAGCCCCATCAGCACGCCAACCGCCGCGCCGCCGGTAACGGCTATGGCCATCAGGACATAGGGGTTGGAAAGATCGCGCGGGGCCCGCTCGGGCGCCGCTTCCGGCTCCTCACTCGCACGCGCGCGCCAGTGCTTTGCGCCAAACGGATTGGGCTGGGCTTCCAAGTTGGGCAGGGCCTCGGCTGGTTCCTGATGTTCCATCGCACGGGCCATAGCGCCAAATGCTGAACAAACCTTTGGTGGGGTGCTTAGGGAGTGCGCCCTAACCCCCATCCCCTGCCAGCCGGTTCCACACCAGCGCAAAGACCAGCCCGAACAGGGCGCCAATGGCAAAGGTCAGCGCCACCAGCGCCGCCGCCGTGCCAAGCGCGAAGGGGGCGATCTGGATGTCCAGCTCGATGAAATGCAGGCCGAGGATGAAGTCCAGCAGCGGCTTCGCCCACCCGGCGGCGACCAGTGCTGCCCAGAAAAAATGGAACAGGCCGACCACTGTCCCCACGGCCAGGGCCGTTCTCGATACCTTGATATGCCGCATCAGCTCTCTCCTTCTGACCGGCGACCCGGGGGGAGGTTAGTGCATGGGGGCGGGGATGGCGAGGGGGATTGGGGGCTCGCAACTTTCAACGGATGTTTAAACCCGCTGCGTCACTTTATACGAAAGTGGGTTTTCGTTGAAAGTGCTGCGCAGACTTGCTAGTTCCGTTTAATGGATAAAAACGGCTTCTCGAAAGCGTGCAGCGGCAAACTGGTTCCCACCATTGGCGGGCGCAAAGCCTTTGTGCCTGATCCGCTCCCACCCCAAGGGCTTGACCTGAATCCGATCCTTCCGGTGCTGAGCCGCGCGACGCAGGCGGTTGGCGAGTTGAAGGGGATCGGCAGAACGATACCCAATCCCATGTTGCTGGTCCGCCCCTTGCAGCGCCGCGAGGCCGTATCGTCATCCGGCATGGAGGGGACATATACCACCCTGAGCGATCTGTTCATGTTCGAAGCCGGGGCCAGTACGCCCGATCGGCAGGCAGACAACCGCGAAGTGCTAAACTATGTCCGCGCGCTTGAAGGCGCGATTGCCGATCTGGATGATTTGCCAATTTCAGCCCGGCTGATCAGGCGGGCGCACGGCACCTTGTTGCAAGGCGTTTCCAACCAGCGCGGCGGGCAAGTGGAAGCTGGTGAATTCAAGCGAGACCAGAACTGGATTGGCGGCAGTGGATCGATAGAGACCGCCCGCTTCATTCCGGCGCCACCGCAGGAAACGCCAGACGCCATCGACACGCTGATGAAGTTCATCAACCGGCCCGAGCGGGAGGAGGCATCGCCGCTGATCGATGTCGCCATGGCGCATTACCAGTTTGAAGCGATCCACCCCTTCGGCGACGGCAACGGGCGCGTCGGGCGGATGCTGATTGCCCTGATGCTGGCCGAAAGCCAGACCTTGCCGCAGCCCTTGCTCTACATGTCGCCGTGGCTGGAGAAGAACAAGGCGTTCTACATCGATCTGATGTTCGAGGTTTCGCAGACCGGAAACTGGATCCCGTGGATCCATTTCTTCCTGCGCGCCGTGGCGGAATCGGCAGAGGAAACCATCCGCGTGGTCCAGCGCATTCAGGACCTGCAACAGGAATACCGCGAACGCTTCCAGACCGCGCGGCGATCCGCGCTGATGTTGCGGATTATCGATCTGGCGTTTGAACGGCCGGTGATGTCGGTAACCCAGATCGCGCAGGAATTGGGCGTGACCTATGCCGGTGCGGCGAACAACGTGAAGGAACTGATCCGCGAAGGCGTGGCAGAAGAAGTGCCATGGGCCTACCCCAAGCTGATCCGCTTTCCGGGGGTGGTGGAGGTTATGCGGGTGGAGTGAGGGACGGGGGTGTTACCTCTGCCCTAGCGCCTTTTCCTGGACAACGATGGAGTTCAGCAACAAGAATCCTGATCCTTTGGCTTCCCGAGCGTGTTCAAGTTCAAGATGGTAATTGCGGTTCTTCGCGACCAGCTTTTTCACCCAAGGCTCATTCGTTGGCGCAAAGACAATATTTTCTGCGCTTCGCGCGATGGCAACATTAATCTTGCGCACTTCAGATGGTGAAACTCGATGAAACTTGAATCTAAAATCGCTGGCGTTCTCTAGCGACCCTTCGGGCCGAATTTGAGGCAAAATCCGCACTGCCAAATTTGGCCGAAGGGGTACGACCCTATTTGCAGGAATTTGCTTTCCCAAGCCTTCAATGGCTGCTGGGTAGTCGCTTGTGACGAATGGAAAACGGTCGCTTTGTGTGTTTACCAATATTTCCCAATGGAATGTCGCAAATGACTTGGTAAGTCCGACAATTCCTGAAATTCCCATCGCCTGAGGGAATTTGACATCTGTATCGATCCTTAGACCACCTTCACCCAGAAGCTCAGTTGCGGATTTTCCCCCAAGCTCTGCTGGCGCTCGGTCAAGTATGCCATTTCGATCCAAAAGCTCGACTTCGGTCCGTGCCAATCGGGAGAGAGATTCGGCACCAAGACGCATTGCAGTGGGTGATGTTCCGATTACAAAAGCAACAAACCCAGCAATGATAACAATGTCGTCGATGTCAAAATTGCCCTCGGCAATCGCAGTGCATGCACGATCATAAAAGGGTTCGACCCCTCGCAAAAACTCCTCCAAGATTCGTGGTTCAGTGAGAAACTCGTTAGTGCTCCCGTCCGCAATACGGCACACGTCCTCTGAGCCACATATGAATTGCGCGTCATCTGATTTCCGAAATCCATACATTTTTCGGAAATCCAACGCCTTGGCGTAGAATTTTCTAAGATGGACTTGCGAGACGTAATGATCGAGCGCCAATCGCCTACTCCGTAGCTAGGTATAGCTCCTCACCCTTTTTTGAGCACTTCGGGCATGGTTTCTATACCTCACTTCCGCACCTTCTCCGGCCGCACATAATCCCGCCCGGCATTGTGCGCTATGGCCTCGCGGATCAGGGCGGTGAAGGCCTCTTCGGGCAGGCTGCTGTGCTCGCCAAGGTCAATGGCGCGGCGGGTGCCGGTGTCGCCTTTGGGGGCGAACAGGCCGGTGGGGTCGGCCAGCTTGGCACCCCGGGCGAAGGTGAGTTTGACCTTGTCCTTATAGGTCTCACCCGTGCAGATCATGCCGCCGTGCGACCAGGTGGGGACGCCTGCGGGGTTGCTGGGCTTTTTCCACTTGATCTCTTCCACCACCGCCGGATCGGCGGCGAGGATGAGGGCGCGGACACGCTCTAGCGTGGCCGCGCGCCAATCACTGGGGTCAGTCATGTTGGCGGTCACCGGCTCCGATATAGAGCTCCCGTCCGCCTTCGTCATAGACCTTGCTCATCTCGGCCATGCCCTTCTCTGCTTCGTCAGCGGCAACGAAGCTGTCGCTGGGCTGGTTTTGCAGGCGGGCAAACTCGCGCACTTCCTGGCTGATCTTCATCGAGCAGAACTTTGGCCCGCACATCGAGCAGAAGTGCGCTGACTTGGCGCCTTCGGCTGGCAGG
>CANFXW010000034.1 GCA_947451145.1 Sphingomonadaceae bacterium | reverse complement strand
TACCGAGCCGCCACCCCTGCGGATCAGGCGCACGAGCTCGCAGGCCTTATAGGCCGCGATGCCGCCACCGACGATCAGCAGGATGCGAGGTCCGATCATTATGACACTGCATTAGCCGAGGGAAAGGCTGCGCGCCACAGTCCCTTTGCGGCCATTGGAACGAAAGCGAGACCAACCGGCATCGTCGTGGCAATCATCATGCCCCAATACCAGTTGTCCGGTCGCCCGGCGATCATGAAAGCCAGGCCATAGCCAAGGTAGAGCAGCGTTGCGAAGGCCCCCAGCCCCGTCCGCCAGCCAGCCCAGCCGAAAACCATCAGCATCATCAGCGGCCCGGCGAGGAAGGTCGGCAGGAAGCGCAGGTTGCTGGAAAGAACTACCATCGAAGTCCAGCCCGAAAGCCCGCGAAGGGTCAGCCAGCTTGGCCCATAGGGATCACTCGGGCGGACCAGCAGCGAAACCGTGTGGAGGTGCCAAGTCATCGCGGCGACAAACAGCAGAGCCATACCAATCCACGCCGCGCTCTCGCGCCAGCGGCGATGCCAAATGGCGAATGCTCCCATCAGCAGAACAAAGGGAAATGCATGCTCGCGAATCGACAGCGCCATGGCCGCCACAATTACCGCGCCAAGCCACTTGCCCCTCTCCGGCCGGTGCAGACCTAAAGAAAGCGCCAGCAATGCCCCCGCCCACAGCTCGTGCAGCACGAAGAAATAGCCGATCGTCGCCACCTGCAACCCCGCCAGCAGCGCGACCGAGGCGGGCAGCCGGAGGGCAGCACCTCCCGGCTCCTCGCCAAACCTGCGCCACCAGGCGATCAACGCGGCGATAACCAGCAGATTGGCGATCAGCTTTTCAGCCATGCCGCCTTCCAATGGATCAACCGGACGCGGCAGGTGGGCGGCGATCAACGCCAGCGTTGGCAATCGCACGGCAAAGCCGGGGCGCAAGGGATAGCGCGTCGCGCGGTGTTCAATCGCCACCGCTTCGTAATAGTTCTGCCCCTGCCGCACCCGCTCAGTGATGCGGTCATAGAGCGCCAGATCGACATCACGCTCGCGCTTGTCATTGGCTGCTTCGTTTTGGCCGCCGATCAGCGAGGTATGGACGCCCTCTGACGAGGCAACCGGCGTTATCGCGGACAAGGCCAGCATCACCAGCAGCACAGCCAGAGCCAACCGCGCAGGCAGGCGAGGCCACCGTGCGAAGCGGTTCCATGTTGGAAGTGCTGTTGCCTCAGGCAAAAGCTCGCCCTCCCCCGATCGCCTGGCGCCACAAGGACTTCAGCGCAAAAGGCGCCATGGCGAGGCCCATGACCAGCACCGGCACCAGAATCACGCCCCAGTAGAAATTGTTGTCCCGCCCCGCGATCATGAAGGCGGTGGCGTAGCCCAAAGTCAGCAGGCTGGCGAAGCTCCCCATCGGACTTTTCCAGCTCGTCCAGCCGAACAGTGCGAGGATGACCAGCGGCCCGGCGATAAACACTGGCAGAATGCTCAGCGCGCAGGAGTGGATCACCTTGTAGAGCAATGCAGGAAGCCCGCCCAGCACCAGCCAAGGCGGCGAAATCGGATCACCAATGCGGATCTGCGCCTCGGCAAGGCTGACGTGCCAAGCCAATGCGGCAAGGAACACGGCGGCGAGCAGGCCCCAAGCCGCTCCCTCACGCCATTGCCTGCGCCACAGGGCATAGGCCGCCATCAGCAGGACGAACGGCAAGGCCAGCTCACGGATCGCCAACGCAGCGGCTCCGGCAACAAATGCGCCCAGCCACTTGCCTTGCGAAGGGCGATGCAGTCCCAGCGCCAGAGCCATCAGCAGCCCGGACCAGACCTCATGCAGCACCAGAAAATTGGCGTGGGTGGCATTGCCCAATCCGAAGAACAGAAAGCCCGCGCCAAACATGCGAAAAGTCTCGCCGCCGGGCTCGGTACCGAAACGACGCCAATTGGCCAGCAAGGCCCCTCCAACCAGCACCCAGGCCAATACCGACATCCCGGTCTGGCCGATCCAGGCAAAAAGATAGGCAAGCGTCGGAAGGCGGACAGTCAGCCCCGGAGCAACCGGATAGCTGTTGGCCCGCTGCAATTCGGTTGCTGCGACATAGTAGTTATCGCCGCGCTTCACGCGCTCTGCCACCAGCTTGTAAAGCCGCAGGTCATTGTCGCGGCCATCATCATCGGGGATCGCCACCGGGGGCTTTGTGCCGCTTGGCACATCCTTCGCCGGCGGCAATACATGTGGCACCTCGGCCGGGCCCGGGGCAAGTCCGGGAGCCCATGCGGCAAGGACGATAAACACGGCGAGCAGGAGCGCGGCAAGGCGCGCTTTCGGGCGCGACCAATGGCCGTAACGGTCCCAAACCGGAACCGTCGCGGCGTTCAGCCCAGCCACCCCATCTGCAACGCCGTCCATACACCTGCCCCTCCGGCAAGCAGAGCCAGCACATAGCCAGCCCAGCCAAAGCCCTTAGACCGGCGGTTCAGGATCAGCTCAACCTCGGGCAAAGGCGCCTGTTCGGGCGCGCCGCCTTTGGCCGGGAACTGCTCCTCGATCCTCCGTACAAGCTCGGGTAGCCGCATTATGGTTTCCAAATCCTTGCGAAGCCGGTCGGCGAGTTTGGCTTCGGGGCCAAGCTCGTCGCGAATCCAGTTGCTTACGAAGGGTCCTGAGACGTCCCACATGTTGATTCCGGGGTGCAGCGAAGTGGCTAGGCCCTCGACCATGACCATGGTTTTTTGCAGCAGCAGCAGGTGCGGCTGGACCTGCATGTCAAAGTCACGCGTGATCGCGAACAGCCCGTCGAGCATCTGCCCGACAGACAGTTCCGAAACCGGCTTGCCGCGCATCGGCTCTCCCACCGCGCGCAAGGCCGTGGCGAATTCGTCGACCGAATGGTGCGAGGGAACGTACTGTGCCTCGAAATGGATCTCGGCGACGCGGCGGTAATTGCCGGTGGTCAAGCCATAGAGGATTTCCGCCAGCCACTGCCGCGCGCGCCGGTCGATCCGGCCCATGATGCCGAAATCGATGGCCGCAATCGTGCCGTCCGGTTCGACGAACAGGTTGCCCTGATGCATGTCGGCATGGAAGAATCCGGCGCTGATCGCCTGGGTCAGGAACGACAGAACCACGCGCGTTGCGATTTCCGGCATATCGTGCCCGGCGGCTTTCAGGCTTTCCAGATCGCTGATCTTGGTGCCGTCGATCCATTCGATGGTCAGCACCGATCCGCAGGTGCGGTCCCAGTCAACCGCCGGCACGCGGTAGCCGGCAAAGCCCTTCATCGCCTCGGCCAGTTCGCTCGACGAAGCGGCTTCGCGCCGTAGATCAAGCTCACGCAGCGTCCAGCGGCGGAAGTTGTCGACCACCGAGCGCGGACGCAGCCGCGCCGCCTCGCCGCCCAGCACCTCTAGGTGGGCTGCGGCCCATTCGTAGGTCTCTATATCTTGGGCGAATTTTTCGCGGATGCCGGGGCGCAGCACCTTAACGGCGACGTGCCGCCCTTCAGTGGTCACGGCCCGATGGACCTGCGCCACAGAGGCCGCGCCGACTGGCTCGGGATCAATAGATAGGAACAGGTCGCTCAGCGGCTTGCGGAAAGCACCTACGATCGCCGCCTCGATCTGCGAGAAAGGCAGCGGCGGCAGGCTGTCCTGCAGGCTCAGCAGATTGCGGGCAGCTTCTTCGCCCACCAGATCGGGCCGGGTGGCAAGGCTCTGGCCAAGCTTGATCGCGGCGGGGCCAACGGCCTGAAACGCGCCCGAATAGTCCGGCGCTTTGGGCTGGATCGTACCGAACCGGGCAAGCCGCAACAAGCGGCGGACCTGTGCCGGCGCATTGGCATCGTTCTCGATCCCGCGCAGCGCACCGTGCCTGGCGAGCACACGCCCCCAGCGCAGGAGCCGCAGGATGTGGGTGGCAGGGCGGGTCACTTGACTAAATCTTCCACCCCGAATGGATCGCGACCAACCCGCCAAGGATCGGCTCGACCTTGGTCCGGGCAAAGCCTGCCGTTTTGATCATACCCTCAAATTCGCGCATCGGCGGAAAGCGGCGGATCGATTCGATGAGGTAGCGATAGGAGACTGCGTCGCCTGCGATCTTCTCGCCAATCCACGGCACCAATTTGTGCGAATAGGCATCATAGGCTTCCTTGAAGCCCGGCCATTCGGTGGTCGAGAATTCCAGACAGAAAAACCGCCCGCCATGCTTGAGCACGCGGTGCGCCTCGCTGAGCGCCAGATCGATGCGCGTCACGTTCCGGATGCCGAAGGCGATGGTATAGGCATCGAAGAAGCGGTCGGGGAAGCTCAGCTCCTCGGCGTTCTGGCGCGACCAGACAAGGCTGTCGAGGCCGCGATCCATGGCGCGTTCGATACCTACATCAAGCATGTCCTGATTGATGTCGGACACGGTGATCGTCGCGCCACGCTCTGCCATACGGAAAGCAATGTCGCCCGTGCCGCCCGCCATATCGAGGATCTGCTCACCCTCGCGAGGCTTTACCCGGCGGACAAACTGGTTCTTCCACAATCGGTGCATTCCGCCCGACATGGCATCGTTCATCACGTCATACTTCTTCGCCACCGAAGAAAACACCGCGCCAACCCGGCTGGTCTTTTCTTCGGGCGAGACTTCTTCGTAGCCGAAGGAAACCTGCTCGTTCATGGCCCTGCCCTTAGGGGAGTTTGTGCAAAGCGGAAAGGCTGATAACGCGGAGTTTATGCCAGAGCTTCCCGAAGTCGAAACCACAGTGCGCGGCCTTGCCCGCTACCTTGAAGGGCAGCGGATCGTCCGGGTGACGCTAAACCGCACCGGCCTGCGCCGCCCCTTCCCCGAAGGTCTCGTCCAGTCGCTGACCGGGGCGACAGTCACCTCGCTGGGCCGCCGCGCCAAATATGGCCTGATCCACACCGACCGCGCCTCGACCATGGTGTTCCATCTGGGCATGAGCGGCCGCTGGCGGATCGAGCCGGAAAAGGCCGAAAAGCATGACCACCTCGTGCTGGAAACCGGCGCGGGGCATGTGCTGGCCTTGAATGACGCGCGGCGGTTCGGCTCGGTCGATCTGGTGGATACGCCTGCGCTCTATGAATGGCCTGCCTTCGCCGCGCTGGGGCCGGAACCGCTGGGCGATGATCTGAACGCAGCGCACCTCTACGCCGCCTTCAAGGGGCGCACCTCGCCGGTGAAGCCGCTGCTGCTCGACCAGCGCGTGGTGGCGGGGCTGGGCAATATCTATGTCTGCGAGGCGCTGTTCCGTGCCGGCATCCGGCCGGACAAGGCCGCAGGCTCAATCCCGCGCAAGGCAGTCGAGCGGCTGGTGCCGATCATTAGGCAAGTGCTCGCCGAATCGATCGAGGCCGGCGGCTCCACCATCCGCGACTATGCCCAACCCAACGGGGAGCTAGGCTATTTCGCTGCCAGCTGGCGGGTCTACGGGCGGGAGAAGGAAGACTGCACCAGCTGCGGCGCGCCCGTGCAAAGGTTCGTTCAGGGCGGACGCAGCACGTTCTGGTGCGCGAAGTGCCAGAAGTAAGGCTCAACGCTTGACGATTCGCACCTCCCTCGCTAAGGGCCGCGCTTCGCGTGGGGCGGCTTTGGCTGAACCCCTCGATTTTGCACGAATTTAGCTAGACAAGGCTGCCCCCAACGGGTCGCCGGATGAAGGACGAAAATGGCCAATACGCCGCAAGCCAAAAAGCGCATCCGCCGCAATGAAAAGCGCGCCGAAATCAACGGCAACCGCATTGGTCGCATCCGCACCTTCGTAAAGAAGGTCGAGAGCGCCGTTGAAGGTGGTGACAAGGCCGCTGCTGCCGAAGCGCTACACGCTGCCCAGCCTGAACTGGCCCGTGGCGTTGCCCGCGGCGTGCTGCATAAGAACACTGCCAGCCGCAAGCTTTCGCGTCTGACCAAGGCTGTTGCCGCTCTCTGATTCGCGAATCGCAGAGGCCGCCAAAGCGGTTTCAGGCGGTACGAAAATAGAACAAGGCCGGGGGGAAACCTCCGGCTTTTTTCACGGACTTCATGGCTTACGACAACGGTTACCGCAAAGTTGTTGATATTGCGCGATTCGTCGCTAGTTCACACGGGTTATCACGTAATTTCAATGCCTTAACCTGTGGATAGACGATTTTGCGCGGGTCCATGGAAGTCAAGGACAATATTTCAGTTTTTTTACGGTCTCGGCCCTTGCCCTGAAGGCTGACTCGCCCTTTAATCCTCCTCGCCCCAAGGGAGATTCTCTCCCCCACGGGCTCACAAAATCGATTCAGGTACAGCGTTCCAGGCGGGGGTTTGGGAGGTAGGCCGGTGTGCGTCTGGCTGGCAGCGGCAGGGGAGCTGCTAGGGGGCGCAATCTTGGGACGGGGGAACAATCCTGTGAGGGTTGAACAATTGGGGCAATGCGTGCGGCGTCAGCGTCGGTCTGCGGCAAATGGTTTGGAGACCGGTCGGTGAAGAGCAAATCTAGCGAATCGCGTAATATTGACGATCAGGAAGCGCTCGATCTCGCGGCGGACTGGTCTGACATCAGCCAGGGCCTGCGCAAGGATTTGGGGCACCAGCTGCACAGCCAGTGGATCAAGCCGATCCAGGTTGGCGCCCTGTGCAAGGAAACCGGCACCCTCGATCTTTTCCTGCCGACCGAATTTTCCGCCAACTGGGTGGCAGATCGCTTTGCCGATCGCCTGTCGCTGGCCTGGAAGATCGCCCGCACCGAAGTGCGCCATGTGCGGATCTCGGTCCACCCGGGCCGCCGCGGCATGCCCGACCTGCGTCTGGGCGATTCGCGCCGGCCTGCCAATGACGGCGCATCCTCCGCTTCGGCCCCGCAATCGAACCAGCTTGCCATGTCGAGCTCGGACTTTGGCGGCATCGGTAACGATGCCATCGGGCTCGGCACCATGGGGCTTGATCCCTCGCTGACTTTTGCCAGCTTTGTCACTGGTGCGTCGAATGTGCTTGGCTGCAACGCGGCACAGCGCATGGCGGCAATCGAATCGCCGCAGTTCTCGCCGCTCTATCTCAAGGCCGCGACCGGACAGGGCAAAACCCACCTGCTGCACGCGATTGGTCATGCCTTTTTGGCCAACCACCAGCGCGCACGGATTTTCTACTGCTCGGCCGAACGTTTCATGGTCGAATTCGTTCAGGCGCTGCGTCAGGGCCAGATGATCGAGTTCAAATCGCGGCTGCGCGGATTCGACCTGCTGATGGTCGACGATATCCAGTTCATCATCGGCAAGGCTTCAGCGCAGGAAGAACTGCTCTATACGATCGACGCCCTGTTGGCTGAAGGCAAGCGGCTGGTCTTCGCGGCTGACCGCGCACCGCAGGCGCTCGACGGCGTTGAACAGCGCCTGCTCTCGCGCCTGTCGATGGGGCTGGTTGCCGATATCGCACCGGCCGACATCGATCTGCGCCGTTCGATTCTTGAGCACCGCCTCGCGCGGTTTTCATCACCCACCGAAGTGCCTTCGGACGTGATCGAGTTCCTTGCCCGCACGATCAACCGCAATGTGCGTGAACTGGTGGGTGGCCTCAACAAGCTGATCGCCTATGCCCAGTTGACCGGACAGGCCGTGTCGCTGCAGCTCGCCGAAGAGCAGCTCACCGATATCCTCTCGGCCAACCGCCGCCGCATCACGATTGACGAGATCCAGCGTACGGTCTGCCAGTTCTACCGCGTTGATCGCACCGAGATGGCCAGCAAGCGCCGCGCCCGCGCCGTGGTTCGTCCCCGGCAGGTCGCGATGTACCTCGCCAAGGTGCTCACCCCGCGCTCTTATCCGGAAATCGGCCGCAAGTTTGGCGGGCGCGATCATTCCACGGTGATCCACGCCGTGCGTCTGATCGAGGATCTGCGCACCCGTGATGCCGATATGGATGGCGATGTGCGCAGCCTGCTGCGGCAGCTGGAAAGCTGATCGAAAGCGCCGTTTTGACAGCGGAGCCGCAGCACGATGGCCTGTTCGGCTATCAATATTGCAGTTCCGTTTAACAATTCTAACAAGAATTCACTTCGCATGACGGGGCGATTGCTATATCGCGCATGGCACATTGACCCGGAATATACCGGGATAGAGGGTCCATGACGTTCGAAGCGTCTATAGACAGTATCGGTTCTAGATGACGCAGAAGATTGTCCGCGACGCCGTGTGGCTCGATCATTCCCTGCCCAACCCCTTCGCCCGCACGTCTGGGGGGCCGCGGATCCCTGTGTCCTGGGTCGTTACCGGCCTTGCCGTTTCCTGCCTGATCGTTGGCGTGATGATGCGGCGGGCCGGAATCGGCATCGCCCTGTTCAACACCGGCTTTGTCCTGAGTGGTATTGCGCTAGGAACGCTCGGCGCATTGCGGTACTTCTCGCACCGTCCGGCGACGCTCAGCCAGTACCGGCTGCGGGATTTTTCCGAGCACATGTTCCTGTTCGTGTGCACCAGCCTGCTCGGGGTCTTTGCGACCTATCCCGCTGCCGCCGCAACTACCGGATTCACCGATCCGGCGCTGGCGAGGATTGACCATGCGCTGCATTTTGACTGGATCGCGATGTACCGGATCGTGCTGGAGTATCCGTGGCTGCGAACCGTCAGTTCCGCAGCCTATTCCATGATTTACGCATCGCCCATCATCCTGATGGCGGCCTTCGCCTGGACCCACCGCGCCGATGAAGCGCGCGAGTTCCTGATCACTTTCTGGCTGGGCGCCATGCTGACGATCCTGCTGTTCATGCGGCTCCCGGCTGAAGGCCCGCTGGCCTTCCTGTGGCACGGGCCGATCCCTTATATGCCGACATCGGCGCTCTATCAGGAGCAGATGATCCCGGCGCTGCGTGACCACAGCCTGCGGGCCATCGATATGACCGCGCTGCGCGGCCTCGTTTGCGCGCCAAGCTTTCATACGGTTTCCGCCGTGCTCTATATGAACGCCGCCTGGCCGATAGCGCGGCTGCGCTGGCCGATGATTGCGATCAACTTTGCGATGCTGCTGGCGACTCCGATCGAGGGCACGCACTATCTGGTCGACATGATCGTCGGGCTGTTTGTCGCCGTGGCAGCCATCGCGCTGGTCAAATCCGGCCTGCGCCTGCTGCACCAATACGAAGCGCGCACCGCCTGAGCGCGAATGCTTCCCTGTATCGCATGCCTGATCTAAGGCAGCGCCAATGTCCCTAACCCCCGACCGCCTTGACCGCTTTGCCCGCCATATCGTGCTGCCCGAACTGGGCGGCGCGGGACAGGTGGCGCTGACCAAGGCCCATGTCGTGCTGATCGGCTGCGGCGGGATCGGCTCTCCGGCCCTGCAGTATCTCGCGGCAGCAGGGATCGGACGGCTGACCTTGATCGACGATGACGTGGTGGAAGCCAGCAATCTCCAGCGCCAGACCATCTTCACCGAGGCCGAAATTGGCCGCCCCAAGGCGGAAGCTGCGGCGGACTGGGTCGCCCGCTTTGACCCCCAGGTTGAGGCCCGCGCGGCAATCGTGAGGGTAGGGGGGGACAATGCCGCGCGGGTCCTCGGGGGGGACGCAACCCTCGTACTCGACGGTTGTGACAACTTCGCGACTCGGCTCGCGGTTTCCGATGCCTGCGTGGCGCTGGGGATTCCGCTCACCAGTGCGGCGGTGGGGCGTTTTCAGGGACAGGTCGGCAACTTCGCCGGGCATCTGGCGGGCCAGCCCTGCTATCGCTGCTGGGTGGGCGATGCCTTTGATGCCGAAGACTGCGATACCTGCGCATCAGACGGCGTGCTGGGTGCCATGGTCGGCATGGTCGGAGCCTTCGCGGCGATGTCAGCGATTCGCATCATCCTGCAGGGCCACGCCGCTCTCGGCGATCCGCAATGGGGCATGTTGCAGCTGTTCGACGGCCTCGCGCCCAGCCTCAGGACTATTCGCGTGCCGAAGGACGGGACGTGCAAGGCCTGCTCAGGACAAGGCTAAGACCTCGTCCACCCATTCCGGCACCACCACACTCGCCGGCCCCAGCCGCGTTTCGTGGAACCATGCCGAGCCTTGGCTGCGCTCCAGATTGAGCTCCAGCGTCTGCGCGCCCAGATCGCGCGCGTTCTGCACAAAGCCCGCAGCGGGATAGACCGCGCCCGATGTGCCGATCGAAACGAATAGGTCAGCGCTCCGCAGCGCCGCATAGATGCGCTCCATCTGATAGGGCATCTCGCCAAACCATACGACATCGGGCCTGAGCGCCCTCGCCCCGCAGGCGGGACATTCCGGACGGTCGATCAGCGGCCCGCTCCATCGCGAGCGGGTGTCGCACCAGGTACACCAGGCGTTGAGGTGCTCGCCATGCATGTGGAGCACGCGTGAGGCCCCTGCCCGCTCGTGCAGATCATCGATGTTCTGCGTGACGATCAGCAATTCACCCTTCCAAGCCACATCAAGCCGCGCCAGGGCATCGTGCGCCGGGTTGGGCAGCTTGGTCTGGATCGCCTCGCGGCGCATATCATAGAAGCGCAGCACCAGATCGGGGTTGCGCTCGAAAGCCTCAGGGGTCGCAACGTCTTCCACCCGGTGCTGCTCCCACAGCCCGCCTTCGGAGCGGAAGGTGTCGATGCCACTTTCGGCGGAAATGCCTGCGCCTGTCAGGATCACGATATTGCGGATTCGGCTCATGTCGCCCATGAAGCATGCCTCGCAGGGGAGTTTCAATGGCGCGTATCGGGATTATCGGCAGCGAAGGACGCATGGGCCACGCTCTGGCAGCGGCTATCGCAGCAGCAGGCGAAGTGCTGTCCGGCGGCATCGACAAGGGCGGTGACCCAGTCGCGTTGGCCAAGGCGAGCGACGTGCTGGTAGATTTCTCCAGCCCTCACGCGCTTGAGGCGAACCTCGATGCGGCGATAGCGGCGGGTATCCCCATCGTCGTCGGCACCACCGGGCTTGAAGAGCGCCACCACTGGCTGTGCGATTCTGCCGCCGCGCATGTGGCCGTGCTGCAGACCGGCAACACCTCGCTCGGCGTCAACATGCTCGCCCATCTGGTGCGCGAGGCCGCGAACCGGCTGGGTGAGGAGTGGGATATCGAGATCGTCGAAACCCACCACCGCATGAAGGTGGATGCTCCTTCCGGCACCGCCCTGCTGCTGGGCGAAGCCGCCGCCAAAGGCCGCGGTGTGAACCTTGCCAGCGCATCAGAGCGCGGCCGTGACGGCATTACCGGCGCGCGCGCCAAGGGCGCCATCGGCTTTGCGAGCCTGCGCGGCGGCACCGTGCCGGGCGACCACACCGTCCACCTGTTCGGCGACCACGAACGCATCGCCCTCTCCCACCTCGCCGAAGACCGCTTGATCTTCGCCAAGGGCGCCGTGCGCGCCGCGCAGTGGCTGATCGGGCGGGATGCCGGGCGCTATGGGATGGGTGAGGTTCTTGGGCTTTGAACAAAGCCGACACCTTCGAATTCTTCCGCCGCCTCGCCGAGCTTAACCCCTCGCCCGAGACGGAGCTTGAGTTTGGCAATACCTACCAGTTGCTCGTCGCCGTGGTGCTGTCGGCGCAGGCGACGGATGTCGGGGTGAACAAGGCGACCCGGGCGCTGTTTCGTGAGGTGAAGACGCCTCAAGCGATGGTCGATTTGGGCGAGGACGGCCTGAAGCAGCACATCAAGACCATCGGCCTGTTCAATGCCAAGGCGAAGAACGTGATCGCGCTGTCGGAGATTCTGGTACGCGATTACGGCGGGGAGGTTCCGGCGGATCGCGACATCCTCACCACACTGCCCGGGGTTGGCCGCAAGACCGCCAATGTCGTGATGAACTGCGCCTTCGGGGCCGAGACCTTCGCGGTCGATACCCACATCTTCCGCGTCGGCAATCGCACTGGCCTTGCCCAGGGCAAGACGGTGCTGGCGGTCGAGAAGAAGCTGGAGAAAGGCGTCCCCCAGCCCTTCCGCGTCGGCGCGCATCACTGGCTGATTTTGCACGGGCGCTATGTCTGCAAGGCGAGGACGCCGGAGTGCTGGCGCTGCTGCTTGGCGGACCTGTGTTCGTTCAAGCCGAAGAGTGAGAAGAAGAAGTAAGAGGGTTCACGCAGAGGCGCAGAGAAGAAATAGGAGGCGCAAAGAGGTCTCTTTGAGCCGAAGGCTCCTAATTCAATTCTGAGGATGCGTTTGGCGCAATGTCGACTAATTATGAGCAGCTTTGCCGCAAGAGTTACGCCTCTGCGCCTTCTCTTTCTTCTCTGCGCCTCTGCGTGAACCCCTTTTTACTGCTCCCTGTCCAAATGCAGCCCCTTCTTCCCATGTTCCGGCGTATCGCTAGGCGCGTGGGGTTCGTCGGCGTCGGGATCGAGCGGCGGCTGCAGCATGCCTTCCCACTTGGTGATAACCGCGGTCGCCACCGAATTGCCCAGCACGTTGGTGCCGGTACGGCCCATGTCGAGGAACTGGTCGATGGCGAGGATCAGCGCCACGCCCTCCACTGGCAGATCGAACATGGCGAGCGTCGCGGTGATCACCACCAGGCTGGCGCGCGGCACGGCAGCGATGCCCTTGGACGAAATCATCAGCGTCAGCAGGATCAGGATCTGCGTGAGGATCGGCAGATGAATACCATAGGCCTGCGCGATGAAGATCGTCGCGAAGCTGGAATACATCATCGAGCCATCGAGATTGAACGAATAGCCGAGCGGAATCATCAGGCCCGAGATACGGCGCGGCACGCCGAAGCGATCGAGCTGCTCGAACAGCTTGGGCATGGCCGCTTCGCTGCTTGCGGTGGAGAAAGCGATCAGCACCGGCTCGCGCACATAGCGCACCAGAGTGAACACCTTGCGACCGAGGAACACGCCACCAATGCTCAGCAACAGCGCCCAGAGAATGCCAAGACTGAGGTAGAACTCCGCCAGCAACTGAGCGTAAGTCACGAGGATGCCCAGCCCATTTTCCGCCACCACCTTTGCCAGCGCGCCGAATACTGCAAAGGGCGCGAAGCGCATGACATAGCCGGTGATCTGCAGCATCAGCTCGGCCAGTGCCTCGGCAGCGTGGACCAGCGGCTTGCCCTTTTCGCCAATCGCCGTCACGCCGATCCCGGCGAACAGTGAAAAGACGAGGATTTGCAGAACGTTGTTTTCACTGAGTGCCGCGAAGATGTTCTTCGGAAAGACGTGTTCGACAAATTCGAACAGGTCGAGCTTCTTGACCTCGCCCACAGGTTTGGCGGCGGCATGCAGGTCCACCCCGACACCCGGCTGGAACAGGTTGACCATCAGCAGACCAAGGCTGATCGAGATGAAGCTGGCGATAATGAACCACGAAATCGCCCGGAACCCGATCCGACCGACCGCCGCGCTGTCATTCATATGCGCGAGGCCCGAGACGATCGTCGCCAGCACCAGCGGCGCAACCAGCATCTTCACCAGATTGAGGAAAATCGCCGAAAGCGTGCCGAAGCTCTTGGTCCAGTAACCGAACGCAGCGGCATCCTTTGGCAGGGAGATGCCGACCAGCTGGCCGGCGACAACGCCAAGCACCATGCCGATCATGATGTAGAGTGTCAGCCGCTTGTTCATTGCTCGCTCCCCGCCTGTATTGGGGGGAGCCTATCAAGCGGTTCGGGCAGGGGCAATGGTGCGAGTGCTGGCAGACTTTAGCAAAATAGGGGAGAGGCCAAACCCAAGGTGGGGTTATGCTTTCAGCGCCGCCTCTGCCACGCGTCGGTAAATTCGCGCCAGAGCATCGAGATCGGCAATCGCCACCGCCTCGTCACGCTTGTGCATCGTGGCGTTGTTCAGGCCGAATTCGATCACCGGACACAGGTTCTTGAGGAACCGCGCGTCAGATGTGCCACCGGTGGTCGAAGCCTCTGGCACCAGCCCGGTCTCTGCCTTCACAGCCTCTGCCACCATGGCCGAGAAAACGCCCGGCGGGGTAAGGAAAGCTTCGCCCGAGATCACGGCGCGCGCGGTTCCGCCATGGCGCATGGCAATCGCGCTTACCCGGTCGGCGAGGCTTTGGCCGGTGTGGAGATCGTTGAAGCGGATCGAAATGCGCGCTGATGCCTTGGGCGGGATCACATTGGTTGCGGGATTGCCGATGGCGATGTCGGTGATTTCAAGGTTGCTCGCCTGAAACCAGTCGGTGCCTTCATCGAGCACCAGCGAATCAAGCTCGGCCAGCATTGCGACGAGCCGCGGGGCGGGATTGTCGGCGAGGTGCGGATAGGCGACGTGGCCCTCGCGGCCTTCAACCTCGAGCCAGATGTTGACCGAACCACGGCGGCCGATCTTCATCATATCACCCAGCCGGTTCGCCGAAGTGGGTTCTCCGACAAGGCACAGATCGGGTATCTCGCCAACCGCTTGCATATGGTCGATCAAGGCCAGCGTGCCGTGCTTGGCGACGCCCTCCTCGTCCCCGGTGATGACCAGACTGATCGTTCCGGCTTCGGCAGGAATGGCGGCCACAGCAGCGACCATCGCGGCAATCGCACCCTTCATGTCGACAGCTCCGCGCCCGTAGAGCAGGTCCCCCCCCGGACTTGGGCGCCGTTCGGGCAGGAACGGGCCAGAGGACCAGCCCTCGCCAGGCGGCACGACATCAAGGTGCCCGGCAAAGCCGAAGTGGCGGCTGCCTTCCGGCCCTTTGCGAATCGCGAACAGGTTCTCGACCGGCCCATCCGGTGCCTCGCCGCTCAGCGCGCGGTGCACGGCAAAGCCCAGCGGCGCGAGCTGCGCCTCAAGGCAATCGAAGACCATACCCGTCGCCGGGGTGACGGAGGGGCAAGCGATCAGCGCTTCGGCGATTGGCAGGACAGATGGAATTTCGCTCATGACTGCAAACCGGCATATGGGCTAGAGCGGCGCGACACAAGCGGAGGAACCATTCCCATGCCCAAACTGGATCTTGATGCCATCCCCGAGAACAACAGCACTGGCTATCCGGCTCCATTCGATGCTGCCGTCGAAGGGCGCTGGAAACGCCGGGTCGGGCTCGCTGCTGGCCTGACTGAACTGGGAGCAAGCCGGGTTGTCTTAAAGCCCGGTGCATGGTCTTCGCAGCGGCATTGGCACGATGGAGAGGACGAATTGCTCGTCATGCTCAGCGGCGAGGCCGTGCTGATCGAAGATGAGGGACGTACGGTGCTTCGGGCAGGTGACATCTGCGTATGGAAAAAGGGCGTCGCCAACGGCCACCATCTCGTCAACGAGAGCGATGCCGATTGCACCTTCGTGGCGGTGAGCGCCGGAGCCGATGCAGGTGGCCACTATTCCGATATCGACATGATGTGGACCGCAGACGGCCAATTCAGGCACAAGGATGGAACGCCCTATCCTACCGAGCGGATTCGCTGATTTTCATGGGAGCATTCACCCAAGGCGCGACAATCGACTGGCTGGGATTCGGCGCGGCGATATTGCTGATCGAGCTTACCCCCGGCCCCAATATGGCATGGCTGGCCGGGCTGACACTCACCGACGGCAAGCGGGCCGGCCTTGCGGCGACGGCAGGCATCGCGATTGGGCTGGCGCTGAATGCCGCTCTGGCCGCTGTTGGTCTGGCGGCACTGATCTCGCTCAATCACCCCTTGCAGCACATGCTCCGCTGGGCCGGAGCGGCATTCATGCTGGTGCTTGCGGTGCTCAGTTGGCGCGATGGCAATGTCGATGTCGCCCGTCCGGTTACCGCGCAGCGCAATTTTGGCGCGGGCATCGTGCTCAACCTGCTCAACCCCAAGGCCTTCCTGCTGTTCATTCTGGTCGTGCCGCCTTTCCTGAGCGGCGGCGCACTGACGATTTCGCAGGCGCTGTTGCTAGCTGCGATCAGCGTTTCCATCGCCACTGCCGTCCATCTGGTGATCGTCGCGATGGCAGCGCAAGCGCACGTCTGGGTCAGCAATCCGCGGCGGACACGGATAGTGCGCCGGACTATGGCTGTGGTGATGGTTGGCGTAGCAGCGTGGTTTCTGATCGAGTGATCAGGGCCTTTCGGGCACTTCGTACTGCTCGATTACCCATTCCTCGGCCTCGGCAGCCTCTACCCACGATTGCAGCCATTCGTGCTCCCAGACGGCCTGCATATAGTTCACCGCAAAGCCCGGCACGCCGATGGCATAGGTCATGAACCGGCTGACAATCGGCGCATAGACAATGTCTGCCGCGCCGAAGGTGCCGAACAGGAATGGCCCGCCCTTGCCATAACGCGCCCGCGCCTCTGCCCACAGTGTAAGGATACGGACGACATCGGCCTTGGCGGCCTCATCAATGCTCGCGCCTTCCACCCGGCGGCGGATGTTCATCGGGCACTGGTTGCGCAGCGCCTGATAGCCGGAATGCATTTCTGCAACCATCGAGCGCGCCATGGCGCGGGCATCGTCAGCCTTGGGCCAGAAGCGGTCACGCCCGACCTTGTCCGAGAGGTATTCGATGATCGCCAGTGAGTCCCAAACGACTGCATCGCCATCCCACAGTACCGGCACCTTGCCCTGGCTCGGCTGGATCTCGCCCATCTCGCGCTTCTGCGCAGGCCAGTCATCGGTGTGGAGCGGAACCTGAATTTCTTCGAAATGCAGGCCGGACTGCTTCACTGCCAGCCAGCCGCGCAGCGACCAGGAGGAATAGTTCTTGTTGCCGATGATGAGCTTCATGGGTTGGGTGCGTAACGGTTCAGTTTCGCACTGTCGAGGCTGAATGGCTCAACCCAGGGCATCCTGCAGAACCGCGGCGCGCAGTTCTTCGATGCCCATGCCCTTTTCGGAAGAGGTGACGTGAATCACCGGATAGGCGGCAGAGTGCTTGCGCGCCTCAACTTCGGTGCTGGCAATCACGGCCGCCAGTTCGCTGGCCTTGATCTTGTCGGCCTTGGTCAGGACGATGCGGTAGCCCACTGCCGATTCGTCGAGCATCTTCATCATCTCGGCATCAACCGGCTTCACCCCGTGGCGGGCATCGATCAGCAACAGGTTGCGCTTGAGCACTACCCGCCCGCGCAGGAAATCGCGCACCAGTCGCCGCCAGTTGTCGACCACCTTGATCGGTGCCTTGGCAAAGCCATAGCCGGGCATATCGACCAGGCGAAAGGCAGTCGGTTCGCCCACCTCGAAGAAGTTGAGCTCCTGCGTGCGACCCGGTGTCACCGAGGCACGCGCAATCGAGCGCCGCCCGGTGATGGCGTTTAGCAGCGACGACTTGCCGACGTTCGACCGCCCGCAAAAGGCGATCTCCGGCACAGTCGGCTCGGGCAGGAACTTCAGCGATGGCGCGGAGAGCAGAAAGTCTACCCGCCCCGAAAACAGCCGCCGCGCTTCTGCCTGCCAGTCAATTGAATCAGGATCGATCACTTCTTGTGCGTTTCTGCTTCAACGATGGCCCGTTCCTTGTCGACGTTAGCCTTCAATTGCGGGTGCCGCGCATAGAGATACTTCTGCTGCGCGATGGTGAGCAGGTTCGAGGTGATCCAGTAGATCAGCAGACCGGCCGCGAACGGAGCCATGATGAACATCATCATCCACGGCATGATCGCGAACATCTGCTGCTGCATCGGATCAGGCGCAGATGGGTTCAGCTTGAACTGGAAGTGCATCGTCAGGCCCAGCAACACGGCAAGGATGCCGATGCCAAGGAAGCTTGGCGGGGTGAAGGGCAGATAGCCGAACAGGTTGAGGATGTGCATCGGATCAGGAGCCGAAAGATCGTGGATCCAGCCATAGAACGGCTGGTGCCGCATCTCGACCGCGAGGGTCAGCACCTTGTAAAGCGCGAAGAACACCGGAATCTGCAGGAAGATCGGCAGACATCCGGCCAGCGGATTGACGCCTTCATCCTTGTACAGCTTCATCGTTTCCTGCTGGAGCTTTTCCTTGTCGTCCTTGTAGCGTTCCTGGATCGCCTTCATCTTCGGCTGGATCGCCTTCATCGCGGCCATCGAAGTGAACTGTCGCTGGGCGACTGGGAACATCACGCCGCGCACGATCAGCGTCAGGCCGATGATAGCGAGGCCGAAGTTGCCGACCAGCTTGAACAGGCTTTGCAGCAGCCACAGGAACGGCTTTTCAACCCAGCGGAACCAACCCCAGTCGATCGCGAGGCTGAAATTGGTGATGCCGGACTTCTCATAGCGATCGAGCACAACGCCTTCCTTGGCGCCGGCAAACAGGCGTGTGGTGTGCCCGGCCTGTTGCCCGGGAGCGACCACGGCTGGCTTGTACAGCAGATCGGCGCGGTAAATCCCGCCGCCCATGGCGCGAAAATCGGAAGATGCGGCGTCATGATCGGGGATCAGCATAGACATCCAGTAAATGTCGGTGAAGCCCAGCCAGTCGGGCTTGCCAGAGTTGTTGACCACTGACGCTTCAAGCACGTCCTTGTAATTCGGCTTGAACGATACAGTGCTGTCGAAGGCACCAAACGGACCCGAATGCAGCTGCCATGTGCTGGTGCTCGCAGTCTTGTCGGTGCGGCTGAGCAGCGCGAAAGGCTGAACGGCAACCGGCGCGGTGCCACGGTTGGTCATCACCGTATCCGCAGTGATCAGATAGTCCTGATCGATATGATAGGTGATTGCGAAGGTCTGTCCGGTGGCATTGGTCCAGCTGAGCGTGACCGGCGTTTCGGGGGTCAGCTTGGCTCCCGCCGGTGCGCTCCACACGGTCGCGGGATTGGGCAGATCGATGCCCTGCCCGGCCCAGCCCAGCTGCGCGTAATGGTGCGCAGGGGTGCCAGCGGGCGAGAAGATGCGCTCGGGGCCAGTGCGCTGCTCGTTGGAGTGGCGGTTGGTGGTCAGGTCATCGACCAGCGCGCCGGTGAGGTTGATTGATCCGGAAAGCCCGGGCGCGGCAATCGCGATGCGGCCAGCAGGATTGAGCGCGGTGGCGAGATCGCGTGCTTCCACGGCGCGGTCTGCATCGCTGGTGAGGCCGCCATCGCGGGTCGGCTTTGCACTTGATGCAGGATCGGGAGCGGCCGGGCCAGCGGCAGGCGCTGCTGCCTGCTGCGCCACCGGCTTTTTGGCCTGCGGATAAAAGTAACCCATCCCCGCATCCCAGCCGACGAAGATGACCATCGACAGCAGGACAGCAAGAATCAAATTGCGCTGATTATCCACGAAGGCGTCCTATAATAGTAATACAGTGGGAAGTAGGGTCTGAGGCCGGGCTATTCAAGGCACCGGATCATACCCGTGTCCCCCCCAAGGGTGGCAGCGCATTAGCCGCTTCGCCGCCATCCAGCCACCCCTAATCGCGCCATGCTTTTCGAGCGCCTGAATGGCATATTCTGAGCATGACGGGGCATAGCGGCAGGTGGGAGGAAGCACCCGGGACGGGCCCTTCTGCCAACCACGCGCAATCAGGATAAGCAGGCGTTTCACTTGCCCAGCCCCTTCACTGCTTAGGCGGCCGGGGTTTGCGAGGCGGATCACCCTTGCCCTGCGCCGCCCTGGCCAGCGCGGCACTGAGTTCCTGCCGCAGCACGCCAAAGTCCCGCTCCACCCCGCCTTCGCGGCCGATCAGCACATGATCGTGACCTGCCAGGCCTTCGGCAGGCAAGGCATCGCGCAGCAGTTCGCGGAAACGCCGCTTCATCCGGTTACGGACAACAGCGTTGCCGATCTTCTTGGTGACGGTGATGCCGAATCGCATGGTATCGGCATCGTTGGGCCGCGCCAGCAAAACGAAACCGGGGCGTGCTATGCGCAAACCCCGGTTGGCGGCTAGGAAATCCGCCCGCCTGGAAAGGACGGGCAGTTTCATTTTAATGCTCAGGCCGAAAGCTTCTTGCGGCCACGCGCGCGGCGGGCTGCAAGCACCTTGCGACCACCAACAGTGGCACCGCGTGCACGGAAACCGTGGCGGCGGGCGCGGACGAGCCGGCTGGGCTGGAAAGTGCGCTTCATCGGAAAAACCCTTAAGATCGAAATTGGACTGGTCCGCTTAGGACCGAAACTTGGAAGGCGCGCCGTTACCTAAGCACCCGGCCCGAGTCAAGCGAAGTGGTGCCTGCCGGGCCAGCATTTTCCAACTTTACCCATTGGCCCATCTGCGCGGCGTTCATCCAGCGGGCATCGCGGTTGGGGACGGAATTGGTCATGTTGTAAAATGCACGCGCTTCGATCTCGCTCATTCCCATCTCGTGATAGTAATCGAGATAGGCGCGATTGACCGGGGCATCGGGGGCAAAATCGGCCGGCTGCCTGCCGTCTTCGTCTTCCCACGAATGGACAGCAAACTCTGCCTTGCGATCAGCCACGCGGTGGGCACCGGCCAGAAACAGCTCTACCGCGCCGGACCGGACCGAGCCGCCATTCGGCACGTGGGTAACCAATCCGCGAGCATGGATCATCCGCCCGAGCCGCAGGTTGGCGGTATCATCCATAGTGCCAGGGCATTCGATCATCTCGAGCTCGGCGATGGCGGGATAGGCCTTCAGCATGGCTGCGAATGCAGAAGGGCTGCGCGAATCGGTGACATCCACCAGCGCTGCGCGACCTGAATCGAGCACGCGGAAAGGGCCAAACTGCGCAATGCCATGCGGCACCACGGTAGGCTTCGACGTGACAAAGCGGTCGGACCCGCCTTCGGTGATCACCTCTTCCTCAACCACCTCATAGGTCACAACCTGCTGCGCAGCGGCAGGCGCGGCTGCGGCGGCGAGGAGAACAAGGGCAAGGGCGGCAAAGCGGCGCATGATGCCAGCGTGATGCCCTGCGCGGCGCTACTGACATGCTACCGGAAATAGTTAAGATGTGCCTGCAGCCGTTCAAAACCAAGCAGCGGGAGGTAAAGCCGTTCGCGTGAAAAGGCGGCATTAACCATGATGCGTTAAGGGCGATGCATGACCAGTGCAGAAGCAACCCAAATTCCGCCAGACACACAGCCAGCGGCAAAGCCTTCCTCAAGGCCAAGCTGGGTGGAATTGGCCCTGCTGGCTCTGGCCGCGATTGTGCAATCACGCCAGATCCTCAACCCGGACCTCGGCTGGCTACTGACCGTTTGCGACAAGATGCTGGGCGGCGCAAAACTGGGCCGCGACGTGCTGGAACTCAACCCACCGCTCAATATTCTGGTCTATATGCCAGCGGCATGGTTGGGATCAGTGCTGCATTTTCCGGCACACCTTGTGCTGATACCAATGATCCTGCTGCTGGCCTTTGCGGCAAGTCGACTGACTGCGGAGATCCTTCGTCCATTGGCCCCAAACGCAGGCGAGCAGCAAAGGCTGCGCCTGTTCATGCTGTTCATGCTGATCGTGTTCCCGGGCGAGACCTTTGGCCAGCGTGAACACCTGGCGATCATCACCAGCCTTCCCTTCGTTGCTCTGACCGCCGTCAGCACATTCGGGCACGCCCCAACGCGCTGGCATCGGCTTATTGCCGGGCTGGGCGCCGGGTTGGCGATGAGCATGCGCCCCCATTATGCGCTCGTGGTTGGTGTGCCGATGTTGTGGAATGCCGCAAAATCGCGTTCGCTGCGCCCTTTGTTCCAGTTGGAGATGATAGCGGCGTCGGTGTTGGTAGTCGCCTACGCGGCATTTGTCGTGCTGGCCTTCCCGGATTACATTTTTGAAACCACCCGGATCGTCAATCTTGCCTATTTGCCGATCCGCATGTCCTGGGGCGACATCTTCTGGTTCCGCATGGCCGAGTACAGCGTGGGCCTCGTCTTCGTAACGCTCGCCACCCGGGGCTCGAGCAAGGCCGCGCTTGCGGGGGCCATGCCGTGGCTGCTGGCCAGCATTGGCGGATTGATAGGCTATCTGCTGCAGGGCAAGGGCTTCACCTATTCACATTTGCCGTTGTGCATCTTTGCACTGGCGAGCGGTCTGACCGCACCTGCCCTGCTGGCTGGCACCCTTTCACCGCTGCGCCAGGCGCTGGCAATAGTTGCCGCCTTCCCGCTGTTCGTACTGCTGGTACCGCTGCCCAATGAATATGACGATCTGGATGTGCCGGTCCGCGAATTCGCCCCGTCGAATCCCAAAATGCTGCAGATCAGCCACTATGTAGGCATTGGCGAGCCGCTGGTGCGCCGGGTAAACGGCACATGGGCGAGCGCTGCTGGCTCGCAGTTGATCGGCGGTGGCGCTATGCTGCTGCTGCGTGAGCGCAGGGGTTTGACGGCAGAAAACCGTGCGGAACTCGAAAAGATTGTGCTGACAGAACGCGACCGGCTGCGCGAAGATATTGTCAACAACAAGCCCGATGTGCTGATGATCGACCATCTGCTGTTCGGCCGCCCCTACGAGTGGCTGGACTGGGCCCGCGGCGATCCGGTGATCGCGCGCGAGATCGACCAGCACTACGTAGAGCTGGCCAAGCTCCACGAGGTCAGCCTGTGGTTCCGCAAGGAAACCATGAAGCAACCGGCAGCAGCGCGCTAAGTAGTTACCTCCAGTCCGGTTCAAACTGTTCAGGCAGCACTCGACAGAATCAAGATACCCCTGCATCAAACACTTACGTAATTTTGCGGGGGTGCTCGGTGGTCGCGTTAGTATCGACAGTTGCCTATCTTGGGCTGGAGGCACGCTCGGTAGAGGTGCAATGCCAGATCGCGCCGGGCATGCCGCGCTTCAATGTGGTCGGCCTGCCCGACAAGGCCGTGAACGAGAGCAAGGAACGCGTCCACGCCGCGCTTGCCGCAATGGGCCTGTCACTCCCGCCCAAGCGCATCACCATCAACCTTTCCCCGGCTGACCTCCCCAAGGAAGGTTCGCACTACGATCTGCCGATCGCGCTTGCCCTGCTCGCCGCGATGGGGGTGACCGACGCCGAGCAGATCAGTGAATATGTCGCGGTGGGCGAATTGGCGCTCGATGGCCGGATTATCGCTTCACCCGGCGTATTGCTCGCGGCGATCCATGCTTCGGCGGAGGAAAAGGGTCTGATCTGTCCTGCCGCGCAGGGAGCAGAGGCGACCTGGGCCAGCGGCATCCCGATTGCCGCCGCGCCCGATCTGATCTCGCTGCTCAATCATCTGAAGGGCACGCAGGTTCTGATGCCACCCCAGCCCGGGCAGGCTGAGCCGCCCGCCAGAGGCCCTGACCTCAAGCAGGTGAAGGGGCAGGAGACCGCCAAACGCGCCTTGGAGATCGCGGCTGCAGGCGGCCACAATCTGCTGATGGTCGGGCCGCCGGGCGCAGGCAAATCGCTGTTGGCGAGCTGTCTGCCGGGCATCCTGCCGGCGCTGACTGCGGCCGAAGCGCTGGAAGTCTCGATGGTCGCTTCGGTGGCGGGAACGCTGGAGGATGGCCGCATCAGCCGCGCCCGCCCGTTCCGCGCGCCGCACCACTCGGCTTCGATGGCCGCGCTGACTGGTGGCGGACTGAAAGTGCGCCCCGGTGAAGTCAGCCTCGCCCACCTCGGCGTGCTGTTCCTTGACGAGCTGCCCGAATTCCAGCGCCCGGTGCTCGATTCGCTGCGCCAACCGCTGGAGACTGGCGAAGTCACCGTGGCCCGCGCCAATGCCCACGTCACCTTCCCGGCCCGCGTCCAGCTGATCGCGGCGATGAACCCCTGCCGCTGCGGGCATCTCGGCGATCCGGCGCTGGGCTGCAGCCGCGCGCCCAAATGCGCCGCCGATTACCAGAGCAAGATTTCCGGCCCGATGCTCGACCGCATTGACCTCCATGTCGATGTTGAAGCCGTCAGCGCCGCCGACCTCACACTGCCCCCGCCCGCCGAAGGCTCGGCAGAGGTCGCCGCAAGGGTGGCAAAGGCCCGCGCCATCCAGACCGCCCGCTTTGATCAAACCGGTGCCCGCACCAATGCCGAACTGGACGGCGAATCCCTCGAACACTTCGCCACGCCGGATGAACCGGGCCGCAAGCTGCTTATGCAGGCTGCCGAAGCCATGCGACTTTCAGCGCGCGGCTACACCCGCATGCTGCGCGTGGCGCGGACGGTGGCGGACCTTGCCGGGGTTGAACATGTCGGGCGGATTCATGTGGCGGAGGCGCTGTCATATCGGCGCATGGCCCCCAGGAGCTAGTCGTAGTTGTCCAAAAGTGACCCGCAGGCCACCTGCGGCCTGCGGGTCAAGGATCAATCAGGGGATCAGCGTATAGCTTAACCGCACGCCGCCACCTTTGCCGCCATGGAAGGACAAGCAATAGGTGCCCGCCGGGATCGTCAAGGCTGACAGCCCGGGGGTGGAATGGCTTTCGTTCAGCCCGGTTCGGTCCATCCAGTAGATATCGCCATCCTGCTGGGGGCAGCGCCCGGAAGAGATGCCGAAGCCGCCATCGTAGAGCACCAGATTTGTGCCGCAATTCACGCCGAAGCTTAAGTGCTCAACCGAAATATTCGTCGCTGTCTGCCCCTGCGGAATGGTGAAGGTTGTCAACCGCGGAGTACATTCTTTGCTGACTCCGGCTGAGACTTCAGCCTGTGATCGCGCGAGCGCAGGACTGGCGGCCATTGGCAGTGCGGCCGCCATCAATGCCAGCCCGGAAATGAAAGACACGGATTTGAAATTCTGCATGGTTGCCTCCTCGAATAGGTGCACCGATTCTGCAAAAAGACGGACGCATGTCTCTGTTCTACGTCATTTACAAAAATGATTTTGTGGACCGGAATTTCCCAAGCGGAAAAATCAAATATTGCTGCCCCGACCCAAAAATGGCGGTGAAGAAGTCACTGCCAAACCAATCACATGCCGCGTTTCACCCCACCCTCACCCAAAGCTCGCCCAGCCCATCGATCCCGCCGGTTACCACCTGCCCTGGATCAATCCTGCCCACGCCTGCCGGGGTGCCGGTGTAGATCAGGTCGCCGGGGGCCAGTGTGACCGCCTGCGAAGCGATGGCGATGACTTCGGGAACGGTCCAGATCATCTCCGCCGTGCGCGAATCCTGCCGCACGGTGCCATCCACCGCCAGCCAGATGCGCGCGTCCTGCGGGTTTCCGGCCTGTGCTGCCGGAACAAGGGCGGCGCAGGGTGCGCTGTTATCAAAGCCTTTGCTCCAGTCCCACGGGCGGCCCTTGTCCTTGGCAGCATTCTGCAGGTCTCGCCGGGTGAGGTCGATGCCGACGGCATAGCCGAAGACGTGCTCGAGCGCGGTATCCAGCGCGATTTCCGCCCCCCCTTTGCCGATCGCGATCACCAGTTCGATCTCGTGATGCAGGTTGGCGGTGAGCGGCGGGAAGGGAATAGTGCTTCCGCTATCAACCACGGCATCGGCAGGTTTGGTGAAAAAGAACGGCGGCTCGCGGTCGTCCATGCCCATTTCGCGCGCGTGTTCGGCATAGTTGCGACCGACGCAGAAAATGCGGCGGACGGGGAAGCGTTTGCTGCTGCCTGCGATGGCAACGCTCGGCATCGGGGCGGGCGGGAACGCAAAGTCGCTCATGGTTTTGGCTTCACCTCCGTAACCCGCCGCACCGAGATGATCTTTACCGGCACATCTATCATCTGGCCCTTCATCACCCCCTGCCCCTTTGTTTCGCTGAGCGGGACGTCATAGATCTTGCGCACCACGTCCATGCCCGAGGAGACATAGCCGAACACGGCGAAGCCCGCCTGAAGGTCGGGATTGTCGGACTTGGGATCGGCATCGAGCCCCTGCAGTTCCGACAGCAGGATAGAGAAATCGGCCATGGCGGTGCCCGGCGCATTGCGCGCCATGGAGATCGCGCCCGGCTTGTGCAGCAGGCCGGTCTGGCTGGTCGGCTCGTGGGGAATCGGTTTGAGGACTTTCAGCGGATTACCCTGCAGCCCGCCCTGAATCAGGCCGTTGGGCTGGGTGCCCCACTTCAGCCGCATCACGCGATAGAAAATCGCGCCGTCAAAGCGGTGTTGATCAGCGTAGCGTACGAAGTTCTCGGTGGTGACCGGCGCGTGCTTGTGATCGAGTTCAAGCTCGATGGTGCCAAGATCGGTGACCATCGCAACCTTAACCGTATCGCCAATCGGCGGCGGAGGCGGCGGTGCAGCGGGCTTGCGCTTGGCAGGACCGGCGGCGGTGAGAACGAGGGCGAGCGGAAGAGCCAACAGGGCGAATCGGCGATTTATCATTGCGCGATCATGCCCGGCCCGCGCGGGGCCGCAAGGCTTATCAACCCATCATTTCCTTGGCCCAGCCGCGCAGTTCTTCCTCAGCGGGGCCACAACAGTCGGTGTCGGGCTTGCCGACTTCGGAGCGATCGCGCCATTGCAGGTCTTCATAGGCGAGCACCCGGTCATCGTGGGCGCGCATGGTGATCGGGCCGATCGGCAGAGCATCCCGCTTGTCAACCAGCACCGGATTGCTCGGCACGCCGAGCCCATATTTCTCGCCCCACTGGCGCAAAGCCAGCATGGCGGGGAGCAGATCGATGCCCTTGGGCGTGAGGCCATACATCACCTTGCGGCGATCATCCTCCATCTGCGCGCGTTCCATGATCCCGTGTTCGACAAGCCGGACGAGGCGGTTCGAGAGGATGTTACGGGCAATGCCTATCGCCGCGAGGAAGTCCTCAAAATGATGCACACCATTGAAAGCAGCGCGCAAAATCATGAAGCTCCAGCGCTCACCCATGACCTCCAACGCGAGCGGAAGGCCGCAGTCCATATCTTCGAGAGGTTCGCGAAGTTTGCCCATATCCTGACGTTCTAGCGCAGGATTGCTTTCACACGAAATTTTTTCATTTATCAGTTGCATTACGCAACCTAACTTTATAAGTAGCGATTCGCAACCTAAATCCGCTCACCCTCTCCCCGGGCAAGCAAACAACAGGAGAATACCCCATGCGAACCGCGTTTTCGCGCTCGACCCCGTTTGGCCTGCTGGCCGGCGCCCTCGCCCTTGCTGGTGCGACGCTTGCCATGACTCCGGCTCAGGCAGTCGCTGCTTCGGAAGGCTATTCCGCACGCCTCGCCGCGCCGCTGGCCGCGCCCAAGCAGACGATCATCAACGAAGCCTTGTGGAAGTGCGCTGGGGATGCCTGCACCGCCCCCGGCGGCGGCTCGCGCCCGGTTCTGGTCTGTCAGCAGGTCGCCAAGAAGTTTGGCGAAGTGGCTGCTTTCACCTCACCGATGGGCGCCATGTCCGCCGATGAACTGGCGAAGTGCAACAAGCGTTAATCCCCCTCCCCTGCTGGGAGGATTAGATCAGGCCCCGCGCCTTCAGGTCCGCGGCCAAAGCCTCTGACCCAGCCGTAAAGTGGTGGACCTGCCACCCCAGACGCGCCGCCGACGCAATGTTGGCGGCGTTGTCGTCTATGAACAGCATGGCATGGCGCGGATGGCCAAAGCGGGCTTCGGCCAGATCGAAGATCGCCGGATCGGGCTTGGCCAGCTTCTCGTCGCCCGAGACGACGATGTCGCGAAAGCGGTCAAATACCGGCGCGGTGGCGCGGAACGGCGGCCAGAACTCGGCACCGAAGTTGGTGATGGCATAAAGCGGCACGCCGCGTGCATGCAGCGCCTCGACCAGTTCAAGGCTGCCCGGCACCGGACCCGGCACCGATTCGTTGAACCGCGTGGCATAGGCATCGATCAGGTGAGCGTGCTCAGGATACTCGGCCTTGCGCGCCGGGACCATGACATCCAGCGGCACACCGGCATCGTGCTGGAAATGCCATTCGGGCGTGACGACGGTGGAGCAGAACCATTCCAGCTCAACCGGATCATCGATCAGCTTGGCAAACAGATGGCGCAGATCCCATTCGTAGAGCACGCGGCCAACATCGAAGACGACAGCTTCAACCGGCGCGGAACTGCCTGAAATTGCATCCATTTTCATGCTCCAGACATGACAGCGGCCCGCACTCCGGTGGAGGCGGGCCGTTGACTAACCGGCCGGACCTTTGGCGGCCCAGCCCATCCAAAGGCTATTAGCCCTGGCGCGCCTTGAAACGGCGGTTGGTCTTGTTGATCACATAGGTGCGGCCACGGCGGCGGATAACGCGGTTATCCCGGTGACGGTCCTTGAGCGACTTCAGGCTGTTACGAATCTTCATGTCATTCCTCGGGCGGCTTTTGCCGCTGAAAACTGGAAGTGGGGC
>CANFXW010000033.1 GCA_947451145.1 Sphingomonadaceae bacterium | reverse complement strand
TGGGTGAGGATGTGGAAAACATCATCCTCAAGCTGCTGCAGGCCAGCGACTACAACGTGGAAAAGGCGCAAGCCGGCATCGTCTATATCGACGAGATCGACAAGATCAGCCGCAAGGCCGAAAACCCCTCGATCACCCGCGACGTTTCGGGCGAAGGCGTGCAGCAGGCGCTGCTCAAGCTGATGGAAGGCACCACCGCCTCGGTTCCGCCGCAGGGCGGGCGCAAGCATCCGCAGCAGGAATTCCTGCAGGTCGACACCACCAACATCCTGTTCATCTGCGGCGGCGCATTCGCGGGCCTCGAAAAGATCATTTCCGACCGCTTGCAGAAGCGTTCGATCGGCTTCGGCGCGCATGTCGCCGATCCTGACAAGCGCAAGGTTGGCGAACTGCTGCAGAAGGCAGAGCCTGAAGATCTGCTGAAGTTCGGCCTGATCCCCGAATTTGTCGGCCGTCTGCCGGTGATCGCCACGCTCGAAGACCTCGATATCGAAGCGTTGGTCAAGATCCTGAAGGAACCCAAGAACGCGCTGATCAAGCAGTATGCCAAGCTGTTCGATCTCGAAGACGTGGCCCTGACCTTCACCGACGATGCGCTCGAAGCTATCGCCAAGAAGGCCATCGCCCGCAAGACCGGCGCGCGCGGCCTGCGTTCGATCGTCGAGGGCATGCTGCTCGACACCATGTTCGACATCCCGACCGAAGAAGACATCGCCGAAGTGGTGGTGGACGCTGAGGTTGTGGAGGGCCGCAAGGCACCGGTGCGGGTGCACAAGGGCAAGGAAGAGGCGGCCTGAGTTTAGGCCGCTGACCTTTCGTTGATCGTCATCCTGAACTTGTTTCAGGACCCATCGGGCCGCGAACCCAGTGCAAGCCGGATAGACGCAAACCGTGAGGCAAGTGCTGCCAAACAGCACTGCGGTCTGTGTGGAGAAATGGATCCTGAAACAAGTTCAGGATGACGAGCAGGGTCAATAGGGACCTCAGCTTTTCCCGCGCCCCGACAGTTCCCTGAGCCTATCCACCCGCTCGGGCGGCAGCACCTCGCGGAAATCGTACGTCTTCTCGAAAGCTGGAATGCCCTCGGGCAGCGCTACCCACGGCATTTTCTCGCTCGCGAAGATCACCGCGTCAGGCGTGAAGGCGCCGGTATCGTCCAGAGTGCCAACCCGCAGCCCCGATCCATTGCGGCCCATTCGCGGATAGTGGCTCCACAGCGCCGCGCCGCAGACTGCACAGCGCACGATGATGTGCGGGCCGCCGCTGCCCGCGGCAACAGTGTTCTCGGCCAGTTTGCCCTGCAACACCTCGATCCGCTCCGCCTCGAAGAAGGCGTTGACCACCGAGGTTGAGCCGGTCTGCTGCTGGCACTGTTTGCAGTGGCAATTGTTGACGAAAATCGGCTCCCCGGTCACCCGGTAACGCACCGCGCCGCAGCCACAGCCACCTTCTCTTGTCGTCATCGCTCAGTTCCCTGCTGGAGGCGGGCCGTCGCCGCGTGGGCCGCCTTCACCGCGAGGGCCCCGCATGCCGCGAGGCGGGATGGGATCACCCTTCTTGAAGCTCCGCATCACCACGCCGTCGCGCTTCATGGTCATGGACTGCGCTTCGGTGGATTTGAGGAGCCAGACGCCCTTGGTCTGAACCCAGACATCGTTCGATTGCTGGATCATCTCGCCGGCGTGCATCACGCCATCCTGGCCCTGACGCGACATATGGATGTCGCGGCTGGAGACTGCATTGGCGCTGGTGCCGTTCACGGCAACCGAAATGACCTTCACCTCGGTGGTCATGCCCGGCATATCCGGCATCATCGCCAGCTGGGTAATCATCTCGTCGGCGTCTTTGCTTTCACCGCGAATGTCGGTGGCCTCAAAATCCTTGGTCAGCAGCGCCTTGATGTCGCGATCTTCGCGCGAATCCATCGCCACTTTCAGCTTGTCATAACGCGCCTGAAAATCGGCCATGTCATCGGCATAGGCCGGAGCTATGGCTGCGGCTGTGAACAGCAAGGCAGCGGCAATCGAAGTGGCGAAACGCATGGAGTTGGCTCCTTTGACCCTTTGGCGCGAGCATAATCAGGGCAACGCCCGGACGATAGCCTCAAAGTGTCGCAGGGACCGGGTTGATCAGACTTGCGCGCCCCGCCACCATCGCCGCCATGACAGACCGTATCAAAGTTGCCCGTGTGATCCACACGATCCACGCCACCACAGACATCTATGGCTGCCGCCTGCTCTATCAGGATGCGCTGGGCGGGTTGGTCTTTGCCGAGAACTACTTTCCGGCGGAAGACCGCGATGCCGCGCTGCTCTATGTCACCAACCACATGGTCGAGCCGATGTCACCGCGCAATGCGGATGACCTGACCAAGCCTTTCGCCCGCATGGCGGCGAAGATCGGTCAGGCGTTTCACTCTTTCGAGCTGAAGGTAGAGGATGGCGCGGCGGCATCGCAGGCGTTCCGCGATGCCGGGGCGAAGACCGCGAGCGACTATGGCTTCTTCTTCTTCGTAAAGGCGGAATCGACCGGCGGCGTGCTGCTGGAAGTCTGCGAAGTGCCGATGCCCAACGATCCCTATGACCGCAGGGGCCAAGACGGTGAAAAGACATGGCGGCCGGAAGTGGGGCAGGGGCATGCATCCGGCACGCTGCGGCTCGATCATATCGCCTGCGTTACCGCCGATGCCGAAGCGGCGATCCGCTTCTTCACGCAGTTGTGTGATGGCGAAGTGATTGGCGACGAGCGGGCCATTCTGCCGCAACCGTCGCGTCGGGTGCTGATCCAGTTGGGCGATACCAAGGTGGCCTTTATCCAGCCGGAAGACCCAACATCCGGCCCGCTCGGGACCTTCCTCGCCAAAGATCAGAACGGCATCTACGCGTTGGTCTGGCAGGTGGAAGATAGCGAACGCGCGGCATCGCATTTCACCGGCCAGTGCAAGCTGCGGCTGACCAGCGAGGGCTGCGTCTCACCCGGGTTTGCTATCGAGCCGGTGGACTTCTTCGGCGCGCGGCATGAATTTGTGAGTTAAAGCTCGCGCAACGCCTGCGATGGCCGGGTTCTCAGCACCGGCAGCGAGGCGGCAATCGCGAAGGCCAAAACCAGCACCACGCCGCCGCCGAGCACGCCCAGCACTTCGGCCCAGTCCGGCAGCCATTCAAACTTGAACAGCTTGACGATAACGCCCCAGGCAATCGCCGATCCAAGCGCCAGCGATACGCCGGCAAGCAGCAGGGCCAGCACGCCGAATTCGCCGAGCTGCATCAGCAGCAATTGCCCCCGGCTTGCGCCCATCACGCGCAGGATCACCGTGTCATAGGTCCGTGCCGCCCGCGCTGCCGCTATCGCGCCGAGCAGCACGGCGATCCCGGCCAGCACCGCTACCGATGCCGCCGCAAGGATGGCGAGGCTCATCTGTGATAGCAGCCCGCGCGCCTGCTTCAGCATTGGCCCGGTCTCGATCACCGAGCTGGAAGGAAAGGCCCGCGCCAGATCGCGAAGCAGAGAGCCTGAGCCGGTATTCGGTGGCAGGTCCACCGTCGCCGAAAGATTGTGCGGCGCGTCAGCTATCGCATTGGGTGAGAAGACCAGCACATAGTTGAAGCCCATCGAATCCCAGTCGATCCGGCGGAAGCTGGCGATCTTCGCCTCACGTTCGACCCCGAGCAGCGAGAAGGCGAGGTGATCGCCCAGTTTCAGATCGAGCGCCTGCGCGAGCTTCTCGTCGATCGAGACCAGCGGCTCACCGGTGTAATCCTTGGGCCACCACTGGCCAGCCGTCAGCGTGTTGCCCTCTGGCACCTCGTCGGCATAGGTCAGCCCGCGTTCGCCGCGCAGGGCCCATGCGCCATCGGGCATGGCATCGGGGTTCACATCCGCAACGCGGGTCATGTGACCGGCGGGACCATAGGCGAGGATCGCGCCGCGCAGCGCGGGGACCATGCGGATCGCCGCCTGCGGGGCGACCTTCAGCACCGCCGCACGAAACTCTTCGGCGCGCGGCTTTGGCACGTCCATCACGAAGTAGTCGGGTGCTCGCGCCGGGATTTTGGCGGCAATATTGGCATCGAGGCTGCTCGATACGGCGGCCAGCAGGACGAATGCCGACAGGCCAAAGCCCAACGCCGTCACCAGCGCGCCGGTCTGCGCGCCGGGGCGCAGCAGGTTCGCCAGTGCGGCGCGCAGCAGCGGACGGCGCGGGCGGGGCAGGCGCGAGAGCAGCTTGGCGATCAGCCAGCCGAGCAGGCTCAGCAAGCCCAGCATGCCAGCGGTTCCGGCGAGGAACCCGGCGGTTACCAGCTTCGCCGGTGCAGTAATCAGCGCCAGCGCGACAATCGCCGCCAGTCCCAGTCCCACCGGCAGCGCGGCATGCCGCCAATCACGTGCCAGCGGGCTCACTCGTGCGCGCAGCAGTGCCATCGCCGGGAATGTCCGCGCCCGGGCCAAGGGCACAGCGGTGAACACCAGCGAGATCAGCAGGCCATAGAGCGCGGCAGAGATCAGCGCGGCTGGCTCCAGAATGAAGCCCTCCGGTACTGGCAGCAGTCCCGCCAGAGCGCCGGTGAGCAAGGGAACCACCAGCACGCCTGCGATCAGGCCAGCCAGCGTTCCCGTCAGCGCGGCGGCGGCAATCTGCAGCAGGGTGATCCGGGTAATGTCGCCCGCCGTGGCTCCCAGCACCTTCAGCGTGGCAATCGCGTTGCGCTTGCTCTCCAGCCAGGAATTGACCCCGCCGCCAATGCCGATCCCGGCAATAGCCAGCGCAGCGAGGCCGACGAGGACAAGGAACTGCCCCATATTGGCGACAAAGCGTTCGGCGCCGGGCGATGCCTCATCGCGGGTCTTCAGCTGGAAACCGGCGTCGGGGAACTTGGCGTTCAGGCTATCGACCACCGCTTTGGGGTCGCGATCGGCGGGCAGGGCAAGGCGCACCTTGGTGCGGTACATCGCCCCCGGCTGGATCAGCCCGGCGGCATCCGGCATGCTCTTGTCAACAATAACCACCGGCCCAAGGCTGAAGCCTTCGCCCAGCCGGTCTGGCTCATCCGCGACAATCCCGCCGACTTTCAGCCTGGCCGTGCCGATCTTGAAAGACGAGCCGGGAGCAAGGCCCAGCCGCGCCGCCACGCCTTCGCCGATCCACGCTGTGCCAGCGGGGGGCGCGCCAGCCTTTCGCCCGTCCTTGAGTGTCAACTGGCCATACAGCGGCCAGATTGCGTCCACCGCTTTCAGTTCCACCGGTGCGGCGAGATCGCCCGAAGTGGCCATGGCCTGCATGCGGGTACCCGAGCTGACCTTGCCGAAAGATTGCAGGGCTGCCTGTTCCTCTGCTGTCAACCCGCGCTGCCAAAGCGCCAGCTGGACATCGCCGCCGAGGATGACCCGGCCCCGCGATGCCAGTTCGCGCTCGATCCCTCGCGTCAGGGTGCCGATCGCGGCGAGGGCACTGACGCCCAGAAACAGGCAGATCACCAGCAGGCGCAGCCCGCGAAACCGGGCTGACAGATCGCGGCGGGCTATCCGCCATGCCGTGCTGAGAGGAAGGCTGGCGCTCACGAGGATGCTGTGTCGCTGACGATCCGGCCATCTGCCAAGGTCACCACCCGCTGGCACCGCGCGGCGAGGTGTTCATCGTGGGTGATGATGATCAGCGTCGCGTTGGTCTCGGCGCGGCGGGCGAAGAGCAGGTCGATGATCTGTGCGCCGGTCGCAGCGTCAAGGTTGCCGGTGGGCTCATCGGCAAAGATCAGCGGCGGACGGGATACTGTCGCGCGGGCAATGGCAACACGCTGCTGCTCGCCGCCAGAAAGCTGTGCGGGATAATGCGTCAGGCGGTGGCCTAGGCCGACCGAGTTCAGTTCCGCCGCCGCACGCTCCCACGCGTCACTCTCGCCCGCCAGTTCAAGCGGGGTGGCGACGTTTTCCTGCGCGGTCATGGTCGGCAGCAGGTGAAAGGCTTGAAGCACAATCCCGATGCGTCCGCGCCGGGCGCGGGCGAGGCCGTCTTCATCCAGCTTGGTGAAATCTTGCCCCGCCACGCTTAGCGATCCGCCACTGGTGCGCTCCAGCCCAGTGAGCAGGGCCATCAGCGAGCTCTTGCCCGAACCCGAAGGGCCGAGCAGCGCGAGTGTTTCGCCATTCGCCACTTGCAGGTCGATCCCTTTCAGGATCTCCGTCGTGCCGAGGGTGAGGGTAAGGTTTTGGGCCGAAATGGCGGGCAGGGGGCTTGTCACCGCGCGGAGATGGCATAGCTAGGCAGTCCACTGCAAGGAATGAAAATGTACAGATTTGTAGCGCTTGGCTGTGCGGCCCTGCTTCTCGCTTCCTGTTCGGACAAGGAACCCGCGCCGCGCCCCAGCGAAACCTCGCTGGCGACCATGCCCGATCCGGTGCCGGTGATGGGTCCGGAGAAGCGCATCCTTGCAGTGGGTGACAGCCTTTTCGCCGGATACGGGCTGAAATCAGGCGAGAGTTATCCGGCAAAGTTGGAAGTCGCGCTGCGAGCCAAGGGCATCAATGTGCGGATCACCAATGCCGGGGTATCGGGCGATACCTCTTCGGCGGGCGCGCAGCGGCTGGGTTTTGTGCTCGACAGCCAGAACGTGAAGCCTGATCTCGTGATCATCGAATTTGGCGGCAATGATGTGTTGCGCGGGCTTCCTCCGGCAGAAACGCGCAAGAACATCGAGGCTATGCTGGCCGAGACGAAAAAGCGCGGGCTGAATGTGCTGCTGATGGGCATGCTCGCACCGCCCAATCTGGGGGCAGGGTTCAAGGCGCAGTTTGAGCCGATCTATCCCGATCTGGCGAAGAAATATGGCGCGAAACGGGTCGAGTTCTTCCTCGCTCCGCTGATTGGTAAGCCGGACTTGATTCAGGCCGATCATGTCCATCCGACAGCGAACGGGGTGGAAGAGATTGTGAAAGCCAATGCCGGGGAAGTTGCGGCGGCGCTGCAATAAATCCTCCTCCGAAGGGGGAGGGGGACCGCCGACGAAGTCGGGGGTGGAGGGGCACGTGCGAGTGATCCCGCCATCGCTGGCCAGCACTGTCGGGATCACTCGCCTGTGCCCCTCCACCATGCTCCGCATGGTCCCCCTCCCCTGCAGGGAGGATTACAGCCGCTCCACTACGCCATCGCTCACCCGCCAAACGGCGGCTTCTTTCTCGATCGCCTCGAACGGCGCAACCTCGGTGCCGGTGAGCCACACTTGCGCCCCGCTTTCCCGCAAGCGCTCGAACAAGGCCTCGCGGCGCAGAGGATCCAGATGCGCGGCCACTTCATCAAGCAGCAACAGCCCCGGCCGGTCAGGCGATAGCAGGCCGGCATGGGCCAGCGTTATCGCGATCAGCATGGCCTTTTGCTCGCCGGTCGAGCAATCGGCGGCGGGCTGGTCCTTGCTGTGCATGGTGACAGCGAGCTCATCGCGGTGCGGGCCGGTTAACGTGCGCTGGGCAGCGCGGTCACGGCGGCGACCTTCTGCAAGCGCATGGGCGAGTTCGTCGGCTTCCAGCGGTCCGCCGGGTTGATAGGTGAGCCTTGGCCGCGCGAAAGGCGCATCGGGCAGGGCATCCAGAGAGGCAGACAGGCGTTCGATCAGCCTCGCGCGGGCCTGGGCAATCAGCGCTCCGGCTTCGGCAATCTGGGCCTCGATGGCGGCGAACCAGCCGGGTTCGGGTTCATAGGTTTCGCCCAGCAAGCGATTGCGCTCACGCAAGGCGTTGTCGAGCCGGGCGGCGTTGCGGGCATGGCCGGGTTCAAGCGCCAGCACCAGCCGGTCAAGGAAGCGGCGCCGGGCGCTCGGGCCTTCGGCAAACAGCCGGTCCATCGCCGGGGTCAGCCAGCCTATCGCCAGCCATTCCGACAGCGAATTGGCCGAGGTTTCCGCGCCGTTGACCTGCACCACGCGGCGGGACGGGCGCTCTGCCAAGGTGCCGGTACCGAGCTGGACGCCGCCGTCCAGAAGCTCAGCGCTGACGGCAAAGCTGCCCGCGCTGCCCTTTTCCGCCATGTCGGGCAGAGCCGCCCGGCGCAGGCCGCGGCCGGGGGCGAAGAGCGAGATCGCCTCGAGCACATTGGTCTTGCCCGCGCCGTTCTCCCCGACGAGCAGGTTGAAGCGGGCGGTTCCGTCCAGCCGGGTTTCGTGGTGGTTCCGGAACCGTGTGAGGAGCAAGCGGTTTAGCGTCATGGCAGAGGCGCAGCCCTATCGCGGCCTTGGCGGATTGAACATGAAAATAAGCGATGCTGAATGTTGGGGAAAATTCCCATTCATCAGGAATTCATTTCTGTTGCAACTTCTTTCTTCGCGCAAAAATGGCGGAATTCAGGCATTTTCGCAAACTGGCACGGCCCATGCAAACAGTCTGGCATCAGCATCTGGCCCACACGGCAAGATGCCCAACAGATCAAATGAAGGAAATGACCATGACTGCTTTTGCAACTCTCTCGAGCCGCCTCACCGCCGCCGCGACGGCTCTCGCCCTCTCGGTAGTGCTGTTTTCGAACACCGTTACCGTGCCCAACCAGCAATTTGCTGCCACCACTTTCGTAGGAGCCCTGGCATGAGCCCGCTTGGTAACCGCAATAACGGAGCGCCCAGCCGCTTCCGCCTGAACAAGGCCCAAGGCAAACTGATGGGTGTCAGCGCCGGAATGGCTGACTATTTCGGCTGGGACGTAACGCTGGTCCGCGCCGCATGGGTGATCGGCACGCTGGTCGGCTTCGGCTCGCTGATCCTGATCTATCTGGCGATTGGCTTGATTGCTGACTAGTTGGTGCGGTCAGGCCCTCCGGCCTGACCTTGCGGCACCAGCCCGCTCCCCCGCCCGACCACCCATAGGGTACTATCGTTGGGTGGTCGGGCGGGGGAGCGGGCTGGTGCCGTGCGAGGGAACGGTTCTCCGTTCCCGGTCAACGCATCAAACAGCAGGCGCCTTGGCGAAGGGTGAGAAGTCGGTGTCGCTATCAAACACATCGACCCCCTCGCGGGCCTTGAGGAAACCGACCACGGCATAGGTGACGGGGGTGAGAACCACTTCCCACAGTACCTTCAGCCCCCAGTTGGTGACCAGAACGGTTAGCACCTGGGCATTGCTCCACACGCCAAGGAAGGCGATCGGATAGAACAGCGCGGAATCGACCGCCTGTCCGAACACGGTCGAACCGATGGTGCGAGTCCACAGTTTGCTGCCGCCGGTGAGGATTTTCATCTTGGCAAGCACGAAGCTGTTGACGAATTCACCCGCCCAGAAGGCAATCACCGAGGCGAGAACGATGCGCCATGTAGAGCCGAAGACGCTTTCATATGCCGCCTGCCCGGTCCAGCCATCGGCGGGCGGCATGGCGACTACTACCCACGACATGAAGGCCATGAACACCAGCGCGCCAAAGCCCATCCACACGCAGCGGCGGGCATTGGCATAGCCGTAAACCTCGGTCAGCACGTCACCCAGCACGTAGGATATCGGGAAAAACAGGATGCCCGCGCCGAAAGTGTGGCCCCATAGGGTCGCGAGCTTCGACGCCCCGATCAGGTTCGACAGCAACAGGATCGCGACGAAGGCCGCCATCATGTAGTCGAAGTAACGGAAATGGCGGCGCGCGCCTGCGCTGCCGGCGATGTGTTTGATTGCGGGTTCGGTGCTCATGGCCGCGCAACCTATAGTGGTTTGCGCTGCACGCAAGACCGCCCTAATAGGCACCCACGTTGAGTCTGTTTCAGTGTCTGAAACAGTGGCGGCACCGGCCCGCTCCCCCACCCGACCACCCATAGGGTAATATCGTTGGGTGGTCGGGTGGGGGAGCGGGCCGGTGCCGCTTCCACGTCAGTGGAACAGAGTCACGCGCCCGTAGCTCATCTGGATAGAGCGCGAGACTTCTAATCTTGAGGCAGCAGGTTCGAGTCCTGCCGGGCGCGCCATTTCTCCTTAACAAGGTGCCGCAAATGCCAGAAGAACCGCGCCTGACTTCGCTCAGCCACGGTGGCGGTTGCGGCTGCAAGATTGCGCCGGGTCTGCTCTCGGAAATCCTCAAGCAAACGAGCGCCTTGCCTGTGCCGCCCGAGCTGCTGGTGGGTATCGAAACCTCAGACGATGCTGCGGTCTATCAGCTGTCAGACGATATCGCGGTGATCGCTACGACCGATTTCTTCATGCCCATCGTCGATGATCCGCACCATTTCGGCCAGATCGCCGCGACCAATGCACTGAGCGATGTCTACGCCATGGGCGGGCGGCCGATCATGGCGCTGGCGATTGTGGGCATGCCGGTGGGTGTTTTGTCGACGCAGACGATCGGCCGAATCCTCGAAGGCGGTGCCTCGGCCTGCCGCCTTGCGGGAATTCCCGTGGCAGGTGGGCATTCGATAGATTCGGTTGAGGCGATCTATGGCCTTGTCGCCATCGGCGTGGTTCACCCGGACCGCTTGCGCCGCAATTCGGGCGCGAAGGCGGGGGATGTGCTGGTGCTGGGCAAACCGCTCGGCGTCGGCGTGCAATCCGCTGCGCTGAAGAAGGGGGCGCTTGATGAGGCGGGCTATGCCGCAATGATCGCCAGCACATGCCAACTCAATACCCCGGGGCCGGATCTCGCCGGGATTGGCGGTGTTCACGCCATGACCGACGTCACAGGCTTCGGGCTTGGCGGGCACGGGCTGGAAATGGCGAAGGGTTCTGCTTGCGATCTGGTGATCGACTGGCAGTCAGTGCCGCTGCTCCCCGGCGTGCGTGATCTTGCCGCGCAGGGCATGATCACCGGCGCGTCAGCGCGCAACTGGGCGGGCTATGGCGATGCGGTTTCGCTGCCCGAGGGCTTTTCCGAGGTAGACCGCGCGCTGCTCACCGATCCTCAGACCAGCGGCGGCCTGCTGGTATCCTGCGCACCTGATGTGTTGGCCGAGGTAATGGCCTGCTTCGCGCGTCACGGCTTTGAAACTGCGGCGCAGATCGGCCGGGTAAAGCCAGCAGCGGACACAAAAAGGGGCCGTCTGGTTGTTACCCGAACGGCCCCTTAAAGCTTAAAAATCAGTACTTAGGTCTTAGAACTTCACCTCAACCTGTACGTTGAAGCTGCGACCGCGCGGATCGGCAACGCGAGGTTCCCACGAAGAGCCAGCGCCGGTGTTGCCATCATAGGTGATGGCGAACGGCGGATCGGTGTTGAACAGGTTCTTCACGCCAAAGGTCAGCTTGTATCCCGGCAGCAGCGACAGCAGGCTCGCCGAGAAATTGTAGATGATATAAGGCTTAACCTTGGGGTTGAAGTCTGGACGGGTCACCGTTCCGGCGGCGATGCCGGGCAGGGCTTGATTGGCATAACCATCGCGATAGATCTGGGTGAGGGTTACCGCCACGTCCTTGTTCGAGAACGTTACCCAGGCATTGTGCTTCCACTTGATGCCAAGGTCACCCGCGAAGGTGAATACGCCGATCAGGCTGGGGCCATAGGCCGAATTCGGTGTCAGCTTCTCGATCTTCTTGAGCAGCAGCGAACCATCGGCACCCACCGAAACGGTGTTGCTGCCCAGATCGAAGCTGCCGCGCATCGAGAATTCAAGGCCCTTGGTGCGGCGCGAACCGGCGTTGGCCCAGCGATCATCGATGGTGGTGATCGTATTCGTGTTGTCGCGGATAAAGCGATCCGGGAACAGCGAAGCATTGCCGATCAGCTGTTGCAGGGTAAGCAGCTGAATGGTGTTATCGACGCTGATCGACCACCAGTCAGCCGAGAACATCCAGCGCGGGGTTGGCTTCAACACCACGCCAAAGCTCAGTTCCTTGGCCTTTTCCGGGCCGAGGTTCACGTTGCCGCCGGTCCAGATGTTGGGCCGGATGAAGGCGCAGTTCGGGTCAGTCGAATTGGCGACCAGCCCGGTGCACTTGATCGGGTCAACAATGTCGCTGCCCGAATAGGGAGATTCGGTAACACCATTAAAGATCTGGTTGAAGCTGGGAACGCGGAAGCCCGTGGAATAGGAGCCGCGGAACATCAGCCATTCGGTCGGCTGGAACTTGCCGGTGAACTTCGGATTGAAGGTCGAACCAAAGCCTGTGTAATCGTCGATGCGGCCGGCCGCGCTGAGTGTCAGCATGTCGACGATCGGTAGGTTGAGTTCGGCATAGGCCGCCTTGACGGTACGGCTCTTCGGCGTGAGCGCGTTGACGTTATCAAAGGCGGCGTTGAAGATCACCGGAGCGGTTGCTGCTGCAGCGGCCGAGCCGTTGAACTCGTAGGTTTCGCGGCGATAGTCGACACCGATTGCCAGTGCAGCATCGCCGCCCGGCAGAGGCAGCAGGGTTCCCGATGCCGAAGCATCGAGTTGCAGCGTCTTGTACGCGCCGCCAAACAGCGTGGTGCCGTCAGCCGAAATCGCCTTCAGGCCAGCCAGTGCCGCATCGGTCTGGGTCAGGCTGAAGGGATTCAGAATGCCGCTGTTGAGCAGGCCGACGATACCCGGCGAAGGTGCGCCCGGCGCTGTTGGTGCCAGCGGATCATTGGCGCCAGTGCTGAGCGTGCCGCGATAGAAGTAGCCTGTACCCAGAACCGAAGTTACCGAGCTCTTGGCCCAGGAACCACCGACGCGGTAATCCCAATTCTTGAAGGGCAGAGGACCTTCAAGGCCACCGGCAACACGGAATGTGGTCGCGTCGGTCACATATTCACGCGGGCCGCAGGGGATGCAACGCCAGCGATAGGCTATCGGCTTGCCATAACGCGCATCAAGCGCTGCCACTTGCGCCGAATTGCCAGCGAAGGCCGAACGGATCGAATTGAACACGCTGTTGTAGGTGCTCGCCGTCAGGCTGTTGAGCGGATAGGCAATCGGCAGGCTGGTGGTATTGGCCGAAAGCTGGTTCTCGGAAAAGCTCTTGGCCGAATGGGCTTTCGAGCCGGTCACTTCAACGAAAGCCTCGCTGGCGCCGATTTCTACAGTGCCGCGGCCGTAATAGGTCAGCGTGCGGATCGGCTGCTGTAGCGCCGCGACCTGGCCGGTATCATAGGCGCAGGCATAATAGTTGTTCGGCGCGTTCCACAGGGCGTAGTCATAGGGCAGACCGCCCGGCATCGATGTACAACCCGCGCCGCCGGGCAGGGCCAGCGTGTTGATACCGCCTGATGCCGCGTTGCCGTTATTAGGAGCAGTCAGGGTCAGGCCCTGCGTCAACGTTCCGGCGGGTGTCTGGAAGGTGTTCGCACCGATGTTGAACACGGTCGCAATCGGCGTGCCGCGCGTATCGACCGAAAGACCGCGGTTGGGCTGGTTGGTGTTTACGAAAGCGCGCTGGCTGGCGGTCAGCAGCGTGTTCCAGCGATAGCCAACCGTCGCAAAGATGTTGAAACCCTGATCCTTCAGGTCGCCATAACCGGCAATCGCCGAAACCGCATAAATCTCGCCGCCTCCCTGCTGGGTGACGTCGGTCATGCCAGTGGCGCCGATGCCCTTGAATTCCTTCTTGGTGATGTAGTTGATCACGCCGCCGATGGCATCGGTGCCGTAGATTGCCGATGCGCCGTCCTTAAGCACTTCGATGCGGTCAATCGCCATGAATGGGATCTGGTTGACGTCAACCGCCGAGCCGGAAAGCCCGTGCGCGGCAACGCGGCGGCTGTTGAGCAGAACCAGCGTTGCGGCGGAACCCTGTCCGCGCAGGTTGGCTGCGGAAAGGCCGTTGGTGCCGCGCTGCGCACCGGTGGTGACGTCCGAGTTGGAAGCAAGGTTGTCTGCGCCCGAACCGTTCGATGTCAAATGCATGATCAGCTGTTCGGGGCTGGAGATGCCATTCTGCTGCAGCGTATCGACGCGAATAATCTCCAGCGGCAGCGCGCTCTTTGAAGGATCCTGCTTGATGCGCGAACCGGTGACGATGATCGCCTTGCCGTCATCACCTGATGGCGCGGTGCCCTGCGCCATGGCTGCGCCCGGTGCGACGGCGAGGGTGATGATTGCCGAAGTGGTGGCGAGTGCCACGGCATAGGCTTTACGATTACGCATGAATGTCCCCTGTTAAAGAATTCCGGGCCCGTCCCCACGGGCAATGAATTGAAGAAAGCGCTATTTTGCCTTCAAGGCTAGCGTTTTCTCGCAAGTGCGGCATGATCGCGTTCGTGAAGGCACGGTTTCTGTGGAAGCGTTGCCAAGCTGCAACGGTGCTGACACAGGTGTAAACCTCTTTCAGTTCGATTCTGCGATTAGAACCAAGGCCTTGTCCATGATCTGTGTGGCGCGAGTGCCGTCTGGCACATCGTTGGCATAGGCGGCGAAGGTCAGCACTTTTCCGCTTTTGGTGGTGAGGAAACCGGCGAGCGCATTGGTGGCGTTGAGCGTGCCGGTCTTGGCCATGATCCGGCCCTCAAGCGAGGTGCCCTTGAAGCGGTTCTTGAGCGTGCCATCGACCCCGCCGATTGGCAGGGTTGCTGTGAAATTTGGCCCCCAAGGCTGCGTCTGCGTCCAGCGCAGGAAGGTAACCGTCCCGCGCGGCGCAACGCGATTGTAGGTCGACATGCCCGAGCCATCGGAAAAGGAATACTGGGTTGGTTTGAGGCCTGCCTGTGTCAGCATGGCAGTGACGACTTTCTGGCCGCTTTCGATTGAGCCGATGAACGCTTCCTGCTGGCCCAGTCGCCGCAGCAGCAGTTCGGCGTGCAGGTTCTGGCTGACCTTGTTGATGATCGTGAGGTCCTCGATCAGCGGCGGCGGGACGAGCGCGGGTTTGTCTTCGCTGGCTACATTGGCGGCGATTGCAGCGGCCCGGGCGGCACTCTCGGCCTCTTGTGCTGGCGTTGTTGTGGCGGAAACCTTCTCCTTGCCGACCCTGCCAGAAACCGTGACGCCGCGTTCGCGCAGCATCCGGGCGAGGTGCCAGGCGGCATATTCTGCCGGATCGTCGATGCCGAGCCGCAGGTTTCGCGGGTTTGATCCGGGGATAATATTGCCCTTCAGCAAGATGGTCCGGCTGCCGGGCATCCGTTCGAACGACAACGGCGGGGCAGCGGTATCGTTGTCGCTTGTCGCCCAGTTGATCACGGAAAAGTAGGCGGGAGCGGCAATGGCGGGAGGCTTGCCCGGTGCAGCGGGCGGGATGACCTTAAGGATCGCGACATTATCATCGATGCTGAGCGCGGAAACGCCGGTGCCATCATCGGTGGGGATATTGTTCCAGCTCATCCCCGGGCTCCAGCGCTGGTCTTCAAAGGCGCTGTCATCGGCGATGACATCGTGAACCTTGCGGGTGCGGCCGACGATCTTGTCGGCCAGCGCAGAGAGGCAATCGATTTTGCAGTCCGCAGCCGAGGAAAGCCGCGCATCGCCGCGGCCGATCAGCACCACATCCGGGCCAGGCTTGCCGTGTGCCAGAAGATAGGCGCTCGTCCGGCCCGCCTGATCGGGCTCTTGCAGCGAAGGCAGGCCCAGCTTCCAGAACGCCGCGGCCGTGGTGTAAAGCTTGGTGTTCGAAGCCGGAACGTATCGCCCTTCCGGATCGATCGCGACCACTTCCTTGCCCTCCGCATCGGCCACCACAACGCCCCAGCGGGTTCCGGGGCCAGCCTCGGCCAGAACGGCGCTGACCTGTTGCTGCAGGCTATCCGCTGCCAGCGCGGGGCAGGGCAGAGTGGCGCCGGGGATGACTATGAGCGCGAGTGCGGAGAGCAGGTTTCTCATCGCGCCAGTCTAAACACCAATTCCGCGCCTTGTCATCATCACGGCGATACGGGGCCTATGGTCAAACCGCAGTCGTGCTGTACACCTGCACGGTGAATGGACCGGGGCAACCGGCCGCAAGGGGAAGAGGAAAATAGATGGCACTCGTCGCAGATGCTGGTGACAGCTCGCAGCCGAACGATCCCAAAGCGATCCGGATGGCCTTCATTGCCTTCCTGATCTTCAACGTGATTGTGGGGAGCATATTCGGTTCACCGGGCGTTTTGCTGAAGCCGATGGCAGAACGGCTGGGGGCGTCGATCGAGATGGTTTCTGCCGGATCGCTCGCCGTGATTGTCTCTTCGGCAGTTTTCGCACCGATTGCCGGGGCCCTGGCGACAAAAGTTTCGCTGCGCACGTTGCTGGTTATGGCCTCGCTGCTGCTGTCTTCGGCATGGCTGGTTCTCTCGGTTACGCACAGTTACATGGCCTATCTGGGAGCCTATCTGCTTTTGCTTGGGCCAGCCATGGCTATCGGATCTTCGGTCTTGCCGCTGACGCTGGTCGCGCGCTGGTTTTCCCAGCATCGCGGCATAGCGATTGGTGTTGTTCACTTGCCAATCATTGTCGCGGCCATGCCGCTCGCGGCAGCATGGACCATCGGGCTCTTCGGGCTGCAATCTACCTTTCTCGCGCTCGCGGCGTTGCCGCTGGTCGTATTGCTGCCAGCTTCACTGTTCATCATTGACCGCCCGCCCGGTCAGCAGGAACAAGTCGATGCGATGATCGCCAGTGGTACCAAGCACGCGCTGACGATCCCCCAATTGTTGGCCCAGCCGGCGTTTTGGGCGCTGTGTCTGGCAGTGGGTGTCGCCAACACGAGTTCCACCGCGCTTGGTGTGCACCTTGTTTCGATGGCGGAAAGCTGGGGCGTAGAGCACATGCATGCCGCTGGCCTTGCATCGATCATGTCTTTGGTCGGGATGGTCGGTTCGGTGCTGTTCGGCTTTGTCGCGGATCGCATTGGCGGCGCGCTCTCGCTGATGGTTATTGCCCTGGGCGAGGCCATTCTCTGGGGCCTGTTCCTTGCCGGTCTGCCCTATGCCGGGCTTGCGGCCGTAGTCGGCCTGATCGGCATGATGGGAGCCGGAGCAGTTCCTGCGATGAGCAAGGCCTTTGGCGATTTCTTCGGACGCGAGACCTTCAGCCGGGCTATCGGCCTGCTGGTTCCGGTTACCTTGCCGCTGATGTTCGTCGGCATGATCGGACCGGGCAGGGTAGTCCGGCTTACGGGTAGCTATACCGGCGTGGTCATGGGTGCGGTTGCAGCCTTCTCCATGGCGGCGCTGCTGGCATTTGCTGCCTCGCGGATGAAGCGTGTTGTCCTGACGGAAAGCTGATTTAACTCCGCCTCACCGTGCTCATCAGCTGCGCCGTAACCGGATAGCCCATGTCATCGCGGATGGTCAGGTAATCGGTGCCGTCGATATCGCGGATCGAGGCAGAGATGATCTCGTCCGGATAGAGTGCGGCAAAATTGCGGGCTTCGGCAAAGCTGTTGTGCAGGGCCAGCCGCTCCAGATTGCGGCGCGTGGGGAAGATCACACTGATTTCACCCCGTTCGGCCATGGCGAGCACTTCGTTGGCGCTGGCCCAGAACATGTGGCTGTTCTCGGTGTTGTCTTTCGATACATTGACTGCGCCAGTGCCCAGATCGGCGAGATAGAAGCGCGTATCAAAGGTGCCTTCACGGCGCGGGCACCAGCGCGCCCAGCGGTTGAATATGCCCAAATCGGGGACCCAGCCGAAATGGTCGAGAACGACTGACAAAGCCCGGTGCTCGATCAGCATGGCGCGCGCTTCGGCAGCCTGATCGGCGGTGACCGGCACCTGCATGCCCAGCACAAGCCCGGCCTCTTCGATGGTCTCGCGAAGGGCGGCAACGCGGGATGCCGCATCGTCGGGGCCAAACCCCTGGCTGAGCTTTGCGGCAAGCTCCCGGTCGGCCGTGTCAACCTTGCCGCCCGGAAATACGGCAGCGCCGCCGGCAAATTTCATCGATCCGGCGCGCTCGAGCATCAGCAGCTCTGGCGGTTCACCTGCAGGGCCGTTGCGGAAAACGACAACCGTCGCTGCGGCCACTGTTCCGGGGAAGCCGGGAGTTTCAATCGTCATGGGACTTCCCTTGCTCGGACGGGCGGCCATGGCAAGCGCCGAATCTTGCCGGGATATGTCGGGGTTATTTACACTTGGGCGTGTGGGGCTCAGGTCAATTTTGCTAAAAATGGCAGAAAACAGACGTTTTTCGAAAACTGGCACGACCCATGCTTAGTGTGGTGTACCCCAAAGTAGTCTCGAATGAGGCGGGGGCTGCATCCCCCGGTCTCCGCAGCCCCCGGCCTCCCCAAAACAAAATATCCCACAAAATAAGCCCGCGGGTCCCACCTCGCGGGTTTTTTGTGCTTTTGTGGGTGCGCGCTTGGCATCCGCCAAGCGCTAGCGGCACCAACCCGCTCCCCCGCCCGGCCACCCAGAGCATACAATCTCGTTGGGTGGCCGGGCGGGGGAGCGGGCCGGTGCCGCAAGGCGGACACGGATGTGGCCGCCGTACCTATTAAAAAATCAGCTCGCGGCTGCGACGCCTGCGTCGGCCATCAGCTGATGCAGTTCGCCAGCCTCGAACATCTCCATCATGATGTCGCTGCCGCCGATGAATTCACCTTTGACGTAGAGCTGGGGGATAGTCGGCCAGTCCGAGAATTCCTTGATGCCCTGGCGCACTTCCATATCCTGCAGCACGTCAACGCTGCCATATTCGACGCCAAGGTGCTCAAGGATTGCGATGGCCTTGCTGGAAAAACCGCACTGCGGAAACAGCGGCGTGCCTTTCATGAACAGGACAACGTCACTGCCATTGACGATTTCGGCGATACGGGTCTGCGTGTCGGACATTGCTGGCGGCCTTTGAAATGGGGGTTAGCGTAAGCGCTAATTGGGAACAGCAGTGGTCAGTTGCAAGGCATGCAGCACCCCGCCCATGCGCCCGCCAAGCGCGGCATAGACCAGTTTGTGCTGAGCAACGCGGCTCATGCCAGCGAACTGGGCGCTGGTGACATGAGCTGCGTAGTGCTCGTTATCGCCGGCAAGATCGGTGATCGCCACCTCTGCATCGGGCAGGGCGGCGCGGATCATCGATTCGATTTCTGAAGCGGCCATGCCCATCGCAGCGGCCTCAGCCCTCGCCCATCAGCGCGCGGCGGGCTTCGACTTCCTTTTCCGCCATGGCGGTGCGGATATCGCCTTCGCTGACATCGACGCCAGCGCCGACCAGATCGCCGAGCAGCTTGCGCACTACGTCTTCGTCACCGGCTTCTTCGAAATCGGCCTGAACCACGCTCTTGGCGTAGCTTTCGCTTTCGGCAGCGGAAAGGCCCATGCGTCCTGCGGCCCATTGGCCGAGCAAGCGGTTGCGGCGGGCATGCACCCGGAACTGCATTTCTTCGTCATGAGCGAAGTGGGCTTCCTCGGCGCGTTCGCGGTCTTGGAAATTGGTCATTGTCGTCCCTCATTTAATCTTCGCCAACCGCGATAGGGCGGTGGACGATTCGTTTCAATCGCCGATACGCACTACGATCTTTCCGACCGCCTTGCGATCAGCGAGCAAGGCTATGGCATCGCCGCCGCGTTCGAGTGGCAGCACCTGGCTGATCAGCGGGGAGATCCGGCCCTGTGCATGGAGTTCGAACAGCTCGGCAATCTCGGCGTTGAATCGCACCGGATCGCGATCAGTAAAAGCGCCCCAGAACACGCCGCAGACATCGCAGGCCTTGAGCAGGGTCAGATTAAGGGGCAATCTGGCGATCCCGGCCGGAAAGCCGATAACCAGAAAGCGTCCCTCCCAAGCGGTGGCCCGCAGCGCTGGTTCGGAATAGTCTCCGCCCACAGCATCGTAGACAATGTCCGCACCCCGTGGGCCGCAAGCCGCCTTGAAGGCATCGGCGAGCGCCTTTGACTGGTCCTTGCTGAGCGGTGCCTGTGGATAGATCACTACGTCGTCAGCACCCGCCTTGCGCGCGATCTCTGCCTTTTCTTCGCTGGACACTGCCGCGATCACCCGCGCGCCATAGGCCTTGCCAAGTTCGATTGCCGAAATTCCGGTGCCACCCGCTGCACCGAGGATCAGCAAGGTATCGCCCGCCTTGATTCGCGCCCGGTCCTTCAGCGCATGGATCGACGTACCATAGGTCAGCAACAGCGAGGCGCCGGTGAGGAAATTCACGTTTTCAGGCAGGAGAAAGGTCTTGGCGGCTGAAGCGACTGCCATTTCCGAAAGGCCGCCGCTGAGCGTCAGTGCGATCACCCGGTCGCCCGGCTTCACATGGGTGACACCGGCACCAACCGACAGAACTACGCCTGATACCTCGCTCCCGGGGGAGAAGGGGCGCGGCGGCTTGAACTGGTAGAGATCGCGAATGATCAGCGTATCGGGGAAGTTGATCGAACAGGCGCGATTGGCGATCAGGACCTGGCCGGGACCGGCTACCGGATCGGCAATCTCTGCCAGTTCGAGCGTTTCAGGGCCGCCCGGTTCGCGGGACAGCAATGCCTTCACGCGGCAATGCCCTTTGCCAAAAAGGGCAACGCATCACGCGCCTTGTCTTCATAGGAGCTGATCGCGGTATTGCGCGCCATCGTCAGGCCTACTTCATCAAGGCCGTTCAGCAGGCAATGCTTGCGGAACGGATCGATTTCGAAGGTGAAGCGGTCCTGAAACGGGGTGGTGACGGTCTGGTGCTCCAGATCGATAGTGATCGGATCGGTCTTGGCGACCTCCATCAACCGGTCGATTGCGTCCTGCGGCAGGGCCACGGCAAGGATGCCGTTCTTGAAGGCATTGCCAGAGAAGATGTCCGAATAGCTCGGCGCGATCACCGCGGTAATGCCCATGTCGAGCAGCGCCCAGGCCGCATGCTCGCGGCTGGAACCGCAGCCGAAATTGTCACCGGCGATCAGGATCGGTGAGCCTTTGTAGGCCTCATCCTCAAAGACATTGCCCGGCTCCTTGCGGACCGTTTCAAAGCAGCCTTTGCCCAGCCCCTCGCGGCTGATCGTTTTCAGCCAGTGCGCCGGAATGACGACATCGGTATCGACGTTCTTGCGGCCAAAGGGATAGGCCTTGCCGCTGATTTCCTTAATCGCCTTCATTTCAATCGGTCTCCGGCGCGTCTTCTGGCGCGGGCAGGGCAGCAGGTGCCTTCGGCTTGCGGCGCGAAGAGGCATAGAGCAGCGCGGCAGCCAAAGCGGCCGAGCCGATGGCAGCGCCAGCGAGGGCAGCCTTGCCGGTCCAAGCTGATTTTTCGGACTTTTCAGTTTTGTCAGTCATCGCCAGTCCTGCCTGTTAAACAAGGGTGCGCACATCGGTGAGCTTGCCGGTTACCGCCGCTGCCGCCGCCATCGCGGGGCTGACCAGATGCGTTCTTGCACCCGGGCCTTGTCTGCCGACGAAGTTGCGGTTGGAGGTCGACGCGCAGCGCTCACCGGCAGGAACCTTGTCGGGGTTCATGCCAAGGCATGCCGAGCAGCCCGGCTCGCGCCATTCCAGACCGGCTTCGATGAACACTTTGTCCAGCCCCTCGGCTTCGGCCTGCGCTTTGACGAGACCGGAGCCCGGCACGACGATTGCCCACTTCACGCCTGCTGCCTTCTTGCGGCCTTTCAGCACTGCGGCCGCGGCGCGCAGGTCTTCAATGCGGCTGTTGGTGCAGGAGCCGATGAAGACGTTCTGCACTTCGACTTCGTCCATACGCTGGCCGGGTTCGAGGCCCATGTAATCGAGGCTCTTGCGCGCGGCATCCTGTTTGCTGGCATCAGCAAAGCTTTCCGGCGCTGGCACAACGCCGCCGATGGCGACGGTGTCTTCAGGGCTGGTGCCCCAGGTGACGGTGGGCTGCACATCGGCGGCCTGAATGACCACCGACTTGTCGAACTTGGCACCCGGATCAGTGGCGAGGCTTTTCCACCAGGCCACGGCTTTGTCCCAGTCATCGCCCTTGGGCGCCAGCGGACGGCCCTTGAGATAGGCGATGGTCTTGTCATCAGGCGCGACCAGACCCGCACGGGCGCCGCCTTCAATGCTCATGTTGCACACCGTCAGGCGGCCCTCGATCGACATTTCCTCGAAGACTTTGCCCCGGAACTCGATGACGTGGCCAGTGCCGCCCGCAGTGCCGATTACGCCGATGATGTGGAGCACCAGATCCTTGGGCGTAATTCCCACGCCAAGATCGCCCTCGACGCGCACTTCCATCGTTTTCGACTGGGTGAGCAGCAAGGTCTGCGTGGCGAGCACATGCTCGACCTCGCTGGTGCCGATGCCGAATGCCAGCGCACCAAGCCCGCCGTGGCAGCTCGTGTGGCTGTCACCGCAGACAATCGTCGCGCCGGGGAGCGAAAAGCCCTGTTCGGGCCCGACAACGTGGACGATGCCCTGCTCGCGGTCGGTCGCGCCGATGTAGCGGATGCCAAAGGCGGGGGCGTTGGCTTCCAGTGCAGCGAGCTGCTGCGCGCTTTCGGCGTCGGCAATCGGCAGGCGCTTGCCCGCGCTATCCAGACGCGCGGTGGTCGGCAGGTTGTGATCGGGCACGGCCAGCGTCAGGTCAGGCCGACGCACCTTGCGGCCCGCGACGCGCAGTGCCTCGAATGCCTGTGGGCTGGTGACTTCATGGACGAGGTGGCGGTCGATGTAGATCAGGCTCGTGCCGTCATCCTGTCTTTCGACGACGTGTGCGTCCCAGATCTTCTCGTAAAGTGTGCGTGGATTGGCTGTCATGATGCACTGCGCCTAGAAACTGGCGCCGAGTCTGACAAGCAGGAAACAGCTATTCCGCCCGCGTCCAGATCCATGTGCCCGAGGCAAGGCAGGCCAGCGCTGGGAAAATCGACCATGGCCAGGTGAGGAAAGCGAGGCTCATGATCGAGCTGCCCGTGAGGCCAGCCATCGCCGCCAGCTTTGCCCGGCGCGAGATGGCGCGGTGTTCCCGCCACTTGATGATCGGCGGCCCCCAGATCGGATGATCGAGCAGCCATTGCTCCCACACCGGATTGGAGCGGGCAAAGCAGAAGGCGGCGAGCAGGTAGAACGGCACGGTCGGCAGCAGGGGCAGGGCGATGCCAATGGTTCCGACCGCGAAGGCCAGCCCGCCGCCGCTCATCCACAGGAGGCGGGTAAGGTTCAAGCCGCAGCGATCCGCCCGGCATGTTCGCGGATCAGCGCGATCATGTTGGGCAGGCCCTGGGTCCGGTTGGACGAGAGCTGGTTCTTCAGATCGAACGGCGCAAGCGCTGCGGCAATGTCCATCGCAGCGACCTCTGCAGCGGGCCGGTCCTGCACGGCGCTTAGCACCAGCGCGATGATGCCCTTGGTGATCGCGGCGTTGCTGTCGGCCAAGAAGTGCAGCGTGTCCGCCTCTCCGGCTGTGGGGTAAACCCAGACCGAGGCCGAACACCCGCGCACCAGCGTGGCGTCGGTCTTAAGCGCATCGGGCATCGGATCCAGCTCGCGGCCGAGATCGATCAGCAGGCGATAGCGATCGTCGGCGTCGAGGAAGTCGTATTCTTCGTGGATGTCTGAAAGGGAGCGCATAGCGAGCACCTAGCGGGGGGTTAAGCGGGCTGCAACCGCTAGAACCAGCCCTACCGCGTCAGCGCGTAATAGATCACATAGAACCACGAGAACACGCCGTGGATCACGGCCCAGACAATCGACTTGTGCAGGCTCCACGAGATGGTGATTGCCAGCGCCGAGCCGAAGCCGATCCCGGCCCGCGCGGCACCGCCCGCGCGGCCGTTCACAGGTCAACCCCGGCGGCGATGGCTTCCAGCTTGCGGATGCGTTCTTTCAGGTCGGCCAGTTCAATCCGCGTCTTGCCGCTGTTCGAACCGCTCTCGGGTTCAGGGCGGCGTGCCTCGATTTCGCGCAGCCGGAGCGTCAGCCAGCCCTGCCATCCGTGGAGCGTGGCGAGCGTGATCATGCCGATCCCCGCCAGTGCGGTTGCTGAAACCAATATGATGTCGCTTGCCATAAGGGGACCTCCCTGGGTTGCCTTTTGGGTTTACTTGTCTCTCAGCGCTTCGATTTCGGCGGCGACCGAGCGGCTTTGGCGTTCGTCCACCGTGATGCGTTCCAGTACCCGGATCCGCTCGCGCATGCGCTCAAGTTCGGCTTCCATTTCGCGTTCGCGTTGGGAAACCAGCGGTTGCTCGACGTGGTTGCGATCCATCAGATCGCGCGCCATCAGGTGGCGGCGGCTCATTGAGGGACCATGCTTCAGCCGCACGACGCCCCAAGTCACAATGGCCACGCAGGCGACAATCGTTCCCGAAACACTCATATCAGTCCATCCGTTCCCTTAGTTGACGCTGCCCTTGCGCAGGTCTTCGATCTGCGCGGCAAGGTCTGTGCCCTTGTCGGTGGCGATGCGTTCCAGCACCTGCACGCGGGCCTCAAGCCGCTCGGTATGGGCGGCATATTGCGCGGCCTTTTCGGCGGTCTGGCTGGCGAGCAGTTCCATTTCGCGCTGCTTGAATTCCAGGCGGCGCTTGTAGGCCTCGCCGAAAATGCCGAGCACCACGATGATGCCGACAACCAGTGCGGCGAAGGCGAATGCGTCTGCGATGTTCATCAGCTTGCATCCTTTTCAAGCTGTGCGAGCACCTTGGGCTCGTCGCGCAGAGCTTCGATCTGGGCGGCGACGCCGACGCTGCCGTCAGTGGCAATGCGTTCCAGCACCTGCAGGCGCTCGTTGACCTTGGTGATGTGGGCGCGCAACTCAGCGTTTTCGGCCTTGAGATCGGTCACCAGACGGGAGTCGGTGCGCTCGATCTTGTTGCCCTCTTCGTCCTGGATGGCATAGCCATGTCGGGCGCGAATCCAGTTGTTGGCAAGCCAGACAATGGAGGGGCCAAGGATAATCGCGAGTACAAAATACTGTCCGCTGCTCATTGCTCTTGCTCCTCAAGCTTGTGGGTTTCGACGCGGGCATCGCGCAGGGCTTCGATCTGCGTTGCAACGTCAAAGCCGCGGTCGGTGATGATCCGTTCAAGAACGCGGACGCGCTCTTCCAGTTCCTGCGTGTGCGAGGCGCGGTCTGCAGCCTCTTCATTGGTGCCCTGCATTTGCAACTGGGCCATTTCCTTCTTGTGCTTGGTCCACATCGAGAGAAGCGGAATGGCAAAGATCATGATCGGAATGAGAACGCCAAGTTCACCCATTGGAATTACCCCTGCTTGTCAGTTTCAGCGCAGCCGCTCGATTTCGGCGGAAAGGCGCGGGTTGCTGGAGACATAGAAGGTCTCGATGTCGGCCAGGCGGCGATCAATGTCGCGGAACTGGGCGCGCACTTCGCGAGCCGTGCGGCCGGGCGACTGGCGCACGCCCTGCCAGAACTTCTGCTCGTCGCGGTCGCTGTAAAGCGCAGCCGGCTTCTTGTCGGCAACCATGGCGAGGATGATGTAGAGCGGAATGCCAAAGCCGGTCGACATGGTGAACAATACCATTCCGAGGCGGACCCACAGAACGTCTACACCAGTGTAATCGGCGATCCCGGCGCAAACCCCAAGGAGTTTGCCGTTGAGCTTGTCGCGGTAAAAGCGGGTGCGAGGGCTGTTCACCGGGCATTCCTTTCGGTTTTGCCGAGAAGCGATTCAATCTCGGCGAGTTGCTGGTTGTCGGTTTCGCGGTCATGGACCAGGCGGGCGGGCTGGAACGAAGGATTGTCGGCAGCGACGAGGCGTTCGACCGTATCCATCCGCGCATCAAGCCGCTTGGCGACCTGATAGAGCTCTTCCAGCAGGGCTTCATCACCGGTGGTCAGGGTGGAAGCAGTCTTCCACTTGGTGATGTAGTGGAAAATGATCCACGGCAGCGCCACGAACAGCATGCCGCAAACCACGATCGGAATGACAATATCTTCCATCGGCTCAACCCTCCTTCTTCGCGGCTTCGAGCGCGCGCTTCATGTCTTCGAGTTCGGCATCGACCTTGTCCTGCCCGGCGAGGGCGTTGATTTCGTCGGCGAGGCTGGGCTTGGCGCTTTCGGCCAGGCTCAGGCTGTCGGCGCGGCCCTCGGCATAGTCGACGCGGCGTTCGAGCTGGTCGAAGCGGGCCATCGCCTCGTCCACCCGCTCGCTGGCGAGCAGCGTGCGCAGCTTGACGCGATTTTCGGCGCTTTCCAGACGGGCAGCGATCGAACCCTGACGGACGCGGGCTTCGCGCAGGCGCGTCTGCAGCTTTTCGATGTCGAGCTCATAGGCGCGCAGGGCATCGTCTAGCACCTTGATCTCTTCCTTCAGCTGCTCGGCCATGTCGGCGGCCTTCTTCTTTTCGACCAGCGCCGCACGGGCCAGATCTTCGCGATCCTTGCTGAGCGCCAGCTGGGCCTTTTCCGCCCAATCGGCCTGAAGCCGGTCAAGCTTCACGGTGTGGCGGTGCATTTCCTTCTGGTCGGCAATTGTGCGGGCAGCAGATGCGCGGACTTCGACGAGGGTTTCCTCCATTTCGAAGATGATCATGCGGATCATCTTTTCCGGATCGTCTGCCTTGTCGAGCAGGTCGCTGAAATTGGCCGCGATGATGTCACGCGTCCGCGAAAAGATACCCATGAGATTTGCTCCGCTGGAAAAAGACTTGGTTGGGGTAGGCGAGGTGCGCAGGCGTTCAACTTCTGCATCGATGCGGCTGGCGGCCTTGCGAACCTGGCTGTGAATAGAATGGGCCGAAAGCCCGGCGAGACGGTGGGACTTTGAACCGTCTGCGGGGGGATCCGGGGCTTCCGGCCCAAGGGGGTCAAATTCGGTCATGCGAACACGGCCCCGATTGTCTTGCCGGCAGCAATGGTCAGGGGGCTGATCTGCATCTGCTGGGCAAGGACAACTACGTTCATACCAGCCATCGCAATGACGCTGATGATAACCGCGCGATCGAGCAGCGAGCGCTTGGCGGAAGCCGGTTGGCTGGCCTGCTCTGTTGTGCGCTGGGACATGGTTTCTACTCCGTTCAGTGCCCGGTGACGGGCTTGAACCTGTAATTGCAACCACCGTGCCAATTCGTGCCGCCCACGCAAATCCGCCATGTTCCGCACAATTCGACGAACGACTTGTGGTGCGTCTTGCGGGATATTGGGAAAATGCGCTAACTCTTGGGCATGGAACGCGACATCCAGTTTATCGGCCAGTCGGGGGCCTTCCTCGATTCGGTCGAACGCGCCAGCAAGGCGGCTCCGCTGGGGCGCCCGGTGCTGGTGATTGGCGAGCGCGGGACGGGCAAGGAATTGATCGCCGAACGCCTCCACAAGCTCAGCCGCCGCTGGCAAGAGCCGCTCATCACACTGAACTGCGCGGCCTTGCCGGAGAGTCTGATCGAGGCGGAGCTGTTTGGTCATGAGGCGGGTGCTTTCACCGGCGCTACCAGAGCGCGGGCCGGAAGGTTTGAAGAAGCCGACAAAGGCACGCTATTTCTCGACGAACTGGCGACGCTGTCGATGGGCGCGCAGGAGCGCCTGCTGCGCGCGGTCGAATATGGCGAAGTCACCCGGATCGGCTCATCGCGCCCGATCCGGGTTGATGTTCGCATCGTGGCGGCGACCAATGAAGACCTGCCGCGGCTGGCCGACGAAGGGAAATTCCGTGCCGACTTGCTCGACCGGCTGAGCTTTGAGGTTATCACCCTGCCGCCGCTGCGCGCCCGCGAAGGCGATGTGCATGTTCTGGCCGACTATTTCGGCCGCCGCATGGCGACCGAACTGCGTTGGGAGGCATGGCCCGGCTTTGAGGAATCGGCGCTAAAGGCGCTCGACGAGCACCTGTGGCCGGGCAACGTGCGCGAACTGCGCAACGTGGTCGAGCGCGCGGTCTATCGCTGGGATGACTGGGACCGGCCGATTGGCCATATCACTTTCGATCCCTTCGAAAGTCCCTGGAAGCCAGCGGCCCCGGCGCATCGCGGCGCTGAAGATGCCAGTCAGCGCTCGCCGGCGCATTCGGGTGCCGATGCCGCGCCGCAGCCGGCATTAGGCCTCGTCACAGACCTCAAGCAGGCCGTTGACGCCCACGAACGCGCGATTCTTGAGCACCATCTGGGCAAGCATCGCTTTAACCAGCGGCAGACGGCGATGGCGCTCGGCCTGACCTATGACCAGCTGCGCCATGCGATGAAGAAACATGGGTTAATGGATAAGGCAGCGAGTTAACAGCCTCGTAACCTAGTGCAACTACGTAGGACTCACCTTTTAGACAGGGGGAGTCCGGGACATGTTCAGATTTGCACAGTGGATTGTTCGCCACAAAGTGCTCGCCGTCGCGCTGGTCGCGGCAGTTTTCATTTTTACCAGCGGCGGCAAGAAGGAAGATGCCAAGCCCGCTAATCCGTGGTCGGCCAAGGTGCCGGAGCCGGTTGCGGTGGCCGCGCCATCGAAAGACGCTTCGGTAACTTCGAAGGCCATCGGTCTGGTTGCGGGGGCAGCCAAGAAGTACGCCAATGTCGATATCGGCGGGGTTAACCCGGCCAAACTGGGCGATACGACCAAGGCGAGCTTCGAAAAAGCTTCCGACAGCATGAAGAATGCCAACGGTTCAAACTGATTTCTCTTGCAGGCGCGTTGCCATCCCACAAGCAGCGCGCTTGCATACCTTATGTGTAGCAAGCCCGCTTTGAGCATCATGCTTGCATTCCGCACAAAACGCGCCTAAGCGCCGCTCATACCCGACATTGTGAAGCAACGAAGGGCTGGCGCCGAAAGGGGCCGGCGCGAAACTCCGTTGTCATCATCGGGCAATGGAGATTTCATGGCGGATATCGCGCGAATTACCGAGGTTGTTGAACCGGAGGCCAAGGTACTCGGTTTCGATCTCGTGCGCGTCAAGATCTTTGGCAAGGCCGAAGCCGGTGACGGTGACGAGCGTGCGCTGCAGATCATGGCCGAGCGGCCCGATACCGGCCAGTTGGTGATCGAAGACTGCGCTGCGCTTTCGCGCCGCATCTCCAATCGCATCGATGAGCTTGAACTTGCTGGCGAAGACCTTGTCGAAGGCGCCTACCGGCTTGAGGTCAGCTCGCCGGGCATTGACCGTCCGCTCACCCGCCCGAAAGACTTCGCCAACTGGGCTGGGCACGAAGCACGCGTGATGCTGCTCAGTCCGGTCGATGGCAACCGCAAGACGGTGCAGGGTGATCTCACCGGCATCGAAGGCGACATCGTCAGCCTGATCGATCGCAAGTCCGGACCGGTGACATTTCCGCTTTCCGACATTCATTCCGCCAAGCTGGTCTTGACCGACCGGCTGATTGCCGCCACTCGCCCGCTCGATACTTCCGGAGTCGATGAAGAAGTATTGGGCGACGCAGAAGACATTCTCGAAGAACAGGAAGATTGATCCATGGCCAGTGCGATTTCCGCCAACCGTGCAGAACTGCTCGCGATTGCAACCTCGGTCGCCACCGAGAAGATGATCGACCGCGCCATCGTTATCGAGG
>CANFXW010000032.1 GCA_947451145.1 Sphingomonadaceae bacterium | reverse complement strand
TCGCTTTTGCATTCTTGATGGTCAGTTCGGTCAGCATCGGTGCCCCCAAATCTGTAAAACAGTGCCCCCGAAAATGCCCCCGACTGGTGGCGGCTGCATACGGAAGTGATGAAACAAATAGAGAACGAATATGGTCGTAAAATGACCAAAAATCAAGAAAAATAAGATGTTATGGGAAGTGTGCGGATGGCATTGTGGCGGAGCGGGAGGGATTCGAACCCTCGATACGCTTTTGACGTATACTCACTTTCCAGGCGAGCGCCTTCGACCACTCGGCCACCGCTCCGCATGCACTGGAAGGCGCGCCCTAGCGGCATGGATGGGGTTTCGCAAGGCGCGATGGCATGGCAGTGTGCGGCCCTATGAAACACTTGCCCTTTGCCGCCGCGCTCGGCCTCGTTCTTGCCACTCCTTCGTTGGGGGAGGCGCCGCCCAAACCAGCCGCGCTGGCGCCATCGGAGATTGTTGCTGCTGCGCCCAAGGGGGACTGGGTGGCGATTGCTCCGGATGACCTGCTGGTGATGGATCTTGCGCCCGATTATCGCGGCCCTTCGACAGGCTCAGGATCGCGGCGGGTGGTGATCCAGTTGATGCCGCCGCCGTTTTCGCAGGGCTGGGTGGGCAACATTCGCAAGCTCGCCGCCGCGCACTGGTGGGACGGGCTGAGCGTCAACCGGGTGCAGGATAATTATGTCGTGCAGTGGGGCGATGCGGATGGCGAGGACAAGGCGAAGGCGCGGAAGCTGCCGGATGGGTTGGCTGTGGTGCCGGAGAACGAGTATGTGGCCCACACGTCTTCGCGCTCACTTTGTTATCAGGCATTCTGCCCCGATCTGCCCTCAGCAATAACGATGTGGCGTACTACGATAGGTGACTCAACAGGGCTAAGCACTGGATTCGGTGCGGGATGGCCGCTGGCTGCAGAAGATTACATACCAGGTAAGGAGAGTGATAGCGTCTGGCCCATCCACTGCTACGGCATGGTCGGCGTAGGCCGCAATCTCACTCCTGACACAGGCTCTGGCGCGGAACTCTACACCGTCATCGGCCATGCGCCGCGCCATCTCGATCGCAATATTGCGCTGGTGGGCCGGGTGATCGAGGGGATCGAGAACCTCTCCTCGCTGCCGCGCGGTACGGGAGCGCTTGGGTTCTATGAAAAGGCAGAGGAGCGCACGGGGATCGTTTCAGTGCGGCTTGGCAATGAGGTGGCGGGGCTGCCTGCCTATGAATACCTCTCGACCGAGAGCCAGGCCTTCGCCCGCTATGCCGATGCGCGAGCCAACCGGCGCGATGCCTTTTTCATCCGGCCTGCGGGCGGGGCGGATATCTGCAACATTCCGGTGCCGGTGCGGCGGGTAAAGTGACCCTTCGACAGGTTCAGGGTGAGCGGATTTCGCATACCGGCCAGCTCTGGCGCTGGACAGGCGCGACGGGGACAGGCGTGTGGTTCTTCATCACCATCGATGGCGCGGCGGGGGAGGCGCTTTCGGCCACCGCGTTGATGCGGCGGCTGGAGGGGATGAGCCGCGGGTTCGGCTCGCTGAAAGTGCGGGCGACGATTGGCGATAGCGAGTTTGCTACCTCGGTGTTTCCATCGAAGGAGACCGGCTGGATGCTCCCGGTGAAGGCCGCCGTGCGCAAGGCCGAAGGGTTGGGTGAGGGGGATTTGGTGGAGGTGGTGCTGGAAGTCTGATCATTCGCAGACGAAAAAAAAGGGCCGGTCTTGCGACCAGCCCTATGAAAGTTTTGGGAGAGGATGCCTGAAAGGCCCGTCCTATATGGGTTGCGAATCGCTATGCTGCAAGTGCGAAAAGAGCGTATATGATTGCGTAATTTGCAACTGTCGATCAGTTGCCTGCAATCACGCCATAGAGATCGTGCGCATCGGCATCTTCGATCAGCACTTTGGCCACATCGCCCGCGCGCAGGCCTTCTGGCACATTGCGGAGGTACACCGCGCCGTCGATCTCTGGCGCATCGGCCTGTGAGCGGCCGGTGGCTCCGGTATCGCCGTCCTCGTCGGGCTCGCCCACTTCGTCGATGATTACCGGCAGCACACGGCCAACCTTGGCGGCGAGCTTCGCGGCGCTGATCGCTTCGGTTTTTTCCATGATCCGGGCGTAGCGTTCTTCCTTCACCGCTTCGGGCACCGGATTGGGCAGATCGTTCGCCGCAGCGCCTTCGACCGGCTCAAAGCGGAAGGCACCGACCCGGTCGAGCTGGGCCTCGTCCAGCCAATCGAGCAGGTACTGGAAATCCGCCTCGGTCTCGCCCGGGAAACCGACAACGAAGCTGGAGCGGATCGCGATATCCGGGCAAATGGCGCGCCATTCGCGCAGCCGTTCCAGCACCTTGGCCTCGTTCGCCGGGCGCTTCATGGCTTTGAGCACGTTCGGCGCGGCGTGCTGGAAGGGAATGTCGAGGTAGGGCGTGATCAGCCCCTCGGCCATCAGCGGGATCACCGATTCGACGTGGGGGTAGGGATAGACATAGTGCAGCCGCACCCACGGCGGTGAGCCATCGGGCGTGCGCAGGCCGCCCAGCTCGCGCGCCAGATCGGTCATGTGGGTGCGAACCTCGCGGCCCTTCCAGTCCCGTGTTTCGTGCCGGACATCGACGCCATAGGCCGAAGTATCCTGGCTGATCACCAGCAGCTCGCGTGTACCAGCCGCAACCAGCTTTTCCGCCTCGCGCAGCACCGCGTCGATGCGGCGGCTGGCGAGTTTGCCGCGTAGCTGCGGGATGATGCAGAAGGCGCAGGCGTGATTGCAGCCCTCGCTGATCTTCAGGTAGGAGTAATGGCGCGGGGTCAGCTTGATGCCGCCATCGTCGGCATAGACCTGCGGCACCAGATCAATGAACGGGCCTCGGGCAGGCGGCGCGGCTTCGTGGACGGCATCGACCACGGCCTCATACTGGTGCGCGCCAGTGACGGCGAGAACCTGCGGGAACTTGGCGCGGATCAGCTCGGCCTCGCTGCCCATGCAGCCGGTGACGATCACCCGTCCGTTCTCGGCAATCGCCTCGCCAATCGCGGCAAGGCTCTCTTCCTTGGCGGAATCGAGGAAGCCGCAGGTGTTGACCAGCACCACGTCTGCCCCGGCATAGTCGGCGCTCATGGCATAGCCATCGGCGCGCAGCTTGGTGAGGATGCGTTCGGAGTCGACCAATGCCTTGGGGCAGCCCAGGCTGACCATTCCGACTTTAGGTTGAGGGGCGATTACTGTTGCCATGGTGGCCGCCCCTACACGCACCCGCGCAAATGCGCTACTGCTGGCGTGAAACGATAAGGATGCGCGATATGGGACCGATCAACTGGCTGGCCGTGGTGCTTTCAGCCAACCTGGCAATTGCCGTGGGCTTTGTCTGGTATGGCCCGCTGTTTGGCGGCGCGCCGATGTTCGGCCGGGTAACAGGTGAGCAGGGCGAGAAGGGGCGCGGTCCGGTTAGCGGCATGTTGGGAGCCGTGCTGTTGCAGGCCGTTTCAGCGCTGATGCTAGGGCATAATTTCGCGCGATTGGGTGCAGAAACGCTGGCGGTGAAGCCGTGGCTCTACTGGATGCAGACCGGCGGAATCGCACTGGCATTTATCGCGCCCGCCCTGCTGATCAGCTATTCACGTCAGCGGCTGTCCATGCGTGAGGCGCTGGTTGATGCGGGGTTCTGGATCGTAGTCTATTTGGCGAGCGGCACGGTGTTCTGGGCGCTAGGCTGAGCGATCAGTCGCGTTCCGGCAGGACTGACACGGGATCAACGGGCACAGTATCCTTGCGAATCTCGAAATGCAGTTCAGTGGCGCTGGTCTCTCCGGTGTTGCCGAGCAGGCCGACGCGTTCACCGGCCTTCACCCGATTGCCCTTTTTGACCGTGACCTTTTGCAGCTTGGCATAGGCAGAGAACCAGCCGCCGCCGTGGTCAATCACCACGATCAGGCCGTATTTCTTGGTTTCCTCGGCGGCGAAAGCGACCTTGCCTTTGGCTACGGCGCGAACCGGGCTACCTTCTTGCCCAGCAATGTCGATGGCCGGGTGGGAGCGGCGGGAGCCGGGGGCAGTGTAGCCGCGCCGGATCGGACCTTCTGCAGGCCAAGCGAAAGCTGGATGGTCAGCGGTTGTGGCGACCGGCTTTTGCGCCACAGGCGCGACTGGCGGGGGCGTATCGCTGATCGTCGGGATTACGAGCCTTGTGCCAGCCCTGATCGGCGCATCGGGATCGAGGCCGCTTGCCGTGGCGATCTCGCGCCATGACACGCCATATTCAAGCGCAATGCCGAATCCGGTCTCGCCAGCCTTCACAACGTGGCTGCGGCGGCGCGGGATGACCAGTTCCTGGCCTTTGTGCAGCTTGTAGGGCTTCTTGAGGTGATTGGCCTCGATAATCAGGGTGCGCGGCACCACGGCGCGGTTGGCCACGCCGGCGAGCGTCTCGCCTTCCTTGACCACGTGGGTGGTTTCTTCGGAAGCCGGCACGTCCTTGTCCGGCTTCGCGGCCAGCAGCAGCGGCGCGAGAACCAGCAAGGCGAGGGCGCGCTTCATGCAAACAGCGCCTTCAGGCCTTGCAGCGAGGGGTAGTGGGTCAGATCGATGTGCAGCGGGGTTACCGAGATGAAGCCATCGGAAATGGCCTCCAGATCGCTGTCATGCCCGGTTGAATGCTCGATGCCATATAGCCCGAACCAGTAGTAGGAATATCCGCGCGGGTCCTTGCCCTCGACCACCGAGCCTCGGGCATAGTCATGGAACCCCTGCCGCACGGCACGGATGCCCTTGATGTCACCGGCATGGATCGGCGGGAAGTTGACGTTGATCAGCGTGCGCGGATCGAAGGGCGTGGTCAGCAGCGGACGGATCACCCGCTCGCCCCATTCCTCGGCCGCGTCGAACGGCACGGAATCGGCCATGCCCTCTTTCGAATAGACCTGGCTGAGCGCGATCGAGCGAATTCCGGCCAGCGAACCTTCGATCGCGGCGGAAACGGTGCCCGAATAGGTTACATCATCGCCCAGATTGGCCCCGCAATTGACGCCGGAGAGGATCAGGTCGGGCGGGGCGGGGAGCAGCTTCTTGAGCGCCATCGTCACTGAATCGGTCGGCGTTCCCGCCACCGAAAAGCGCCGCTCGCCATGCTGGTGCATCCGGATCGGGCGGGTAAGGGTGAGGCTGTGGCCCGCGCCCGACTGTTCCTCAGCTGGCGCGCAGATCCAGATGTCGTCGGAAAGCTTGCGCGCAATCTTTTCCAGCACGGCGAGGCCGGGGGCGTTGATGCCGTCATCGTTGGTGAGGAGGATGCGCATCAAGCAGGAACCAATCGTGTCAGGCCGCCCATGTAGGGGGCGAGGGCAGCGGGGACATCGACCGAGCCGTCCTCTTGCTGGTAGTTCTCCAGCACCGCCACCAGCGTGCGGCCGACAGCGAGGCCGGAACCATTGAGCGTATGGACGAATTCGGTGCCCTTCGCGCCTTCCGGGCGATAACGGGTGTTCATGCGGCGGGCCTGAAAGTCCCCGCAATTGGAGATCGACGAAATCTCGCGGTAGGCACCCTGTCCGGGCAGCCAGACCTCAAGATCGAACGTCTTTTTCGCGGTGAAGCCCATGTCTCCGGCGCAGAGCAGCACTTTGCGATAGGGCAGATTGAGCGCCTGCAGGATCGATTCCGCTGCCTTTGTCATCTTTTCATGCTCGGCTTCGGATTCTTCGGGCTTGCAGACACAGACCAGCTCGACCTTCTCGAACTGGTGCTGGCGGATATAGCCGCGCGTATCCTTCCCCGCCGCGCCTGCCTCGCTGCGGAAGCAGGGGGTGAGGGCGGTCATGCGGATTGGCAACTGCGATTCAGGCAGGATCTGCTCGCGCACGGAGTTGGTCAGGCTGACCTCTGCGGTGGGGATCAGCCAGCGGCCATCGGTGGTCTTGAACAGGTCTTCAGAGAACTTTGGTAATTGCCCGGTGCCGAAGGCCGCTTCGTCTTTCACCATCAGCGGTGTCGCGCATTCGGTGTAGCCGTTTGTGGCGGTCTGCTGGTCGAGCATGAATTGCCCCAGCGCCCGCTGCAGCCGCGCCATCTGTCCGCGCAGGAAAGTAAACCTCGAACCTGAAAGCAGCGCCCCGGTCTCAAAATCCAGCCCTAGCGCCGGGCCGATGTCTGCGTGTTCTTGCGGCGTAAACGTGAACGTGCGAGGCGTGCCCCAGCGCGCAACTTCGACGTTCTGCGTTTCGTCCTCGCCATCCGGCACATCGGCTTCGGGCAGGTTGGGATGGACTGCCAGCGCGTCCTGCAGCTCGGCAGTCAGCTCGCGCTCGCGCTGCTCCAGCTTGGGCAGGCTGTCCTTCAGATCGGCGACCTCAGCCTTTAGCCGTTCGGCTTCGTCCTTGTCACCCTTGCCCATGGCAGCGCCGATGGCCTTCGAGGCGTCATTGCGACGGCTTTGAGCGACCTGCATATCGGTCGCGACGGCGCGGCGTTCGGCGTCGAGCGCGAGGATCGCGGACGACTGCGGCTCCAGCCCGCGCCGAGCCAGACCTGCGTCAAAGGCTTGAGGATTCTCGCGGATAAACTTTATGTCATGCATGCCGCTGCGCTAGCCAAGTGGCAGGCGCAGTGCAAGCATGAGGCAGCGGCCTAACGCTTCGGGCAGGTATTCGCCCCGATCAGCGAATAGAGCGGGCAGGTGCTGAGGAACCCGGTGGCCAGCGGAATGATGCCGATCCAGCCCCATTTGCCGATGTTCAGCCCAATCCGCTCGCCCACAAAGACCAGCGCAATTAGCACCACCCCGATGACGATACGCAAAGTGCGGTCAATGCCGCCGACGTTTGTCTTGAACATGGCAGTAACTCCTTCGGCCATCGCTTCAGGCGATCTGTATTTGGAAAGCATTGACTAGCATCAATCGCAGGAAATCAAAACAAATCGCGCTCACCCAGGTAAAGCTGCGCATCACTCCGCGTACCGAGGTAGGCTTTCGTCCGGGCCTTGCGTCCACGATAGATCAGGCGATCGAGCAGCCAGTTCAGCGCACTGCGCCTACGGGCATCTTCGAGCGTCTTGGAAACCAGCAAGCTCGTGTTGCCCTGTCCGCCCGTCTTGCGCAGCCACTTTGACCGCAACAGACTGCCCCGCCCGGTCGAACCGCCGCGGGGCGGGTTGACGAAACTGATCAGCAGCGGAGAGTTATAGCCGGACGTATCGAGGTCTTGCAAAACGGCAAGGCCGTCTGATCCCGCTCCCGCAGTGGCATCTCCGGCAATCCGCAGCGAATTTCCACTCGTCCAACCTGCGCGGTTGATGATCTCCTGAATGATCGCCGTAACATCCTGATTGCAGGCAGCACCCTGTATCAGTGAATAGGCCAGTGGCGTTGACGCGGCGGTCTTGGCAATCTGATCGGGCCGCGAACTGTTCGACCACACAGCGGCGTTATCTGCCGCGTCGCCATAGAGGTTACCCCACCTGGTGCCAGAGCCACCGCCTAGCGCATTTGATTTCAGAACCAGCGTGGCGCTTGTGATCTGCGCGCCTTGTGGAATTGCAACTCCGGAATAGCGCAGCCCAAGGTAATAGATCGATCCATTGTCACCCTGGGCAAACTGGGTCGAGTCATAGTTTCCGAGGCCAATCCGTGTGGTTCCATCGTCACTGGTAGCTGAAATGGCTAGGTTTTGAACGGTCACGTCAGATTAGCCTTGCGTCTCAATATAACCGCCAAAGAAATTGACGGCCGTAGTCGCGCTGGGAATCCAGATTGGTTCAAGGCAGGAATCGTTGAACACACGCGGCGCGCTGCCGGTAAGAAAGTCTATCGCGTTGCCGACATTGGCCAGACTGCAAGGCACCGATGCCAATGTGCGGAACAGGACAAGGTGCATGGCTCCACTCGTCCGCGTGGCAGACTGGATAAAGCTGGTTGGTGTTCGCACGCCGCCTGATGCCGCCGTGGGCATGAATATCTCGAACGTGCCGACCGGCGGCGTGGTAACCCCGGTGAAGGTGGCTGTCTTGCCTGTCGCACCGGTCTGGTCGGTATAGGTGAGTGTGACCGAGGGCGTACCAGCGCCGCCCGCTGCCGACCATTCGATGGCCGCCATCACATCTGCGCCGCTGGCGGTTCCATTGCGATCACGCGCAGGCAGGCTTGCCGCAGAGATGGCCTGCGCGGTCACCGATGTGGTAACCAGCGCGCTGTTTTCCCACAGGCGGTCAATCAGCCAAAGCGTCCCTGCGGACGACGGGCACATGTCCAGCCCCATGACATAGGCGTTGCCGGTTGCCGGGTTGACGCGGGTCAACTGTGTCCCCGGCCCGGTTACTGCCGTGCCGTTGATTCCGGCGGACGGAGCAGTGGCCGGGCCGGGGTTTCCGCTGGCATAGCGCGGGTTGTACGCCCGCATTGCGCCCACCGCCGCCATGGCGATGCCGGTCTTCAAATAGGGCACACGTGGTTGTGCCCCGCTTATTGCGCCATCAAGCGTGGTGATCGCCATTTCCTGTTTTCCTTTAGCCGGTTACGGTAACGCGGTAGGCGTTGCTTGCAGGGGCAACGGCGAAGGTCAGCGTGACATTGTTGGTGTCGCTCGCTACCCAATCAACCAGAACGCCCGCATCGCTTGCTGCATCGCGAACCGAAACGGTGATATCCTTCGAGCCAAGGTTGTGCGTCACCGCGATCGAGGTGGACGAGCCATTGCCAACATTCGCACTGAACTTGCGGGCCGCGATCGAGGTATCGAGCTGGATGCCGCCAGCTACGACCGAAACACCGCCTGATGCGGCTGCTACGGCGCTGATTACCGAACCGGCCACGCTGATGCCATTTCCGGCCGAATAGCTGGAACCGCCTGAGAGCGTACCCCAGGTCTGGGCTGTCGTGCCGATGGTGATCGCCGCGTCAGAGATGATCATGAACACCTTGTCGGCATTGGTGGTGCCTTCGCTGACACTGACGGAGGTGCCGGGCGCAAGTTCGCCGGAATTGTCGGCGTCGCTTGCGCGGGTCAGCGCCGAACCAGCTGCAGTCCACACCCAGATGCCGTTCTGCGATGCTGTGGTCTGATCCTTCAGCAAGATACGGTCATTGGCAGCGAGGGAAACGCCATCAATGGTGGTGCCGGGTGCTGCGGTGTTGATGTTGGTCGTCGATGCCGCACGAACGGGGGCCTTCCAGGTCAGGCCGCGAGCGACATTGTCGACATATTGCTTGTTGGCGGCATCGGTATTGGCTGAAGGATCGGCGAGACTGACAATCTTCTGTGACTGAAGATCAAGGCCGTTCATGATTTTCATGGGAGTAAATCCTTAAAACGCAAGGACAAAGCCCTGCTGGGGTGAGGGGAAGGTTACGGTGATCTGGGTGGCTGTGGCGGCAACGTCTGTGATCACCGGCTCGCCGCTTGACAGGTAGACCTGAACCCCGGGGATGCGTCCCAATGCGTGGTTCAGCACCCAGGTTGCTGCCAGTGTGGCATTCAACCGCACCGCTCCGCTGCCCGAACCAGGAGGACCCGGCGGCCCGATGATCGCAGCAACCGGTGTTTCAGGGTTGCGTGCAACCGCCTCGGCCAGCCCCGATGGCCCCCGCCACCGGGTGAGGATTCGGCGGCCGGGAACCCGCCAGCGGAGGGCGAGGCTCATGCCAGCGCTGCCCGGGTGAGGCGGATGAAAGCGGTTTGCTCGGTAATCTCGACCGCGCTGCCCAGCGTGATCTTGGCATCGATGCCATAGACGCCGGTTGCGAGGGCTGCGCTGGCCGTGCTGCCAAGCGACAGGGTCCAGCCTGCCGAGGCCGGACTTTGCGGTGCTACTGCCATAGAGACTGCCGCCGCCGCATCATCCAGCACTACGCGATTGCCGCTGACCAGCGCGGGCTTCATCGAAGCGGTGATCGCGGTGACGCCTGCGGTGTCCCCCGACACGGCATCGATCGCTACCGCTATGTCCTCGCCTAGGCGAAACTCGCCGATAATACCGTTCATTGGGTGCAAGCCTCCGGATGGGCAGACCGCCGAACGCAGCAACCGATGGCGGCGCTGTGCTTGGCGATTCGCGTTGTTGAAACCTGGCTACAACCGGAGTGGCGTTGTAGGAAAGATAAAAATAACCTATATGGATAATTACTGTGTAGAGCTGCGCCATCGCGGGGAAAAACCGGTCTTCGCGGTGTCGAACGTGTTTGTAAGGGCTGTATCCGGCCAATGCAGATCATCAAACCGATGACTGTTGTCAGGCCCAGAGCTGCAAGCTCTGGTGGGCGCGACAGGGATTGAACCTGTGACCCCACCCGTGTGAAGGGTGTGCTCTACCGCTGAGCTACGCGCCCGCTCCAGATGCGGAAGGCGCGCCCTTAGATCGGTGCGCGTGAATTGACAAGCGGGCAAAGCTGCCTAATGGCGCGAGGCATGAGCGACGAAACCACCTCCACCGGCCCGGACCTTCCGCCCGATCACCTCGCGATCAATCCGCGCAGCCCCTATTTCAATGCAGACCTGCTGCAGCGCGGCGTCGGCATCCGTTTCAAGGGCGTGGTGCGCCACAATGTCGAGGAATACTGCATTTCCGAAGGCTGGGTTCGGGTCCAGGCAGGCAAGACGATGGACCGCAAGGGCCAACCGCTGACGATCAAGCTCAATGGTGAAGTCGAAGCCTGGTTTGAAGACCTTGGTGACGATGCACCCGTGGCCAAAGCTGGCTGAACCTAGCTCCGGTAGGCCGCGATAATCGCGCCGATCGGGTCATTGGCATAAGGATCAGAGAAATCGCGTGCCTCGCCGGGCCGCGGCTTCAGCTTTCCTGACTTCGGTTTCTCGTTGTAGATGAAGCCCTGCACCGGCCATGCCGTGCCGCCGAGGCCTTGCAGCGGCGCGAACCATACACGAACCTGGCTCCAGTCATTGTTCGGCGATACGTCCATGGCCTGAACGTCATTCTCGATCTGGCCGCGCGTGCCGTTGATCGGTGACCAGTTGGCGTGGCGGAGCAGAACGGTGCGCGAATCGATGATCTTGCTCACCGCCGCGACATGGCCCAGTTCCATCTTGCCGTAAGGCTTGAACGCCATCACCGCGCCAACCTTTGGCCGATAGCCGCGGGCATAGTTGCCAGCTGCCTTGTCCCACCAGGTCCATGCATCGCCGCGGATCTGGATGCCCGAAACAGTGCGGGCATAGGGCACGCATTGCAATGACATCGGAAGCGTTGCGGCCCCTCCGCCAGTAACCAGCGCAATTTCAGACAGCCCGCTGGCATTGGCCGGAATAGCGCTGAAGGCAATGGCTGCGGCGATTGCGAAGGTGGTTCGGAAAGACATAACTCGTTCCATGCCGAAACGAGGTAACCTCAGGGTTTCTACATATGGTTAACATGCGGCAACATTTGTCGCCAATCGGCACGTTGTTGCCGCAGAGCTTGCAGAAATCTGCCGGAAAGGCCACTGGACCAAGCAACCATGAAACCACAAGTCATCATTATCGGCCGACCCAACGTCGGCAAGTCGACCCTGTTCAACCGGCTCGTCGGCAAAAAGCTCGCGCTGGTCGACGATCAGCCGGGGGTCACACGTGACCGCCGCTTCGGTGATGTAAGCTTGCTGGGCCTTGAATTCACCATCGTCGATACTGCGGGTTGGGAGGACCTTGATCCTGACACCCTGCCGGGCCGTATGCGGATGCAGACTGAGGCGTCGTTGGAAGGCGCCGATGTCGCCCTGTTCGTAATTGATGCCCGGGCAGGTCTGACCCCGCTCGACGAGGAAATCGGCCGCTGGCTGCGGTCGGCGAAGGTTCCTGTGGTCCTGATTGCCAACAAGGCAGAAGGAAAGCAGGGCGATCACGGCCTGTTTGAAAGCTTCTCGCTTGGCTTTGGCGAGCCGGTTGCCCTGTCGGCCGAACATGGCGAGGGCATGGGCGATCTGTTCGAAGCCCTGCTGCCTCATCTCGATGACAAGCAGCCCGATCCCGATGAGTTCGCAGACGAGGAAGACGAGCTATCCGGCCCGCTCAAGCTCGCGATTGTCGGGCGGCCGAATGCGGGCAAGTCGACGCTGATCAACGCGCTGCTGCGTGAAGATCGGCTGCTTACCGGGCCGGAAGCGGGAATTACCCGCGATTCGATTGCGGTGGACTGGATGTGGACCGATCCCAAGACGGGTGAAGAACGCCCGGTCCGGCTGATCGATACCGCCGGCATGCGCAAGAAAGCGCGGGTGGTTGAAAAGCTGGAGAAGATGTCTGTCGCCGATGCGCTTCATGCCATCGACTTTGCCGAAGTTGTCGTGCTGCTTCTCGATGCGACGCAGGGCCTAGAGCATCAGGATCTCAAGATCGCCTCAAAGGTGCTCGAAGAAGGCCGCGCGTTGATCATCGCGATCAACAAGTGGGACGTGGCCGAAGGTCCATCGGGGCTGTTTAACGGCGTCAGGGCAGCGCTCGACGAAGGACTGGCTCAGGTCAAAGGCGTGCCGCTGCTCTCGGTCTCGGCGCGCACAGGCAAGGGCTTGGACGAGCTGATCCGTGTCGGCTTCGAAATCCGCGAAGCCTGGTCGAAGCGAGTGCCAACCGGTCTGCTCAATCGCTGGTTTGATTCTGCGCTGGAGGCCAACCCGCCACCAGCCCCTGGCGGCAAGCGGATCAAGCTGCGCTATATCACGCAGGCCAAAACCCGCCCGCCCGGCTTCGTGCTGTTTGGCACGCGGCTGGATGATCTGCCGACATCCTATCAGCGATACCTGATCAACGGTATCCGGCGTGAGCTGGGCTTTGATGCGGTGCCGATCCGGCTGAACCTGCGCTCGGCGAAGAATCCTTTCGCCAAGGATTAACGGCGGAACGGCAGGAGCTGCCATTGCGTCAGCGATCGCCACAGCCATTCGACAGGACCCTGCCGGTAGCTCCTGAGCCAGCCTTTGCTGGCGAGCAGCATGACAATCCAGCTGCCGAGGGCCATCGGCAAGTACCAGCGTTCCGGTATCCTTCCGATCAGGCCAAAGCCCCAGCCGTAGAACAGTCCGGTGAAAACCAGCGTGCAACCAAGGTAGTTGGTCAGTGCCATTTTCCCGATGGCGGAGACCCGGGAGGCCAGCCAGCCATCGGTGCCGTGCTGTGCGATCAGAACCAGCACAGCGGCGTAACCAAGACCCATCGCCAGATGGGGGAGGGCAGTCCACCACGCCAGCACAGCTTGCACAATTCCGGGCGAGAGGTTCTGTCCGAATATGAATTTGGCCAGCCCGAGCGTCGCCAGGCCGCCAACGGCTATTCCGGCGATGGCCATTTGCTTGAGCCGCCGCCGGGACCAACCTCCGGTGAAAAACCCACTGCGGAACAGGGCGATACCAATCAGCATTAGCGGAAAGGTCTCGCCGAATGTCACCACCGCAACCGTTAACGGAAAGTCGGCTTCCTTGGTGAGCTTGTAATGCATTAGCGCCGGAAGACTCCCGGCTTCGCGCGCCATTTCTGCCAGGCCATCACGGTGTTCCTGATCGCGCTGTTTCTTGATCTCGGCTTCTTCGGTGGTGAGGTTAGACCTGAGTTCGTGCTGCGCCCGATTAAGACTGATCTCCGTAAGGATCGGTTGCACAGAACCTGCCATCCCGTCGGCATGCCATGCCGTGAAGATAAGCAGGGCCGCCGGCACCATGGCTTTGTTTGGCAAATGCCGTGCAACCAACGCGGCAAAGCCTGCCAGAGCGTAAGTGAACAGAATATCGCCCCACCAGAACAGGAAATGCAGGTAGCCGATCACCGCCAACCAAAACAGGCGGCGCATTTGAACGGTGTCGCCGTTCCGGCCCGCAGCTTCGGTATTGCCGATAAAAAGGACAAGACTCGCCCCAAAAAGCATCGAGAGCAGGACGCGCATCTTGCCCTCGAATAGCACCAAGGTGATGAGGTAGGCGATGTGATCGCTGTTCGATGCGGGTCCGTTCCATTCCGGGCTGATCGCGCCGACCCAAGGCGCACCGAAGCCTTCGATATTGACCGCCAGTATGCCAAGAATGGCAATCCCCCGGATCAGGTCGAGCGCGGCGATCCGTTCAGAACGCGATGGCTCGCCAGCCGGGATGGGCATGTGACTCAGCTCCGCGCAGGCACGCAGGTGAAGCCCGCAGCAGAAAGCTTGGCGCAGGTGTTGCGGGCTCCTTCCTCACTGAACCCGCCTGCTTGCAGCTTGATCACACCACCAGCCGGAATGTTGATTCTGGGGTGCCCGGCAAGTTCGGGGCGAGCCTTGAGCTTGGCCCACAGGGCATCGGCATTGGCGCTGACGCCGAATGCGCCAAACTGGATGCGCCAACCGCCACTGGTAGTAGCAATCGGAGCGGATGCAGCGGCACGAGGCGCAACCGGTGCCACGGCAACAGGCTTCGGCGGGGAGCTGGCGGCAACAACCGGAGCAGGTTTGGGCGCTTGCGGTGGGGCAGTCACTATTGGTCGGGCATAGTCAGCACCTGCTGCCCGGGGGTTTGCTCCACTGGCGGTTTGCTGAGCGGCGGCAATGGCATTTTCCGGTGCCGGGATAACGGCACGCGGCATTGCAGGAGCCGGGAGTGGAGCTGAAACCACTGGTGGCGGAGCCGGGGAATTCGTACCGAGATTGGCTGCGGCAATCTGGCGATTGCGTGTTGCGTCAGCTTCCGCGGCAATCTGCTGGGACAGGGCAACACCCTGCTGGCGCTGGGCAAGCGGAATGAACTGGTCAAATTTCGGCAAGGCAACGCCAGCCTGCGGCAATCCGGCAGTTTGCGCCAAGGTCATCAATGCATAGGCGCGCGGCCAGTCCTTGGGGGCAAGGTCACCGTTGAAGTGGGCAATGGCGACGAGATACTGCGCGCGGGCGTCGCCACGATCACTGGCGGCTTTTACATAGGGGAATGCCATTTCCTTTTCGCCGCGATCAAACAACATCAGCCCATATTCGTCAGAGGCCTGCATGTGGCCCTGGGCTGCTGCCTTGCCGTAATACATTTCGGCCTTCTTCAGATCGGGCTTAACACCTTTGCCCCACTTATAGGCTTCCGCCAGCGCAAACTGCGCTTCGGCATCGCCGCGCTTTGACAAGGCTTCCCATTCCTTGATCGCGTTCGCCGAGGCTGGCGCATCCGCTGTTTGAGCCATCACGCCTGCCGGCAGAGCCAGCATCAGGCCAGTGATCAACTTCGAAACAATAATAAGGCGTCTGTTCATCTGCTTCACCCTGAACATCAGGCGACCCCGCCCGCTGCATCTGCGTTAACTATTACCAATGGCACAGCTTTCCCCTGCGGCAAAGGCTGCACTGTGCCTAGTCTTTACCGATGACAGGCAAAAATTCCCCTGCCGGGCCGTTAAGGGAAAATTAGGGAGGTTCTGGTCTTTTGGGCGCGAACGCACATGCGCTTTGCTGCGCTTTGCATCCAAGGGGATTTGATTTTGCGCGTACTGGCTCTGGCATCGCAGAAGGGCGGATCTGGCAAGACGACATTGTCTGGCCATCTCGCCGTGCAGGCGCAGCGCTCCGGCGCTGGCCCGGTCGTACTGATCGACATCGATCCGCAAGGGTCGCTGGCCGATTGGTGGAATGAGCGCGAAGCGGAATTTCCCGCATTCGCCCAGACCACCGTATCGCGGCTGGCTGCCGATTTGCAGGTGCTGCGATCGCAGGGCTTCAAGCTGGCAGTGATCGATACGCCACCGGCAATCACCATGGCGATCCAGTCGGTTATCGCCGTTGCCGAGCTGATAGTTGTTCCGACGCGCCCGAGCCCGCATGATCTGCGCGCCGTTGGCGCCACTGTTGATCTTTGCGACCGCGCGGGCAAGCCGCTGATCTTTGTTGTCAACGCGGCAACGCCCAAAGCCAAGATCACCAGTGAAGCGGCAGTAGCCTTGTCGCAGCACGGCACGGTTGCTCCGATCACGCTGCACCACCGCACCGACTATGCCGCTTCGATGATCGATGGCCGCACCGTGATGGAGGTCGATCCGATGGGCCGTTCAGCGATGGAAATCGCGGCGCTGTGGAACTACATCTATGACCGGCTGGAAAAGAACTTCCGCCGCACCGTGTTTGCATCGCCAACCCAGGTTCCTGGCCCCGCTTCGGCAGGCTTTAACCGTCCGGTCGGTGGCTTTGGCCGCCGGGTCGCCGGTTCGTGAGGGCGCGGGCGATGGACCACTCCAAACCCATAGCAACCCTCTCCTCGGCACTGCTCGCCCGCAAGGGCGGGGCCAAGCCGGCCACCAAGCCAGAGCTTGATGTGTCCTTTGCAGATGCGGGCCATGCGGCCGAAGTCGTGCCGATTTCGCGTGCTGCTGACGCATTCGTCAATGACGCCCGCCGTCAGCAAGATCAGCTGTCCGATGTCTTTTCGGAACGCTCATCGCGGCCACGCACATCCGCGCTGAGCCGTGGCGGCAAAGCTGCTTTCACGCTGCGCCTTGATGAGGACCGGCATCTGCGCCTGCGTCTGGCTTGCACGGCTTCCGGTCGCAGCGCCCAGCAGGTCGTTACCGAAGCGCTCGACACCTATCTCGCAAGTATTCCTGAAATCGAAGCGATCGCCGGACAGATCCGGCGCAAGCGGACCAATTGAAGCCAAGGGGTTAGTACTATGGTTGCCTACCCGATCAAAACTCGACTCGCACTGGTGACTGGTGCCGCACTGGCCATCGGCCTGCTTGCTGGCTGCGCCGGTTCCGGCATGGCAGTTCGTGCCAATTCGGCCGATGCTGCCCGCGTTGCACTCGATAAGGGCAAGGCGAAGGACGCAGTTTCGCACGCTGAAGCTGCTGTCGCCGCCACGCCGCGTGATGCCTCGCTCCGCGTTCTGTTGGGACAGGCCTACTTCAAGGCTGGTCGATTTGCTTCAGCCGCCGCGACTTTTGATGATGCGATGAAACTGGGCGACAATTCGGCCCGTACCGCGCTCAGCCTGACGCTGGCTCGGATAGGCGCAGGTGATCAACAGGGCGCGCTGGCGCTGCTGGAAGACTGGCGCGGTGAAATCCCGGCGAGCGACCTTGGCCTAGCCCTGTCGCTGGCAGGCCAGCCCGATCGCGGCGTTGCCGTGCTTTCTGATGCTCTGCGGGGCGGTGAGAATACCCCGAAGGTTCGTCAGAATCTCGCCTATTCCTATGCCCTTGCCGGCCGCTGGCGCGAAGCGCGAGTCATGGCGACGCAGGACGTTCCGGCCGACCAGATCGACCAGCGCATCAGCGACTGGGCGCAGAATATCCAGCCGGAGCAGTATCAGCAGCGCATTGCCGCTCTGTTGGAAACACCCGTCCGCAGTGATCCCGGCCAGCCCGCCATGCTGGCTCTGGCCAACAATCCGGCGATGGAACAGCTCGCTGCCGAAACTACGGCCAATGCAGCAGCTCCGGTTGCCGCGGTTGGTGAGAAGGTAGCCGTAGTGACAACCGCTGCACCGGTTCAGACAGCTGAACTTCCCGCAGCGGCATCCGCTCCCGCTGACAATGTCTTGGCAATGGCTGCGGCGCCGGCAGCGGTTGCTGCGCCTGCTCAGGCTGCAGCACCGGTTTCCGAACCGACAATTCAGATGCCCGCTGCAAAGCCAATCCGCACGATTGCCTATACGGCAAAGGTAAAGCCGACCTCGGCTCCGGGGTCGCACCTTGTGCAGTTGGGCTCGTTCTCCAGCCCGCAGGGCGCTCGCCGCGCCTGGGGTATCTATTCGGCCCGCAATGCATCGCTCGCTGCCTATCGTATGGACATTCGCCCGGCGGTTGTTCGCGGCAAGCACGTCTGGCGTGTAGCCGCTGCCGGTATCGACGGTTCGCGCGCGGCCTACGGTCTGTGCTCGAAGCTCAAGAGCAGCGGCGGCAGCTGCTTTGCCTATGCCGTTCCTTCGCAGCAGCGCGCAGTAGTTCCCGGACAGCAGCGCAATGTTGCTGGTCCGCAAATGGCCCGCCGCCGCTAAGGCAGGTCAGTTCGGCGGGGACGCTAAATCCCTGCCCGAAAAACGCAAAAGACCCCTCCCGCCAGGTGCTGGAGGGGGCTTTTTGTTGGTCATTTATGCGACTTGAACTGCGCCCTTGAACAGCGCGAGGCAGCGCCCCTGAACCGGCTGGCGGTCAAAAGGCGTGTTTCCGGCGCTCGCTGCCATCTTGTCTGAATCGACGATCCACGGGCGCTCGGGATCGACCACAGCGATATCGGCCTCGCTGCCCACCGCCAGACGCCCGGCATCGACCCCGAGCAGTGCGGCTGGATTGGTCGCGATCAAGCGGAAGGCGTGGTCCATGGCGATCACCCCATCGCGGACCAGGTTGAGCGTGAGCGGCAGCAGGGTTTCCGCACCCGCCATGCCCGGCTCGGCGTCGGCAAAGGGCAAGCGTTTGTCCTCTGGTCCGCGCGGATCGTGGCCTGAGGCGATAACGTCGATCGTGCCGTCGCCAATTGCGGCGATCACCGCCTTGCGATCGGCTTCAGCGCGCAGAGGAGGGGAGAGGCGGGCGAATGTGCGGAAATCACTCATGGCTATATCGGAAAGCATGAAGTGGGCAGGGGTGACGCCCGCGGTTACTGCCACACCGCGCGATTTTGCTGCCCGGACGAGATCGAGCGCTGCCTTGGTTGTCACCTGACGGAAGTGCAACCGCGCCCCGGCCATTTCGGCGAGGGCAATGTCGCGAGCAACTGCCAGCGCCTCCGCTTCGGCGGGGGCGGAAGGCAGACCGAGGCGGGTCGCCATCTCGCCCGCTGTCGCCACGGCAGCGCCAGTCAGCCCCGCATCTTCGGCATGGGCGACCACCACCAGATCGAGCATCGCGCAATACCGCAGCAGCCGCAGCATCGTGCCCGAATCCGCGATCCAGCTGCGCCCTGTGCTGACTGCCTTGGCCCCGGCCTCACGCATCAGCGCCAGTTCAGCAAGGTCAGAACCTTCCAGCCCCCGCGTCGCAGCGGCCAACGGGTGAACCCAGAGGTCCGGCTTGCCCGATTGGGCAGCAAAACGCACCCGGGCCGGGTGATCGAGCGGCGGGCGCTGGTCTGGCATCAGCGCGGCGCGGGTGATGCCGCCAAAGTGGAAGGCGGGTTTGTCGATGGCAAAGGTGCCCAGATCGACGAGGCCGGGCGTTACCAGCTTGCCCTTGGCGTCAAATATACGGTCGCCTCCCTGCGGCTGGACATCGGGGCCAAGCGTGGCGATCCGGTCCCGCTCGGTGCGCAGCGCGCCTTTCGCGGCTTTGCCTTCGGGTAACTGGATCAAGCCGTTAATGATGGTTAGCGGAGCGCCGATCATTGCCAGCCCTCCACACCGCGCGCTTGCCTGGTGAGCACGTCAAGGCAGGCCATCCGCATGGCAACCCCCATCTCGACCTGCGTGGTGATCAGCGAACGTTCCGGCAGATCGGCTATGATTGAGTCAATCTCCACGCCGCGGTTCATTGGGCCTGGGTGCATGACCAGCGCATCAGGTGCGGCGCGTTTCAATCGCTCTGGCGTCAGGCCGTAGAGGTGGCGATATTCGGCGGGGGAGGGCACGAACGATCCTTGCATGCGTTCATTCTGCAACCGCAGCATCATCACCAGATCGGCCCCTTCGAGCGCCGCGTCGAAATCGTGGAAGGCGGTAACCTTCAACTGCTCTATCCCTGCAGGCATCAGCGCGGGCGGGGCGCAGACACGGACATCGGCGCCCAGTGTGGTCAGGCAATGGACGTTGGAGCGCGCCACCCGGCTGTGCAACACGTCACCGCAGATCACGACCTTCAACCCGCTGAACGGCTCGGTAACACCTCGCGCGCGAAGGGCGCGGCGGATGGTGAGCGCATCGAGCAGCCCTTGCGTCGGGTGCTCGTGCTGCCCGTCACCGGCATTGAGCACCGGGCAATCGACCTTGTCGGCAATCAGCCGCACCGCGCCCGAGCTGCCGTGGCGGATCACGATGGCATCACTGCGCATGGCATTCAGAGTCAACGCCGTATCGATCAGCGTCTCGCCCTTTTTCACGCTCGATTGCGCGGCGTGCATGTTGACGACGTCGGCCCCCAGCCGCTTTCCGGCGATCTCGAACGAAAGCAGGGTGCGGGTGGAGTTTTCGAAGAAGGCGTTGATGATCGTCAGCCCCGCCAGCCGGTTATCGCGCTTGTGGCTCTGGCGGTTGAGTTCCACCCACTGCTCGGCCTCGTCGAGCAGGAACATGATCTCGTGCGGAGCAAGTCCGGAAGTGCCGAGCAGGTGCTTGTGCGGGAAAGCCGTGCGGCCTTCGGGATAGCGGCTGGAATGGGGCGCGTGAGCTGAGGCCGCAGCAGTCTGTTCCAGTTCCGCCAAAGCCTCGGCAGCACGCTGATAGGTGGTCAGCGTGATAGAACCCCCGGCCTCAATCTCATCGATTCGCTTGCCATTGCCGAACAGCAGGCGGGAAAGGGTGGATTTGCTGCGATTGCTGCGCAGCGCCAGCGCGTTTATCCGCGCGATCAGCTCTTGGGTGTCGGCCATATGGCGGACGATATGTATAAATATACACGATTCGTCAACGCTGGATTGTCGTTGGTAGAACAGACCATTGCCAACAAGTTCGCAACGTCTATCAGGTTTCAGGTATCTCAAAACAGGCGCAAGTACATGACCTTCGCACGCAAAGTCTGGCATCTTCTGGTCGGCATCAAGGATGGCCTGGCGCTGCTGTTCCTGCTGCTGTTTTTCGGCGCGCTCTATGCCGTGCTGATGAGCCGCCCGAGTCCCGGGCAGGTGCGCGAAGGCGCGCTGCTGCTGAAACTTGATGGCGCGGTGGTGGAAGAGCCGGAAGCGGCGGACGGGTTCAGCGCGCTGCTCGGCGGATCGCTGCCCACCAAGCAATACCGAGCCCGCGATCTGGTGCGTGCGCTTGATGCGGCGGTAGGCGATGACAAGGTCAAGGCCGTTGTGCTCGATCTTTCGCGCTTCAGTGGCGGCGGGCTGGTCCATATGGAAGAGATCGGCGCGGCGCTCGATCGGGTGAAAGCTGCCAAGAAGCCGGTGCTGACCTATGCCTTTGGCTATGCCGATGATGGCGTGATGCTGGCGGCCCATTCCAGCGAGGTCTGGGTTGATCCGTTGGGCGGGGCGTTCATTCTGGGGCCGGGCGGGCAGAACATGTACTATGCCAAGCTGCTGGAGCGCTTCAAGATAACGCCGCACGTCTACAAGGTTGGCACCTACAAGGACTACGTCGAGCCCTATGTGCGCAACGATATGTCCGCGCCTGCGCGGGAAGCGCGGTCAGCCGTGCTGGGCGCGCTGTTCGATAGCTGGAAGGCAGACGTCAAGAAGGCACGGCCGAAGGCCAACCTAGATCTCGTCACCAAGGATCCCGCCGGTTGGTACAAGGCGGCTGGCGGCGATGGCGCGCAGGCGGCACTTAACGCCGGTCTGGTCGACAAGGTGGGTGACCGCGTGGCTTTCGGCAAGCACGTCGCCGAACTGGTCGGCGAGGACAAGCTGGACGAAAAGCCCGGTGCCTTCGCGCATTCCACGCTCAAGGCCTTCCTCGCCAAGCATGAGGCAGAAACCAAGGGCAAAGCCATCGCCGTCGTCACCATCGCGGGGGAGATTGTTGATGGCAAGGCCGGACCGGGCAAGGCGGGCGGGGACCGCATCGCCGAACTGCTCGATGGCAAAGACACCAAGGATATCAAGGCGCTGGTGATCCGCATCGATTCGCCCGGCGGCTCGGTAACCGCCTCGGAACGCATTCGCACGGCGATCGAGCGGCAGAAGGCCAAGGGCATTCCCGTGGTCGTCTCGATGGCCAATGTCGCGGCAAGCGGCGGCTATTGGGTTTCCACCCCGGGTACCCGCGTCTTTGCTGAACCTGGCACAGTCACCGGCTCGATCGGCATCTTCGCAGTGGTCAATTCCTATGAGAAGGCGCTGGCGCAATATGGCGTGACCTCTGACGGGGTGCGCACCACGCCGCTGTCGGGCCAGCCCGACGTGTTCGGCGGCTTCACGCCCGAGGTGGAGGCGCTGCTGCAATCGACTATCGAGCGCGGTTACCAGCGCTTCATTGGCCTCGTCGGCAAGGCGCGCGGCAAGACGCCCGAGCAGATCGACCAGATCGCCCAGGGGCGCATCTGGGATGGCGGCACAGCACGCCAACTCGGGCTGGTCGACCAGTTCGGCGGCTTGAACGATGCCCTGAACTATGCAGCCGCGCAGGCCAAGCTGGAGCAGGGCGACTGGCACGCGGCCTATCTCGGCCAGAAGGAAGGCGGCTACGCCTCGCTGTTCGAACGCATGACCGACGACGAAGATTCCTCGCCGCCCGAGGAAGGCGACATCTTCGCCATGCTCTCCGGCCGTCAACAAGGCATGATAACCCGCGCCCTGACACAGGCCAGCCACCTGATGGGGGCGAGCGGGATGCAGGCCTATTGTCTGGAATGTCCGGCTCCGGATGCTCCTCGTGCCCGGGTGGCGAAGCCCGCCGGATGGCTGGGATTGGCTTACGAACTAGGTATGTTCAAGCCTTCCTGAGCTTATCTGGCTTTGACCATCGCGGACTCGCTTGCCCTTTCTCGCCCAAGCCACTAAGGGCCAGCGCCTGAATTTTGGCTTCGTTTAGATCGCGGGCGTGGCGGAATTGGTAGACGCGCTGGTTTTAGGTACCAGTATCGTAAGATGTGGGGGTTCGAGTCCCTTCGCCCGCACCAGTTCCTCCCGGCACTTTTGATCGGCGAATCGTCAGCATGGATGAGCGCGAAAGCGCATGTGAAAAAGGCTTGAGTTGAAATGCAGATTGTCGAGACCAGCAATGAAGGCCTGAAGCGGGCCTATACCATCACGATCACCGCAAAGGCGATTTCGGCGCGTATCGAAGGTGAAGTCACCAAGATCGCCCCGCAGGTCCGCATGCCCGGCTTCCGCCCCGGCAAGGTGCCCGCCAATCTCGTCAAGAAGATGCACGGCCCCCAGCTTCATCAGGAAGCGCTGAACACCTCGATCCGCGAAGCGATGGACAAGCTGGTTGCCGACAACAAGCTGCGCCCCGCGATGCAGCCTGCCGTTTCGCTCGGCGATGGTTATGAAGAAGGCAAGGATGCCGAGCTGACTGTCGCTCTGGAAATACTGCCCGAGATCAAGGCACCCAGCCTTGAAGGCCTGAAGCTCGACAAGCTGGTCGTTCCGGTTTCCGATGAGGAAGTGACCGAAGCTGTCGCCCGCATCGCTGCCGGTTCGAAGAGCTATACCGATGCCAAGAAGGGCAAGAAGGCCGAAGACGGCGATCAGCTGATCATCGATTTCGTCGGCAAGCTGGATGGCGTGGAATTCGAAGGCGGCAAGGCTGAAGACGCTGCACTTGTGATTGGCTCGGGCCAGTTCATCCCCGGCTTTGAAGAACAGCTCACCGGCGTGAAGGCTGGCGACGAGAAGACCATCACCGTTACCTTCCCCAAGGACTATCAGGCCGCAAACCTGAAGGGCAAGGATGCCACTTTCGACGTGACCGTAAAGGCCGTGAAGGTTCCGGGCGAAGCCAAGCTGGACGACGATTTCGCCAAGACGCTGGGCCTTGATAGCCTTGAAGTGCTGCAGGGCCTGCTGCGCGGCCAGCTGGAGCAGGAAACTGCCGGCCTGACCCGCACCCAGATGAAGCGTCAGCTGCTCGACAAGCTGGCAGCCGATCACGATTTCGACGTGCCGCCCTCGATGGTCGACGCTGAATTCGAGCAGATCTGGAACCAGCTGCTGCAGGAAACGCAGGGTGAAGAGGATCCCGAGGCTGCGCTCAAGGAAATCGAAGCCGAGAAGGAAGACTACCGCGCCATCGCCGTGCGCCGTGTCCGCCTTGGTCTGCTGCTCTCCGAAATCGGCCAGGCGAATGGCGTTGAGGTGACCAGCCAAGAAATGAACATGCTGGTTCAGCAGGCTGTGCAGCAGTACCGCCCTGAAGACCGCCAGCGTTTCGTTGAATACATCCAGAACGAACCGCTCGCCGCTGCCCAGCTGCGCGCGCCCCTCTATGAGGACAAGGTTGTCGACTTCCTGTTCGACAAGGCCGAAGTCTCCGAAAAGACCGTGACCAAGGAAGAGCTTCAGGCAGCGATTGAAGCTGAAGAAGGCGCCGCTGCCGCTGCTCCTGCCAAGAAGCCTGCTGCAAAGAAGGCTCCGGCCAAGAAGGCTGAGGCCAAGGCCGAATCCGCTCCTGCCGAGGAAGCCAAGCCTGCTGCCAAGAAGGCCGCCGCTCCCAAGAAGGAAGCTGCGCCCAAGGCTGAAAAGGCCGAGGCTGCTCCCGCCAAGAAGGCCGCTGCCCCGAAGAAGGCTGCTGCCAAGAAGTAATCGGCCCGCAAGGCTTACCAATCGGCCCGGTGCGTTTGTTCGCGCCGGGCCGTTTTGCATGGCGGCCTAGGCAACAACCTCCCGCCATTCGCCCGGCGCAATGCCTTCCACCGTCCACTCGCCGATCGCCCAGCGGACCAGACGCAAGGTGGGATGCCCCACGGCGGCGGTCATACGGCGGACCTGACGGTTCTTGCCCTCGTGGATCGTCAGCCTGATCCAGCAATCGGGCACAGTCTTGCGAAAGCGCACCGGCGGATCGCGTGGCCATAGTGCGGGGTCATCAATCCGCTCCGCCTCGGCAGGCTGGGTGCGGCCGTCCTTCAGCGAAACACCCCGGCGCAGGGCTTCAAGGCTGGCCTGCGCAATATCGCCTTCAACCTGCACCAGATAGGTCTTGGCCATCTTGAACTTCGGCTCGGCAATCCGCGCCTGCAGCCTGCCGTCATCGGTCAGCAGCAACAGGCCCTCGCTGTCCATATCGAGCCGGCCTGCGGGATAGACACCGGGCACCGCGACAAAATCTGACAGCGTCGGGCGCGGCGAGGGGCTGCCGCGATCGGTGAACTGCGGCAGGACGCCAAAGGGCTTGTTGAACAGGATCAGGCGCGACACTGGCGGTTATCCCTCGTCAAAGCCCAGACTGCCCTGATTGAACAGGGTGGCGATCAGATCCATGGCCGGGTCTGACTTCACAACATCCGGCCCGGCTTCAACCACGCTGCCCGCACAGAGATGCTCGGCAAAGGCGGCTGTCACGCCGCTGCAATCATAGCTCTCGCCATCGACGAACAGCAGCACCGCGCCAGCCTCCCCGCGCACAAACGAAAAGCGGCTGGCCGGATTGCGGAGCAGAGGCTCTCCGCCCGCCAAGGCTTCGCGCAGTTCTTGGGCGGTGAACGGTTCCTCCGGCCCCCAATCGACTTCGGGGTACTTGCGGGTGGAGCTGTATTCGCCAAACCACCGCGCGAAAGCAGCCTTGTCGCCCAGCTTCTCGGTGACCATCGCGTGCAGCGCGGCCAAGGCTTCCGCACCAATCTCGCCGGGGTTGGCCTGCACCTTCAGCTGCGGATCTTCATAGCGATCATCGTCGACAAGGCTCTCCAGCAGATCGTCCGCCCAGCCGCCGATCAGCTCGGCGCGGGAAGGGGCGCGGAAGCCGATTGAGTAGGTCATGCAATCATCACCCACCGCAACACCGTTATGGGCAAAGCGCGGCGGCACATAGAGAATGTCGCCCGGTTCGAGCAGCCATTCGTCCGTGGGCCGGAAATCGGCGAGCAGGCGCAGATCATCGTGCGGCAGCAGCGGCGTGGCCTCGTCACAGCGCGGCCCCACCTGCCAGCGCCGCTGGCCAAGGCCCTGGATCAGGAACACGTCATAGTGATCGAAATGCGGCCCCACCCCGCCGCCGTCGCTGGCATAGGAAACCATCACATCGTCGATCCGCCAGTTCGGCACAAAGCGGAAGTCATCAATCAGCGCGGCGACTGCCGGAACGTGATGGTCCACCGCCTGCACCAGCAGGGTCCACGGCATCTTGCCCAGCGCGCCAAAGCGGTCTTCGGGGAAGGGGCCATGCTCGGCCTCCCAGCGCTCGCGATCGAGCGTGATCAGCCGCGCCTCGACATGGTCCTCGCAAGCCAGCCCCGCAAGGTCATCGGGATCGAGCGGATTGGCCCAATTGCCAAAGGCCCCGCGGATCAGCAGCGGCTTTTTCTGCCAATAATCGCGCAGGAAAGCGTGGGTATCGAAATTGCTGAAAGCCATGAATGCTCACTTTGCGCCTGAGCCCAAAGGGCCGGGAAGAGGTGGCCTTAGCACATGCTGGCACCAATGCTCCCCCCAAGATGTTGGCTTTCGGGCGGGTTGAGGTTGACACAGTTGACAGTGTGTAAACCTCAAAAATGCCTCCTTTATGATTTATTTCAATGATATGATGCTGATTGACGCATTTGGCGTAAACGCGGGAAAAACTTGTCCCGCACGCGCGACAGTGCCGTGAGGCAAAGCGGCCAATGCGGGTGCGGTGTCGGGTCATGGCCGGGAGTCTGGCAGATTGGGGGCGTGTAGGAAACTGGGGGTGGGGAGCCACGCGTGAGCCACCTCCCACTCGTTCCGTCCATCCTGAGCCTGTCGAAGGACTGCTTTTTCTTCATGCGGTTCTGCGCGAGGCACGAAAGCAAGTGCAGTGCTTCGACAAGCTCAGCATGGGCGGGGTTTTGAAAATTGGGACAGACCCAATTTTTCTTCCGTCATCCCGGGCTTGACCCGGGATCCCGCTTTTCTTTGCAAGCTTGGAAAAGGCAGCGGGACCCCGGGTCAAGCCCGGGGTGACGGTGAAGGTGCATTGGATCTCAGAATTTGGTTGGCTGCCTCCGAAATCCACTGTCAGCACAATCTCTGTCAACGCAATCTAAGACTGCACTTACTTGCAATCTGATAGTGTGGAGCGCACTTAATCGTCATGACTGACGAAGCAGATTTTTTTCGCCTGCGCCAAGAAGGACGCAGCTATATTTCAAAGCTCTTCACTTACGGCGGTCAGGATACCGTTGGAAGACGGAATGTCATAATGGTGTTGGATAATACAGAGGATCAGCACGTTGGCGAGATTTCTGGCGCAATGTGCCTTCGCCTGTCTGGCGAAAAACGGAAGACACAGGTCACCGCGGTTGTCACACAAGACGAAAAGCAGGTCACAAGATTGACCCTACAGAAATTTCAGTCTCGAACTGATGGTTCTTATCAAGGCGTAGAACAAGACGCATTCACATTCAGGCATGGTGAATTTGAAAAGCTCTTACGCTTTCTCGATCAGATCAATTTTGTCGACCTCTCAAACGAGGACGGATTCAAGATTGACGACATCTCGACAGGAACAGGGCGCAAGGCGATAATTGACGCTTCCGACGTTCAGATTGTCGAGCGCATCCGTGTGCTCAGAAGTGATGAACGAGAGGCGCTAGTGCGATCCCTAAGCGGTTCTCTCTCAGCGCATGAAATCAACTTACTCCTCGGTAGAAAACAAGCTCTCGAAGAGTTTGAGCGCCAAATTGACGCAGGGAATTGGGCTGAGAAAGACTGGCAGGAATTTTTCGAGAGGCAGTCTTGGATTTTTGGTTATGGACTCGACTATCGCATCATGCGCCAGTTTGATCGCGAAGCGACCACGGCAGCAGGTGGCACAGACAATCGCAACAAACCTATGGTCGATTTCCTCACTGCCTTTACAGACTACACGGCATTAGTTGAGATCAAACTGCCATCCACTCCAATCTTTACCAACCGTGCCGGAAGGGCCGGAACGTGGCAATTCAGTGCCCATTTCATGGGTGCGGTGTCGCAGATTTTAGAGCAAAAGGCTGAATGGCTAGCATTTGCCGCAAGTGGAGAGCACTACAACCACAAAGGCGACAAACTCGAAGCACGAACGCGGAACGCCAAGGCCATTCTCGTGATCGGAAGGAATGCCGATCTAATTGTCGATCAAAATGACAGGGAAACGAATGTACTTCGTGACACCTTTGAACTATTCCGGCGCGAAACGCGCACCATCGACATAGTTACATATGACGAACTTCTAGAGCGAGCGCGCTTCATAGCAAGAGATTGAAACGGCTATCAAAGAGCAAATTCCAATCGATCCACGCAGCCTCAATCACGGCCAACCCACTCACTCCCCCCACCGCCTAATCCCCGGCACCGCCAGCTTGGCACTCCGCACCCTCTCATAAGCCGCGCCTGCTTCGAGCACCTTGCGGCCCTCCCACTGCCCTGCGACGAAGCTCAGGCTCACCGGCAGGCCTTCCACCGCGCGCGGCAGATCGTATAGAGGCAGATAGTCAGATTTTTGGATCACCATGAATTATCGCCATTCATTCCACGCGGGTAACAGCGCCGATGTCGTGAAGCACAGCCTGCTGATCGCCCTCGTACGGGCCTTGCAGCTAAAGCAGAGCGCGCTGACCCTGATCGATACCCATGCCGGCTGCGGGCTCTACGACCTTAACAGCGACGAGGCCGGGCGAACCGGCGAGGCTGCGGGAGGCGTGTTGCGGGCCTTTGCCGACGCGAACCCCTTGCTGGACGACTACCGCGCCGCCGTGCGCGCCGTGAATGCCGGGGATGCAGTGCATACAGTGGAGGCAGCCAATCCAGGGGGTGGCCCGCTCCTCTACCCCGGCTCGCCGCGCATTCTGGCGCAGCTTTTGCGGGAGCAGGACGTCCTGATCCTGAACGAAAAGCACCCTGAAGACGCCCATACCCTGCGCGGTGTGATGCGCGGCACATCGGCTGCCGTGCATGAGCGCGATGCCTATGAGCTTTGGCTGGCGATGCTGCCGACCCGCAGCCCGCGCGGCGTGGTGGTTGTCGATCCGCCTTACGAGCAGACGGACGAACGCGAGCGGATCACAGCCACCCTCGCCGCCGCGCACCGCAAATGGGCGCATGGCGTAACGGTGATCTGGTACCCGCTGAAAGGCCGCGCGACGCATGGGTGGTGGAAGGACAAGTTGCGCCGGCTCGGCATCCCGAAATTCCTGGTGGTGGAGCATTGGCTGTACGATGCCGACCAGCCCGGCATCTACAACGGCGCGGGCCTGTTCATCGTCAACCCGCCTTACGCCTTCACCGAAGGGCTGCCGCCTCTGCTGGATGCCCTGCGCGTCGCACTGGCGCCGGAGGGGCACAGGGGCGAGATCACAGCCGATTGGCTGGGCAGTTAAGATAGCCCCGCATTGTCCCTTAATCCCCCCAGCGCTTGAACCCCGGTACCGCCAGCTTGGCACTCCGCAGCCTTTCATAGGCCGCGCCGGCTTCCAGCACCTTGCGGTCCTCCCACTGCCCGGCGATGAAGCTCAGCCCCACCGGCAGGCCTTCCACCGCGCCCATCGGCACGGTCAGGTGCGGGTAGCCGGCGATGGCGGCAATGCTGCCCGCGCCGACGTCTAGCCCGTGGCTGACGGTGATCAGGTCAATCGGCCACGCCGGGCCTTCGGTGGGGAAGATCAGCAGCGACAGTTTGTGTTCGGCCATCAGCTTGTCGATGCCTTCCTTGCCCGCCAGCCGCAGCGATTCTTCGCGCGCCTTTTTGTAGGCCGCTTCGTCGTTCAGCTTGTCGGCGGCTTCGAAGGTTTCCTGCCCGAACCAGCGCAGCTCCTCAGGGTCATGCGCCTTGTTCCAGGCGATGGCGTCGGTGAGGCTGCGGATCGGCGGGTTGCCAGGGAGCGACTGGAGATAGGCGTTCAGATCCTGCTTCAGCTCCCAGCGCAGCACGAGGCTTTCGCCTTTGTACATCGCTGCGTCGCCCTCGAAATCGAGCTCGACAATCTCTGCGCCGCCGCGCTTCAGATCGGCCAGCGCCGCATCGAACAGCGCGTTCACGCCCCGGCTGTTGCCCACGGCCTTGCGCAGCACGCCGATGCGCACGCCGCTGAGGCTCGCCTTATCGAGGCCCTTGGCGAAGTCCTGCTTGTGCTGGTCGGCGCTCGCGGTTGCCGGGTCGGCGGGATCGCTTCCGGCCATGGCGGTGAGCAGCAGCGCGGCGTTTGCAACGCTGGTGGTCATCGGCCCGGCGGTGTCCTGACTGTGGCTGATCGGCACGATGTGGCGGCGGCTGACGAGGCCGACGGTGGGCTTCAGCCCGACGATGCCGTTGATCGAGGCGGGGCAGGTGATCGAGCCGTCGGTTTCGGTGCCGATCGCCGCCCAACTCATGCCTGCTGCCACCGCCGCGCCGCTGCCCGCCGAGGAGCCGCAGGGGCTGCGATCGATGGCGTGCGGGTTGCGCGTCTGCCCGCCGAGACCGCTCCAGCCGGAGGTTGAGCGGTTGCCGCGGATGTTGGCCCATTCGGAGAGGTTGGTCTTGCCGAGGATCACCAGGCCCGCCGCGCGCAGGTTCGCCACCAGCGGGGAGTCTCGGTGGGTGACGTTGTCTTTCAGCGCGAGGGAGCCTGCGGTCGTCGCCATCGGATCGAGTGTTTCGATATTGTCCTTGATCAGCACCACCTTGCCAGCCAGCGGCCCACCCATGCCTTCGGCCTTTTGCGCCATGCGATAGGCATCCGGGTTGATCGCGATCACGGCGTTTATCTTTGGCCCCTGTTTGTCGAGCGCCTCGATCCGCTGGACATAGGCGGAAACCTGCGAGGGTGCGCTGGACAGGTTCTGGTGCGGAATGGCCGCGCAGCCGGGCAGGGCGAGTAGCAGGGGTAACAGGCGGAATGGGCGGATCATCGGTGGCTCCCCGGTGGTTTGCGGCGATGCTAGGCGCGGTTTTTTCGCTGGCAAGTGGCAGGCAGCGCTAATTGTCGTTCATTTGAGGGTTAACGCCCTTGAACATTGGCCGTTCAGACGCGAGATAGGCGGTTCAACCAGTTTAAGGATTTCCGATGCTCGATCTGTTTGGCGCAAGTGGCGGCCAAGGTAAGTTCTCCCATGATCCCATCACCGGCGCTCTGGTGCCGACGGTGGTCGAGCAATCGAGCCGCGGTGAGCGCGCGTTTGACATCTTCTCGCGCCTGCTGCGTGAGCGGATCATCTTTGTCACCGGCGAGGTTGAGGACCACATGGCCTCGCTGATCGTCGCCCAGCTGCTGTTCCTCGAAAGCGAGAACCCCAGCAAGGACATCTCGATGTATATCAACTCGCCCGGCGGCGTGGTGACGGCGGGTCTGGCGATCCACGATACCATGCAATACATCCGCCCGCGCGTTTCCACCGTCTGCATCGGCCAGGCCTGCTCGATGGGTTCGTTCCTGCTCGCCGCTGGCGAAAAGGGCATGCGCGTTGCCCTGCCGCAGGCGCGGATCATGATCCACCAGCCTTCGGGCGGATCGCGCGGCATGGCTTCGGATATCGAAATTCAGGCCCGCGAAATCCTGCGCCTGCGCACCCGCCTCAACGAGCTTTATGCCAAGTACACCGGCAAATCGGTTGAAGAAATCGGCACTGCGGTTGATCGCGATAACTGGCTCGATGCCACCGAAGCCAAGGAATTCGGCTTGGTCGACAAAGTCATCGAAGTGCGCCCTGACACCGATTCCGTAGGCGAAGAAAAGGGCTCTGGCGGCGCGCCGGAGTGATTTTGGGCGCGCGCCTGCACCTTTTTCAGCCCTTTGTAAGCAATTGTTGCTATAGGGCGGGATTGATTATGCGTAGGGTCTGACTAGACTCGGGCGATTCCCCACTTGCTGATGCCGGTGGGACAGACTGGAAGACGAATGACGAAATTGAGCGGATCAGACGCGAAAAGCACCCTCTACTGCAGCTTCTGCGGGAAGTCGCAGCACGAGGTGCGCAAGCTCATCGCCGGCCCCACGGTGTTCATCTGCGATGAATGCGTGGAGCTGTGCAATGACATCATCCGCGAAGAGACCAAGGCGGGAATCGCCGGAAAGAAGGATGGCGGCGTACCAAGCCCGCGTGACATCTTCGAGACGCTCAACGATTACGTCATCGGCCAGGACCGCGCCAAGCGCGTGCTCTCGGTGGCGGTGCACAACCACTACAAGCGGCTGAAGCACAGCGGCAAGGGCGGCGATGTAGAGCTGCAGAAGTCGAACATCCTGCTCGTCGGGCCGACTGGTTCGGGCAAGACCCTGCTGGCACAAACGCTCGCCAAGACCTTTGACGTGCCCTTCACCATGGCCGATGCCACCACGCTGACCGAAGCCGGTTACGTGGGTGAGGACGTGGAAAACATCATCCTCAAGCTGCTGCAGGCCAGCGACTATAACGTCGAAAAGGCGCAAGCAGGCATCGTCTATATCGACGAGATCGACAAGATCAGCCGCAAGGCCGAAAACCCATCAATCACCCGCGACGTTTCGGGCGAAGGTGTGCAGCAGGCGCTGCTCAAGCTGATGGAAGGCACCACGGCCTCGGTTCCGCCGCAGGGCGGCCGCAAGCATCCGCAGCAGGAATTCCTGCAGGTCGACACCACCAACATCCTGTTCATCTGCGGTGGCGCGTTCGCAGGGCTCGAAAAGATCATCTCCGACCGCCTGCAAAAGCGCTCGATCGGCTTCGGCGCACACGTTGCCGATCCTGACAAGCGCAAGGTGGGCGAACTACTGCAAAAGGCGGAGCCGGAAGATCTGCTCAAGTTCGGCCTGATCCCCGAATTCGTCGGCCGTCTGCCGGTGATCGCGACGCTGGAAGATCTGGATATCGAGGCGCTGGTCAAGATCCTGAAGGAACCCAAGAACGCGCTGATCAAGCAGTACGCCAAGCTGTTTGATCTCGAAGACGTGGCGCTGACCTTCACCGACGATGCGCTCGAAGCCATCGCCAAGAAGGCCATCGCCCGCAAAACCGGTGCGCGCGGCCTGCGCTCGATCGTCGAAGGCATGCTGCTCGACACCATGTTCGACATCCCGACCGAAGACGACATCGCCGAGGTGGTGGTGGATGCTGACGTGGTCGAAGGACGCAAGGCGCCAGTGCGGGTGCACAAGGGCAAGGAAGAGGCGGCTTAGCCTTTTCCTCGCCCCGAAAGCTCCCGAAGCCTGTCCACCCGTTCCGGCGGCAGCACTTCGCGGAAGTCATAGGTTTTCTCGAAAGACGGAATGCCCTCAGGCAGCGCAACCCAGGGCATCTTTTCGGAAACGAAGATCACCGCGTCGGGCGTGAAGGCGCCGGTATCATCCAGCGTGCCAACCCGCAGCCCAGATCCATTGCGGCCCATGCGCGGGTAGTGGCTCCACAGAGCCGTACCACAGGCCGCGCAGCGCACGATGATGTGCGGCCCGCCGCTGCCAGCGACCACGGTGTTCTCGGCCAGCTCGCCGGAAAGCACCTCGATCCGCTCCGCTTCGAAGAAGGCGTTGACCACCGAGGTTGAGCCGGTCTGCTGCTGGCACTGGGTGCAGTGGCAGTTGTTGACGAAGATCGGATCGCCGGTAACCCGATAGCGCACTGCACCGCAGCCACAGCCGCCTTCTCTGGTTGTCATCGCTTATTT
>CANFXW010000031.1 GCA_947451145.1 Sphingomonadaceae bacterium | reverse complement strand
TGACAGCCTCGGCGTGCTGCCCTAGTGGCGCGGCTCCCAAGAGATGCGCGGGTGTAGCTCAGTTGGTTAGAGTATCGGCCTGTCACGCCGAGGGTCGCGGGTTCGAGTCCCGTCACTCGCGCCACTCTTGGGAATTTTACTGAATTCAGGCGCTCCAGCGCCCGGTTTCCATCCAGATGAGAAACCGTTTCAGCGGCAAGAGCCACACCACCCCCAGCGCGACATAAATCGGCACCTGCGCCAGCGCAGGCCAAGTGCTGATCAGTGGCGGCAGCAGATTCGCCAGGGCGATTCCATAGATCGCCAGCGCCAGCAGCAGGCCCAGAATGCCGACGGGGATTCGCCAGGTAGGTTGGTTACGCATCAGCTATGGCTCCGGAACAGTCGGCTTGGGGTGACGACGGCATCGAGTTGCCGGTCATGGGGTTCGAGCGGCAGCGAATCCACCAGTTGCATGTCCCAGGCAAGACCGATGCGGGGCACCGGGTTATCGGCAAGCCAGCGATCATAGTGACCACCGCCTTGACCCAGCCTGTGGCCATCCGCTGTGAAGGCGAGCAGCGGGACAATGACAACATCGGGCGTCATCCGTTCGGCATCATCGCCGGGTTGCGGGCCAAACGGGCCTTCAACAAGATCGTCAGCGCCATAAGGATCATGCCAGTGGCGAAAGTGCATCGGTGCGCCTCGTTCATCGAAAGCGGGCAGGGCAACTGTGCGACCATTCTCGTGAAACCAGCGGGCATAGCCGCCCGTCGGCGCTTCGGCCGGAGCTGCGTGATAGAGCCCAACCACGCTGCCTTCTGGCACCATTTCGGCCACGGGGGCAGGGGGGCGCATCAGGATGAGGGCGCGGGTGACTTCGGGCAATGCTGCGACATAGGCTCGCCGTTCAGCACGCATTTTCTCGCGCAGTAACTTCTTGTCGATCACGCGCGCGCTCCGGGCAAAAAGGTGACGGGACCACCATGGGCCGTTGCCGGGGAAATCCACTGACGCGTTCACGTCAGGTGGGAACCATATGTGCCGGACCAGGGTCCAACCAGGGACAGCCCCCATTAGGATTGGTTATAGCCTCAGGGATGTTCTGTCGGTTCGTACCGGGCAGTACCCGTCAGGCCCCATGTAGGCCTTCCGTGCTCAGCCCTCAAGGGCAAGCGCACATCTTTCCAGTGCCGTAGCGATTGATTCGAGCTTTTCAGCCAATTCCGGGCTCTCTGCTGTGGCTGGAGAGGCAGAAGAAGTGCCTTCACCTCGGCTTTGTTTTTCATGAACTTCGTCAGCCAGCAGCAGCGAGGCGAACAGCAGCATGCGCCCCTCGCTCTGACCGGCCATGCCCATGCCCGATACCTTGGCATCGATCATCCGGCCAAGCGCGGCAATATGGCCTTCTTCGCCGGGACTGCACGAAACCTTGAATTCGCGGCCACCAATGGAAAGATCGACGTTGCTCATCGGGAAGCTCCACCAATCAGCGTATCCAGCTCGCGCAGTGAATGGGTGACAGCGTCGCGCAAGGCATCATGCCTTGCCGCGAGTGCTGAGTCTTCGCCGCCGCCTTTTGCCGCTGCCGCCTCAATCCGGGCTGCTGCCGCTTCAATCCGCGCCAATGCCTGGCTTACTCTTTGACCTGTCATGCCATTTGCCCCGTCCTGTGGGATGGCTAACCCAAAAATTCTCTAGCGCAAAGCAAAGAAGAAGTGTGCGCCAAATGCGATACTAATCGTCCGCTTAACTTGACGCGAGAAGGCCTAGCAGCAAAAGGGCCGCATCCCGAATCGCACCTGTTCTGCGCACCGCGCCGGAGGCCTTGAAAATGACCCTAGATCCCGCCCGCCTCGGCCCGATGGCCAACGCCATCCGAGCCCTGTCCATGGACGCGGTCCAGGCGGCCAATTCCGGCCATCCCGGCATGCCGATGGGCATGGCCGATGTGGCGACCGTGCTCTATTCAAAGTACATCAAGTTCGATCCCGCCGCGCCGAAGTGGCCCGACCGTGATCGCTTTGTGCTCTCCGCCGGTCACGGCTCTATGCTGGTCTATGCCTTGCTCAACTTGACCGGTTACGCCAGCCCGACGATGGATGACATCCGCAATTTCCGCCAGCTGGGCAGCCCTTGCGCCGGGCATCCGGAGAATACCCATATTGCTGGCGTTGAATGCACGACCGGTCCGCTGGGGCAGGGGCTTGCTATGGCAGTCGGCATGGCACTGGCCGAGCGCCACCTGAATGCGCAATTTGGCGATGATCTGGTCGATCACCGCACCTGGGTGGTGGCTGGCGACGGCTGCCTGATGGAAGGCATCAACCACGAAGCCATTGGCCTTGCCGGGCATCTGAAGCTCGGCCGGATGATTGTGCTGTGGGACAACAACCATATTACCATCGACGGATCGACTGACCTTTCGACCAGTGAAGACATTCTCGCCCGCTACCAGGCTGCCGGTTGGCATACCGAAAGCTGCGATGGCCACCATGTTGGCGAAATCGAGCGCGCTATCGATGCTGCATTGCTCGATGATCGCCCCTCACTGATCGCCTGCCGCACGATCATCGGCAAGGGCGCGCCCAACAAGCAGGGTACGCACAATGTCCATGGCGCGCCGCTTGGGGGCGAGGAAATCGCTGCTGCGCGCATTGATATGGGCTGGAGCGCACCTGCATTTGAAATTCCGGCGGAAATCGCTGCCGATTGGCAAGCCACTGGAGCCCGTGGAGCGCAGGCCCGCGCTGCTTGGGAAGCGCGCCTTGCCGCTGCTCCGCAGGCGGCAGAATTCTCGCGCCGCATGGCTGGTGACCTGCCTTCGGGCGATGAGGCAGCGGGAACCTTCAAGGCATGGCTCGACCAGTCACAGACTGTCGCCACGCGCAAATCGTCCGAAATGGCGCTTGAAGTGCTGACCCCGCTGGTGCCCGAAATGGTCGGCGGATCGGCCGACCTTACCGGATCGAACCTGACCCGCACCAAGGCAACCGGCCCGCTCAATGCCGAAACCTATGGGGGTCGCTATATCTCTTACGGCATCCGCGAGTTCGGCATGGCGGCGGCGATGAATGGCATGGCGCTGCACGGCGGGGTGATCCCCTATGGCGGCACTTTCCTGGTGTTCTCGGACTATTGCCGCAACGCGATCCGCCTCTCGGCGATCCAGCACGCGCGGGTGATCTATGTCCTGACGCATGATTCGATCGGCGTGGGCGAGGACGGCCCGACCCACCAGCCGATCGAGCATGTGATGTCGATGCGCATGATTCCCAATCTGGAAGTGTTCCGCCCGGCTGACATCATCGAAACCGCCGAGTGCTGGACACTCGCCTTGCAGAATGCGGACAAGCCCAGCGTGCTGGCGCTAACCCGCCAGAACCTGCCGCAGCTGCGCAGCGATGGCGAAATGCTGAGCGCTAAGGGCGCCTATCGCCTGCGCGCTGCAACGGCTGCCCGCAAGGTTGTGCTGATCGCCACCGGTTCTGAAGTCGCGATTGCTTGTGACGTCCGCGATGCGCTTGAGGCCGCTGGCGTTGGCGCTGACGTTATTTCCATGCCCAGCTGGTCACGCTTCACCGCCCAGGATGCGGCCTACCGCGCCGATCTGCTTCCCGCTGATGCGCTGAAGGTTTCGATCGAGGCCGGCGTTACGCTCGGCTGGCAATCGCTCACCGGCAATGACGGCCTGAACATCGGCATCGATACCTTCGGCGCCTCGGGCAAGATCGACCAGCTTTACGATCACTTCGGACTTACCGCGGCGAAAATCGTGCCGCAAATCACAGCTAAACTGGCTAACTGACAGGAGTTTTTGACATGGCGACCAAGGTTGCAATCAACGGTTTCGGGCGCATCGGCCGCAATGTGGCGCGCGCAATTATCGAGCGTCCCGACTGCGGGCTCGAGCTGGTATCGATCAACGATTTGGCTGACGCCAAGGCCAATGCCCGCCTGTTCCAGCGCGATTCGGTCCACGGTCCGTTCAATGGCACCGTCGAAGTCGATGGCAATGACCTGATCATCAACGGCAAGCGCATCCAGGTAACTGCCGAGCGCGATCCCGCCAACCTGCCGCACAAGGCAAACGGCGTCGACATCGCTTTCGAATGCACCGGCTTCTTCACCAACCGCGATGGCGGCCAGAAGCATCTCGATGCCGGTGCCAAGCGCGTGCTGATCTCGGCTCCTGCCAAGGGTGTTGATCTTACCGTCGTTTTCGGCGTGAACCACGACAAGCTGACCGCCGATCACACCATCGTTTCGAACGCTTCGTGCACCACCAACTGCCTTGCGCCGATGGCCAAGGTTCTGCACGAATCGATCGGTATCGAGCGCGGTCTGATGACCACCATCCATTCCTACACCAACGACCAGAAGATCCTTGACCAGATCCACAGCGATCCGCGTCGCGCCCGCGCTGCAGCGATGAACATGATCCCGACCAGCACCGGCGCTGCCGTTGCCGTGGGTGAGGTTCTGCCTGATCTTAAGGGCAAGCTCGACGGTTCGTCGATCCGCGTGCCTACCCCGAACGTCTCGGTTGTCGACCTGACTTTCACGCCAAAGCGCGATACTTCGGTTGAGGAAGTCAACGGCCTGCTCAAGGCTGCTGCCGAAGGCGCGCTGAAGGGCGTGCTGGCCTATACCGACGAGCCGCTGGTATCGATCGACTTCAACCACGACGCACACAGCTCAAGCATCGACGGGCTGGAAACCGCCGTGCTCGAAGGCAAGCTGGTTCGCGTGCTGAGCTGGTACGACAACGAGTGGGGCTTTTCGAACCGCATGCTCGACACCGCCGGTGTCATGGCGAAGTTCATTTAATCAAACAAAACCGTCGTCATCCCCGCGAAAGCGGGGACCCATCTCCAGCGCTCTGGAATTGTTGCGAGGTCCGGAGTTGGGTTCCCGCTTTCGCGGGAATGACGGGGTTGGTTTAAGGTCAGACAACAATGCCAACTTTCCGCACGCTCGACGATCTCGGTGACGTAACTGGCAAAGTCGCGCTGGTCCGCGTCGACTTCAACCTGCCGATGCAGGACGGGGCCGTTACCGACGATACGCGCGTGCGGGCTGCTGTACCGACGATCCTGGAGCTGGCCGACAAGGGCGCGAAAGTACTGCTGCTGGCGCACTTTGGCCGTCCGAAGGGTGAGCGGGTGTCCACCCAGTCGCTCTCGATGGTGGTGAATCCGGTATCTGCCGTGCTCGGCCGGGAAGTTATGTTCGTGCCGGAAATCGCTGGCGACGTAGTCAAGCAGTCGATCGGCATCCTCGGCAATGGCGGCATCGCGATCCTCGAAAACTCGCGCTTCTGGAAGGGTGAGGAAAAGAACGATCCGGAACTCGCCAAGGCGGTAGCTGCCAATGCCGATTTCTACGTCAACGATGCCTTCTCGGCAGCGCACCGTGCCCATATGACCACCGAAGGCCTCGCGCATCTGCTCCCCGCCTATGCCGGTCGTTCGATGCAGGCCGAGCTTGAGGCGCTGGAAAAGGCGCTGGGCAATCCGGTCCGTCCGGTGGCTGCTGTGGTTGGCGGCGCCAAGGTATCATCAAAGCTTGATGTACTGACCCACCTCGTCACACAGGTCGATCACCTGATCATCGGTGGCGGCATGGCCAATACCTTTCTCGCGGCCAACGATGTCGATGTCGGCAAGTCACTTTGCGAGCATGATCTGGCTGATACGGTGCGCGGCATACTCGCCGCCGCGGATTCGTCGGGCTGCACCGTTCACCTGCCTTATGACGTTGTTGTATCGAAGGAATTCGCAGCCAATCCGCCAAGCTTGCGCACCTGCAACGTGCATGAGGTTGCAGCGGACGAGATGATCCTCGACGTTGGCCCGCAGGCTACCGAAGCTCTGGCTGACGTGCTCAAGACCTGCCGCACGCTGGTGTGGAACGGTCCGCTCGGTGCCTTCGAGACTGAACCCTTTGACACCGCCACCGTCGCGCTGGCCCGCACGGCTGCTGCGCTTACCAAGGAAGGTTCTTTGGTTTCGGTTGCGGGCGGCGGCGATACTGTTGCCGCGCTCAATCATGCCGGTGTCGCTGGTGATTTCAGCTACGTCTCGACCGCAGGCGGCGCCTTCCTGGAATGGATGGAAGGCAAGGAACTGCCCGGAGTGGCCGCACTGCAAATCTGAATATGGTTACCCCCATTGCAGCGAATCGCTGCCGTGGCTAAGGGCACGCCATTCCACATACGTATGCAAGGGCAAGAACCGACATGAACACTGCCGACATGACCGCCAAGATGGCCGCCGGAAACGGCTTTATCGCCGCTCTCGACCAGTCAGGTGGATCAACGCCAAAGGCTCTGGCAGGCTATGGAATCGGTGCCGACGCCTTCAGCAATGACGAAGAAATGTTCGGCCTGATCCACGATATGCGTAGCCGCATCATCCGCTCAGCGGCATTCACCGGTGACAAGGTGATCGGCGCAATCCTGTTCGAGCGCACCATGGATGGTTCGGTAGACGGCGTGCCAACCCCTTCGGCCCTGATCGCCAAGGGCGTGGTTCCCTTCATCAAGATCGACAAGGGTCTGGAAGAAGAGGCCAACGGCGTTCAGATGATGAAGCCAATGCCCGAACTCGATGCCTTGCTGGTCAAGGCAAAGGGTCTCGGCGTTTATGGCACTAAGGAACGTTCGGTGATCAATTCGGCCAATGCAGAAGGCATTGCCGCTATTGTTGCCCAGCAGTTTGAAATTGGCCGTCAGGTTCTCAGCCACGGCATGATGCCGATGCTTGAGCCCGAAATTAACATCAAGAGCGAAACCCGCGCCGAGTGCGACAAGATCATGCTCGCCGAGATCCTCAAGAACCTCGACACCATGGACACACAGGTCATGCTCAAGCTGAGCTTGCCGGTGGTTCCGGGCACCTTCGATGCGCTTGTCGATCACCCCAAGGTGCTGCGCGTCGTGGCGCTCTCGGGCGGCTACAAGCGCCCAGAGGCTTGCGTCGAGCTGTCGAAGAACAAGGGCATCATCGCCAGCTTCAGCCGCGCGCTGCTTGAAGACCTGCGTTTCCAGATGAGCGACGCCGAATTCGACGCCGCGCTGGGCGCAGCGATTGACGACATTTTCAAGGGCTCGACCCAGAAGGTCGCTGCCTAAAAACTTCCAATAGCGAGTTGGAGAGGAGGTCGCCGGGCGGGGAAACCTGACCCGGCGGCTGACCGTTTGGGGACTCGGCAATCGGATGCCATTAGTCTAGGCGGCAGCCATGCCCGACAATGATCGCCCCAAGACGGTTACCGGCAACGACCGCATGCAGCGCGGCTACAGCTATGAGCTGACCGCTGAACCCGGCGCGGAGTTTGACTCTGCCTTTGCCCCCGAGCTGACCCCAGCCGAAATGCTCGAACTCGGTGTGTTTGGCGGCTGCTACATGACCGATTGCCGCGACGAATTTCCCGAATCCTGGTTCATCAATGCCAAGCTATCCCCGGGAAAGCCGGACAAGAAGCTCAACTGGTTTGGTGTCGCCGCGTCGCAACCTCTGGCTGAATGGCGGCGCAAAGGTTGGATCCACGACGACGATCCGCGCGGTTGGTTCCAGTGGTATTGCCGCTATTTCATGGGTCGCCGGCATGAGGATGACGCCCGCCAGATCAAGCGCTGGCGCAATTTCGCCCGTCATGCCGCGCAGGTGCGGCTCTATTGCGAGCCCGGCGATCCCTTTTGTCGCCCGGGCCAGCGACAGGCACTGCTGCATTGGGCCTATGACAGCCGGGTGATGTAAGCGGACTTTGCTGATCGCGCATGCTCGGCTAGAGGCTCACACATGTCCCAAGAACCGCGCGAACGCATTCCCACCCAGCTTTACCTCATCTCGCCGCTCGAAGTGGGCGGGGACTTTCCTGATCGGTTGGCGCGCGCGCTTGATGCCGGGCCGGTTGCGGCATTCCAGTTTCGCGTGAAGGGGATGGACGATCATGCCGCCGCTCGGCTGGCGGAACCGCTCCAGCGCATCTGCGCAGAGCGTGACGTGGCCTTTATCGTCAATGATTCGGTCAGCCTTGCCAAGCGGCTCGGTGCAGATGGCGTGCATCTGGGGCAAGAAGACGGTGACGTGGCCGAGGCACGACAGGAACTGGGCCGCGAGGCGCAGATCGGTGTTACCTGCCATGGCAGCCGTGATCTGGCGATGGAAGCGGGCGAAGACGGGGCAGACTATGTTGCTTTCGGCGCATTCCATCCTACCACCACCAAAGAGGTGAAGCATCAGGCTGAGCCCGAAATCCTCGAATGGTGGCAGACGTTCTTTGAACTGCCTTGCGTTGCCATCGGCGGGATCACGCCGGAAAACTGCAAGGCGCTGGCCGATGCAGGTGCAGATTTTGTCGCGGTGTGCGGTGCAGTTTGGAACGGCGATGAAGTGGAAGCCGTAAAGGCCTTTACCAAGGCACTTGGCTAACCCCGGCGCCTAGTGATCGTTGTTTGCGTGCTGCAGCACGCAGCGCATGCGGGTTTCCTTGCCCTGTGCATCAAGTTTGCGCAGGAAACGGGGGCTAACCCGCTTGAAGCGATCTCCGCGCAGGGGGCCCGATGTCATCGCTACCTGATCGCCGGTCACCAGATAGGCACCGTAGCCCAAATCCGTCTGATAGGTTGAGTCGTTGCTTACCGCGAAATCGGCTTCGGGCACGAGCTGCCCTACCGAGCCATTGGCATCCCCCGGCAATTCGCAGACAAACAGCCCGCGCGGCAGGGTGTCGAGCTCTCCACCTGGCACGGCAAGGGCCGGTCCGGTTGAGGCAATTGCGATCACGGCGATCAAGCGTTTCATGGGCGATTCCAATCCATCAGCGCCGATTAGCATGCGATGAACGCGCAGGCTATCATCGCCACGCTTGCCGCCGCCGCAGTCACAGGCTAAGGGCGCGCCTTCCCGGACGAAATCCGGTTCTTTCTCATCCTCAGAGGCTCCCATGGCGAAGATCAGTGGCGTGGACATCCGTCCCGGCAACATTCTTGAATACGAAAAAGGCATCTGGAAAGTTGCCAAGACCCAGCACACGCAGCCCGGCAAGGGCGGAGCCTTCATGCAGGTTGAGATGAAGAACCTGATCGATGGCCGCAAGACCAACGTCCGCTTCCGCAGCCAGGACACCATCGAGCGCGTGCGGCTTGATACCAAGGACTTCCAGTATCTTTACGCCGAGGGCGATGATCTGGTGTTCATGGACGTGGAAAATTACGACCAGATAACGCTGCCCGGCGATCTGCTGGGCGATGCGGTTGCTTTCCTGCAGGACGGCATGACCGTGCTGCTCGAAATGTATGACGAGCGGCCAATTTCGGTGCAGCTGCCCGATCAGGTTGAAGCCACGATTGTCGAGGCTGACGCTGTAGTGAAGGGCCAGACGGCTTCGTCGAGCTATAAGCCCGCGATCCTCGACAACGGCGTGCGTGTGATGGTTCCGCCGCATATCGAAAGCGGCACGCGGATCATCGTCAACGTTTACGACCGCGAATACGTCGGCAAGGCGAACTGATCAGCCATGTCAGCAATATCCGGCCTGATGCGCGTAATGGAAAAGGCTGCCCGTAAAGCCGGGCAGCGCTTGCGCCGTGACTTTGGCGAAGTCGAGCACCTGCAGGTCAGCCGCAAGGGACCTTCGGACTTCGTTTCGAAAGCCGATCAGGCTGCCGAGCGGACGATCTGGGAGGAGCTGAAAGTGGCGCGCCCCGGCTGGGGCTTTCTGTTCGAGGAAGCGGGCGAGATTGACCCGAACCCGGATATGCCGCGCTGGATCGTTGATCCGCTCGATGGCACGACCAATTTTCTGCACGGCATCCCGCACTTTGCCGTCTCGATCGCGGTTCAGGAACCCCGGCTCGACGGCAAGGGCTGGGGCGATGTTGTCGCCGGTCTTGTCTATCAGCCGATCACCGACGAGAGCTATTGGGCCGAAAAGAATCGCGGCGCCTGGCTTCAGGATCGCCGTCTGCGCGTTTCCTCGCGCCGCCATCTCGACGAATCGCTGGTTGCTACTGGCATTCCCTTCGCCAACCGCGGCGATCCGGAAGAGTGGAGCAAGATCTACGCTGCTCTCGCGCCGCAGGTTGCCGGTATTCGCCGCTTTGGTTCGGCCGCGCTCGATCTCGCGTGGGTCGCTGCCGGGCGATATGAGGGCTTCTGGGAACAGGACCTTGCCACCTGGGACACGGCCGCAGGCTGCCTGCTGGTGCGTGAAGCTGGTGGTTTTGTGACCGATTGGCGCGGTGTTTCGCATCCGATCTGCGAAAAGCAGGTGCTGGCCGGCAACGACGGCTTGCACTCACGGCTTCACAAGATCCTTGCTCAGGCGCTCCGGTAAAAAAATCGCTCCGTTAACCCGGCGCCTTCATTTGAATGTAACCATGATCGGCCAATCTCGCCTCATAACCGGGCGAGATAACCGATGGTCGCAAAAATGTTGGCAATGACAGGCGCTGCATTGGCTCTCTTGGGCCCGCTGCCCGCCTTTGCGCAGACGGACGGGCTGATGACGCTCTCCGATAATGATGTGGCAACGACCAATCAGGCGATGGCAACCGTTGGGGCTACGCATGGCAACCCCGGCAGGGCAGCGGTTCGATCGTCAAAGCCCCTGATCGCAGCACCCCGCACAGCGGAGTTCACTGAGTTGCTGGTCAGCTATTCAGACCGGAAATCGCATACCCGATTCGAGCTTGGCGCGCTGGGTGGTGGCCGTGCCGATGCTCCCGGGCTGGTACACGTCGGTCTGGGCATGAATTTCTAATACTTGAACCATTCACTCCGCGCGGCTAATGCCCGCCGACCGTTTGGTGCGCCCCTGTGGTGGAATGGTAGACGCGCTCGACTCAAAATCGAGTATCGAAAGATGTGTCCGTTCGAGTCGGACCAGGGGCACCAGACGCGGTCATTTAAGCTCGCGGCCCACCGGGTAGAGCAGGTAACGCTCGTCGTAATAGGGCGTGCGCGCATAGAACCAGCCTAGTCGCGCCTCGGGATCAGCAGCAAATTTGGGATCAGCAGCCAGCTTGGCCTTGAACGCGGCTCTGAGCTTTGGATCGTTCGCCAGCATCCGGTCCGCCAGCGGCGCGATCACATAGCCTTCCATATATTCCGTGCGCATCAGGATTTCCGGATAGAAATTCCAAGCGAGCAACGAATCGGGGCTTTCGGCTTCGAGCATGGCGGCGGCCAACAACCCCAGCGGTTGGTCTGAAGGCACCCTGACCGAACCGGCGGGGTACGTTTCAGTCCGTTTGAAATGCTTGTAACCGGCTGTGAGCGGAATGTGCCCTTCGTCCGGCTTCGCCAATTTCGGATCAACCAGCCGCACCATATCGAGCGCAACCGTGCGGGGGGCAGTGAGCGTTTCGAAGGCAATGTTGTGCAGCTTCAGCCGCTCGATCACTTCGGGCTTGGTCACCGGAACCCACCATGCGGCGGGCAGGGTGGTGACGAAATCCGGTTGCTGGACAAAGACCGGCACCTTCAGCGTTGTGGGACGGCCGAGCCAGTGGACCTCTTCGGCCCCGGAGGCGGGGGATCGATAGGTTTCCTGCGCCACGCCTTTGAACTGGTCGATCACGAACAGCGGCTTGTCGAGATCTTTCCACGTTAACACAGAGGTCACCGGCCGTGATGCGAGATCGGCAGCGGCGGCCTCGGCCAGCCCCTGATGTTCCGCACCCACAAGGCGCAGTGATTCCTCGATCAGCACATAGGTTCCGAGCACCCGCTGGCGGTAGGGCTTGAGCGAATGGGTCTCCACCAGCACTGTCGGTTGCCGCGCGAGTTCACCATAGCCGGTGGAATAGCGCGGCGTATCAGGGCTGAGCAGCGCCCCTTTCTCAAGGTGCTTTGGATCAACCGCTTCGATATAGAGACCGGGAACATGCCCCGCAGCGGCAAGCGCTGTACTCACCGCCGGTCGATAGTGCGCATCAAGCCACTTGCCGATCGCGGGCGAATGGCTCGGTGAACCGGCCCAGCCGGGGAAGGTGAAGCTGATGTCATACTGGTAGTCGATCCCGTCCGAGACATGGAGATCGAGCATCAGCGCGGGTTTGATCCGGTTGATATAAGCCCGCATCGCCCGCATCTCGGGCGTGTCGATCTTCAGGTAATCGCGGTTGAGATTGAGATTTTGCGCGGTGGTGCGCCAACCTTGGTTGTTGGGGCCGCGCTGGTTGGGTCGGTTGGTCGGCGATGTCCGCTCATGCCCGTCGGCGTTGAAGATCGGCACCCATACCAGATCGGCGTGATCGAGAAGGCTGTCCTTACCGCGCAAGGCAATATCGCGGAGCAACATCATTCCGGCATCCTTGCCGTCGATTTCGCCCGCATGAATTCCGCCTTGGGCAAACAAAGTCGGCTTCGGTGCTGCGCCCGGCTTGGTTGCCCGGATCGCGTAAAGTTCGCGGCCTTGGGCGGTGTGCCCGAACACCTCAAGCTTAAGCAGCGGCGATGCGGCGACCAGTCGTTCCAGCCATGCGCGCGTCTCGGCATAGGATGGCGTTTCAGCAAAGTTTGCCGCCTCGATCGGGGTGATAAAGGGATCGCCCGGCTTTGCTATCAGTGCCTCACTCGCTCCATGCCAAGGCAGAACCGGGGGGAGCGGGGCGGTGAGATCATATGTCTGGGCGAGTGTCCCGCAGGGCATCAGGGCGAGGGCCGAAACGGCGAGGGCGAGTTTGCGCATCGCCTGAGGCTAGGAGGAATGCATTAGGCTGGCAATTGGCGCTGCAGGCGAGGCATCAAGATCGCCTTTGTAAATGCACTTCAGCCAATTGATCGCTTTTGTCGATCACCCGATTTGAAAATTTCCCTTTCCCTTTGGAGCCAGTCCGGCCCAAGGTCGCCTTCGCCGATTCACACCCATCGAGAGGAGTCAGATCATGGGACTTGCAGGAACGAAGACCGAGCAGAACCTCAAGGACGCATTCGCAGGCGAAAGCCAAGCCAACCGCCGTTATCTCTATTTCGCCCAGAAGGCAGACATTGAAGGCCACAATGATGTCGCCGCCGTGTTCCGCTCGACGGCTGAAGGTGAAACCGGCCACGCGCATGGTCACCTTGAGTATCTCGAAGAAACCGGCGATCCGGCAACCGGCCTGCCGATTGGCGATACCGTTGCCAACCTGAAGGCTTCGATTGCTGGCGAAACCCATGAGTACACCGATATGTACCCGGGCATGGCCAAGACCGCTCGCGATGAAGGCTTCGACGAAATCGCTGACTGGTTCGAAACCCTTGCCAAGGCTGAAAAGAGCCACGCAGGCAAGTTCCAGAAGACTCTGGACGCCGTTGTAGCTGGCTAAAGCCGGAAAACCGACCGGCAACTGCGAGGTTGCCGGTCGGATTCTATCTGCGGCAGGTAATTCCACAGGAGAGAAACATGGAAGGCAGTCTTGAAGCACCGACCCGCCACGTCATCCCGTGGCAGGACGAAGCTTTTTACGATGAGGCCGCGCTCGAGGCTGAGCTGCGGCGCGTATTTGACATCTGTCACGGCTGCCGCCGCTGCTTCAACCTGTGTGACAGCTTTCCGATCCTGTTCGATGCTGTCGATGAAAGCCCGAACGAGGAAGTTGAAGACCTGAGTACGGCGCAAATCGCCAGCGTCGTCGATGCCTGCACGCTGTGCGACATGTGCTTCATGACCAAGTGCCCCTATGTGCCGCCGCACAGCTTTGATCTTGATTTCCCGCACCTTATGCTCCGCCACCGCGCGGTTCAGAACCGCAAGGGCGAGACCTCGTTCGCCGATCGCGAACTCGCGAAGATGGAGCGCAACGGGCACCTGGGCACGATGGTTGCCGGTGCTGCCAACTGGGCAACGAAGGAAGGCAACAGCCTGACCCGTCCGGTGATGGAAGCCGTGCTCGGCATCGATGCGCGTGCGCATGTCCCGCCGTTCATGGACAGCTCGCTCACCCGGCAGGCTCCCGCTTTTGTGCCCCAACCCAATCCGGATGGCCCCGCCTTCGGCAAGAAGGTGGCGATCTATGCTGGTTGCCACGATGAATTCAACGATGGCACTCCCGGCCTCGCGCTGGCCAAGGTGCTCGCGCACAACGGCGTAAAGGTCCGCATCGAACACCCCGACTGCTGCGGTATGCCCAAGTTCGAAAACGGGGATCTGCCCGCTGTCGCCAGCGCGGCTCAGCGCATTTCAGCACATTTCGTGCCTTTGGTAGAGCAGGGCTGGGACGTGGTGCCCCTGACCACCAGCTGCGCCTTGATGCTCAAATTCGAATGGCCGCTGATCGATCCGTCGAACGAGAATTTGGGGGTGCTATCCAAGCATACTTTCGACGTTTCGGAATATATCGTCGCCCTGTCGAAGGAGACGGGGCTGGCTCCCATCGAAGAGATGCCCGCCTCCATCGGCGTTCACTTCGCCTGCCACGCTCGCGCCCAAAACATGGGGCCCAAGGCAATGGAGATGCTCAAGCTGATCCCTGGCGCCGCGCCCCAGCTTACCGAGCGGTGCTCCGGCCACGGCGGTAAGTGGGGTCTGTTCAAACAGAACTTTGATCGCGCAGTGAAGGTAGGCAAACCTGCTGCGAAGAATCTGATGAAGTCAAACCCTGACCTGATCGTCAGCGAATGCCCATTGGCCGGGCCGCACCTGCGGCAGGTGATCGCCGCCAATGGCAGTGAACCGCCGGAACGGATCGGCCACCCGATCGAAGTTCTCGCCAAAGCTTACGGATTGTAAAAATGCCCCGCGACCAGCACTCTATCACCGCCGACGACATCATGCCGATTGAGCAGTACGAAATGATCCGTGCCGACAAGCGGCAGGAGGCTATCCTGCGCAAGAAGCTGACCCGGGTATCGGTGGGCCCGAATGCCACAGCCATCTTTGAGACGTGGGATTCGATGTGGCTGCAAATTCAGGAAATGTTGCGGATCGAAAAGGGCGGGGCGGCGCAGGTGCCCGATGAGATCGCGGCCTATGACCCGATGGTTCCAAAGGGAAGTGAACTCACCGCGACGATCCTGTTCGAAGTACCCGATCCCGTGCGCCGTGATGTTTTCCTGCGCTCAATTGGCGGGGTGGAAGAGAAGATCGCCATTCACGTCGGCGGCGAGGTGATCCGTGCCCGGGCCGAAGGTGATGTCGAGCGGACCCGGACAAGTGACGGCAAGGCCAGCGCCGTGCACTTCATGCATTTCGATTTCACGCCGAGCGCCATCGCGGCGTGGAAGGCTGGGAACGGAACCGCAATGCTGGTGATTGATCACCCCAACTATGGCCACGCCGCGCTGATCAGTGACGAGACCCGGCGCTTCCTCTCGCAGGAATGCTTCTGATTTCTAGTCCGGCGGTGTTGGCGATCCTGCACGCCGGGCTCCTTCATCGAACAGGGCGCTGCGCTGGGCTTCTGTTGGCTTAGCTGCCGCTTCATCCGCGCCCTTACCGCCGTTTTTGCGCGAACTGCCCATCCGCGGCGGAGTGTTCTTGCCCTGCCGATTGTCCGCCATACCTGCCGGGCCCGGGGGGCCAGACATGTTGTAATCGGTTCGGCCGTAGTCGAAATCACGAGCCATTCGGAAAGTGCCCTGCTCGGCGACATTTTGGGCAATGCCTACGGGATTGACCATCGGCTCACCTGCAGGTGGCCCTGAATCGCCGCCACCTCCGCCGCGCGCCGGGTAATAGACCTTTTTGACGCTGCTCTTGTTTGGCCCAAGGCTTCCCGACTCGGCCTGCACCATGACGGTCTTTTGCTTTTGCGCGTCGAGCTCCGCACCGATTGCATCGCGCCGCTCGCCGTCTGCGAACAGCGCAATGCAGGCCGTGATCAGAATCGTGATCACAGCGAAGTGCCGGAATATCGTCGGCGGCACCGGGATGGCGGGCGCAATGCGTCTCATGGCCCTCGCCATTAGCCCATGCAGGTTAATCCATGGGCGCAACTTGTGGTTAATGTCGGGTTGACCAAACCAATCAACCGGGAAGCAAATTCATCGATTGATGTCAGATAATGTAAATTCATCCGACATCGCCGCAATTGAGGCACGCAAAACTCGCGCAAATCCGCCGATCTGCAAAATCCCGGCCGCTGTCAGATTTACCGACATTTTACCCCTTTGCCCTAACACGGGTGTTCACTTTGTTGAAAGCGGGCCCGGGCTGGCAAGCATATGATTCGTTTGTTCAAACATTATATCCCGCACGCGGTGCTGCTGCTTGGCCTGTTCGACATTGGCCTGTTGCTGACGGCCGGCGATATGGCCTGGCGGTTGCGGGCTGGGCAAATCGGCATTGGCATCGGCACGCTTGCAGACCGCAGCGGCATGCTCGCCAGCTTTGCCGCAATAATGCTTACCGTGATGATCGCAGTGGGCGTCTATGGCGCGGAAGCTCTGCGATCGATGCGCTATGCTTCGGCGCGATTGCTCGTTGCCATTTCGCTGGGCGTAATCGCCCTGTCGTTTGTCGATTGGTTGACCGGTGAAACCCACTTCTGGCGCTCTGTTCTTGCTTACGCAATGGCGCTTTCGATCGCATTCCTTGTCGGCAACCGGCTGATTGTCGGCGGGATACTTGGCGCTTCGGCATTCCGCCGCCGCGTGCTGGTTTTGGGCGCCGGGAACCGCGCTGACCGCCTGCGCAAACTGGGCGACAAGGCCGAGAGCGGCTTCGTTATCGTCGGCTATATCGGGATGAGCGAGGGGCCCCATCAGGTTGAAGAAGCGATCAATCGCAGCGCCATTCATAACCTTGGCCGCTTCGTCGAGAATCTGGGCGTGAGTGAAGTAGTCCTCGCGCTGGAAGAACGGCGCAATGCCTTGCCGCTGCAGGATCTGTTGCGGATCAAGACCGCCGGTGTCCACGTCAACGATTTCTCGAGCTTCATTGAGCGTGAAACCGGCCGGGTCGATCTGGATACTGTCAACCCGAGCTGGCTGATCTTCTCGGACGGCTTTTCTTCGGCGCGCGCCCTTTCCAGCGCGGCCAAGCGCGTGTTCGATGTCGTCGCCAGTGCAACCCTGCTGATCCTGACCGCGCCGGTCATCCTGATCTTCGCGATATTGATCAAGCTGGACAGCAAAGGCCCGGCGTTCTTCCGCCAGACCCGCGTCGGCCTGTACGGGCAGAACTTCGACGTGATCAAGCTGCGTTCGATGCGCACCGATGCGGAAGTCGATGGCGCCCAGTTTGCGGCCAAGAATGATCCCCGCGTAACCCGGATCGGCAACTTCATCCGCAAGGTCCGGATCGACGAACTGCCGCAGACGTGGAGTGTGCTGAAGGGCGAAATGAGCTTCGTTGGCCCGCGCCCGGAGCGCCCTGAATTTGTCACCGATCTTCAGGAACAACTGCCCTATTATGCCGAGCGTCACATGGTGAAGCCGGGCATCACCGGTTGGGCCCAGATCAATTATCCCTATGGCGCCAACCTTGAGGATTCCCGGCACAAGCTGGAATACGACCTCTATTACGCCAAGAATTACACGCCCTTCCTTGACCTGCTGATCATGCTGCAAACGCTTCGGGTTGTGCTCTGGCATGAGGGAGCACGCTAAGGACGTGGCGAATATCTGGGCCATCCTTGCGGTATCAACGCACCTGATCGGGGCCGTGTCCTGTGCGGCGACTGCTGTCTGGCTGGTAAGCCGCCGTGAGCGTCTGGGCGCCTCGGGCACACCGACTGTCGTCGCGCTGGCCATCAGCGCGAGCTGGGCCATCGCTGCTGCCTCTACCGGCACCGAGAGCGCTGCCGCAGCGATGACCGAATCGTTCCGCAACCTTTCGTGGTTGTTTGTCGTGTGGAAGCTGTTCGGCGGCGACAGCGGCAATGATCTGATCAAGCCGGTTCGTCCCTTGATGATCACCTTGATCGTCGTTGAAGTGGTCCAGATCTGCTTCCAGATCATTCTGCACCGTTTCATCGAAGGTACAGTCGAGCAGGATTCCGTTTTTTCGGCAATTGTCGCGCTGCGGATGATGCTGACTGTCGGCGCGCTGGTTCTGGTGCATAACCTCTACAGCGGAGCGGCGCAGCAGGCGCGTCTGGCGCTGCGCTGGCCGGCTGCGGCACTGGCCGTTACCTGGCTCTATGACCTGAACCTCTACACGGTTTCCTATCTCAATCTTTCGTGGCCCTATGAACTGGCTGCGCTGCGCGGACTGGTTCTGGCGGTTACCGCACTGCTGTTCATGACCTCTGCCGCACAGCGCCGGGATGAGCTGTTCCTCCAGCCATCGCGAGCCTTTGCGTTCCAGTTTGCCGCACTCGCTGCGATCGGTTTCTACTTCTGCGCCATGCTGCTCGTTTCGCGCAGCCTTGAGCTGGTCGATTCCCGCTATGCCAAACTGCTGCAGTTCGGCATCCTGATCGTCGCTTCCACCGTGGCGCTGCTGGCTCTGCCTTCAAGGCGACTGCGGGGCTGGATCAAGGTGACGCTGGTCAAGCACCTGTTCCGCCATCGCTATGATTACCGCACCGAATGGCTGCGCTTTGCCCAGACCATTGGCCGCAGCGGCGAGGCGGCAATTCCGCTCGATCAGCGCGCTGTTCAGGCTCTGGCGCAGATCACGGACAGTCCTGCCGGGTTGCTGCTGACCCCGGGCGAGCATGGTGACCTGGAGCTTTCCGGGCGCTGGCAATGGCCGGTTCCCGATGTGCCTGCCTGCGCCATGAACATCGCCTCTGTCCGCTTCTTCGAGCGCACCGGCTTCATTGCCGAACTGGATGCCGTTCGCAAAGGTGAATGCCAGCAGGGTGAGACAGCGGTCGTACCTGCCTGGCTGCTGGATGAGCCCCGCGCATGGGTGGTCGTCCCGCTGATCCACTATGGCTATCTCACCGGTGTCATCGTGCTGGCGCGCCCCGATCATGGCCGCAAGCTCGATTGGGAGGACTTCGATCTCTTGCGCGTTGTTGGCCAGCAGCTCGCCACCACGCTTTCTGAACATGCCAACCACGACGCGCTGAGCGAGGCTGCCCGGTTCGACGAATTCCATCGCCGGATTGCCTTTGTGATGCATGACATCAAGAATCTCGCCAGCCAGCTTGGTCTGCTGGCCCGCAATGCCGAACTGCATGCAGAGAAGCCGGCATTCCGCGCAGACATGCTGGTTACCCTGCGAAATTCCGCTGACAAGCTCAACGCCCTGATCGCGCGCCTTTCACGCTATGGATCAAGCAGCAACGAAGCGCTGGGTGAATTCGATGTGGGAGATGCCGTCCGTCATGTGGCCGAGCACTTCAGCCACACCGGCAAGGTTGCCATCACCGAATGCCGCGGCGCGGCGGTGATCGGCAATCGTGAGGCGCTGGAACAGGCGCTGATCCACCTCGTGCAAAATGGCATTGATGCCAGCGCCGAAGGTACAATGGTGTTCGTGGGCCAATCGAGTGACGGTTTGAATGCGACAATCGAGGTGGTTGATTCCGGCCACGGCATGAGCCCTGATTTCCTGCGGACACGCCTGTTCAAGCCATTCGTTTCGTCGAAGCAAGGCGGATTCGGTATCGGTGCATTTGAAGCGCGCGAACTGATCCGCGCGATGAAGGGCCGGCTCGACGTTGAAAGCCGTGAGGGGCTCGGCACGCGATTTATCGTCCGGCTGCCTCTTGCCAGCACGGCCGAACTCTTTTCCAATTTTGAACAGAACAGCAAAAAGGTTGCATGATGGCTGAAGATCGCGCCCGGGTTCTGCCAAAGCTGCTGGTGGTCGAGGATGACCCCGGCCTGCAGGCGCAGCTCAAGTGGGCTTATCCCGACTTTGAGGTGATCATTGCCGGAGACAGGCAATCGGCCATCGCCGCCCTGCGCGCCGAAGAGCCTGCCGTGGTGACGCTCGACCTCGGCCTGCCGCCAGATCCAGATGGCACGAGCGAAGGCTTTGCCGTGCTCGACGAGATCATGGCGATCAAGCCAGACACCAAGGTCATCGTTGCCACCGGTCACGGCGCGCGCGAGTCTGCGCTCAATGCCATCGCCAAGGGGGCCTATGATTTCTACCAGAAGCCGGTCGACATCGACGCAATCGGGCTGATTGTCCGCCGGGCCTATCAGCTGCATCTGATCGAAGCCGAGAACCGCCGCCTGGCCGCCGATGCCGGCGATGACAACAAGGTGCTCGGCAGAATGCTCACTGCCGCGCCAGAGATGGTGCGTGTTGCCCGCACGATTGAGCGGGTGGCCAATACCAATGTCTCGGTCATGCTGCTGGGCGCAAGCGGCACCGGTAAGGAATTGCTGGCGCGCGGGTTGCACGAGGCAAGTACGCGCAACAAAGGCGCCTTCATCGCGATCAATTGCGCGGCGATCCCGGAAAATCTGCTCGAAAGCGAACTGTTCGGGCACGAGAAGGGCGCGTTCACGGGCGCGGTAAAGACCACTGAAGGCAAGATCGAACTGGCCAACGGCGGGACGCTGTTCCTCGATGAAGTCGGCGACATCCCGCTGCAGCTTCAGGTGAAACTGCTGCGCTTCCTGCAGGAGCGCGTGGTTGAGCGGGTCGGCGGGCGATCGTCGATCCCGGTAGACACCCGCATCGTCTGCGCCACGCACCAGAATCTGGAAGCGATGATCGCTGACGGGCGCTTCCGCGAGGATCTCTATTACCGTCTGGCCGAGATCGTCGTGAAGATCCCAAGCCTTGCCGAACGGCCGGGCGACGCGACGCTGCTGGCCAAGGCTTTCCTCACGCGCTTTGCCCGCGAGATGAATCCGCAGGTCAAAGGCTTTGCCTCTGATGCACTGGCGGCAATCGACGGCTGGGCCTGGCCGGGCAACGTTCGCGAGCTGGAAAACCGCGTGAAGCGCGCAGTGATCATGGCCGACGGCAAGCTGGTCAACGCCATTGATCTCGATCTGCCGGGCCAGAACGGTGAAGAAACGCAAGCCTTGAACCTCAAGTCGGCGCGCGAAAAGACCGACCGCAAGATCATCCGGCACGCGCTTGCACGCAGCGAAGGCAATATTTCGAGCACCGCCAAGATGCTCGGGATCAGCCGCCCGACGCTCTATGATCTGCTCAAGCAGTATGATCTCCATGCCTGAATTGCGGCAAGTCCGGCGCTTTGGCCTGATATTTGGTCTGGGGGCAGTACTCGCTCTATCCGGGCCGGGATCGGCTGAATCGTCTGGCGCTGACGTTCAGATTGCCAAGGCTCAAGCAGCCCTTTCGCGCGGCGATGGGGTTGGCGCGGAGATCGCCTTCAAGGACGCCCTGTCAGCTGGCGCATCGCGCGATTCCCTCGCGGCAGGCATGGGTGAGGCGCTGCTCGATCAGGGACAGTTGCAAGCTGCGCGGGAATGGCTGGGGCCGGCCAAATTCTCGAAGGATACTGAAGTGCGCGGCTTGCGAATGCTGGCGCGGCTGGAAATCGCTGAAGGCAATTTCGCGGCGGCGGCCTCTGCACTCGATCGCGCATTGAAGGCCGGTGGGAATAACGCCGAAGTCTGGGCCGATATCGCCCAACTGCGCTATCGCAGTGGCGAGCAGATCAAGGCAATTGATGCCATTGAACAGGCACTCGCCGCCGATCCGAAAAATGTTCGCGCACTCGATTTTCGCGGACTGATCGTGCGAGACCAGTTTGGCCCGACCGCAGCTTTGGCATGGTTCGAAGCCGCGCTGATGCATGCCCCAGATGATGGCGCGCTTTTGGGCGACTATGCTGCAACGCTTGGTGAGGCGGGACAGGCGCGGAAGATGTTGACGGTGACGCGCCACATGATCGCCAGCGGCGCTGGTGAGCCGCGCGCGCTTTGGCTTCAGGCCGTGCTGGCAGCGCGGGCAGGGAACAATTCGCTGGCCCGCTCGATGCTCAACAAGCTGGGCAACCGGATGGGTGACATGCCAGCTGCGTTACAGCTTGACGGCGTGCTGCAATTGCAGGCCGGTAATGCTGAGCTTGCCATGCAGAGCCTTGAGAAGCTGGCAGCAATGCAGCCGCAAAACGAGCGGGCACAACTGCTGCTGGCTCGCACCATGGCCTTGGCCGGACAGGATGAGCAACTTGTCCAGCGCTTTTCGTCCATGGCGCAGCGGGCAGGGGCCTCAGCCTATTTGCAGACGCTCGTGGGGCGCGCACTTGAGAATTTGGGGCGGCGCGAAGAGGCAGCACCTCTGCTTGACCGTGCGGCTGCTGTGATGAAAGCCGGCTTGGTGCCAGTCGCTGGCGATGGCGCATCGCGATCAACACCGCCTGCTGAGTCTGCGGCAGCGCAGATCCTTGCTGGCGACAGCGCCTATACCGCAGGGCAATTTGGCGAGGCTGTCGATCATTACAGCCGCGCCGCGAAGGTGCGGTTTGACGACGCCTTGCTCGCCCGCTTGGTTCTCGCTGCTGCCCAATCGGGCAGGCGCGATCTGGCTGCGAGCACGGTTACCGCCTACCTCGCAGCAAATCCGCAAAGCCGGGAAGCAGCGCGCCTTGCGGCAGACTATGCTGCATCAGCAGGCGATTGGCAGCGGGCGCGCAGTCTGCTGGAACACCTGCGCAAAACGGGCGGCGGGCGCGATGTACGACTGCTATCCGATCTCGCCTATGCCGAGCTCCGGTCTGGTGACAGTGCGAAGGCGGAACAGACCGCAGCCGCAGCATGGCGCATGCAGCGATCCAGCCCGGTTGCATCTCAAGTATGGGTGCTGTCGCTCGATGCCCGCAAAGCGCGCAGCGACCTCTCAGGCAGCCTCATTGCCAGGACAAAGCAGCCTTAAGCGCTCTCCTCGCGGTTCATCCTGATCGAGCGCCACAGCGCCAGACCGATCAGAACAGCCCCTACCAGCCCGGTCAGGGCGTCGGGAACCTCGATCCGCACCGACAGCAGCATGATCGCCCCCAGCGCCAGAATAGCCCAGAAGGCACCGTGTTCGAGAAAACGATATTGAGACAGTGTCCCTTGCTCAACCAGCACAAGTGTCATCGTCCGGACAAACATGGCGCCGATCGAAAGACCCAGCGCGATGACCACCATGTTGTTCGACAGGGCGAAGGCACCGATCACCGCGTCAAAGCTGAAAGTGGCATCGAGAACGTTCAGGTAGATGAACCCGCCAAGCCCGGCATGAACCGCCGCGCCAGAAAGCTTCGAGGCCTCTTCACGCTGCTGCAGGATATTGCCGACGCCGTTTACGACGATGAAGGTCGTGATGCCGAGCACGGCAGAGGTCAGGAAGGTCAAAGCTTCGGCTGTGGGCATCCCATTAGAGATGATCACTGCAATGAGCAGTACCGCGACTATCTCAATTGCCGGGAGCACCGCGAACCTGGCCAGCTTGGCCTCGATCGCATCGATCCAGTGCAGATCCTTTTCCTCGTCGAAAAAGAATTTCAGCCCCACCATGGCGAGGAAAGCGCCGCCAAAACCCGCGATTCCGGTATGCGCGCCAGAGACCAGCTGTTCATAGCGTGCCGGGTCGGAAAGCGAGAGTCGTACGGCCTCCACCGGCCCCAGTCCGGCGGCGATGGCAACGATGGCCAGCGGAAACACGATGTACATACCATAGACCGCAAAAACCATTCCCCAGGTGAGAAAGCGCTTGCGCCACACCTGATCCATGTCTTTGAGCACTGTGGCGTTGACCACGGCGTTGTCGAAGCTCAACGACAGCTCCAGCACTGACAGGACCAGTACGATCCAAATCACCTTGCCGACGGCGGCGAGCGTGTGACCCATCGACCAGCCATACCATGCGCTGAGCGCCAGACAGACGAAGGCAAAAACTATCGGAACGCGAAATTTGTTAAGCATTATTCAGGCGTTCCGTCACTTGGGCTGGTAGGTTTGTTCGACACCCGGAAAGGCTCGCGAGCGCACCTCTTCAGCATAGCGCGCGGCTGTGGCCGAGATGGTCTCGGCGATTTCCTCATAACGCTTCACGAAGCGCGGCACCCGCTCGAACATGCCAAGCATGTCTTCGGTAACGAGCACCTGTCCATCACACTGGGCCGAGGCGCCGATGCCGATGGTCGGGATTTCGATGCTCTTGGTGAGCGCAATGGCGACCGGTTCTATCACGCCTTCTACCACAACGGCGAAAGCTCCCGCCTTGGCCACTGCATGGCCATCCGAGATGATCTTTTCCTGCTCCTGCTGGCTGCGCCCGCGCGCGCCATAGCCGCCGAGCACGTTTACCGCCTGCGGAGTGAGGCCGACGTGTGCCATCACAGGAATGCCCCGGGCTACAAGGAAAGCAATGGTTTCCGCCATCGCCGCTCCGCCTTCAAGCTTTACTGCCGCACAGCCGGTTTCCGCCATGATCCGGCTCGCCGAGGCAAAAGCGGCCTGCGGGCTGGCCTCATAGGTGCCGAAGGGCATGTCGACCACCACAAGGCTGTGATAGGATCCGCGCACCACCGCTGCGCCATGGGCACACATCATATCGATGGTGACTTGCAGGGAAGAGGGCAGGCCATAGATCACCTGCCCAAGGCTATCGCCGACCAGCAGGATATCGCAATGCGGATCAAGCAACTGCGCCTGCCGCGCCGTGTAGGCGGTGAGCATGACGAGCGGCTGCTCGGTCTTCCCCTCAAATTTGCGACGCTGGATCGCGGGAACGGTGAGCCGCTTCATTGGCGCGGGCGTGGGATTGGCCCGGCTGGTGGCGGTGTCGAGTTGGAAGGTGCTGGACATATTTGCCCTTTAGACCGGGAAACAACACTGGGGAAGGGTGGACAATTCGCCCTTGCCATCAGCCGAACGCCCGCTAGCTTGGTTTCCAGTGAAATCTTTGCGGGCTGCCGGGTGAATGGCCAGCCTCGCGCTATGGGGAGAACCGCATGTTCGGTCGGGTCAAATCGCTGGATGCCATCTTGGCGACGGCGAAGAAAAATTCATTGCATCGTTCGCTTGGCGCCTTTCAGCTGACGATGATGGGTATCGGTGGCATCATCGGCACGGGTATTTTCGTGCTGACGGCAGAGGCGGCGACCAAGGCCGGGCCGGCCATGATGTGGAGCTTCGTTCTTGCGGCCGTGGTCTGCGGGCTTACCGCGCTGTGCTATGCTGAAATGGCGGCGATGATCCCGGTTTCGGGTTCTGCCTATACCTATGCCTATTCGACCTTTGGCGAGCTGCTGGCTTGGATCGTTGGCTGGGCGCTGGTGCTGGAATATGCGATTGCTGCCAGTGCGGTGGCGGTGGGTTGGTCCGGCTACATGGTTGGGCTTTTCCGTGATTTATGGGGCATTGGGATCGGTAATACCTGGACCCATGGCCCGCTCGATCCCGAGCCGGGCATTTTCAACATTCCTGCTTTTGTGATCGCGATTGTTGTTGCAGCTCTGCTGTATCGCGGCACGACCGAGAGCGCCCGGGTGAATGCCGTGCTGGTTTGCGTCAAGATTGCCGCACTCACCCTGTTCATTGCCCTTGCACTGCCGGTTATCAACGGCGCGAACTTCCATCCGTTCAACCCCTATGGCTTCATGAAGCATGAGGTTGCCGATCCGGCTTCGGGCCACATGGTCGCTGTCGGTATCGCCGCTGCTGCCTCGTCGATTTTCTTCGCTTACGTGGGTTTTGACGCGGTTTCGACAGCTGCTGAAGAAACCGAAAACCCCAATCGCAATATCCCTATCGGGCTTCTCGGTTCGCTCGCAATCTGCACGGTGTTCTATCTGCTTGTCGCCACCGGAGCCATTGGCTCGATCGGCGCGCAGCCGGGCGGGGCGCTGGCGACTTCGCATGATGCGCTGGCCTTTGTGATGCGCGCGATCAACCATCCTCTGGCATCGAAGCTGTTGCAGATTGCTGCCGGTGTAGCCCTGCCTTCGGTTGTGCTGATGATGATGTTCGGGCAGACCCGCATTGCCTTCGTTATGGCCCGTGACGGCCTGCTTCCCGCACCGCTCGCCAAGGTTCATCCGCGATACAAGACGCCCTATGTGATTACGATGGTCACTGGTGTGTTTGTTGCCCTGTTTGCGGCTTTGTTCCCTGTCGGTCAGCTTGCTGACATCTCCAATTCCGGAACCCTGTTTGCGTTCACTGCAGTGACGATTGGTGTGATGATGCTTCGGGTTCGTGATCCGGGTCGTTATCGTCCGTTCCGCACGCCGCTGCTATGGGTCGTTGCGCCTTTGGCGACTGCGGGCTGCGTGTTCCTGTTCTTCCAGCTGAGCTTTTATACGCTCAAGTTGTTCTTTGCCTGGGGTGCGATCGGTCTGGTGGTTTATTTCCTCTACAGCCGTAGCCGTAGCCATGTTGGGCGTGGCCATGTCGAGGTGCATGAGCTTGATGCCGATGTTCCGCCACAGCCGGTTGCACCGCTGCCGGGCGGGATCGAACTAGACTGATCCACGTGTTCAACTGCCTAAGGGAAGGGCCGTCCTCTGGGGCGGCCTTTTTCTTTTGCGCACCCTTGCACAGGTGATCGCGAATCACTTCACAAAGGAACATATATAGAACATAATCACGATTCGCATGACCATCCAAACCGCCCTATCGCCCGTTCCCGCCACCCGCTGGCTCCCCGCGCTGGCCGCTCCGGCCCAGCATGCCGAGCTGTTTGCTCCCGCTACAGAGGCCTGTGGCGCGGGGCTGGCACTGGCGCTCGCGCAGGATTGGCTGCGCAGCGCCGCTCCCGATCCCGCCGCCGATACGCCTGACCAGCGCGCCTGGATCTGGGTGCAGGACAAGGCAGCGATGCGGCTATCAGGCTGCCCCTATCGCCCCGGCCTGCCTGCAGAGCTGCGCCACCGGCTGATCCACGTCGCCGCCGACAAGCCAGAGGACGCGCTGTTCGCCATCGAAGAGGCGCTGCGCTGCCGCGATCTGGCCTTTGTGATCGCCGAGATTGCCGGAAACCCGCAGGCGCTTTCCTTCACCGCCTCGCGCCGCCTCAGCCTTGCGGTGGAGCGCCATGGCGTGCCGCTGTGGCTGGTGCGGCTTGATGCCCGCCGCGATCTCGGCTCGGCGCGGATGCGCTGGGATGTGCGCTCTGCCGCTTCCCAACGCCCTCGCTGGAACCCGCAAGCGCCGGGCAAAGCTGCATGGCGGGCGGAACTGTTCCGCGCACGCTCCCATCCGCCGGGAACATGGGTGCTGGAAGAGGCGGCGGGCGCTCTGAACCTGCGTCAGACGCAGGCCGAACCTCTCGAAGCTGCGGCGCATGGTTAGCCCCTATGCTCCGCCGCGTCCTTTCCATCTGGTGCGCCAATCTGGCGATAGACCGCTGGCGCTTGGCAGCGGGCGAGGGGGCTGATGCTCTCCCCACCGCACTGATCGCTGAGACCGCGCACGGCCCGCGTATCGAGGCGGTGAACGCGGCGGCGCGTCAGGCCGGGGCGCAGGCCATGATGCGGCTTACCGATGCCCGGGCGATCTGCCCCGAACTCGTCACCGCGCCCGCCGATCCGGCCGGAGACAGCGCCTTTCTTGAGCGCCTTGCGCTCTGGGCGCAGCGCTGGGGGCCGTGGTCGGCGCTCGATCCGCCCGATGGGGTGATCGTCGATGTGACCGGCGTCTCGCACCTGTTCGGCGGTGAGGCGGCGCTGCTGGCTGACGTGAGCGCACAAATCGCCCGACGCGGGCTGGCGGCGCAGGCGGCGATTGCTTCCACAGCCGGGGCGGCGTGGGCGCTCACCCATTTCGGACCACAGCACGCCATCCTTCAGCCGGAGGACAGCCTTGCCGAACTGCCAGTGGCCGCGCTGCGGCTTGATCCGGCGGTGCTGCTGGTGCTGCGGCGGCTCGGCCTCAAGCGGATCGGGGATATCGACGGGCTGTCGCGCCCGGCGCTGACCCGGCGCTTTCGCAATCGCCATGCCCCCGCCGCCAATCCGCTGATCCGGCTTGACCAGCTGATGGGCCGCGTGCCCGAGCCGCTGCTGCCGGTGATCGGCCACGAAGCGCCGCTGGTCCAGCGCCGCCTGATGGAGCCGATCCGTCACCGCGAACTGCTCGACCGGGTGCTGGCCGATCTGGCAGATGACATGGCGCGCCTGCTCGAAGCGCGGGGGGAAGGGGCACGGCGGATTGAGCTGGGGCTGTGGCGGGTGGATGGCGAAGTGGTGATCCGCCGCGTGGAAATGGCGCAATCAAGCCGCGATGCCGGGCACATCGTCTGGCTCATCCGGGGGCGGCTTGATGATGTTGACGCCGGTTTCGGCATCGAAATGGCGCGGATGCGCGCGCCATGGTGCGAGCCGCTGCTCCTGACCCAGCGCGATCTGGATAGTGCGGCGGAAGAGCGCGGCACCAGCCTGGCCGCCTGTATCGACCGGCTGGTCAACCGGCTGGGCGAAGCGGGCGTGCGCAGCCCGCTGCCCCATGCCAGCCACATTCCCGAACGCGCCCAGCGCTGGGAAAAACCACTGACGCCCGAGGTGCCAAGCCAAGGTGAACTCGCCTTCTATACCCGGCCGATCAAGTTATTGAACCGACCGGAGCCGATCTCGGTGCTCTATGCAACCCCTGACGGGCTGCCGCGCCGTTTCCGCTGGCGCGGTGCCTTGCATGAGATCGCCCGGGTCGACGGGCCGGAGCGGATCGCGCCTGAATGGTGGCGCGAGCGCTCGTCAACCCGCCTGCGTGACTATTACCGTATCGAGGACCACCTCGGCCGCCGTTACTGGATTTACCGCGCCGGCTTGATCGGTGACGGGCGGGGCGGGGCGCCCGAATGGTTCCTGCAGGGGCTCTATGCCTGAAGCCCCGCTCACCCCGCCACGCCGCCGGATCGAAGAGGAATTGGCACCGCCGCCCGAGCCTGCACCATTCGTCGAGCTTGGCCTTGCCTCCTGCTTTTCCTTCCTGCGCGGGGCATCGGATGCGGTGGACCTCGTCACCACCGCCCGCGCGCTGGGCTATGACGCGATCGGCATTGCCGATGTGAACACCATGGCCGGCGTGGTCCGGCTTCATACCGAGGCCAAGGCTGCGGGCATCAGACCGTTGATCGGCTGCCGGATCGAGACGGTGGAGGGGCTGACCTTCCTCGCCTATCCGCAGGATCGCAAGTCCTATGGCGGCCTGTGCCAGCTGATCTCCGCCGGGCGCATGGCCACGCCTGAGGGGGATTGGCAGGACAAGGGCGTGTGCCAGATCACCCTCCCAATGCTCACCGAATGGAGCGAGGGCGTGGCGCTGGTTCTGGTTCCGCCACGGGATTTGGCAGCCGAATTTTCCTTGGAAGTGCAGAGCAATGTTGTCTTTACGCAATTTGGCTCACGCGAAGGCGCGAAGGCGCAAAGAAGCAATTCTGCGCCGCAGGCATTAGTTTCAAATGCGGCATGGCCGATTGCGGAAAGGTCGAATGATGAGGGGGCTTCGCCCAAAGCAGAACCTCTTTGCGCCTTCGCGCCTTCGCGTGAGCCAACTCTTCTTACAGGCCCGCTCGAAACGATCCTTCCCCACCTGACCACCCAACTCCCAACCCTCACGCACATCGCTGCAAGCCATCTCTGCACTGGCGACGATATCGCCCGGATTACCGCGCTGGATGCGCTGGCCCAAGGCAACGGCCTGCAAATCCTCGCCACCAATGACGTGCTCTATCACCGGCCCGAACGGCGGCCGCTGCATGACGTGATGACGGCAATCCGCCACAAGACCACCGTGGCCAAGGCGGGCCACCTGCTGGAGGCCAATTCCGAGCGCCACCTCAAGTCACCCGAGGCCATGCAACGCCTCTTCACCCGCTGGCCCCACGCCATCACCGCCGCGCGGCAATTGGCCGATGCCTGCCGGTTCAGCCTTGATGAACTGCGCTATGAATACCCCGAAGAGACCTGCCCCGATGGCCTGACCCCGCAGGAGCAGCTCGAGCGGCTAACCTGGATTGGCGCAGAGGGGCGCTATCCTGATGGCCTGCCCGAGACGGTGCGCGATACACTGGAGCGCGAACTGACGCTTATCGGCAAACTGAACCTCGCGCGATACTTTCTGACCATCAAGGATATCGTTGATTTTGCGCGTAATCAGCAGCCACCAATCCTCTGCCAGGGGCGCGGTAGTGCGGCCAATTCGGCGGTGTGCTATTGCCTTGAGATAACCGCGGTTGATCCCGCCAAACACGCGCTGCTGTTTGATCGCTTCATCTCCGAAGACCGCAACGAGCCGCCCGACATCGATGTCGATTTCGAGCATGAGCGGCGCGAAGAGGTGATCCAGTATATCTACCAGCGTTACGGCCGCCACCGCGCAGGCCTTTGCGCCACGGTGATCCACTATCGCCCGCGCATGGCGATCCGTGAGGTGGGCAAGGCCATGGGGCTGTCTGAAGACGTTACCGGAGCGCTGGCGAAGACCGTCTGGGGTGGATACGGGCAATCGGTAAAAGAGGCGCACATCGACGCTGAAACGGGCCTGAGCCTTGCCGATCCGCACCTGCGCCGGGTGCTCAACCTTACCGAGCAGATGATCGGCATGCCGCGCCACCTTTCGCAGCACGTTGGCGGCTTTATCCTCACCCAGGGCCCGCTGACCGAGACCGTGCCGATCGGCAACGGTGTCATGCCCGAGCGCACCTTTATCGAGTGGGACAAGGATGACATCGACGCGCTAGGCATCCTGAAGGTTGATGTGCTGGCGCTGGGCATGCTCACCTGCATCCGCAAGTGCCTTGACCTGTTGGGCGAACATCACGGGCGTGAACTGACGCTGGCCACCGTGCCGAAGGAAGACCCGGCGGTTTACGACATGCTGTGCAAGGGCGATTCGCTCGGCGTGTTTCAGGTAGAAAGCCGCGCCCAGATGAACATGCTGCCGCGCCTGCGCCCGCGCTGTTTCTATGATCTGGTGATCGAGGTCGCCATCGTCCGGCCCGGGCCCATTCAGGGCGACATGGTTCACCCCTATCTGAAGCGGCGGCGTGGGGCGGAGCGGGTGGAAATTCCCGCACCCGGTCCGGCGCATGGCCCGCCGGATGAACTGACCTCAATCCTCGGGCGGACGCTGGGCGTGCCGATCTTTCAGGAACAGGCGATGAAGATCGCGCTCGATGCCGCGAAGTTTTCCGGGCTGGAGGCTAACCGGCTGCGCAAATCGATGGCAACCTTCCGCAGCCGCGGCATGGTCGCCGAACTGGAAGAGCTGATGGTCGGGCGGATGATCGCGCGCGGCTATGATCCGGATTTCGCTGCGCGCTGCTTCAACCAGATCAAGGGCTTTGGTGAATACGGCTTCCCCGAAAGCCACGCGGCGAGCTTTGCCCTGCTGGTCTATGTATCGTCCTGGCTCAAATGCCACTTCCCGGCGGCCTTCGCCTGCGCCCTGCTCAATTCGCAGCCGATGGGGTTCTACGCCCCGGCGCAGATCGTCCGCGATGCGCGGGAGCATGGGGTGAAAGTGTTGCCGGTGGATGTGAATGCTAGCGGATGGGATTGTTCGCTGGAAATTCCTTCTCGGAACGGGGAGGAATGCATAGCCCTCCGCCTCGGCCTGCGGCAGGTCGATGGCTTTCCTGAAGCCGCCGCCGCGCGGATTGTCGCGGCGCGGGAAGCGGGCGGGCCATTCCGCGATCTCGGCGAACTAAAGGAGCGGGCAGCACTTTCGCCAGCCCTGATCGAACGGCTCGCCAGTGCCGATTGCTTCACCTCGCTGAACCTGCCCCGGCGACAGGCGCTGTGGGATGCCCGCAGCCTGATCGCCGCGCCTGACCTGCCATTGTTCGCCCACGCCAATGCCCGCGACGAAGGGGCCGAGACAGCGCCCACCCGCTTGCCCGCCATGCCGCTCAGCGAAGAGGTGGTTACCGATTACCAGACCCAGCGCCTGTCACTGAAGGCCCACCCGCTGGCCTTCCTGCGCGCCGATCTGGCGGATCGTGGCTTTATCCGCGCATCAGATCTGCGCGGGCGCAAGTACCGCTCAAGCGTGCTGGTGGCCGGCGTTGTGCTGATCCGCCAGCGCCCGGGCTCGGCCAAGGGCGTCTGCTTCATCACGCTGGAGGATGAAAGCGGGGTGGTGAACATCGTCATCTGGCCCGATCTCATGAAGCGGCAACGCAAGGTGATCATGGGCGCGCGGCTGATGGAGGTGCGCGGGCGGGTGGAATATGATGACGAGGTGATCCACGTCATCGCCGCGCAGATCACCGATGCCAGCGCCTCGCTCAGCGCCCTGTCTGGCGATCCGGCGGGGCAAGCGAGTGCGCCATTTAGAGGCGGCCATCCGCGCAACGCCCGCGTGATCCCGAAATCGCGGGACTTTCATTAGGCTATTGCCCCTCTCCGGCCAAAACGGCAGGAGCTATGCTGATGACCAGTCCTTTGAACATTCTCGTCGATGCCGATGCCTGTCCGGTGAAGGAGGAGGTCTACAAAGTCGCCTTCCGCCATACAGTGCCGGTCACCGTCGTCAGCAACGCCCGCATCCGTCTGCCCGAGCATCCGCTTATCAGTCGGCAAATCGTCAGCGATGCCTTTGATGCTGCCGATGACTGGATTGCCGAGAACTGCACTACGCTGAGCCTGGTCATCACCGGCGATATCCTGCTGGCCGACCGCTGCCTGAAAGCCGGAGCATCGGTGCTCGGGCATAACGGCAAGCCATTCACCCTGGCCTCAATCGGCGGAGCAATCGCTACCCGCGCCATCATGGCCGATCTGCGCGCCGGGGGTGACGGGCTGGGCGGCAACATCGGTGGGCCGGCGCCATTCTCAAAGACGGACCGCTCGCGTTTTCTCTCCTCGCTCGACGAAGTGCTTGTCCGGCTGGCGCGGCGCGCTATTTGACGCGCCATGACTGATACTTGCCCAGATACCTGCGTTGCAGCCCTTTATCACTTCACCCGCTTTGCCGATCATGCGGCGATTCAGGCGCCGCTGCTCGCTTTGTGCAGTGATCAGGGCATCAAGGGCACGCTGCTGCTCGCCGCCGAAGGCATCAACGGCACGATTGCCGGTTCCGATGCCGGGATCGCGGCGGTGCTGGACCATATCCGCGCGCTGCCAGGCTGCGCCGATCTGGAGGTGAAGTTCTCCCGAGCGCCTGCCATGCCCTTCCTCCGGATGAAAGTTCGACTGAAGCGCGAGATCGTCACTATGGGGCAGCCCGATATCGACCCGCTGAGCGATGTCGGCCACTATGTTGCGGCTGAAGACTGGAACGACCTGATCTCTGCCGAGGATGTCATCCTGATCGACACCCGCAATGACTATGAGGTGGCGGTCGGCACTTTTGCCGGGGCTATCGATCCCAAGACCGCGACCTTCCGCGACTTCCCCGAATGGTTCCGCCAGCAGCGAGAAAACCTGCTGGGGCAGGGCAAGCCGCCCCGCGTCGCCATGTTCTGCACCGGCGGCATCCGCTGTGAAAAATCAACCGCCTTCCTGAAATCCGAAGGGGTTGAAGACGTCTATCACCTGAAAGGCGGCATCCTGAAGTATCTCGAAGAGGTGCCGGAAGAGCAGAGCCTGTGGCGCGGCGAATGCTTCGTCTTCGATCAGCGGGTGACTGTCGGCCACGGGCTTGTCCCGGGTTCCTATGACCTGTGCCACGCCTGCCGCCGTCCGATCGATGCCGAGGCCAAGGCCTTACCTCTCTATGAGGAAGGCGTGAGTTGTCCTTCATGCTACGAATCGCGGACCGACGAGCAGCGCGCCAGCTATCGTGAACGGCACCATCAGGAACAGCTCGCAGCCAAGCGCGGCGAGGCCCATCTGGGCGCGCGGTTTGAGTAGACCGATACTCTACAGCTTCCGGCGCTGCCCCTATGCCATGCGGGCAAGGCTCGCGCTGCTGGCGAGCGGGATCACTTTTGAAATCCGCGAGGTAAAGCTTTCCGCCAAGCCTGCGGAGATGCTGGCTGCTTCACCCAAGGGGACAGTGCCGGTGCTGGTGCTTCCCGATGGCCGCGTGATCGACGAAAGCATTGACGTGATGCGCTGGGCGCTGGGTGAATGCGATCCGCATGGCTGGCTCGCACGCGATGATGTGGAGCTGATCGCCCGCAACGATGGCCCGTTCAAACTCCACCTCGATCGCTACAAATACCCGCAGCGTCACGGATCGAACTCCGAGGAGCATCAAGAGGAAGGCGTGCGGATTCTGGCTGATCTGAATGCGCGACTGGCGAATCAGGCCCATCTGACCGGCGATAAACCGGGACTTATCGACGCAGCCCTGTTTCCCTTCGTGCGCCAGTTTGCCGCAGTTGATCCTGACTGGTTCAGCGCAAAGCCGATTCCACACCTGCACGCTTGGCTGGATCGGCACGTCAATTCGCCGCTGTTTGCACGGGTCATGACCAAGTTTCAGCCATGGCAGAGCGGCGACGAGCCGGTCATCATTTCGTGGATGGATTGAACTGCCTGGTGACCCCTACGAGAATCGAACTCGTGTTTCAGCCGTGAGAGGGCCGCGTCCTAACCGCTAGACGAAGGGGCCAATGCGTGGACCGGATGGCCTTCCAACTGTGGAAGGATGGTGACCCCTACGGGAATCGAACCCGTGTTTCAGCCGTGAAAGGGCCGCGTCCTAACCGCTAGACGAAGGGGCCAAACCGGCAAAGCCGCTGGCAGGTCCGCGCACTTAGGGGGAGAGAACGCAGGGGTCAAGCGTGTAGTTTGCTGTTTT
>CANFXW010000030.1 GCA_947451145.1 Sphingomonadaceae bacterium | reverse complement strand
GCGCATCACCAAGGACGGCGTTACCGTCGCCAAGGAAATCGAGCTCAAGGACAAGTTCGAGAACATGGGCGCACAGATGCTGCGCGAAGTGGCCTCGAAGACCAACGACCAAGCTGGTGACGGCACCACCACCGCGACCGTTCTGGCTCAGGCCATCGTGCGCGAAGGCATGACCTGCGTGGCTGCAGGCATGAACCCGATGGATCTGAAGCGCGGTATCGACCTCGCCGTGACCAAGGTTGTCGAAAACCTGAAGTCGCGTTCGAAGCCGGTTTCGGGTTCGAGCGAAATCGCCCAGGTTGGCATCATCTCGGCCAATGGCGACCGTGAAGTTGGCGAGAAGATCGCCGAAGCCATGGAAAAGGTCGGCAAGGAAGGCGTGATCACCGTTGAAGAGGCCAAGGGTCTCGAATTCGAACTCGATGTCGTTGAAGGCATGCAGTTCGACCGCGGCTACCTCTCGCCCTACTTCGTCACCAACGCCGAGAAGATGCTCGTCGAGCTGGATAACCCTTACATCCTGATCCACGAGAAGAAGCTGTCGTCGCTGCAGGCGATGCTGCCGATCCTTGAGGCCGTGGTGCAGTCAGGTCGTCCGCTGCTGATCATCGCTGAAGACATCGAAGGCGAAGCGCTTGCCACCCTTGTGGTCAACAAGCTGCGTGGCGGCCTGAAGATCGCTGCCGTCAAGGCTCCGGGCTTCGGCGATCGCCGCAAGGCCATGCTGGGCGATATCGCCACGCTGACCGCTGGCGAGATGATTTCGGAAGACCTCGGCATCAAGCTTGAGAGCGTTACGCTCGGCATGCTTGGCCAGGCCAAGAAGGTCACGATCGACAAGGACAACACCACGATCGTCGATGGCGCCGGTTCGGCTGAAGAGATCAAGGCCCGCGTCGAACAGATCCGCGCCCAGATCGAAGTCACCACTTCGGACTACGACAAGGAAAAGCTGCAGGAACGTCTGGCGAAGCTCGCTGGCGGTGTTGCCGTGATCAAGGTCGGCGGCGCTTCGGAAGTCGAAGTGAAGGAGCGCAAGGATCGCGTTGATGACGCTCTCCACGCTACCCGCGCTGCGGTTGAAGAAGGCATCGTCCCCGGCGGCGGTACGGCTCTCCTTTATGCCACCAAGGCTCTTGCCGGCATGAAGGGCGCCAACGACGACCAGACCAAGGGCATCGACATCGTGTGCCGCGCCATCCAGGCTCCGGTTCGCCAGATCGCCACGAACGCTGGCCATGACGGCGCCGTGGTTTCGGGCAACCTGCTGCGCGAAGACGACGAAACGCAGGGCTTCAATGCCTCGACCGACGTCTACGAGAACCTCGTTGCTGCCGGCGTGATCGACCCGACCAAGGTTGTTCGCACCGCGCTTCAGGATGCTGCCTCGGTTGCTGGCCTCCTGATCACGACGGAAGCCGCGATCGCTGACAAGCCCGAAGACAAGCCTGCTATGCCCCCCATGGGCGGCGGCATGGGCGGCATGGGTGACATGGGCTTCTAAGCTCGACGCCATCAGGCAAACCAGAAAACGGGGCCGGGGGAGCAATCCTCCGGCCCTTTTTTCTTGACAGTTTTCCGACCGCTTTGACCGCAACCACCAAGCGCAAAATTTGCAACCGACATTGCCAAAATTTCATTTGCTTGGCGTTGCAACGGGAGTAGTGGGCCGCACCCGGCATCGCGCCGGACAGGGTTAACGCCAATGCAGTCCCAGCCATCCGCGGACAGTGAGTCCGCCGAAGCAAGTCAATCCGCCCACCAGCAGCATGATAACCGGCACCGCCTGCTGCCGCTGACCATCGGCGCGATCGGCGTGGTCTTCGGCGATATCGGCACCAGCCCGCTCTATGCCTTCCGCGAAGCATTGGGACAGACCGCGGCGCACGGGCTGCACGGCGAAGAGATCATTGGCGTGATGAGCCTGATGCTCTGGGCGCTGATCATCATCGTTACGCTTAAATACGTCACCTTCCTGATGCGCGCCGATAACGATGGCGAGGGCGGTGTGCTCGCCCTGCTGGCGCTGGCGCAGCGCGGGGTCAAGAAGCGCGGCGGGGCCGTGCTGGCGCTGGGCGCAATCGGTGCGGCGTTATTCTATGGCGATGCGGTGATCACCCCTTCGCTGTCAGTGCTCTCGGCTATCGAGGGCCTCAAGACGCTGCCGGGTGGGGCCGAAGCATTCACTGAGGATCGCATCCTGATCATCAGTCTGGGCATTCTTTTCGGCCTTTTCGCCATCCAGTCGCGCGGAACCGAAGTGGTATCACGCCTGTTCGGCCCGGTGTGCATTGTCTGGTTTCTGGCGCTTGCCGGCCTCGGGATCATGCATCTGGCGGACGGGCCCGGCATCCTCGCCGCCTTCCTGCCGTGGCACGCTGTCGGCTTCGTGGCGTCACACGGTGTCCTGGGTCTCTTCGTACTCGGCGCGGTGTTCCTGACGGTTACCGGCGCCGAAGCCTTGACCGCTGACATGGGGCACTTCGGCAAAGTGCCGATCCGCCTCGCCTGGCTGGCGCTGGTGTTCCCGGCTCTGGCACTCAATTATCTGGGGCAAGGGGCCTTTGCCATCCACACGCTGGAGCAAGCACAAGCCAGCGGACACGCCTTCGCCAATCAGGACTGGTTCTTCCAGATGATCCCGGCGGCCGTGCGCCTGCCGATGGTTATCCTTGCCACTCTGGCGACGATCATCGCCAGTCAGGCCGTCATCACCGGAGCCTATTCACTCACCCAGCAGGCTATCCAGCTTGGCCTGCTGCCGCGCCTGAAGATCGAGCAGACCAGCGCCGGACATGCCGGGCAGATCTATATCGGCTCGGTCAACTGGCTGGTTCTGTTTGGCGTGGTGGTGCTGACCCTGGGTTTCCGTAACAGCTCGTCGATGGCGGCGGCCTATGGCATCGCAGTGACCGGCACCATGGTGATCACCTGCTGCCTCGCCTATATCGTCACCCGCCGCCGCTGGGGCTGGAACCGCGCCAAAAGCCTGGCAGTAATCGTACCGTTCATCGCCATCGACCTGGTGTTCTTCGGCGCCAATATCCTGCGCGTAGTCGAAGGCGGCTGGGTGCCGCTGACCATTGCCTCCGGGCTGCTGGTGGTCATCTGGACCTGGATGCGCGGCCGCCGTTACACCGCCACGCTGGAGGACGACAACGCCCTGCCGCTCGCCGAGATGGCCGCCGCCTTGGCCCGGCGTCCCCCGGCCCGGGTTCAGGGAATTGCGATTTACCTTACCGCCAACAGCGAAAACACCCCGCACGCCTTGCTGCACAACCTGAAGCACAACCACGTGCTCCATGCGCACAACTACGTCACCACCGTGCGCACCTTGCAAAAGCCGGTGTGTGAGCCTGAGGAACGCCTGCAAATCGAACGCGTCGATGACAACTTCAGCCGCGTGGAGCTGCGCTATGGCTTCATGGAAAAGCCGGAAGTCTATCAGGATCTGATCCGCGCCGGTGACCGCATTCCCGGGGCCAAGATGGCCAGCTTCTTTATTGGCCGGAACTCCTATGCCTTTTCACCCGACGGCGGGATGCCGGTGTGGCAGGATGTGCTGTTTATCGCCATGCACCGCAATGCTGCCGATCCGACCGACTATTTCAACATTCCACCGAACCGGGTGATCGAGCTGGGCGCGCAATACGCGATTTGATAGCTATTGACGTAGTTTACACGGGGAAATACGCATTCCCCCGTGCGCTCAGGTCAACTCATCGCGGAAACGTTTGAGCGCGAAGCGCCCTATCGTACAGCAATTGTAAACCAAAGTGAGGCAACTTTCCCGTTGTGATTGTGCAAAGCCGCCCCCGATTCTTGATCGCTCTGGCCTGCCTTCTGGCAGTGAGCATGCCGGCCCAGGCGGCCAGCAGCGCTTCGTTTGAGGATTCCTTCGATGCGGTGTTCCAAGCAAAGAAGGCTGATGCGCCGCGCGCTGTGGCCGTCAATCCCAACGTCGTTCCGCTCTCGGCCTACACCCCGACGCGCACCGTCTATTCCTCGCCTTTCGAAGCCACCATCGCTTCGCTGGCTGATGGCTCGCAGGGGCGGATCGGCATTGCTGCGATAGACCTCAACACCGGCCGTTCGGTCGCCGTACTGGGTGACCAGCCCTTCCCCATGGCTTCAACCAGCAAGGTCGCAATTGTTGCCACTTATCTCAGCCTCGTCGATGCAGGGAAATTGCGGCTCGACCAGTCTTTTGCGCTGAGGCTTCCCGCCCCGTCCAAGAAGTTCGACGGCAGCGAAGCACCGGTGCGTGAAGGCGCGAGTCTGCCAGCTTACGAGTTGATCGAAGCAGCGATCACCCGCAGTGACAACCACGCAACCGACGCCCTGCTCGCCGCAGTCGGCGGCCCATCGGCGGTTACCCGCTGGGTGCAACAGAACACAGGGATCACCGAATTCCGGCTCGACCGGACGATTGCCACGCTGGTGCGTGATGATGGCGCAGTGAATCCGGCCACCACAATTGACCGGCGCGATTCGGTTACGCCGATTGCCATGGTGCGCTTGCTGTCAGGCCTCTATCGCGGCCAATGGCTGAGCCCGGCGAGCCGCGATGTACTACTCGGAGCCATGAGCCGGACCGTGACCGGCAAGCACCGCATCCGCGCGCTGCTGCCCGAAGACGTGCAGGTGGCCCACAAGACCGGCACCCTTTCGAACACTTCAAGCGATATCGGCTTTATCCGCAGCCCTGATGGCCATGATCTGGCCGTAGCGATCTATGTTACCGGCCAGGGCGGCAAAGCCGGACGCGATGCCCGCATCGCGACGCTCGCCAAAGCGGTTTACGAAGGTTACCTCACCGAGGAACCCAGCCAGCGTCGCGCGGCGTTTCGCTGATCAAACCGCGACTCATTTTCTACCGCGACCTTTTTTCTAAATCGTCATCCTGAACTTGTTTCAGGATCCATCGAGCCGAGAACCCACTTCACGCCGGAGATGAGCAAGTCGCGAGGCCATGTTACGGAACGGAGCTTAGGCCTGACCTGAGAAATGGATCCTGAAACAAGTTCAGGATGACGAAGTTTGTTGGAGCAAGGGTGACTCAAACGCCTCAGTCCACGCAACCCCAGGACAAAAGAAAAGGGCGCGGAGGTTACCCCCCGCGCCCCAGTTCTTTGCCATAAGGCGAAGATTACATCTTCGGAGCTTCGCTCGAAGCGTCGGCAGCAGGTGCCGAAGCGTCAGCAGCAGGAGCCGAAGCGTCTGCAGCTGCAGTTGCTTCTTCCGACGAAGCGGCAGGAGCAGGCTCAGCGCCCTTGCAAGCCGAGAGAGCGAATACGCCAGCAACAGCGGCGGCGAGAACGATCTTGCGCATCTATGTATTCCTTGACAGCGAGTGGACCCCATACAGCCCCAACCCGAAGGTCAAATTGGACTGCACGGAAAGCCTACCTATCCAGTAGACTTCACGCGTCAAATAATCGGGTTCACGGCTCTATGCAAGCGATAGTCGCTATCCTGCCCACATTTTAGAGCACGATTGGCGGAATTCTACCGATGTTCGAATCACTAGCAGCCAATTGTGGCAAGGTTATGGCCATGAAATTGGCAAATTTGGCAGGTGGCGTGAGGAGAACATGCTGCTAGATTCGCAAAATGAACACCCCTGCACACCTCTATCTGGTCGATGGATCGGCCTATATCTTTCGCGCCTATCACCGCCTGCCGCCGCTGACCAACCCGCTCGGGGTGCCGGTCGGTGCGGTCTATGGCTATACGACCATGCTGTGGAAGCTGGCCGACGATCTCAACAAGGCCGATGGCCCGACGCATCTGGCCGTGGTGCTCGACAAGGCGGGAACCAGCTTCCGCAACGATCTTTATGACCAGTACAAGGCCAACCGCCCGCCCGCGCCCGAAGACCTGCGCCCCCAGTTCCCGCTGATTCGCGATGCGACCCGCGCCTTTTCCTTGCCGCTGATCGAGGAAGACAATGTCGAGGCCGACGACATGATCGCCTCCTACGCCCGCGCCGCGACGGAACGTGGCTGGAAGGTGACCATTGTCTCGTCCGACAAGGACCTGATGCAGCTGATCGGGCCAGATGGAAACGACGGCCATATCGACATGCTCGATACGATGAAGAACATCCGCATCGACATTCCAGAGGTCGAGGAAAAGTTCGGCGTGCCGCCTACGCTGGTGGGCGATGTGCTCGCGCTGATGGGTGACAGCGCCGACAACATTCCCGGCATTCGCGGCATTGGCCCCAAGACCGCGACCAAGCTGATCCAGGAACACGGCAGCCTTGAAGCCGCACTCGCCGCCGCGCCGGAGATGAAGGCCAGCAAGCTGCGTGACAGCCTGATCGAGCAAGCCGACATGGCGCGGCTATCCCGCGTGCTGGTGCAGCTAAAAGAAGACTGCCCGCTGCCGATGGCGCTCGATGATTTTGCGCTGGGTGCGATCCCGCCCGATCCGCTGGCGGCCTTTCTTGAGGAGCACGGCTTCAACAGCCTGCTCAAGCGGCTCGGCGAGGGTCGTGGCAGCCCAGAGCGTGCGACCAAGCTCAATCCCGCCAAGCCGGTCAACGCCAGCGCCGCACCGGCCCCTGCCGGCAGCCGCCAGCCGCTGCCTGATATGTCGCCGGTCGATATTTCCACTTACGAATGCGTGCAGACTCGCGAGCGGCTGGCGGCATGGGTGGAGCGAGCAACGGCTGCCCGGCTCGTCGCTTTCGACACCGAAACTTCGGCGCTCGATGCCATGCAGGCCGATCTGGTCGGCGTCAGCCTCGCGCTCGGGCCGAACGATGCCTGCTACATTCCGCTCGGCCACGGCGGCACGGACATGTTCGCCGAAAAGCCGCAGCAGGTTGACCGTGCAGAGGCTTTGGCACTGCTCAAACCGCTGCTGGAGAGCGATGCAGTGCTCAAGATCGGCCAGAACGCCAAGTATGATGTCAACGTACTGGCGCGCTACGGCGTGGCTGTCGGCCCGATCGACGATACCATGGTGCTGTCCTTCGATCTCGATGCCGGTCGCAGCATTGATGGCATTGGTGGCGGGCATGGCATGGATGAACTCGCCCAGCGCCACCTTGGCCACACCTGCATTGCCTTCAAGGAGGTTTGCGGCACCGGGCAGAAGGCGATCTCCTTTGCCGAAGTGCCGGTTGGCCGCGCCACCGAATATGCCGCCGAGGATGCCGACGTTACCTGGCGGCTCCACCGCGTGCTGAAGCACCGGCTGGCCGAGGAGGGCGGCACGCGGATCTATGAACGCGTTGACCGCCCGCTGGTGCCCGTCGTCGCGCAGATGGAACGCCACGGCATCAAGGTGGACCGCGAGGCGCTGGCCGGGCTGTCCTCGACCTTCGCCACCGAGATCGCCAAGCTGGAGGGCGAGATTCACGGCGCGGCGGGGCAGGAATTCACCATTGGTAGCCCCAAGCAGCTTGGCGACGTGCTGTTCGACAAACTCGGCTACAAGGGCGGTAAAAAGGGCAAGTCTGGCCAATATTCAACCGACCAATCGGTGCTGGAAAAGCTGGCTGAGGAAGGCGCGGAAGTTGCCACCAAGGTGCTCGAATGGCGCCAGCTTTCCAAGCTGCGCAGCACCTATACCGAGGCTTTGCAGGCGGCGATCAATCCCAACACGGGCCGGGTGCACACCAGCTACAGCCTTGTCGGAGCCCAGACCGGGCGTCTTTCATCGACCGAGCCCAACCTGCAGAACATTCCGATCCGCACAGAGATCGGCCGCCAGATCCGTGATGCCTTTGTTGCCGAGCCGGGCAACGTCCTGCTCGCCGCCGACTACAGCCAGATCGAACTGCGTCTCGCCGCCCACATGGCCGATGTGCCCGAACTGAAGGAAGCCTTCGCCCAGGGCGAGGACATCCACGCCCGCACCGCGCGCGAGATGTTTGGCGAGGTCAACCGCGACACCCGTGGCCGCGCCAAGACGATCAACTTCGCCATCCTCTACGGCATCAGCCGCTGGGGCCTTGCCGGTCGGCTGGGCGTGACGCCGGACGAAGCGCAGGCGATGATCGACCGCTATTTCGAGCGCTTCCCCGGCATCCGCCGGTATATCCACGCGACGCTCGAATCAGTGCGCGAACGCGGCTATTCCGAAACGCTGTTCGGCCGCAAATGCTGGTTCCCGCGCATATCCTCGCAGAACGGCGCCGAGCGGCAGGGCAGCGAACGCGCCGCGATCAACGCGCCGATCCAGGGCACCAGCGCCGACATCATCAAACGCGCCATGGTCCGCATGGGGCCAGCGCTGGAGGCCGCCGGACTGGGCAATGTGCGGATGCTGCTGCAGGTCCACGACGAACTGGTGTTCGAGCTGCCCGAGGGTGACGTTACCGCAGCCTCAGCCGTGATCGAACGCGTCATGGCCGAGGCAGCAGAGCCTGCGGTAAAGCTCGACGTGCCGCTCGGGGTCGAGATCGGTACGGGGGGCAGCTGGGGGGCGGCGCATTGAGAGCTCTGCGCGGCTTCACCCCTGTCATTCAAGGACTTGCCGGAATGGCGTTTCGGCAAACGAAGAATACGGCGCGGCGCCTTTTGCGCCTTCAGCCGGCGCGGCGCGACAATGCAGCGCTGTGGGCAATGCTTGGCCATGCTTTGGGCAGGCGACCGATCGACTGGGTGACACACGAACCGGCACCCGGCGAGGGCGCAGGATCGCAGGCACTGGCCATGCTCATGGCGCGCGCGCTCGCGGAGGAATTGGGTGTGCCTTACGCGCATACTCCGTTCGGCCAGATCAATCACAGCCAAGGCAATGCAGACGAATATGCCCGGCGTTGGGAAGAAGGCCTGGGGCTGGGCCGGGGGATGCCTGTCGCCGCAACAATGGAAGGACAATGCCTGTCGATCAACGCGGTGTTCCGCAGTGACTCTTTTTCGACTGCCGCAGGCAATCGCCTCCTGCGCCGCATTTTCCCCCAGCGGCACGAACTGCACATACACGCACCCCTTGCGTCGGCGACCACCGGGACCGCAAAGCACCCGGCGAGCCCGCTGGATGTAACGGTCCACTTGCGGCGCGGCGATGTAACGGCGACGCGAAATGTGCACATGTGGGTGCCAACCGAGCAAACGGCCACTCTCGTAAGGGCAGTCACCGAAGTGCTCGACGCCGCGGGAATTGCGCACCGCATCACCGTGATATCACAAGGTCACGAGTCTGATTTCCCAGAACTGGCAGACCTGTGTCACGCGTTTGCGCTGGATGAGGACCCGCTCACCTCTTTTTCCCGCATGGCCCAGGCCGATCTGCTGGTACCGGCGAACAGCAGCTTCAGCTACCTGGCAGGATTGCTTGGCAGAGGAATCGTACTCTACGACGATTGTGGATATGCGGCTCCTGGCGACTGGTTGCACTGCCCCGGCGGCCGGGTCGATCGCCACATGCTGACCCGGAGGCTCGGGGCACTGTTGCGCCAGTCCTGAACAGCCCTAGCCGTGCTTTTTGGCGCGCTCCGGGGTCAGCATACCAGGGACCACAAACCCGATCGGCGCGACTTCCATGGCGCGGCGCTTCAGTTCGCCCTTCATCTTGGCATATTCGCCTTCCATTTCGGGCGTGACCGTGGCGCGGCTATCGGCGAGCGCGGCGGTGAAATCGGCCTTGTTGACCTGCTTTGCCCCCTCGCCTGACCGGCGGATCGCCGAGAGGCCAGCGCGGCGGACCACGTCTTCCAGATCGGCACCGGTGAAGCGTTCGGTCTGCTTGGCCACTTCGGCCAGATCGACGTCCTTGGCGAGCGGCATTTTGGCTGTGTGGATCTTCAGGATGTGCTCGCGCCCACCCTCGTCAGGCGTGCCGACATAGACCAGCTCATCGAGCCTGCCCGGCCGCAGCAGCGCGGGATCGACCAGCGTTGGCCGGTTGGTCGCGCCGATGACGACGATCGAGTGCAGTTCCTCAAGCCCGTCCATCTCGGCGAGGATGGTGTTGACCACCCGCGCGGTAACCTGCGGCTCGCTGCCGCCAGAGCCGCGTGCCGGAACGAGGCTGTCGATCTCGTCGATGAAGATGATGCAGGGGGCCACCTGCCGCGCGCGGGCGAACAGTTTGGAAATCTGCTGCTCGCTTTCACCAAACCATTTGCTGAGCAGGTCGCTCGACTTGATCGAGATGAAATTGGCCTCGGCCTCCTTGGCGACCGCTTTGGCCAGCAGGGTCTTGCCGGTTCCGGGCGGGCCATAGAGCAGGAAGCCCTTGGCCGGACGGATGCCGAGCCGGTGGAAGGCCTCGGGGTGCTTGAGCGGCAGTTCGATGCCTTCGCGCAGCTTGGCTTCGGCCTCACCGACGCCGCCGACATCGTCCCAGCCCACGTTTGGAACCTGCACCATAACCTCACGCATGGCGCTGGGCTGGACGCGCTTGAGTGCCTGGACGAAATCATCGCGCGAGACGCAGAGGCTGTCGAGCACCTCCGGCGGGATGGTCTGGGCCTCCAGATCGAGCAGCGGCATGATCCGCCGCACCGCCTCGATCGCCGCCTCACGCGCCAAAGCGGCAAGGTCTGCACCGACAAAGCCGTGCGTGGTGCGCGCCAGTTCATCGAGATCGACATCGGCGCTGAGCGGCATGCCGCGGGTGTGGATGCCGATGATCTCGCGGCGACCCTTCTCATCCGGCACGCCGACGACGATCTCGCGGTCAAACCGACCGGGGCGGCGCAGGGCCTCGTCGATGGCATCGGGGCGATTGGTGGCGGCGATGACGACGACGTTGGACCGCGCATGCAGCCCGTCCATCAGGGTCAGCAATTGCGCGACCAGCCGCTTTTCCGCCTCGCCCGAAACCTGTCCGCGTTTGGGGGCAATCGAATCGATCTCGTCGATGAAGATGATGGCGGGGGCGTTCTTGGACGCTTCCTCAAACACCTCGCGCAGGCGGCGTTCGCTTTCGCCATAGGCGCTGCCCATGATTTCAGGGCCGTTGATTACCGAGAAGCTGGCCTCGCTCTCGTTGGCGACGGCGCGCGCCAGCCGCGTCTTGCCAGTGCCTGGAGGGCCATGCAGAAGCACGCCCTTCGGCGGATCGACGCCGAGCCGGGTGAACAGTTCGGGATAGCGCAGCGGCAGTTCCACCATCTCGCGCAATTGCCGGATGGTATCGCCCATGCCCCCAACGTCGTCATAGTTCACGTCAGCGCGGCTGCCGCGGGCCTCTTCGAATTCCTCGCGCAGTTCCACCTCGGTATGCTCGTCGATGTGGACGATGCCCTTGGGCGCGGTGGAAACCACCGTCAGGCGGATCTGGGTCAGGGCATAGGCCGGGGCGTTGAACATCCGCGCGACCTGTGGCGGCATGTCGTGCACCTGCTGCTGGCCGGTGGTGGCGACAATGTCTCCGGCGATCAGCGGCCGCTGGAAGAAGTTGCGGCGCAGCGCCTCCGCCGGGCCGTTGAGCCGCATCTCCTTTTGCGCGGGCGCGAAAACCACGCGAGTGGCGGCGCGCGATTCGGCTTTGCGGACGGTCACATGATCGCCCGATCCCACTTCGGCATTGGCGCGCTGAAGGCCGTCGAGCCGGATCACTTCCAGCCCTTCATCCTCGGCATAGGCCAGCACGGCGCGGGCCGGGGTGGCACGCTTACCGGAAATCTCGATGACATCGCCTTCGATGATCCCTAGCGCCGAGAGCGCCGACTTGGGCATCCGGGCAATACCCTGGCCGCTTTCTTCCTGCCGCGCAGCCGCGACCTGAAGCTTTACCGTGGTGTCGTTGGCCTCGGCCATCCTGCGCGCTCCTTCGCTTATGCCGTGCGGCAATCAAGCCGGGGGAACAAAGCTAGGAACTGTCTGTGCCAATTGCAATTCTTGGCGCTGTTATCACTCAGGGACGGCGGAATCGCAGGATAAAGCGGTCGGTTTTTCCCCTGACTGCGGGATCGAACACCAGCTTGCTGTGATCATCGGCCCTATTTTGCAGGAAAGTACCCTCGGCTTCGAGCACGAATCCGGCGGCCTTCATGTCTGCCTTGACCCGCGCCACATCGATGCGGTGGAGCCGGTCAGCGATCTCGCGGGTATCACCGGCCGGGCCTGCGTGATCGATGATCACTACGTGACCACCGGGCTTTACGACAGAGAACCAATTGGCCAGCGCCCTTGGCACGTCGACACGCGGGAAATGGTACTTTTCCGATTCCCAATAGAGATCGTGGTAGTTCAGGTTGGTGAACAGCAGATCGAAGGACTTCGGCGCGAACTTCATGTCGGCCACTTCCATGACCTTCACCTGAAGCTGCGGAACCTTGCTGGCGAAGGCTTCCCACGCCTTGGGATCATTTTCACCGAGCGGGTTGGCAGCAGTGACCGAGCCCTTTGCGCCCACCGCCTTGGCCAGCAGCAACGAATAGTAACCGCTGCCCGCAAAGAAATCGAAAACCTTCTGGCCCTTTTTCACATGCGCGAAATCGAGCACCTCGGCCGGCATGCGACCGGCATCGAGCTTGACCATCTGCGGGCTGCGCAGCGGATCGGAGAGCAGCGGGGCATAGTCGGCGGGCTTCGCCATCAGCGGCGTGGTTAGCAGCGGTTGGGCGAGCAAGGCGGCTCCCAGCAGGGCGAGCGTAGAAATCCGGCGGCGCATGGCAGTGGTCTCCCAGAAGTTAGTCTGGAGAGAGTTCCACAACCCACCCGCCAGTCACCCCAATATCGACCAAGTGCCGTTGCCCGCCGACAAGGGCTGTTGCCTGCATCAGAGGCAAAAAAAGGGCCCGGTCGTTGCCGACCGGGCCTTTGAAAGTCTTGGGAGAGGATGCCTGAAAGGCACCGTCTAATTGCCCTCCGACCCGTTTTTGTGCAAGTGCGAAAAGTGCATTTTTGGTTGCATGATTTGCAACTGCTGCTGCAAGGTTCAATTACCTGTATGAATCAAATATATTTTATTCTGGGGGAATCATTGCCAATCGCGCAATTCCATGCCGACGGCGCAATTCATTTTGCGCCGCAGCATGGTTTCTGATGCGACCAAACGGTCGGTGGCGAATCAGTGTGCGAGCAGAAGTGGCGGGGCCGATTCGTATTCCAGGAAGCTGCGCGTCACCCCGCCGAACAGGAACTCACGCATCCGGCTGTGCCCGAAAGCACCCATCACCAGCAACTGGCACTGGCGCAGTTGCAGTTCACGGGCCAGCGTCTCTTCGATCGAACCGATCCGCGCGAGCGATTGTACTTCGGCCTGGATACCGTGGCGCGAGAGGTAGGCCGCCGCATCGATGGCGGGCCAATCGCCTGGCGCATCCTCAATCGTGATGATGGTCACCTCCCCGCATCCCGCGAGCAGCGGCGCGGCGCTGCGCAGGGCGGCGGCCGCTTCGGCGCTGCCATCCCAGGCAAGACAGGCTCTGGACAGCGGGAAGGAGAGCAAGTTCCCGTCATTCACCGCCAGAACCGGGCAGCGCAGCGAGAGCGGCAAATCTCCCGTCGTGGGATCCTTCCTTGCGGTGATGACCACGTCAGCCAGTCGGGCCGCGCGGGCCAGTGCGTCGATCGGTTCGACCTCGGCGCGCAGCACCGTGAAGGGCACGTCTTCCTTGGCCAAATTCTCGCTGCAAGAGCGGGCGAAGGCATCGTCGCTAGCCATGGCCTCCTGCAAGGCTTCGGAGGCGACAACCGCACCGCCCATTGCATCCATCGTGGTATAGCGCATGACGGGCGTATCGATCAGCAGGGTCACATGTCCGCCCGTCATCCGGGCCAGCGAAAGGGCAGTTTCGACCCGCGCCTGTCCGGCGGAGCCGCGTTCTGCATGAACCAATATCGAGCGCATCGGCAAATTCCCATCTCATCAGCGACCGCCATCAAATTGCACCGTGCTCCCCGCGAACAGCAATGATTCAGATCAAAAGCCTGCTGACATCCCTGTGGCACTGGCTTAGGGAACGCGCGAAGCTCTGCGAGGTTCCCCGCAGCTGGAGGAAACATGAAAAAGCTCTACCCCGATGCCAAGACCGCGCTCGACGGCCTGCTCAAGGACGGCATGCTGATCGCCAGTGGCGGCTTCGGGCTTTGCGGCATTCCCGAGCGCCTGATCGATGCCATTGCGGAAAGCGGTGTGAAGAACCTGACCTTTGCCAGCAACAATGCCGGCATCGATAACGAGGGCATCGGCAAGCTGCTCCGCACCCGGCAGGTCAAGAAGATGATCGCCAGCTACGTAGGCGAGAACAAGGAGTTCGAACGCCAGTTCCTTTCAGGTGAGCTTGAGGTGGAATTCTGTCCGCAAGGCACTCTGGCCGAACGGATGCGCTCTGCGGGCGCGGGTATCCCCGGGTTCTACACCAAGACCGGCGTCGGCACGCTGGTGGCCGAGGGCAAGGAAAGCAAGATCTTCGACGGTCAGGAGTATATCCTTGAGCGCGGCATCTTTGCCGACCTCGCCATCGTCAAGGCGTGGAAGGCCGACGAAACCGGCAATGTCGTGTTCCGCAAGACGGCGCGCAACTTCAACGTACCTGCCGCGACCTGTGGACGGGTTTGCGTGGTGGAGGTTGAGGAAGTCGTTCCTGCAGGCGCGCTCGATCCCGAAGCGATCCACCTGCCCGGCGTCTATGTGCAGCGCGTGATCATTGGTTCGCCCTACGACAAGAAGATCGAGTTCCGCACTACGCGCAATACGGATGTTGGCTGATGCATAATCGGCGAGCCATCCAGCTGGCGGTTCTGCTGGGGGCGCTTCCAGCGCTTTCCGGCTGTGTCGCAGCGGTTGTCCCGGTTGTAGCGGCCAGCATGGCCGCCAAGAAGAAGCTGATTGACAAGAAACATCGGGTTGAGGTGGTGGACGCGGTGCCGTCTCCTTCCCCGGCCCCATCCCCTTCAGCACCGGCATTGGCCAAGGCACCAGAACCAGCGCCGGTGATTGCGCCCGCCCCTGCGCCCGAGCGGGTGCCGGTCTTTGCCGGTGAAGGCGGCGCCAAGGCCAGCCTCCTCCCTGCCGGTCTCGGCAGCCCGCCCGCGCCGAAGCTCTATACCGTTGAGGAAGCCACACCGCCGCCCGCGCCAGTGGTAACGACTACGGTGATCTATCCAACCCCGGCTCCGCAGAACAAGGCTCCTTCCGCCTCGGCTGTCGTCGCGCCGCGCGAGCAGCCCAAGGCGCTGGCAAAGGCACCGGCCGTAGCCGTGCTGCCAATCCCGGCAGACAAGTCGGCCAGCGGCTATGCCGGTCTTGCTGCTTACGCCATCCATCACGCCAATTCGCCCGAGGCCAATTCGTCGCTCGATGTGATCGATCCTGCCAACCCGCTGGCCAAGCCCCGGCGCGCGCAGTGCGGGGCACTGGCACCGGCAGTGATGATCGATCTGGACCCCGGCCTATCGACTTTCGATCCCGAAGCGCTGAAGGCAGCGCCCGGTCTGGCCGATGATCTGGCCGCTCTGAGGGCTGCGGGAATCACCATCCTGTGGACCTCTGCCCTGCCAGTCGAGCAGTCCGAAAAGGTCCATTTCACCCTTGCCCGCGCCGGGCTCGATCCCAATCGCACCGATCGGCTGCTGCTGTTGAACGGTGAGGGAGACCGCAAACAGGCCCGCCGCAATCTCGCCGCGCATAACTGGTGCGTCGTCGCCATGGCCGGAGACCGCCGCGGTGATTTTGACGAAGCTTTCGATTACCTGCGCGACCCCGAAACCAAGATTCCCGCCGATGCCATGTTTGGCGACGGCTGGTTCATCGCCCCTGCGCCAATGCCCTGACATTCAAGGATTCGATTTGCCATGACCAAACATGATGGCCTGACCAAAGGCTGGAGCCGCGACCAGATTGCCGCGCGCGCCGCGCAGGAACTGCAGGATGGCTATTACGTCAACCTCGGCATCGGCATCCCGACGCTGGTTGCCAACCACGTGCCCGAGGGCATGACAGTAACGCTGCAGTCGGAAAACGGCATGCTCGGCATTGGCCCTTTCCCGACCGAGGACGAGGTTGACGCCGATCTGATCAATGCCGGCAAGCAGACGATTAGCGAACTGCCGCATTCGGCCTATTTCGATTCGGCCCAGTCTTTCGCAATGATCCGCGGCGGGCATATCGATCTCACCGTGCTCGGCGCGATGGAAGTGGCCGAGAACGGCGACATCGCCAACTGGATGATCCCGGGCAAGATGATCAAGGGCATGGGCGGGGCCATGGACCTGGTCGCCGGTGTGAAGAAGATCATCGTGGTGATGGAGCATTGTGCCAAGGACGGCAGTGCGAAGTTCATTCCCGCCTGCACCCTGCCGCTGACCGGTAAGGGCGTGGTCGACATGATCATTACCGACCTTGCCGTTTTCGCGCGGGCAGACCACAATTCACCTTTCCGACTCGTTGAGCTAGCGCCCGGCGTCACCAAGGAAGATCTGCGCTTCAGAACCACAGCGCATTACCTCGATTAAGGATCAAAGCCGATGTCCGACCTTGCCTATATCCCGTTGACCCGTCTCGACGGCTCGCCAGACAGTCTTTCGAACTATGCCGGCAAAGTTGTGCTGATCGTCAACGTCGCTTCCAAGTGCGGCCTGACCCCGCAGTATGAAGGGCTTGAGGCTCTCTATCGCAAGCACAAGGATGAAGGGCTGGTCGTCCTTGGCTTTCCCGCCAACGATTTCGGCGCGCAGGAGCCGGGTTCCAATTCGGAAATCGCCGATTTCTGCTCGGTGAACTATGGCGTTTCCTTCCCGATGTTCGCCAAGGCTGATGTCACCGGGCCGGACAAGCAGCCGCTCTATGCCGCGCTGACCGCTGCCGAACCCACCAAGCAGGGCAATGCCGAGGAATGGCGCGAAAAACTGCGCGGCTATGGCATGACGCCAACCGAAGACCCCGAAGTGCTGTGGAACTTTGAAAAGTTCCTGATCGGCCGCCACGGTCAGGTTGCCGCCCGCTTCTCGCCTGCGACCACGCCCGATGACCTTGCGCTCGTCGGCGCGATCGAGGTGGAGTTGGCGAAAGCATAGGGGGGGGACGGGGCCTGACAGATGGCCACCGCAACAGGCGACACGCGCGCCTTCCAAGGGGGTTTCCGCGACCGTTACCTCGATGTTCTGGGATCGGTCTATATCTACAACGAACACCGGGGTTACACGGCGCTGGACCGTGTGCTCGATGCCGTGCGTGCTGTCTGCCCTGACGACCTGGCCTTTATCAAGGCGATCGAAAAACACCGCGCGGACGAGCGCAAGCATTACCTGATGTTCAAGCGCTGGTTCGAACTCAACCACCGTATGCCGTTGGCGCTCGACCGGTCCGTCGGCCACATCGACCGCTTCATCCTGCGCGCGTTCGGCTGCGAGATCGATGCGCTCGACACCCCCCGGATCGTTGCCGACCCGGCGCTGTTCGAGAAACTGTGTCAGGTCATTGTGCTCACCGAAGAGCGCGGGCTGCGTCAGGTAGACGTCTTGCTCGCCAACCCCTCGGTGCGATCAGACCCGGCGCTGACGCGGATGTTTCAGGTGATCCACAAGGACGAGCCCGATCACTTCGTGCCCTACCGGAACTGGCTGGAAAACCGGGGTTTGCCCGCCGCACCTTGGCGCGCGCGGCTAACCGATTTCTGGATCCACCGCGCGCTGATCCTAGGCAAGATTCCGATGATCTTCCTCGATGCCGGCCTGCCGCGCATGGAACGCTGGCCGGATCAGGAATAGTCAGGCGGGAGGCAGAGGTGCCTCGCGGCGCTCGCGCTTGAAGCCGTGCATACCGAACCACCATTGCAGCGCGATGATCGCGCCCTTGGCGGGCTGCAACATGCCGATCATCATGGCGGTGGCGCTGGGCATCAGGATCGCCAGCAGCGCGGTGACCGAAAGATCGGTCTCCATGCCCAGCACGATCATGATCGGGGCGAGAATGTGCCCGGAAAGCAGGATCGCGACATAGGCCGGGAAATCATCCGCCTGCTGCTTTGACCAGTCCTGACCGCATGAGGTGCAGGTATCGACCGGCTTCAGCCACTTGCGGAACAGCGGTGCCTCACCGCAGCGCGGGCAACAGAACTTTGCCCCCCGCGCCATCGCGGACCATGAACTGATCGGCAGGTCGGGCAGCACCGGCATCAGGCCAGTGCTGCTTTGAGATCGTCAACCAGATCGGTGCGCTCCCAGGGGAACATGTCGCCCTCTGCCTTGCGGCCGAAGTGGCCATAGGCAGCCGACGGCCGGTAGATCGGCTTGTTAAGCCCCAGATGCAGACGGATTGCCTTGGGCGTAAGCCCGCCGAGCTTGGCAACACCCATGATCGCGGCTTCGATCTTGTCATCGCCCACCGTGCCGGTCTCATGCGTATCGACATAGAGCGACAGCGGCTTTGACACGCCGATGGCATAGGCCAGCTGGATCGTGCAGCGGGTGGCAAGGCCGGCCGCGACGATGTTCTTGGCGAGATAGCGGCTGATATAGGCAGCCGAGCGGTCCACCTTGGTTGGATCCTTGCCCGAAAAAGCGCCGCCGCCATGCGGGGCCGCGCCGCCATAGGTATCGACGATGATCTTGCGGCCGGTAAGCCCTGCGTCACCATCGGGGCCGCCGATCTCAAACGAGCCGGTCGGGTTGATGTGGTATTCGGTTTCGCGCAGCAGCACCGGCGGAATTACATCGGCGACCACGCGCTTTACATAGGCGTGAAGCTCGGCTTCCTTCTCACCCTCGTCATAGCCACGCGCGTGCTGGGTCGAGACAACCACGGCGGTCGCGGCAACCGGCAGGCTGCCTTCGTAACGCAGCGTCACCTGGCTCTTGGCGTCAGGCTCAAGAAATGGCGCCGCGCCCGAGTGGCGGTCTGCCGCCATGCGCTCAAGGATCTTGTGGCTGTAATAGAGCGTGGCAGGCATCAGATCGGGGGTTTCATCGGTGGCATAGCCAAACATGATGCCCTGATCGCCAGCGCCTTCATCCTTGTTGCTGCCGGCATCGACGCCCTGGGCGATGTGTTCGGACTGGCCGTGCAGACGATTGATGAATTCGAACTTTTCCCAGTGGAAGCCGTCCTGCTCATAGCCGATTTCGCGCACGGTCTTGCGCACGGTGGCTTCGATCTCGGCCTGCGCGCCGGGTGCCCACGCGCCGTTCTCGTATACGCCCTTGCAGCGGATTTCACCGGCCAGCACGACAAGCTGGGTTGTGGTCAGCGTTTCGCAGGCGATGCGCGCTTCCGGGTCTTTCGACAGGAACAGATCGACGATCGAATCGCTGATCTGGTCGGCAACCTTGTCCGGGTGGCCTTCGGAAACGGATTCGGACGTGAAGAGGTAAGAGGTGCGCATTGCAGATCCTGATATAAAGCAATCTTTATGTCATGTCCTTTAGCCGCGCGAGCGGCGCAAGACAAGCAGACTTAGCCCAAGAAGAAGTGTCGCGAGGGCAAGCGGAACCATATTCCCGAACAGGGCAAACAGCGTCGGTTCATGCGGCGGCGGCACCCGCCCATCGAGCCTGCCAGCGACGAAGCGCGGCAGCGACTGGCGCACTATGCCATCGGCATCGATCACTGCGCTGATCCCGCTGGTCGTCGCGCGAAGCACTGGAAGACCTTCCTCGATCGCCCGCATCCGCGCCTGCGCCAAATGCTGCGGCGGGCCCCATGTGCCGAACCAGCCATCGTTGGTGGGGTTGAACAGATAGGACGGTCGATGCGCCCGGTCGACCACTTCGCCCGAGAACACGATCTCATAACACACCTGAATGCCCGCCCGGCCCCACGGCCCGAGATCAAGCGTGCGCGGCCCCGGTCCGGGATTGAAATCGATCGTTCCGGCCACCAGCCGGGTCAGGCCGAACGGTTCGAGCAGGGCGCGCAGCGGCAGATACTCCCCGCCCGGCACAAGGTGCGCCTTGGCGTATGATCCGCGAATGGCGCCGGTATCATCGAGCACGGTCACCACATTGCGCGCGCCAACCACCTGCTCGCGGCGAACATCGAGATCGACCGAGCCGGTGAGCAGCGCAGAGTTCTTTCCGACAACCTGCGCAATCCGAGCGCGCGCCGCTCTCGGATCAGCAGCAAAGGTGGTTTCCTGATAGAAATAGAGCGGATAGCCCTCGCGCAGGTAGTCAGGCACGCCGCTTTCCGGCCACAGCACCAGCCGCCGCTCGCCATATTTGAGCGGTAACGACAGCTTCGCCGTGGTTATGAACTGCTCTTCGTACTTGGCTGGATTGGCGATGTCTTCCTGCGCGATATTGGGCTGGACGAGGGTAAAGGGCACGCGCCCTTGCGGCGGGGCAATCGTGCCGGTGATCACCATTGGCGTGAGCAGAACCAGCAGCAGCGCAGCCAAGCCTGCAGCCCGCTTAACCGGTGCGTGAGACACCGCGCGCAGCAGCATCGCCAGCAGCACGGCCACACCCGAAAGCCCGTAGGTCCCGGTCCAGCGCGCCAGCATGGCCAGCCCTTGTCCGTCGAACGGCCCGAGCAGTGCAACGCCCACCGGATCCCAGGCAAAGCCGCTGAACACCCAGCCGCGCAGCCACTCGGAGATGATCCAGCCTCCGGCGAGTGCCGTGGCGAAGGTTACAGTCCGGGCGCGGAAGTGCCAGGCGACAAAGGCGGCAAGCGAGGGGTAGATCGCCAGAAACAGCGATAGGCCAAACACCGCGACCCAGCCCATCCAGTGCGACATCTCGGCCTGATAGGTGAAGGCCGTGGCGATCCAGTTGTTGCCGAGCGCGAAGTGCCCGACGCCGAACAGCCAGCCGATCAGCGCGGCGCGCCTCATGCTGCCCGCGCGGACGACCAGCTCGCCCAGGCCCGCAAGGCCAACCAGCATCAACGGCCAGAGATGCAGCGGCTCAAACCCGCAGGCACCCATCGCGCCCAGCAAGGGCGCGGCAATCAGCGGGCGATTGGCCGGGACATCAGCCAGACGGCGCAAGGAGACGAATTGTCTCACTTGCAGTCAGTCCTTATTCCGCCTCAACCTTCGCCTTGGCCGGGCGGCCACGACGCTTTGGTGCGGGCGCTTCTTCGGCAGCGTCGGCTACCGGCTCTTCGCTGCGGCTGGCGCCGAGTGCCGGTGGCAGGATCGAGGCATCGAGACCCGCGGGTTCGTCACGGTTTTCACGAGGCGCACGCGGCCCCCGATCTTCGCGGCGCGGCTTCAAACCGCGGGTGCCGCGATTGTCACGGGTAAAGGGATTCTCGGCAGGCTCGGCCGCCGGTTGCTCTTCGCCGAAATCGCGTGCCGGTTCGCTGACGAACGGATTACGATCTTCCTGCACCGGACGCTGGAAGCGCTGGCCGCGATCTTCGCGTGGCTGGCGTTCTTCGCGGGGCTGACGCTCTTCACGATTCGGGCGGTCTTCACGGGGGCCACGATCATCGCGATTGCCGCGCTCTTCGCGGTTGCCGCGGTCATCACGATCACGCTGGTTGTTCGGCTGGCGGTCGTAATTCTGCTTTTCGTAAGGCTGGTATTCGCTTTCCGAGGTCGAGAATTCGTTCTCTTCCACCTGCTCCTCGCCGCCTTCGCCGCGATCATTGGGGCGCGTGCGCTGTTCTTCCTGGCGGACGCGGGTGTCAGCGATCACGCGGAAATAGTGGTCGGCAAACTGGAGGTAATATTCCTCCTGCACGCGGTCACCGTTGAGGTGGGCATCGTGGGCCAGCTTGCGATACTTTTCGAGCATCTGCGGGGCATTACCGCGCGCCCGGCTATCCACGCGGTTCAGCTGCGCGCCGCCGCCGTTCTGCCGGTTGTTGTTATTGCCACGACCGCGCCTGCGGTTGTTGTTGTTGCCACGATTATTGTTAATCAAGGGTGAGTTTTCCTTCACCGGTTCGCCGCCTGACGGATCATGTCGGAGGTCGAATCGTCATCCTGACACAGCACACCGGACTATCCGGACACCGCTGTGTCCCGACATCTGCCCTGTGAGAGAGGCCGCTGCGGCCAAGCCCTGTCGCAAATGCTGGAGCTGCGGCCTGCGGGGGCAAAATTGCCTCCAAGCGCTGGCCTGCCAAGGGATTTACCCGTTGGGCTGCCCCTTGCCAAGCGATAATTTGCACATCAGCACACGCGGCCGCCCGGCGAGATCGCGGTGGAGCGTTACGGCGAACCCGGCTCTCTCCGCGATGGCGCTGACCGCCTCGGCCTGCTTGGAACCAATCTCGATCAGCGCGACGCCATTCGGGTTGAGCAGCGGGGGCAATTGGGGCACCAGCACGCGGTAATCGTCCAACCCATCCGCCCCGGCAAACAGCGCGCCCGCAGGCTCGTGGTCGCGCACTGAAGGCGCGAGATCGGCGTCGGTTTCAACATAGGGCGGGTTGGCGAGGATCATGTCGAATTGGCCCAGATCAGCTGACCAGCCTGCGCTGTGCCAATCGAGCGGCAGCATCTTTGCCCGGTCATCCAGCCCGAGCTGTGCGGCATTGCCCGCTGCGACATCCAGTGCGGCGGCGGAACGATCGATCCCCACACCCTCAGCCTCAGGCAAGCCATGCAGCACCGCCAGCAGCAGCGCGCCCGACCCCGTCCCGCAATCAAGCATCCGCTTCGCTTCGGGCCGCGCCTTGATCGCCATCTCCACCAGCACCTCGCTATCCCCGCGCGGGATCAGGACATCAGGGGTGACGCGGAAGGTCAGGCCGAAAAACTCCTGTTCGCCCAGGATATAGGCCACCGGCTCATGCCGCAACCGCCGCACTATCAGGCTGGCAAAGCCCGGCGGCGGCGGGGACTGCTTCATGTGTTGGATCAGCATGGCCGAGCGCGAAACGCCCAGCATATGCGCCATCAGCAGCTCGGCATCGAGCCGCGGGGTATCCGAACACCCCGCCAGCGCATCCGCCGCCTCGCGTATGGCGAGGGCAATGGTCATGGAGCGATGCCGTGTACGGCCTTCGACAGGCTCAGGCTGAGCGGGTGTTGATTTGAATGCAACACAAAACTCCGCTCATGCTGAGCTTGTCGAAGCATCATTCCCACGCCCTTACTCACCCAGCGCCGCCAGCCGCTTGGCCTGATCCTCGGCGATCAGCGCGTCGATCAGTTCGCCGAGGCCCCCGCCTTCGAGGATTTCGGGCAGGCGGTGCAGGGTCAGGTTGATGCGGTGATCGGTCACACGGCCTTGCGGGAAGTTGTAGGTGCGGATGCGCTCGGAGCGGTCGCCGGAGCCGACCATGGCCTTGCGCGCCTCGGCCTCTTCGCCCTGCGCTTCGTTGCGTCTCAGGTCATAAAGCCGGGTGCGCAACACGGTCATGGCCTTGGCCTTGTTCTTGTGCTGGCTGCGCTGGTCCTGCTGGATCACCACGAGGCCGGTGGGCAAATGGGTGAGCCGGACGGCGGAATCGGTGGTGTTGACGTGCTGGCCGCCTGCACCAGAGGCGCGGTAGATATCGATCTTGATATCGCTGTCGGCAATCTCGACGTCGACTTCCTCGGCCACCGGCAGCACCGCAACCGTCGCGGCGCTGGTGTGGATGCGACCGCCAGACTCGGTCACCGGCACGCGCTGGACGCGGTGGACGCCGCTCTCGAACTTCAGCTTGGCGAAAACGCCATTGCCCGAGACGCTGGCGATCACTTCCTTGAAGCCGCCAAGATCGTTGGCGTTGACCGAATCGACCTCCACCCGCCAGCCCTGCGTCGCGGCATAGCCTTCGTACATGCGGAACAGGTCGGCGGCGAACAGCGCGGCCTCGTCGCCGCCGGTACCTGCGCGGATTTCGAGCATGGCGGGGCGGGAATCTGCCGAATCCTTGGGCAGCATGGCGATGGACAGCGCGTGCTCGGCCCCGGGCAATTCCGCACGGATGCGGGCGAGTTCTTCCTCTGCCAGTTCGCGCATTTCGGGATCATCCAGCGCGGCGAGAGAGTCCAGCTCTCCGCGCATTTCCCGCACGGTTTCAGCGGCCCTGGCGACGGGTTCCAGTTCGGAATAGTCGCGGCTGGCCGAAACAAATTCCGCACCCTCCAACGTCCCCGAAGCCAGCCGCGCCTCGAGTTCAGCGAAGCGGGCGGAGATTTGGGCAAGACGGGCGTCGGAGATGGTCATGCCTTGGAAATGGCTCGGTCAAACACCTGAACGACCTGATCCTTGATCGAATGTTCTTCCGACACTCGCCAGTTTGTCAGGATCGCACCATCACGCATGGATATGGAAACCAGCATCTTTCCACTAATTTTAACTGCCTTGTCGAAGCGCTTGCGAGGCGAGCCCGATGCAACCATGTCAGCAGAAAATCCGGCTCGGCGCAGTTCAGCCAATCCAGTGGTTGCGGCCAAGAGAGTAGCATCATCCTCAACGGCAATAACCACATCAGCAGTGGCCTCGCCCTTGTCCCCCACCAACATCGCCAGCCGCTCAATCCCAGCAGCCCAGCCCACCGCCGGTGTCGGAGCCCCGCCGAGCGACTCCATCAGCCCGTCATAACGCCCGCCGCCAAGCACGGTGCCCTGTGCGCCGAGCCGGTCCGTCACAAATTCAAACGCAGTGTGGCGGTAATAATCCAGCCCGCGCACGAGGCTCGGCGCGCGCGTCCATGCCACTCCGGCGGCGTCCAGCCCGCTCGTTACCTTGCCGAAGAAATCCTGCGCCTCGGCGCTCAGGTAATCGTCGATCTTCGGCGCGTCGCCGACGAACACCTTGTCGCGCGGGTCCTTCGAATCCAGAATCCGCAGCGGGTTCTTTTCGAGCCGTTCCTGACTATCCTCGGAAAGCTCGCCCTTCACGGCACGGAAATAGTCGACCAGCGCAGCGCGCCATGCCTCGCGGCTTTCGCCGTCGCCAAGTGTGTTGAGCAGCAGGGTTACGCCATCGGCGATGCCCAGCTCTTTCAGCAGCTGATCGGCCATCACCAGCAGCTCGACATCGGCCTGCGGTTCGGCAGCGCCGATGATCTCGGCGTCGAGCTGGTGGAACTGGCGATAGCGGCCCTTCTGCGGACGCTCGTAGCGGAACAAAGGCCCGTGCGTCGCAACCTTCAGCGGCGCGTGTTGCTGCCAGCCGTTGGTGATGAAGGCGCGGGCAATGCCAGCGGTGAATTCGGGCCGCAGGGTCAGCGATTCATCGCCGCGATCGAGGAACGAATACATCTCCTTGGAGACAACATCGGTGGTCTCGCCAATCGAGCGGCTGAACACTTCGGTCTTTTCGAACACCGGCATTTCGATGCGGCGGAAGCGGTAGAGCTTGCGCACGCGCTCGAAGGTTTCGACGACGAAGGCGAAAGCCTCGGCATCAGCGCCGAAAATATCCTGGGTGCCACGGATGGCCTGTGGTGTCTTGGTGCTCATGGCGGGGGCGCTTATAGGATTTAGACGGCGCGGGAAAGTTACTCGTCGATTGTGAGGTTGCGATTGCCGCGCCTTACCGGCACAAAACGCCTCTATGAGAACAAAATTCGCGCTCGCACCACTCGCCGCCCTGCTGCTTCCGTCCACCGCCTTGGCGCAAATCTCTGCTCCGGCCGCCGTGCCGGTCGTCCAGACCGTGCCTGATGCGAAGGATGTGGCCTATCCCGGCACGATGACGCTCGATATCGATGCCAGCGATGTGACCCGCGGCGTCTATCGCGTGGTGCAGACCGTACCGGTGGCCTCGGGCACCCGCGATCTGATCCTGCAATTGCCCCGCTGGCTGCCGGGCGAGCACGGCGCTCGTGGCCCGCTGGCCGAGCTGGTCGACATCCATTTCTATGCCGGTGACAGGGAACTGGCGTGGAAGCGCGATCCGGTGGAGGTTTTTGCTTTCCACATCGACGTTCCGGCCGGAACCACTGCTGTTACCGCCAAGTTCCTCCACACCAGCCCGCTGCAAACGAGCGAAGGCCGCATCACCATGACGCGTGAAATGCTCAACCTGCAGTGGGAGAAGATGAGCCTCTATCCCGCCGGGCACTATGTGCGGCAGATCAAGGTGAAGCCGAGCGTGACCTTCCCCGAAGGCTGGACAGCCTTTACCGCGCTCGATGGCCAGAGCGCCAGTGGTGACCCTAAGCTCAATCGGGTTACCTGGGCCGAGACCAATTACGAAGTGCTGGTCGATTCGCCGATCTTTGCCGGCAAGTATGCCCGGCGCTGCGATCTGGGGCACAATGCCTTCGCTGATGTTGTCGCCGACAAGCCCGAGCAGCTTGAACTGCCGCCCGAAGGCCTGACCAAGCTGCGCGCGATGGTTGAGGAAGAGGTGCTGGGCTATGGCAGCCATCACTGGGATCACTATGACCTGCTGATTGCGCTCACCGACCGGATGGGCGGCATCGGGCTGGAGCATCACCGATCGAGCGAGAACCAGATGGAGCCGGAAAACTTCATCAAGTGGAGCGAACACGACTGGGATCGCAACGTGATCGCGCACGAGCTTTCGCATTCGTGGGACGGCAAGTTCCGCCGCCCGGCGCGGCTGTGGACGCCCGATTACCGCCAACCGATGCAGGACGATCTGCTGTGGGTCTATGAAGGGCAGAACCAGTTCTGGGGCATTGTCCACGCGGCGCGCTCGGGCATCCAGTCAAAGGACATTGCGCTGGGCATGCTCGCCTCTTCCGCCGGGCAATATTCGATTCAGCCGGGGCGCCAGTGGCGCTCGGTCAGCGACACCACGACCGACCCGGTGTTTGCCGCGCGCAAGCCCAAGCCCTATGCTTCGCTGGCCCGCGGTGAAGACTATTATAGCGAAAGCTCGCTGATCTGGCTCGAGGCTGACCAGATCATCCGCGAAGGGACCAAGGGAGCGAAAGGCCTCGACGATTTCGCAAAGGCTTTCTTCGGCATCCGCGATGGCGATTGGGGGCAGGTGCCTTACGAATTCGGCGATGTCGTATCGGCACTGAACGGCGTCTATGCCTATGACTGGGCCAAATTCCTGCATGAACGTATCGACGATCATGGCCGCCCCGCACCGCTCGCCGGAGTGGAGAAGGCGGGCTACAAGCTGGTGTGGAAACCGGAAGCCAACCCCTATGAAAAGGCCCGCAACGCCAAGGCCAAGTCAACATCGCTCACCTATTCGCTAGGCGTGACACTCGACAAGGAGGGCCGGGTTTCCAGCACGCTCTGGGATGGCCCCGCCTTCAATGCCGGAATCGTTACCGGTACAAAGATCGTTGCGGTGAACGGCGAGGCGATGAGCGACGAGGTGATCACCAAGGCCATCACCGCGGCCAAGGGTGGCAGCAATGCTATCGAGCTGCTGGTGCAGCGCGGCGACCGGTTCTTCACCGTGCCGATCCACTATCACTATGGCCTGCGCTATCCCTGGTTGGAGCGCGCCGCTCCGGGCAACGGTCCGGTCGGGCTTGATCTGCTGCTGAGTCCCCGGCGGGCAATGCCTGCTGCCAAAGCCGCCCCGAAGGCTAAAGCCAAGTGAGCGCACGGCAGGGGCCTCTGCGCAATCTGCGCACCCTGCTGGGCCACCACATCGCGCCGCCGCGCTTTGTGCTGTTTGTCGGCGTGATGCTGGCCGTGGCCGCATGGCGGCACTGGATGGCCGGGCACCCGTGGGGCGATTCGCTGGTGATCGGCTTTGATCTGGGCGTGATCGCCTTCGGCCTGTCGCTATGGCCGCTGACGAAGGACCACGGGGCCGAGCAGATGCACCACCATGCCGTGCAAAACGATGCGAACCGCGCAGTCGTCTTGCTGATCACCAGCTTTTCGGTGCTCGCGATCATGACCGCGATCACCGCCGAGCTACCCGCCGCCCACCACGGCGACATGCGCGCAATCATCAAGCTGGTCGCCACGCTCGCACTGGCCTGGGCCTTCCTCAACCTCGTCTTCATGATGCACTATGCCCACATGCATTACGCGCGCTGCTATGACGGGGTGACCAATCGCGGCGGCTTTGAATTCCCCGGAACGCCAGAGCCCGATTATTGGGACTTCCTCTATTTCGCCTTCACCGCGGGTATGAGCTTTGCCGCCAGCGACGTGAATGTTACCCGCGGCGGCGTGCGGCGGGTGGTGGTTCTGCACTGCCTGCTCTCGTTCCTGTTCAATATCGGCGCGCTGGCGTTCAGCATAAATGTGCTCGCAGGAGCAGCGAGCTAGATTTCTTGTTGCAGTGCAGCATGAGCCAGCCTAAGGGCGCAGCCATGCGTATTGACCTGATCCCCGTGGGCAACAACCCGCCAGAAAGCCTGAACGTCATCATCGAAGTGCCCGTCGGCGGTGAGCCGGTGAAGTACGAATTCGACAAGGCCAGCGGTGCGTTGTTTGTTGACCGCATCCTGCACACGCCGATGCGTTATCCGGCGAACTACGGCTTTGTGCCGCACACGCTTTCGCCCGATGGCGATCCGCTTGATGCGCTGGTGATTGCCCGCTCGCCCTTCGTCCCCGGCTGCGTCGTCCGCGCCCGGCCGATCGGCGTGCTCAATCTGGAAGATGAAGCCGGCGGCGACGAAAAGCTGATCTGCGTGCCTGTTGACACCACCTTCCCTTATTACTCGGACATCGGTGAGCGGCAGGATCTGCCCTCGATCGTGCTCCAGCAGATCGAGCACTTCTTCAAGCACTACAAGGACCTGGAGAGCGAAAAGTGGGTGCGCATCGGCAAGTGGGGCGATGCCGAAGAGGCCAAGCGCATCGTGCTGGAAGCGATTGAACGCTACGAGGCGAACAAGGGCTGATTCAGCCCGGTCGCCTCGGTCTTTGCTTGGCCGAGACCGATTTGATCACCAGTTTCCCCTGAGAAGCCGGATCGAGCGGCGGCTCGGCGCGGGCGATGGCCTGCGCTACCAGCGCGGCGATGTCTGGCTGGTCCAGCGCCGACACACCATCGAGCACAACATGCCGCACGGTGCCGCCTGAGCCTTTGAAAATGCCGGCCGGATCATCAAGCTTTGCGCTCATGAAGATACTCACCCAGCGCGGGTAAAGCGCGATGGAAAAGATGACGCCGGAGACTTTCTCGTTGGCGGCAAAACCCACAGCAAGCGCATTGTAATTGTCATAGACGAGCACATTGGCGGAAGGCAGTTCGGCGCGCAGCCGGGCGATAATTGCTCCCCCGCGCGCCGCGATTTCGGGCGTGTACTTGGCGAGAAATCCCGCCAGTCCAGCCTCGGGGTCACTCATCCGATTTGCGATCCACTGCGGCTGTCACCGCCACGTCCATTGTCACATTGCCCAGCGTGCGCATCAGATCGGGCAGCATTTCCACCGCGACCAACAGCCCGAGCGGCGCGACCGGCACGCCCATGGCCAGCGCTATCGGCCCCACCGAGACAACAAAGCTAAGCGTCCCCGGCAGCGACACCGAGCTTAGCGAAACCAGAAATGCCACGATCACCCCGGCTGCCAGCGCCGGGGCGGAAAGCTCCACCCCCGTCAGCTTGGCGGCATAGATCGCCACGCCCATGTTCATCGCCGGGCTGGTCGCGCGGAAGATCGCCACGGCCAGCGGCAGGACGAAATCGGCAGTGGCATCGCGCACGCCGAGCTTGCGGCAGGCAGCGAGCATGGCCGGCAGGCAGGCGAGCGATGACTGGGTCGAAAGGGCAACGGCATGAACCGGCAGCATGGCGCGGGCGAACTGCCCGAGCGGCAGGTGCGCGCGCAGCACGGCCAGCACAAAGCCCGCCAGCAGCACCACGCCGCCAGCCAGGCTCACCACGATAATGTAATGCGCCAGCGCGCCGATGGCGTCCGGCCCGCTCTTGGCACCGAGCGAAACGGCGAGGCCAAACACGCCGATCGGCGCGAGCATCAGCACCCAGCCAACGACAACCATCATCGCGCTGGCGAGGCCTTCGAACACCAGCCCCAGCGCCTTGCGCGGCGCTTCGGCAATGCGGGTGGCTGCGAGAGCGAACAGCGAAACGAACACCACCACCGCCAGCATCGCGCCATCGGCAGCGGCGGCAAAGATGTTCTGCGGCATCATTGCGGCGAGGATTTCGGCAATGCCGGGTACTTTCCCTGCCGCCTCTGCCCCGCCGCTCAGCGCGGCAATGGCCTGTGGCGGGATCGGCGCGATATTGAGCAGCAGCGGCACCAGCAGGGCCGACATTGCACCACTCGCGAGCAGCACGGCGACAAACAGGCCAACCGCCCGCCGCGCCAATGCGCCACCGCCCGCCGCCGCCAGCGTTTGCGAAATGCCGGTATAGACCAGCCCGATCACCAGCGGCAGAATCGTCGTCTGCAAGGCGCGCAGCCACAGCGTTCCAGCCGGTTCGGCCACGGCCAGCAGGTGGGCAAGTGCAGACGTTCCGCGCAGCAGGATCCCGGCCGTAAAGCCCAGCACCAGCCCGGCGAAAGTCAGGGCGGCGGGGACCTTGATCTCGGGAAAGCCACTCGCCGAAGATTGTGCTGCCATGATATGCCCCTAACCGTTTGCCGGGGTGACAATACCGCAAGCTTGCGCCATGGCAATTCACACAGAAGCTTGGGTCGGGACAGAGACGCAATGAGCAGGCAATACTTCGGCACAGACGGCATTCGCGGGCGCACCAATGCGGGCGTAATGACGGCAGAAGTGGCGATGAAAGTGGGACAGGCAGCGGGCACCCGCTTCCTGCGTGGCAGCCACCGCCACCGCGTGGTGATCGGCAAGGATACGCGGCTTTCGGGCTATATGCTGGAAAACGCCATGGTCGCCGGGTTCACCTCCGTCGGCATGGACGTGGTGCTGCTCGGGCCGATGCCGACCCCTGCCGTGGCCCTGCTCACCCGCGAACTGCGGGCAGACGTCGGCGTGATGATTTCTGCCAGCCACAACCCCTATGCCGACAATGGTATCAAGCTGTTCGGCCCGGACGGGTTCAAACTATCCGACGATGACGAGCTGGCGATCGAGGCGATGCTGGCGCAGGACATTCCGCTGGCGGCTTCCGAGGAAATCGGCCGCGCCCGCCGTATCGATGACGCCCGCGGTCGCTATATCCACGCGGTAAAGGCATCGCTGCCCGACAATATCCGCCTCGACGGCCTGAAGATCGTCGTCGATTGCGCCAATGGCGCGGCTTATCAGGTTGCTCCCTCAGCGATCTGGGAGCTGGGCGCGGAGGTGATCACCGTTGGCGTTTCACCCAATGGCAAGAACATCAACGAGCGCTGCGGATCGACCCACCTTGATCTCGTCAAGGAAAGCGTGGTCGCCAGCGGCGCGGACATCGGCATTGCGCTGGATGGCGATGCGGACCGGCTGATCGTTGTTGATGAAAAGGGCCAGACGGTCGACGGCGACCAGTTGATGGCGCTGATCGGTACGCAACTGGCAGCGCGCGGGACCTTGCGCGGCGGCGGGGTGGTGGCGACGGTGATGTCCAACCTCGGCCTTGAACGCTATCTGCAGGGGCAGGGCCTGACGCTCGAGCGCACCAAGGTGGGTGACCGCTATGTGCTCGAGCGGATGAAGGAAGGCGGCTTCAACGTTGGCGGCGAGCAATCTGGCCACATGATCATGCTCGATCATGGCACCACCGGCGATGGCACCGTGGCCGGGCTTCAGGTGCTGGCCGCGCTGGTCCAGTCGGGCAAGCGGGCAAGCGAATTGCTCCACCTGTTCGATACCGTGCCGCAACTGCTCAAGAATGTGCGCTTTGCCGGTGGCAAGCCGCTGGACGATGCCAAGGTCAAGGCCGTGATAGCCGAGGCCGAGGCGCAGCTGATCGGCAAGGGCCGCCTCGTAATCCGCCCCTCGGGCACCGAGCCGGTGATCCGCGTGATGGCCGAAGGCGACGATGCTGGGCAGGTTGAGCAGGTGGTCGATGCCATCTGCGATGCCGTGCGGGAGGCCGCCGCCTGATGCTGGAAATGCGCCCCGATTGCGAACGCTGCGGCACCGATTTGCCCGCCGAAGCCCCCGGCGCGTTCATCTGTTCGTTTGAATGCACCTTCTGCGCCGAATGCAGCGAGGCGCTGGATGACCGCTGCCCCAATTGTGGCGGCGAGCTGATGGATCGGCCAACCCGCGCGGTGAAGCATCACGCCAAGAGCCCGCCTTCGACCGTGCGGAAGTTCAAAGGGTGATCCAGCCTCCCCGCGTGCTGACCATAGCCGGCTCCGATTCATCGGGCGGCGCGGGCATTCAGGCTGACATCAAGACCATCACCATGCTCGGCGGCTATGCGATGAGCGCGATCACCGCGATCACCGCGCAGAACACAACGGGCGTGACCGTGGTCGAAGTCCTGTCGCCCGAACTGGTCGTGGCGCAGATCGAGGCCTGTGCCTGCGACATCGGCGTCAACGCGGTGAAGATCGGCATGCTGGGATCGGCGGCCATTGCCAACGCAGTGGCCGACCTGCTCGAAGGCGTGAACGTGCCGGTGGTCTTCGATCCGGTAATGATCGCCACCAGCGGCGCGGCTCTGGCCGACAGCGAGACAATCGCGGCCTTTGAGCGACTGATGCAAGTGGCCGCGCTGACCACGCCCAATGTCGCCGAGCTGGCGGCGCTGGGCGGGCATGAAGCCATGGCCGCGCGCGGGATTGCCTATCTCGCCAAGGGCGGTGATGTCGAAGGGCCAGAGTTGGAGGACCGCCTTGTGGTGCCCGGCAAGGACACCGTCATCTGGCGCGCAAGCCGCATCGATACGCGCCACACCCATGGCACCGGCTGCACGCTCGCCTCTGCGATTGCCACTGGTCTTGGCGGCGGGTTGGATATGATGGCTGCGATCGCCCGGGCGCGCGAATTCGTCCGCGCCGCTCTGCTTGCGGCACCCGGGTTTGGCGAAGGGCATGGGCCGCTGGGGCACGCCGCCGTTCGTTAATCCAGATCGTAGAAATCCCGGATCACATCCCAGCCTTCCTCGGCCGTTTCCACCCAGGTGAACAGCTTGAGATCAGCCTCGTTGACTACGCCTTCTTCGGCCAGCGCCTCGAAGTTGATCACCTTGTTCCAGAACTCGCGGCCGAACAGCAGGATCGGGATGGGGCGCATCTTGCCGGTTTGCACCAGGGTCAGCAGCTCCATGAATTCGTCGAGCGTGCCAAAGCCGCCTGGGAACACCGCCACCGCCTTGGCGCGGAGCAGGAAGTGCATCTTGCGCAGGGCGAAATAGTGGAACTGGAAGGCGAGGCGCGGGGTGACGTAAAGGTTGGGCGCCTGCTCGTGCGGCAGCACGATGTTGAGCCCGATGGTCTCAGCCCCTGCTTCAGCCGCGCCGCGGTTGGCGGCTTCCATGATCGACGGCCCGCCGCCCGAGCAAACGACGAACTGGCGCATGCCCTGCTCGACTATCGCACATTCACTGGCGATGCGGGCAAGTGTCCGGGCTTCCTCGTAATATTTGGAGTTGGCCGCCAGCCGCTCGGCAACCTTGCGTTCCTTGTCGGTCTTGGCCGCAGCCAGCTTGGCCTCAACCTGTTCGGGTGACGGGATACGGGCCGAGCCATAGCAAACCAGCGTCGAGCCGATCCGCGCCTCTTCCATCAGCATTTCGCACTTCAGCAGTTCCAGCTGAAAACGCACCGGCCGCAGCTCTTCGCGCAGCAGGAAATCCGTATCGCGGAAGGCCAGCTGATAGCTGGGACTGAGGGTTTGCGGGGTGTGGGTGACGTGGCTTTCAACGAAGCCAGCTTCCTGTTCGGCTTTGTAGAAACGGCGCCGATGCAGCCGCTTTTCGATTTCTTCTTCAGTCATTGGCCCTAATTCGGCCTTTGCCGGGGGCCTGTAAAGCCCAAACGAAAAAAGGGCCCGGGCGGCTGGCCCGGGCCTTTGAGTTGTGTTCGCAGGAGGAACATGGGTTGGCGGAACCGGGGAAGAGGAGGAGAGGAGGTTTCCCCGATCCCGCCAAGATCTGACGAGCGCCTTAGTAGTTGTATGCGCGCTCGCCGTGTTCGGTAAGGTCAAGACCTTCGCGCTCGGCATCCTCGGCAGGACGCAGACCGATCGTGTACTTGATGGCAATCAGGAGGATTGCCGAGACAATGCCCGACCACAGAAGCGTGGTGGCTACTGCCTGCAGCTGGATCCACAATTGGCCGGTAATGCTGTAATCGCCCGGAGCGACCGCAACGGCGGGGAACTTGGTGTAATCGAAGTAACCCTGACCGCCGAGGCTTGGCGCTGCGACAACCGCAGTAGCCAGCGCACCTGTGATTCCGCCGATGCAGTGGACGCCGAAGACATCGAGCGTATCGTCGTACTTGAACTTGTTCTTCACCGTCGAGACAAAGAAGAAGCAGATCGGCGAAACGATCAGGCCAAGCACGATCGAGGTCATCGGCGCGCCATAACCCGAAGCCGGGGTGATTGCGACGAGGCCGGCGACGGCACCCGAAGCGGCACCCAGCATCGAAGGCTTCTTGTGGACGATCTGCTCAACCACTGCCCAGCTGAGGGCTGCAGCGCAGGTTGCCAGCATGGTGTTGACGAAGGCTACCGCAGCGACACCGTTCGATTCCAGGTTGGAACCGGCGTTGAAGCCGAACCAGCCCACCCACAGCAGCGAAGCGCCGATCATGGTCATGGTCAGCGAGTGCGGCGGGGTGCTTTCCTTGCCGAAGCCCAGACGCTTGCCGAGAACGAGGCAGCCAACCAGACCCGCAATACCGGCGTTGATGTGAACCACGGTGCCGCCAGCGAAATCGAGCGCGCCCTTGGCGAACAGGAAGCCGGAATCGGTCGGAGCATCTGGCAGGAAGTCCGGGCCAGCCCAGTACCAAACCATGTGAGCAACCGGGTAATAGACCAGCAGCGACCACAGAACCGTGAAGATCATCAGCGGCCAGAACTTGATGCGTTCAGCGAACGAACCAATGAACAGCGCCGGGGTGATCATGGCGAATGTCATCTGGAAGACGAAGTAGGACAGTTCCGGAATGTAGACATTGTTAGAGAACGTTGCAGCATATGTGCCGCTGGTCACGCCTTGCATAAACGCCTTGGACAGACCGCCGATGAACGGCGAACCACCTGTGAAAGAAAGCGAATAGCCGACAACCGCCCACATCAGGCCGGTGATCGAAACGATCATGAATACCTGCATCAGCACCGACAGCATGTTCTTGGTGCGGACCAGACCGCCATAGAACAGCGCGAGGCCGGGGATGCTCATCATCAGCACGAGGACCGATGAAACCAGCATCCAGGTGGTATCGCCCTTGTTGACCATGGTGGCCATGTGGGCAACGTCCGGCGCCTTGACCAAGGCAGGCGCGGCTTGTGCGAAAGCGGTGGAAGCGGTGAGGAGCGAAGCCCCCAGAGCACCGGCGCCGCCGAGAAGTTTGCGTATCATTGTGATGTTACCTCCTGTCAGACCAGCGCTTAAAGCGCTGTGTCCCCGGCCTCGCCGGTGCGGATACGAACGGCCTCAGCCAGATCGAGAACGAAGATTTTGCCGTCGCCGATCGCCGATGTGCTGGCGACTTGCTGGATCGTTTCGACAACTTGCGGAGCAAGGTCGTCACTCGCGGCAATTTCGATCTTCACTTTGGGCAGCATGTTGGTGGAATATTCCGCACCGCGGTAGATTTCCGTCTGCCCTTTTTGCCGTCCGAAACCCTTGACTTCAGAGACGGTCATTCCGGCAATGCCGATGGCGCCCAGTGCTTCACGCACTTCGTCGAGCTTGAACGGCTTGATGATGGCGATGATGAACTTCATCGGTAACCCCTGTCAGCCTGCCGGAACATTCCGGCGAAACTGTTAAAGCAAGGGGTGTGCCAGAAGTTGTAT
>CANFXW010000029.1 GCA_947451145.1 Sphingomonadaceae bacterium | reverse complement strand
GGCGAAGAGAAGTATGATTCGCTGGACGCCCTGATCGCGCAGATCGGGCGCGATTGTGATGCGGCAAGGGCGGTGCTTGGGGCGAAGTAAGTAGGGTTCGCGCAAAGGCGCAAAGGAAAGAAGGCGCGAAGATGCAGCGTAATGCGCCGCAGGCTCTCTCAATCCTGACCTTCCGGTTTGAACCAACCCCCCAATTGAGAAAGCGGCTCCGCCGCAAGCACAACTCCTTTGCGCCTTCTTTCACTTTGCGCCTTTGCGCGAACCAAAAATTGCGAAACGCCGCGCCTAACGCTAAGGCCCCCGCCATATGACTGAAGCACGCGATTTTCGAGACACTGTCTTCCTGCCGAAGACCGATTTCCCCATGAAGGCTGGCCTCCCGCAGAAGGAGCCGGGCATCCTTGCGCGTTGGCAGGCCGAAGACCTCTACGCCAAGCTACGCGAGGCGCGGGCTGGGCGTGAAAAGTTCATCCTCCACGATGGCCCGCCCTATGCCAATGGCGACATGCACATCGGCCATGCGCTCAACCATATCCTGAAGGACATGGTGGTCCGCACCCAGAGCCTGCTGGGCAAAGACGCGCCCTATGTTCCCGGCTGGGACTGCCACGGCCTGCCGATCGAGTGGAAGGTTGAGGAGCAGTACCGCAAGAAGAAGCTCGACAAGGATCAGGTCGATCCGGTCGAATTCCGCGCCGAATGTCGCGCCTATGCCCAGAACTGGGTGAACGTGCAGCGCGAGCAGCTCAAGCGGCTCGGCATCAATGGCGATTGGGACAATCCCTATCTGACGATGGATTTTCAGGCCGAAGCGACCATCGTTTCCGAACTGATGAAGTTCGCCGAAAGCGGCCAGCTCTATCGCGGCGCCAAGCCGGTAATGTGGTCCCCGGTTGAAAAGACCGCGCTGGCCGAGGCCGAGGTTGAGTACGAGGATATCGTCTCGACCCAGATCGACGTGGCGTTCGAGATTGTTGAGTCGCCGATTGCCGAACTGGTCGGTGCCCATGCAGTGATCTGGACGACGACGCCTTGGACGATTCCGGTCAATCAGGCTTTGGCTTATGGGCCGGATGTTGAGTATGTGTTGCTGTTCGTCACAGCGGATACCGTAGGAGCTGATGCGAACGGCGACAAGCGGGTCAACGAGGTGCTGGCGGCAGCCGGACTCCCTTTCCATACCAACCGAATTTCCAAATTTCTCGTCGCGAAAAACTTGGCAACTTCCTTCGCCGATCGCCTTAACAAGGCAGCAAAGGCTCTCGACTTCGGTGAAATCGGTGCGCCCTCTCTCCAAGAGTACATCGATCCAGACTCGGGTCTTAATGCTTCTTTCAAAGGCTCCGACCTCGCCGGAACCATCGCCCGCCACCCGATGCACGCACTCGGCGGCTTTTTCGCCCGTCCGCGTCCGTTCCTGCCCGGCGACTTTGTCACCACCGACAGCGGCACCGGCCTTGTCCACATGGCCCCCGATCACGGCGAGGATGACTTTGCCTTGTGCAAGGCCCACGGTATCGAACCGGTCTTCGCAGTGGAAGGCGATGGCAAGTATCGTGAGGACTGGGCCTGGCTCGGCGGGCAAGGCTCGGTCATCAACCCCAAGTTCAACGCCCCCGACGGCCCGATCTGCGAGGCGCTGCGTGAGGCTGCCAAGACTGGTGGGGGTCTGCTCGCCGCTTCGGCCGATTACAAGCATAGCTACCCGCACTCATGGCGCTCAAAGGCCAAGGTGATCTATCGCTGCACGCCGCAATGGTTTGTGCCGATGGACGCCGAGCGCGCTGACGGCACACTGCGCGACAAGGCGCTGAAGGCCATCACCGACACCCGCTGGCTCCCCGCCAAGGGCGAGAACCGCATCCGCAGCATGGTTGAAGGCCGCCCAGACTGGGTGCTCTCCCGCCAGCGCGCGTGGGGCGTGCCGATCACACTGTTCGTGAAGAAGGGCTCCAACCAGTACCTCGCCGATCCCGAGGTCAACGCCCGGATCATCGCCGGCGTGCGCGAACACGGTGTTGACGCCTGGTCCGAAGCCCGCGCGCAGGAATACCTGGGCAGCCAATACAGCGCCGATGATTACGAGCGCGTCACCGACATTCTCGACGTGTGGTTCGATTCGGGCTGCACCCATGCTTTCGTGCTGGAAAGCGGGCGCTGGCCGGGGATGCAATCGCCCGCCGATCTCTATCTTGAAGGCTCTGACCAGCATCGCGGCTGGTTCCAGTCGAGCCTGCTCGAAAGCTGCGGCACCCGCGGCCGCGCGCCCTACAAGGCGGTGCTGACCCACGGCTTCACCATGGACGCCAAGGGCATGAAAATGTCCAAGAGCCTTGGCAACACCATCAGCCCGATCAAGGTGATGGAGACCAACGGCGCCGACATCATCCGTCTGTGGGCGCTCTCGGTCGATTACACCGAGGACCACCGCATCGGTGACGAGATCCTGAAGGGCGTGGCCGACCAGTACCGCAAGCTGCGCAACACCTTCCGCTATCTGCTCGGCGCGCTGGACGGGTTCAGCGATGCGGAAAAGGTCGATGTGGCCGCGATGCCCGAGCTGGAACGCTATGTGCTGGCGTTGCTGGCAAAGCTGGATGCGACCCTTCGGCAGGCGGTGGCGGACTTCGATTTCAACACCTACGTCCGCGCGCTGACTGACTTCTGCAACGAAGACCTCTCGGCCTTCTTCTTCGATATCCGCAAGGATTCGCTGTATTGCGACGCGGCGACCGATCCCAAGCGCATGGCCTATCGCACGGTGCTGGATACGCTGTTCCATGCTCTGGTGCGCTATGCTGCGCCAGTGCTGGTGTTTACGGCGGAAGAGGTTTGGGGGACGCGGTTCCCGGATGCCAGCTCGGTGCATTTGCTCGAGTGGCCTGAACTCTCCGACACCGAAGCTTCGGCGGTCGATGGCGACAAGTGGGCAGAACTGCGCAACACGCGCGCCTTGGTCAACGAACAGATCGAACCGCTGCGCCGTGAAAAGGTTCTAGGCTCAAGCCTGCAGGCTGCGGTGACGCTACCTTCGGCAGAGGCCGACGGCATCGATTATTCGGAACTGTTCATCGTTGCCTCGGTCAAGAGCGGCGCGGAACTGGCAGTCGCAGTAACCGACCACCACAAATGCGGCCGCTGCTGGCGTCATCTGCCCGATGTCGCTGAGGACGGCGCGCTTTGTTCACGCTGCGATCACGTTGTGGCGGGAATAGACGCCGCTGTATGATTCTTGCGCCCAGCACACCCTCAACCACCCCCGTCATCCTGAACTTGTTTCAGGATCCATCGGGCCGGTTGCCCGGCGCTGGCCGGAGAAAAGCCAACCGCGCGGTTTGCTGTGATCCTGCGCTGGCAGGGCAAAACGAGAAATGGATCCTGAAACGAGTTCAGGATGACGAAGAAAAGAGAGTTCGGTTTTGAGTTCGTTCCGCCTCCCCGCATCCGGCCTGATCGCCGCCGCGCTTACTTTCATTGCCGATCAGGCGGTGAAGGCGTGGGTCGAAGGACCAATGGCGCTGCCCGATGTGCTCGAGGTAGAGGTAATGCCGTTCTTCCGCTTCACCTGGGCGGAAAACCGCGGCGTTTCGCTCGGACTGCTCTCGGGCGACACCCCGGCAAGTCGCTGGCTGCTGGTGGCGCTAACCGGGGCGATTGCGCTGGGCGTGCTTTACTGGATGACCAAGGAAAAGGCGCGGGCAGACATAATCGCGCTCGGCCTCGTGCTCGGCGGCGCGCTGGGTAATATTGTCGACCGTATCACCCAAGGCTTCGTCACCGACTATGCCGACCTGCATTTCGGCAACTTCCGCCCCTTCATGATCTTCAACCTCGCCGATGCGGCAATATCGATTGGCGTGGTGATTATTCTTGCCCGTTCGCTGCTTCTGCGCGAAAAGCCCCCCCAAGAAACGGCACCTGGTGCCTCGGAGTAGAACGATGAACAAGACCGCCTCTTTCCTGATCCTTGGCCTTGGCGCGAGCCTGCTTTCGGCCTGTGGCAGCGGCGGCGGCCTGTTCAATCGTGCCCGCCCCGATGAATATGCGGTGCAGCGTCAGGCTCCGCTGGTGGTTCCACCTGATTTCGCGCTGACCCCGCCGCAGCCCGGCGCGCCGCGCCCTGCCGAGCAGACCGCGCAGCAGCAGGCGCAAGAGGCGCTGTTCGGCGCTCCCGCCGCGCGCAGCGAAGTCGAAAAGAACACGATCAGCCGTGCTGGTGGTTCGGCCCCGGGCATCCGCTCGATGGTTGGCGATCCGCGGACCAACACGGTCGACAAGGGCGCTGTAACGCGCGACATCATCGCCGCTCCCGAAGGCGATGCCCGCGAAGCGCAGACGTCTATCCCGGGCTGAGTCTCGGCTCCCCTCACTTGTGCATCAACTGACAGCGATCAATTCGTCTCGGCGCTTGACGTGCCAAGGCTTTTGGCGAAACGCGCGCAGAGCACATTGAAGGGATTCGGGGAATGAGCGGAGCGGATGTAGTCATCGTCGGGGCCGGGCATGGCGGGGCGCAGTGCGCCATCGCGCTGCGGCAGAACGGCTTTGAGGGCACAGTGACCATGATCGGCCGCGAGAGCGAGCCGCCCTATGAACGCCCACCGCTCTCCAAGGAATACTTCGCCCGCGAAAAGACCTTTGACCGGCTTTATATCCGCCCGCCGCAGTTCTGGGAGGAAAAGCAGATCGATCTGCGGCTTGGGCTCGAAGTGACCAAGGTTGATCCGGCGACCAAGACGCTCACCCTCTCGGACGGCACCCAGTTCACTTACGGCAAGCTCGTCTGGGCCACCGGCGGCGATCCGCGCAAGCTGACCTGCCCCGGCGCCAACCTTTCCGGCGTCCACGCCGTGCGCACCCGCGAAGACTGCGACCAGCTGATGGGCGAGATTGATGGCGGGGTGAAGAACATCGTTGTGATCGGCGGCGGCTATATCGGGCTTGAGGCTGCGGCGGTGCTCACCAAACTCGGCTGCAAGGTAACCCTGCTCGAAGCGCTGCCCCGCGTGCTGGCGCGCGTTGCCGGGCCGCAGCTTTCGGCCTTCTACGAAAAGGAACACCGCGACCACGGCGTCGATCTGCGCACCGGCGTTGCGGTTGAAAGCCTTGAGGGAGAGGGCCGCGTCTCCGGCGTGAAGCTGGCCGACGGAACCGTGATCCCCGCCGACGCGGTGATCGTCGGCATCGGTATCATCGCTGCAGTTGCGCCGCTGATCTCGGCCGGTGCGGCTGGCGGTGCAGGGGTGGACATCGACGAGTTCTGCCGCACCAGCCTGCCCGATATCTACGCCATCGGTGACTGTGCCGCTTTCGCCTGCGACTATGCCGAGGGCACGGTGATGCGCGTCGAATCGGTGCAGAACGCCAACGATCAGGGCTCCTGCGTCGCCAAGGCCATTTGCGGCGATGAACAGCCCTATCACGCCTTCCCGTGGTTCTGGTCCAACCAGTATGACCTGCGCCTGCAGACGGCGGGGCTTTCGGTGGGCTATGACCAAACCGTGCTGCGCGGCAATCCGGCGGACCGGGCCTTTTCCGTGGTTTACCTCAAGGGCGGCAAGGTCATCGCGCTCGACTGCGTCAATATGGTCAAGGACTATGTCCAGGGCCGCAAGCTGGTCGAGGCCGGTGTCCATCCCGATCTGGCCCAGCTGGCGGATAGCGGCGTGGCGCTGAAGGAACTGATGCCGGTTTGAATTCCTCCCTGCAGGGGAGGGGGACCATCCGCAGGATGGTGGAGGGGTACGGGCGAGTGCTCGGGCGCTCTCCGGCAAGCTCGGGACCACTCGCCAGTACCCCTCCACCCCGCCGCTACGCGTCGCGGTCCCCCTCCCCCAAGGGGGAGGATTGGAGCCTCGCCGCCGCCCACACCGCCGCATCGGCAACCACCTCATCGGCATCGCCCAGCAACCGCTCCACCTGCACCAGCAGCGACACATCACCGCTATTGCCTGCGGCGTAGAGGCAATTGCGCACGAACTGGTCGCGCCCGATGCGCTTGATCGGCGAGCCTGAAAACAAGCGCCGGAAGCCCGCATCATCGAGCGCCAGCAGTTCCGCCAGCCGCGGCGCGGAGAGTTCGGCGCGGGGCAGGAAGGCCTTGTTGGCCGCGGCGCTTTGGGCAAACTTGTTCCACGGACAGGCGGCAAGGCAATCGTCGCAGCCATAGATGCGGTTGCCAAGCGCCTTGCGGAATTCCGGCGGCACCGGGCCTTTGTGCTCGATGGTCAGATAGGAAATACAGCGCCGGGCATCGAGCCGGTAGGGCGCGGGGAAGGCCTGCGTCGGGCAGGCAGTCTGGCAGGCATTGCACGAGCCGCAACGGTCGCTGCTCCCGGCATCCACCGGCAGCTCCAGCGTGGTATAGATCGCGCCAAGGAACAGCCATGAACCGTGATCCCGGCTGACCAGATTGGTGTGCTTGCCCTGCCAGCCCAGCCCCGCAGCCTGCCCCAGCGGCTTTTCCATCACTGGCGCTGTATCTACAAAGACCTTTAGTTGCGCCTCACCCAGCCCGCGCTTGCCAGCCTCGGCCACCATCCACCGCGCCAGCGCCTTCAGCGCCTTTTTCACTGTATCGTGATAGTCCCCGCCCTGCGCATAGGCCGAGATCCAGCCGCGCGTCGGCTGCCCTGCCAGCTTTAGCGGATCGCCAGCGGGGGCATAGCTCATGCCCAGTGCAATAACGCTGCGCGCTTCGGGCCACAGCCCTTGTGGTGAGCGGCGGTGATGCTCACGCCCCTCCATCCACTCCATCTGGCCGTGCATGCCGGCCTCCAGCCAGGCGCCCAGACGCGCGGCGCGGACCGGATCTTCCGCCGCCGCAGTCACGCCAAAGGCAGCAAAACCCAGCCGCTGCGCCTCGGCCGCCAGTGCTTGCTTAAAGGCAAGGGTTACTTCGCCATTAACCAAACCTGGAGCGCTCCTCTTCACGCGTACCGGGCTATGCGGCACACCATGAAGATGGAACTAGGCCAATGGCAAGCAGCGGGCAACGCTGCTGCTCCCGAACACACCGGTATTCCTCTCGCCATAGAGGCGCGCGGACTGGTCAAGAACTTTGACGGCTTCACTGCCGTCGATGGCGTAGACCTGTCGGTGCCCGAAGGGGTGATATATGGCGTGCTCGGCCCCAACGGCGCGGGCAAGACGACGACGCTGCGCATGCTGCTGGGGATCATCGAGCCCGATGCCGGTTACCGCCGGATTCTGGGCAGCGAGCATCCGCACAAGGTCGCGCACCGTATCGGCTATCTGCCCGAAGAGCGCGGGCTCTACCCGGCGATGAAGGCCTATGAGGCGATCGGTTATATCGGCGCGCTGCGCGGTCTGCCGCTGGAAGAGGGGCGCAAGCGCGGCCGCGCGCTGCTTGAAGAGCATGGCCTTGGCTATGCCGCAGATCGCCAGATCCGCCAGCTGTCCAAGGGCATGGCGCAACAGGTGCAATTGCTGGCAACGCTGGTCCACGAACCGCGACTGGTGATATTTGACGAGCCGTTCTCCGGCCTCGACGCGCTCAACCAGGGTAAGCTCGAGAAGATGATGCGCGCATTGGCGGAGAAGGGCACCACGGTGATCTTTTCCACCCACGTTATCGCCCATGCCGAGCGGCTGTGCGATTCGGTGGCGATCATCGCAGGCGGCAAGGTACCGTTCGCTGGCCCGGTTGACGTCGCGCGTGATCGCATCCGGGCGCAGGTGCGGCTGGAAACCCGGGCGAGCGACGGCCTGTGGCGCGGCGCTATTCCCACCGATGCGCGCCACGAGCGCAAGGCCGATGGCTCGGCCTTCTGGTCATTCCCGCTGCCCGAAACCGGTGTTGAGCCGCTGCTGCGCGCGCTGATCGAGGGTGAGGCAGGTATCCTCTCGCTGTCGATCGAACGCGCCGGGCTGCATGATGCCTTTGTCGCCATTGCCGGTGAAGCGGCAGCCCGCGCACTGGAAGATACGCCCGAGGAGAGCCGCCGATGACCACTGATCACACCTCCGGCCGCCTCTCGACATGGGCTGCGGCGATGGTCGTCGCCCGGCGCGATTTCTCGGCGATCCTGTTCAGCCGCTCGTTCTTCTTCTTCCTGCTGGGGCCGCTATTTCCGGTGATCGTCGGCATGGCGGCGGGTTCGGTCGGCCACAAGTTCGAAGCCAATATCGCGCAGGTGCGCCTCGGCGTGGCGATGAGTCCGGCCGATGCCAAGGCCTTGCTCGCGGCGCAGGACAGGCTTGAGCCGAAGCTGGGCGCTGCCGCACCCGATATGGTTGCGCTGGGCACCAACGGTTCGGCAGTGTCCGAAAGCCCGGCCAAACTGCTCAACGAACAGCGCGGCAATGTTGCCGCCATCGTTTCGGGCACGCTTGACCATCCCGTGCTGACCGGCACCTCCGATCAGCTCGATGCCTGGAAGGGGCAGGTTTCGCTGATCGCGGCAGAGGCGAAGAATACTGCGCCCAAGGACTTCCCCGGCGTAGCGCTCTCCCCCATCGCCACCAGCAACGCCAGCGACCGGCAGGACCGCGCCCACACCGCGCAGGCCGGGCAGATGCTGCTGTTCCTGCTGACGATGATGCTGGCAGGCATGGTCCTCTCCAATCTGGTTGAGGAAAAGGCCAACAAGATCATCGAAGTGCTCGCCGCAGCCATCCCGATGGAGGCCGTATTCTATGGCAAGCTGTTTGCCATGCTGGCGGTATCGTTCGTTGGCATCTCCGTCTGGGGCACGATGTTCGGCGGCCTCGCCATAGCTGGCGGCCATTCGCTCGGCGATTTTGCTACCCCAGCTATCGGCTGGCCCACCTTTGTCGGCCTCGGCATTGCCTATTTCGCCATGGCCTATCTGCTGCTCGGCTCGGTGTTTCTGACCATCGGATCGATGGCGACAACCGTGCGCGAAGTGCAGACGCTTTCGATGCCGGTTTCGATGTCGCAGCTGATGGTATTCTTCTTCGCGACCTATGCCACTGCGGTTCCGGGATCGACGCTATCGACCGTGGCCGAAGTGGTGCCGTTCAGCTCGCCCTTCGCGATGCTCAGCCGCGCGGCGCAGGATGCCAACTTCACCCCGCACCTGCTGGCCATCGGCTGGCAGATGGTCTGGGTAGCGGTCTTCGTCCACTTCGGTTCGGGCCTGTTCCGCAGCCGGGTGATGAAAAGCGGGCCGCAGGGCCGCAAGGTGAAAAAGGCCAAAAAGGCGGCGCTGCAAGCTGCCTGATCGGGCAGCTTTCTATCCGGGTTCATGTGGCATATAACTCGCTCCGCTATAGGGGCGAGTGAGGTGCCGATCATGCAGAGATCCCTGAACACAAGCCGCCGCCGCCTATTGGGCTGGCTGGGAGCGGGCGCTGCCCTGCCTGTGCTCGCCGCCTGCGGAGGAAGCGAAGCTGCGGCCCGGACTTACCCGGTGAGCTACAGCCCGGCCGAATGGCGCAAGCGGCTGACCCCGCAGCAGTTCCATATCCTGCGCGAGGCCGGGACCGAATATCCCGGCACGTCACCGCTGCTGAATGAACACCGCAAGGGCACGTTCGCCTGCGCGGCTGACGGCAATCCGCTGTTCGCCTCTGGCACCAAGTTTGAAAGCGGCACCGGCTGGCCGAGCTTCTGGAAGCCCCTGCCCGGCGCAGTGGTGGAACGCGCCGACAATTCGCTGATGGATCAACGCACCGAAGTGCTGTGCTCACGCTGCGGCGGGCATCTGGGCCATGTGTTTGACGATGGCCCTGCGCCAACCCACCTGCGCTATTGCATGAACGGTCTGGCGCTGAAATTCATGCCGACTTGAGCTTGGCGAAGACGGGATCTTCCTCATCGGGTATCGCCGGATCGAAAGGCTGCATCGCCGCGACACGGCGGGCCAGTTCATCGAGCTTGAAAGTCTGTTCAAAGACCAGCCCAACCTGACCGCCTCGCCGCCAACGCACTTTGGCATCAAGCGGCGGAAGGCCCTGCGCGACCAGATGAACGCGCTGGTCGATAGCCAGTACCAACGTTGTTTCAATCCGCCCGCCCTGCTGCGAGAGATCTTGCAGAATGCCAGCACAGTTCATCCCCGCAGCAGAAAGCTGCGCCGGAATCTCGAGGCGCAGCCGCACCGGACGACGGCGGAAGCGGCTGCGCTCTTCGAGCAGGTGGCTGAGTTCGGCCTCATGGACAAAATGGAAGCCGGCCTGATCATCGCGCTCCCAGACCTTTTCGACCTCGTAGCGATCGCCGTTCGCCAGTTCGAGCGTCACGAACCTTTCGGGCGGTAGCGGGTGGAACAGTTTTAGCCGCACACCCTTACTGGCAACATCGCGCAGGATGCAGAGGTATTCACCGTTCTGCGTCACAACCTTGGCCGGCCTGAGCAAGAGCACATAGCGCGGCGCTTCGCGCCGATCCAATTCCGTGCCTTGCTGAACCGAACGGTCGTCCGCCATGAATCACCCCTGTCCGGACCCGCGTCTTGCGGGCCGTTACAGATGTAAATTAGCCAATGGGCTTCAAGACAGCCTTGCGGTTTATACCTAATATTCCGTTAGGGAATGCTGGGTTTCCCCGTCACAGGATATATTTGCTGAGGTCGGTATCGCTGGCGAGGCTGGATAGTTTGCCCCGAACATAGTCGGCATCGATGGTTACCGTTTCGCCGCTGCGGTCCTCGGCTTCGAACGACAGCTCTTCCAGCAGTTTTTCCATCACCGTCTGCAGCCGCCGCGCCCCGATATTTTCGACGCTCTCGTTCACCTGGGCTGCAATGCGGGCGAGTTCCCGAATGGCCGCGGGTGTGAAATCGACCGTGACCTTTTCGGTCGCCAGCAGGGCCTGATACTGCTCCACCAGATTGGCCCGGGTTTCCGAGAGGATGCGGACGAAGTCTTCCTCGGACAGCGCTTTCAACTCGACCCGGATCGGCAGACGGCCCTGAAGCTCGGGCAGCATGTCGCTCGGCTTGGCGACGTGGAACGCGCCAGAGGCGATGAACAGCACGTGGTCAGTCTTCATCGGGCCGTACTTGGTCGCCACTGTAGTGCCTTCGATCAGCGGCAGCAGATCGCGCTGCACGCCTTCGCGGCTGACCGACCCGCCGCGCACGTCGCTGACCGCGATCTTGTCGATCTCGTCGAGGAAGACGATGCCATTGGCCTCGGCATTGGCGAGCGCGACGCGGGCGACATCGTCCTGATCCATGCGCTTTTCGCTCTCTTCGTCGACCAGCTTGTCCCAGGCATCGGGCACCTTCAGCTTGCGGCGCTTGAGGTTGTTCTTGCCCATCGCCTTCGACATCATGTCGGACAGGTTGATCATGCCGATGCCGCCGCCCATGCCCGGAATATCCATCGGCATATTGGGTGCGTCTTCGACCTCGATCTCGACCTCGACATCATTCATCGCGTTTTCGACGATGCGCTGGCGGAAGCTCTCGCGGGTGGCCTCGCTGGCGCTCTCGCCAACCAAGGCTTTTAGCAGCCGGTCCATCGCTGCCTTGCTCGCAGCCTCACGCACGGCCTCGCGGCGGCGGTCCTTTTCAAGGCGGATCGCCTCTTCGGCCAGATCGCGGGCGATCTGTTCGACATCGCGGCCGACATAGCCAACCTCGGTGAACTTGGTCGCCTCAACCTTCACGAACGGCGCATCGGCAAGCTTCGCCAAACGGCGGCTGATCTCGGTCTTCCCGCAGCCCGTCGGCCCGATCATCAGGATGTTCTTGGGCGTCACCTCGTCGCGCAGCTCAGGCGAGAGGCGCTGCCGACGCCAGCGGTTACGCAGCGCCACCGCGACGGCCTTTTTCGCGTCAGTCTGGCCGATGATGTGCTCGTCGAGCGCAGCAACGATGGCTTTGGGGGTTAGGTTGTCTTTCATGTTTTCTCTCATTGCTCTCTCCCCGCCGGGGAGAGATACGAAGACTTGGTTGCGAAGCGGCCTAGTCGGAGTTGAGAGGGGTGCGCCTACAAGCCCCTCTCCCAACCCTCTCCCCGACGGGGAGAGAGCTTAGACCGTCTCGACCGTCACGCGGTCGTTGGTAAAGACGCAAACCTCTGCCGCCACGGCCATGGCGCGGCGGGCGATCTTTTCGGCATCTTCCTCGTAATCATCAAGCGCCTTGGCGGCGGAGAGAGCATAGTTGCCGCCCGAACCGATTGCGGCAATCCCGCCTTCGGGTTCCAGCACGTCGCCATTGCCAGTGAGGATCAGCATGACCTCGGCATCGGCGACGATCATCAGCGCCTCAAGGTTGCGCAGGTATTTGTCAGTACGCCAGTCCTTGGCCAGTTCCACGGCAGCACGCATCAGCTGGCCGCGATGCTGCTCCAGCTTCTTTTCCAGCCGCTCGAACAGGGTAAAGGCATCGGCGGTTGCTCCGGCGAACCCGGCGATCACTTTTCCGCCCTCACCAATGCGCCGCACCTTACGGGCGTTAGGCTTCATCACCGTGTTGCCCATAGAGACCTGACCATCACCGGCAATAACGGTCTTGCCGTTCTTGGAGACGCCGATGATCGTGGTTCCATGCCAGGGGATCATGCCGTGGCTTTGTGAATGATTGCTCATGGAGCGGGATATATGCCCTTGATGCCGGGCTTCAAGCCTTGGCGCTATGCGAGGTCCGGATCCATGCCTGCGGCGAAGGCGGCGAGTTGCTCCTCGAAGCGTCTGCGGATCGGTTCATCGCGATCGAACGAGGTGAGGATGTAAAAGCTGCCCTTCTCGATCCCGCGCACGGCCATTTCGCCGGCAACGGCCGGATCGAGCCCGCCGGGCATGACGCCACGCGCCTCTTTCCCTGCAACCCGCGCGGTGTTGGCGGGCAGGTTGGTCATCACGAGGCCGGGGCACATCACGGACACCCCAACGCCATGCGGGGCCATCTCGACCCGCAGCGTTTCGCTCAGGGAAACCACGGCATATTTGCTCGCCGAATAGGCGCCGCTGGTCGCCCGCTCGCTGGACAGGCCCGCCATCGACGCGACGTTGACAATATGCCCCTTGCCGAGCGCGCGAATGCCTGCACCAAAGGTGACTATCCCGTTGTAAACGCCGTAGAAATTTATGCCAACGACCCGCTCGAAGCTTTCGGGGTTCGAATCGGCCAGTTCCAGCCCGTCCGGCGCGATCCCGGCGTTGTTGACCAGCACGTCGACCGGACCGAATACCTCTTCCGCCTTGGCCTTTGCCGCCTGCCATTGCTCCCGGTCCCGCACATCGAGCAACACCCCGCGCAGGCCATTGCCGTGTGTCGCCAGCACCTCAGCAAGCGCATCGGCATTGATATCGGCAATCGTCACCCGCACCCCGCGCTTCAGCAGGGCATCAGCAATGCCAAGCCCTATGCCGCTGGCGCCGCCGGTGATGAACGCGTGGTTGGCGGATGAGAGTTGCATATCAGACTGCCTTTACAGGGACGCTGAAACGGTCGGTGTAGTCCTTGAAATGATCACGCACCCATTTCGCCGAGAGGCCGAATTCCTCGAGCGTGTACTCGTGCTTGCCGTGCTTGCCCTGCGGATTGTAGGCCATCATCGCCTTCATCCCGGCCTGTGCTTCGGCGGTGAACGGCGTGTCGAACCGCTCATACAGAGCACGCATGGTGCCGAGCGGGTCCTTGATCTGCGCGGCGTACTGGATATCGAAGATCGCATCCTCGCCGTGCTTGTCGCGGAAGGCGTTTGAGCGGGCGATCATCTGCTCGAAGGTCTGGACCAGGCACTCGGCAATCTCTTCCAGCCGCATGTCTTCGGTATAGATCGGCCGCACTGCCTTGAGCAGCGAACAAGCCGAACCCAGCACATCGACCGGATCGCGGTGCGTCATCACCAACTGGGCGTCGGGATAGACATCGGTCAGCGCGTCAAGGAATAGCGGGTGCCAGGGGTTTTTCAGCGTCCAGTGTCCGCCGACATTTTCCTGCATCACCTGCAGCAGCATCTTCTGATAGCGGAAGGCGGGCTTGTAATCGGCGGCAAAGAACCATTCACGATAGCCCGGGATGTGAACTTGCGAATCATATATCTGCGAGCAGAACGACTGCGCCATCGCATACTGGTCTTCGCTAGGGCTGTCGGCATCTTCCCAGTGGATCGCGGCGATGTGCGGCATGTACTTCATCGCCATTTCGCCCTTGGCGAGTTCGGCCAGATAGCGCGGATCGGTCTTTTCCTCGCCCACTTTCACCGGCGGAATCGGATTGAGCGCCTCCCAGCGGCGGAAGCAGCGGCGTGCCGGATCGGACGAGAGCAGGTTGATCGTCATCGTCGTGCCGGTGCGCGGCAGGCCGAAAACGAAAGTGGGCTTTTCAATCGGCGCTTCGAGCAGTTCTGGGTGCTTCTTCGCGTAGTCGATAACCATCAGCCGGTTGACAAGATAGGCGGTGATGCTCGCCTCCCACATCGCCGCACCGCGCTCCGAAAGGCGGGCATCCTCGTTCGATGATTTGACCAGCGCTTCCAGCCCTTCAAGCGCATAGGGATCGCCCATGTCTTCAAGGCCGGTGGCGGCGCGGGCATTGGCGATAATTGTCTGAACTTCCATGAGATATCCTAGATTGCGAACGAATAGCCGCCATTGACCGGGTAGGTCTGGCCGGTGATCCAGCCCGAGGCGTCTGAACAGAGAAACAGCACCATGGCCGCGACATCGTCGGGCGTCCCATAGCGGCGGATGACATATTGCGAGAGCTGCGCCTTCGACATCGGACTCTCGAGGAATTCGGCGAGCTGTTCGGGGCCCATTGGCGGGGTCAGCGTTGACAACGAAACCGCGTTGCAGGTGATGCCATAGCGCCCCGCCTCTTTGGCAAGTGACCGCACGAAGCCTGCTGCACCGGCCTTGGCAGCGGCATAGGCGGCAAGCCGCTGCTCGCCCATGCGCCCTGAATCGGAAACGATCGTCACGATCCGCCCACCTTTGCCTGCTTCAACCATGGCGGGCATTGCAACGTGGCAGCAGTTCATCACGCCATAGAGGTTGGTGTTGAAGTATCGCGGCCATTCGGAGGGGTCAGCGTTCCAGAATTCGGGCGAGCGGGCCATCTTATCTGTCGGCCCGGCCATGCCGGCATTGTTGACCAGCAAGGTAATCGTGCCCAGTTCCGCGCTCGCGTGATCGAAGGCCGCCTTCACCGAGGCATAGTCGGAAACGTCTGCCTGCACAGCAACGGCCTTGCCGCCATCGGCGCGGATATCATCTGCCACGGCTTCAGCGCGTTCGAGGACAAAATCGTTGACCGCCACAGCTGCGCCATGGCCCGCAAGCGCCAGCGCGATCCCGCGCCCCGCGCCCTGCCCGCCACCAGTCACCAGCGCGACGCGCCCGGTCAGGTCGAGGATGTCATTTTCAGCCAATCGCCTGCTCCCATATTGCGGCAATTCGTAAGTCCGTGCGTTATTTCCCCAAGCCCCTGCCGAGGCAAGGCAACACCGCCCCGCCCCGGCGATGCCATAGGGCGGGTCAATAGCAATTCCTGCAAAGCCGTTGCTTTGGCCCCCGCAGACATGGTCAAAAGGACCAAACAGGCTTGGAGAGGCAGGGCGCACAATGGGTGCAACGTTCGATTTCACCGGCAAGGTGGCGATTGTCACCGGCGGCGGCTCTGGCATCGGAGAGGCTACGGCAACCGAATTTCTCCGCTCGGGCGCGAAAGTCGCGATTGCCGGGCGCAAGGCCGACCGGCTTGAGGCGGCCGCCGAGAAAATGCGCAAGACCACCGGCGGCGAGGTGTTCTGCTGTGCCACCGATGTTCGCGTTCAGGAGCAATGCCAGGCCCTCATCGAAGCCGTCGTGCGGCATTTCGGCCGGATCGATATTCTGATCAACAACGCTGGCGGCGCGCGCCACGCGGCACTGCGTACCGCTCCGGTTGAATCATGGCGACAGGATATGGCGCTCAACCTCGATAGCGCCTTCTTCTGCAGCCAGGCCGCCTACCCGCACCTGAAGGCCGCTGCTGCCGAGAATGGTCAGGCGGTGATCGTCAACATCTCCTCGATGGCTGGTAATGGCGGGACCACCGGTTGCGGCGGCTATTCGGCAGCCAAGGCCGGACTGCAGATGTTCACCCGCGTGTCGGCTGCCGAATGGGGACCAAAGGGCGTGCGCGTGAATGCCGTCGCTGCAGGCATGATCGCCACGCCGCTGGCCAAAGCCAATTGGGCCAAGACCGGCTTTGATGCCAATGCCTCTGCTGCCGCCACTTTCCCGCTGCGCCGCCCCGGCGAGCCCGAGGAAGTCGCCCGCGCCGTGCTGTTTATGGCGAGCGATGCCGCGAGCTATATCACCGGCGAAACGCTGATTGTCGGCGGCGGCCCGACGATCAAGGGCATGATCGACACCGATGACTGATCCGCTTGCTCCTCCCTCTCGCTTCGCGGGAAGCGAAGCGCAGCTGCATGATGCCGCCGCCAGCCTGATCGAAGGCTGGAGCGACTTCGGCGAGGGTGATTACCTGCGCGGGCTGGAAGTGCTGCTCCACGCCGCCGACTATGAACCGCGCTGGAGCGAAGTGGGCCGCAAGCGTGGCTGGATGGGCCTCGTCAGCGTGCTTGCCGCTCGGGGCCATGCGGTGAGATCGATGGCGCAGACGCCGGGCTGGCACGCCCATGGCATCAAGGCCCCGATCGTCATCACCGGCGTGCCGCGCACCGGCACCACGGCGCTGCACAAGCTGCTGGCGGTCGATCCGCAGTTTCAGGGTCTGCAGACCTGGATCACCGGTGCGCCCCAGCCGCGCCCCCCGCGCGAAACGTGGGAAGCCAATCCCCGCTTCCAACGCTCGGTTGCCGAGCTGGAAGAGCGCCACCGTGACAAGCCCGCCGCGCTTGCCGCGCACGCCATGGCCGCCGAGGAGGTCGACGAATGCTGCCTCGTCCTGCGGCAGGGTTTCGTCTCCAACCTGTTCACCTGCGGCTGGTCCGCGATGAGCTATGACCTGTGGCGGCAAGAACAGAGCGAGGCGCATTGCTATGCCCATTTCGAGCGGGTCTTGCGGCTGGTCGGCAGCACTGAGCCCGACAAACGCTGGCTGCTGAAGAACCCCGGCCATGTCGAAAACCTCGACGCGCTCTTCGCGCAGTTCCCCGATGCCAAAGTGATCCACACCCACCGCGACCCGGCCAAGGCGATCCCTTCGCTCTGTGCCTTGCTGATCGGCAACCACGCCCTGTTCGAGGACGGCCGCCTGCAGGAACGCGCCTGGCAAATGGGCACGCGCGAGACCGAGAAATGGGCCCGCGCCATCCGCCGCGCCGAACCGGTGCGGCAGGCCCATGCCGGGCAAGTGCTTGATGTGGTCCATACCGACTTTCACGCCGATCCGATGGGCACGGTCGAGCGGATCTATGCCTTTACCGGGCTGACCCTGTCCGACGATGTGCGCGCCGCAATGGCTCTGCGGATTGTCGAGAAACCGGAGCTGGCGCATGGCCCCCACAAGTACACGCTCGCCGACTTCGGCCTGACTGCCGATGGCGTGCGCGAGCGTTTTGGCGATTACGTGGAACGCTTCGATCTGGCGGAGAAGCGCGGATGAAAGCGGCGATCTACGCCGGAAAAGGCGGCCCGATCACCCTCGAAGACCTGCCCGATCCGGAGCCGGGCGAAGGCGAAGTCGTCATCCGCGTTCACCGCTGCGGCATCTGCGGCACGGACCTTTCGATGACCCAGGGCAAGGTGTTCGATTTCGGCCACGGCCAATTTGGCCATGAATATGCTGGCGAGATCGTCGCGCTGGGCAAAGGTGTGGATAGCCTGCGGCTGGGGCAGAAGCTCTCGGTCAATCCCTCGGGCGCTTGCGGTCACTGCCTGGGCTGCGCCGGGCATAATCATGTGATGTGCCGCAATGCCCCAAGTGCGGCGCAGGGCTTTGCCGAATACGCCAAATTTCCCGCCAACCTTGCCGTACCGCTGCCCGATACGTTGTCTATGGCCGATGGTGCTCTGATCGAGCCGTTGGCGGTGAGCCTTTATGGTGTCCGCCAGTCCGGCCTGCAACGCGGGCAGACAGTGCTGGTGCTCGGCGGCGGAACAGTGGCGCTTTATGCCATCTATTGGGCACGAGTAATGGGTGCAGGTCGGATCGTCGCCATGTCGCGCTCCATGCGGCGCAAGGACCTGTGCCTCGCCATGGGCGCCGATGCCTTTGTCACCTTCGGCCCGGACGAAGTCGGCGAGGTGAGCGAACTGCTTGGCGGCGCACCCGACCTGATCCTTGAATGCGCCGGCGCCGAAGGCATGATGGCCAAGGCGCTGATGCATGCCAAGGTCTATGGCAAGGTGATCAGTCTGGGTTTCTGCACCAGCCCCGACCCGTTCATGCCCGCCATGGCCGCCTATAAATGCGTGACGATGCAGTTTCTGGTCGGCTACGGCATGGACGAATTCCTCACCATCGCAAGGCAGATGGATAGGGGCCATGTTGATCCGAAAGCGATCATCACCAACACGGTGTCGCTGATCGACTTGCCCGATACCATGGCCATGCTGCGCGGGGCCAACACCGAAACCAAAGTGCACGTGCTGTGCGGGAGCGGCGCATGAGCGCGAAGATGGACGATCCCGGCGCCGGGCTGATGGGTAGCCTGCTGGGCGGAGAGACAAAGGCCACGCTGCGCCAGCACGTGGAAAGCGATGACTTCGGTCGCGAATGTGGCCGCTGGGCCGCCGAATTCGCTTATGAAACGGTGTGGAGCCGGCCGGGCCTCGACATGAAAACCCGGTCTGCCGCAGTGATCGGCATGCTGATGGCGCTGCGCCAGACCGAGGAATTGAAGGTGCACATCGGCATCGCCCTGAAAAACGGGCTGACTGTCTCCGAACTGGAAGAGGTGCTTTACCTCAGCGTACCCTATGCCGGATTCCCGGCGGCCAATTCGGCCAAGCAAGCGATGAAACAGGCGCTTCGAGAGATTGAAAACGAGGAGAGCGGGAAGTGAGCAACCTTGATGGCCTGGGCTATTCCGGCAAGACCTGCGTCGTCACCGGCGGCGCATCGGGCATGGGCGAGCAGGTAGCGCGCATCCTGGGCGAGCTGGGCGCGAAGGTGCACATCGTCGATATTGCTGCCCCTAAAGTGGCCTGCGAAAGCTTTCACGCCTGCGATCTTTCAGACTTCGCCGCCGTGCGCGCCACGGCCGAGGCGCTGAAGTCGCTGGCTCCCATCGACTTTGTCTTCCCCTGCGCCGGGCTGCCGCCGCAAGTGAAGGGGCCGCTTTATTGCATGCAGGTCAACTACATCGGCACCCGGCTGTTCGTGGAAAACCTGCTGCCCGCCATAGCGGACGGTGCGGGCATTGCCCTCATATCCTCGGACGCGGCCATGGGCTGGCAAAAGAATCTGACGCAGAGCCTGGAAATGCTCGCGATCAGCGATCCTGACGAGGCGCTGGCCTGGGTAGAGGCCGATCCCGCTAACCGGCTGCGCGATGGCTATACCACCTCGAAGGAGATGCTGGTGGTCTGGGTCGCACGCGCTGCTGTGGAGCATGGCCTTGCCCGCCGCATCCGCTTCAACGCCATCGGCCCCTGCCCGACCCGCACCGCCTTCATGGACTTTCAACAGGAAAAACTGCCCGAGGGGTTCCTCGATGCTTGGCCCTATCCCTCGCTGGGCCGTATGGCCACGGCAGAGGATCAGGCCTGGCCGCTGGTGCTGCTTAACAGCCCACTTAACGCAGCGGTTTCCGGCTCGTTCCTTTACACCGACCAGGGTTTCGCCAGCGGTGTCTTTACCGGGGCTATTGACGCCTCGTTCATGTCTGGAGGCAAGGCCTGATGTCTGAAGTGCAAGCTGCTCCCAAGCGGCCCCGTCCGCGACTCGATGCGATCAACCGTCCGTTTTGGACCGGCGGCGCGGAAGGCAAGCTCTACATCACGCACTGCAACGATTGCGGTGAGTGGACCCATCCGCCGCGCGAATTCTGTCGCCATTGCCAGAGCGAGAATGTCGCCCCTGAGGCTGTCCCCGGAACCGGCGCGATCGACACGCTCACCGTCAACCATCAGGCGTGGATGCCGGGGCTGGAAGTGCCTTTCGTAATCGCCCGTGTGCGGCTGGATGGCGTGCCCGGCGTGGTGCTGACCACCAACATTGTCGGCTCGCCGTTCGATGCCGTCGATTTCGAGGATCGCGTCCGCGTAACCTTCGAGGAGCAGGACGGCATCTGGTTCCCCCTGTTCGAAAAAGTGGAGGGCTGAGACATGGCCAAATTGATCGAAGCCTATGTCACCGGGGTCGGCCAGAGCGAGGTCGGCGTGCGACTCACCCGCTCGCCCATGGGTCTCACCATGGATGCCATCCGGCAGGCGCTGGACAACGCCGGTCTGACCTTCGAGCAAATCGACGGTGTTGCCTCCTATCCGGGCAAGTCACACGGCTATCTCGGCTTCTCGCCGATCGGCGTTGATGAAGTGATCGAACAGTGCGGCATCAAGGCCCGCTGGCACATGGGTGCGGGCGAAATTCCCGCACAGCTTTCTGCCATTGCCGAGGCTGCCAATGCCATCAAGACCGGGCAGGCGCGGCACGTGATCTGCTTCCGTACTGTCTACGAAGCTGCCGCCATGGCCCGACCGGAAGAGTTCCCGCCGCTGCGGCGCGATTCCGTTGACGGCTCATCGCAATGGACTGCGCCGTTCTTTGCCATCTCGGCGGCCTGCTGGGTGGCGCAATATGCCAACCGCCACATGAACCGCTATGGCATGACCCGCGAGCAGCTGGCGCAGGTGGCGCTCAACGCCAACCGTAACGGTCTCGCCAATCCCAATGCGCGGGCAATCAGCAAAAAGCCGCTGACGCTCGACGAATATATGGAATCGCGGCTGATCACCACGCCGTTCTGTCTCTATGACTGCGACCGCTTCACCGATTGCTCCACCGTGCTGATCCTCTCGGCTGGCGATGCGCTCGACGAGGTAAAGAGCACGCCGGTGCGCATTGCGGCAACCGCGGGCGCAGTCCACCGCCACTCGTGGGATCAGGCGGAATGGATGGCAAGTTACGATACCGGGCCGGATCTCTGGGCCAAGACCGACTATACGACGAAGGACGTCGATACCGTCCAGTTCTATGACGGTTTTGCCTTTTTCCCGATCACCTGGCTTGAAGCGCTGGGCTTTTGCGAAGTGGGCGAAGGGCATCGCTTCATCGAAGGCGGCACACGCATCGCCCGAGATGGCGAGCTGCCGCTCAACACTGGCGGCGGACAGATCGGCGCCGGGCGCCTGCACGGCTTCGGCTTTGCCTATGAGGCAGTGCTGCAGCTGACCAAGCAGGCTGGCGAGCGGCAGATCCCGGGTGACCCCAAGGTCGCCGTGGCAACCTCGGGCGGCGGTCCGCTGGCAGCGGCGCTGCTGCTTGCGCGGGATTGATCCAACCCCACTAGCCAAGCCCCATTCCTGTCGCTAACCGCTGCTGCAGTGCAGCAATGGAGTTAGACATGCAGACAGTAGCGGTTATCGGCGCGGGAATGATGGGTTCGGGCATCAGCCAGACTGCCGCGCAGTTCGGCCATCGCGTGCTGCTGACTGACATTAGCCTGGAACTGGCCGAGAAGGCCAAAGCCGGGATCGCCGGGCGATTGGCAAATCAGGTTGCCCGGCAAAAGATCACCGAGGCCGATGCTACCGCCACGCTCGGCCGGATTGTGCCGGTTGGCGACTATGCCCCGATGTCCGAAGCCTGGCTGATCATCGAAGCTGCAACCGAGCGCGAGGAAATCAAGCGCAAGATCTTTGAAGCCGCAGGCAAGGTGCTCGGCCCTGATGCAATCATGGCATCGAACACCAGCTCGATCCCGATCACCCGCATGGCGGTGAGCTCGCCTGATCCGACGCGCTTCATCGGCATCCACTTCTTCAACCCCGTGCCGGTAATGCAGCTGATCGAGATCATTCCCGGCCTTGCCAGCAGCGAAGATACCATCGCCCGCACCCGCGCCTTTGCCGAATCGATGAACAAGCACGTGGTGCTGGCGGGTGACGAACCGGGCTTCGTGGTGAACCGCGTGTTGCTGCCACTGATCAACGAGGCGGCGTTCCTTGTCGGCTCTGGCACCGGGTCGATTGTCGATATCGACATGGGCTGCCGCCTGGGCCTCAATCACCCGATGGGCCCGCTGGAACTGGCCGATTTCGTCGGTCTGGATACCTGCATGGAAATCCTGAAGGTGCTGCTCGATACCACCGGCGATTCCAAATATCGCCCCGCGCCAATGCTGGTGAAGCTGATCGATGCCGGTTGGTATGGCCGCAAGACCGGCAAGGGTTTCTACGACTATTCAGGCGAAACGCCGGTTCCAATCCGCTGATCAGGGCCTACTTGCTAATCAGTGCCCGTCTTTAGCCCACGGATTGACGTGCTTCTCCACCTTTGGCTTCGCGGTGTCCTCATCGGCTGAGGGCACCGAGCAATAGGCGGTGAGCAGCATCGAGGCAGACCAGAACAGCGCTTTCCAGCGGCTCTGGAATACAGTCGTGATGCGCGGTCCGAACATGGGCGACATCTTGCGCCGCGAAGGTTAACCTTCGGTTCCTGCCTGACGCTTCAATTCGTAGAGCAGATCGAGCGCTTCACGCGGGGTGAGCGCGTCGACTTCAAGCGCGTCAATCCGCTGGCGCAGGGCTTCTGAAGCACTTGGTGGCGCGGGTTCGGCGAAGGCAGCGGCGGCAAAAAGCGGCAAGTCTCCCAGTCCTGCCGCCAACCCGCCGGTTTCGGCGCGGCCTTTTTCCAGCTTGTCGAGCACCGCCTTGGCCCGGGCAACAACCGGCGCGGGAACCCCCGCCAGCTTGGCGACGGCAAGGCCGTATGAGCGATCTGCGGGACCATCGCTAACCTCGTGCAACAGCACCAGGTCACCCTTCCACTCGCGCGCGCGGACGTGGTGGAGCGACAGCGCCTCGCAGGTCTCCGCCAGCCGCGCCAGCTCGTGGTAATGCGTGGCGAACAGGCAGCGGCAGCGGTTGGACGAATGGACCGCCTCGGCCACCGCCCATGCCAGCGCGAGGCCGTCATAGGTCGAAGTCCCGCGCCCGACTTCATCGAGCACGACCATCGACCGATCGGTAGCCTGAGCGAGGATCGCGGCAGTCTCCACCATCTCGACCATGAATGTCGAACGTCCGCGCGCGAGGTTGTCCGAGGCACCGACACGGCTGAACAAACGGTCGACGAGGCCGATCTGCGCAGACTCGGCAGGCACAAAACCGCCTGCCTGCGCGAGCAGAACGATCAGCGCGTTCTGCCGCAGGAAGGTAGACTTGCCGCCCATGTTCGGCCCGCCGACCAGCCACAGCCGGTCATCCGGAGACAGAGCGCAATCGTTGGCGACAAAGCGCTCGCCCTTGGCCGCCAAAGCAGACTCAACTACGGGATGGCGCCCGGCGGTGATCTTCAGGCTTGGCTCCGCACCAATCTGCGGACGGCACCAGCCGCCTTCGGCCGCACGCTCGGCCTGACCCGCTGCAACGTCGATCCGCGCGAGGGCCGCCGCAGTGCGGGCGATCTGCGGGGCGTTTTGCACCGCCTCGGCGACCAGTTCCTCGAAATGGGCTTCCTCGGCAGCGAGCGAATGGCCGCCTGCCTCGCCGATCCGGCTGGCTTCCTCGTGCAGCGCCAGCGCGTTGAACCGCACGGCCCCCGCCATGGTCTGGCGGTGAGTAAAGCCGGAGTCCGGCGCCATCAGCCGGTCGGCGTGCTTGGCCGGAACCTCGATGAAATAGCCGAGCACCCCGTTGTGCCGGATTTTCAGCGCCGCCACCCCGGTATCGTCGCGATACTTGGCCTCCAACGCGGCGATGGCGCGGCGCGAATGGCTCGCGGTCTGGCGAAGGGCATCGAGCGCGTGGTCATAGCCCTCGGCAATAAAGCCGCCTTGGCTGCGCTCGGTTGGCGGCGCAGGAACCAGCGCGCGGCTGTAATGATCGACCAGCGCGCCGTGGCCGCCCAGCAATGGCAGCAAAGCTTCCAGCAAGGCCGGGCGATCGGTCCGCCGCAGCAGATGATCGCGCAGCCGCGCCGCCTCGCCCAACCCGTCGCGCAATTGCCCGAGATCGCGCGGGCTGCCGCGCCCGGCGACTACCCGGCCCAGCGCCCGCCCGACATCGGGCAGCGCGCGCAGCAGGGCGCGCAGGTCTTCACGCAGCAGCGGATCATCGTGCAGCCACTGCACCAGCTCCAGCCGCGCCTCGATCTGCGCCACATCGGTGAGCGGTGCGGACAAGTCTTCGGCCAGCTGGCGCGCGCCAGCACCGGTAACGCAGCGATCGACCGCATCGATCAGGCTGCCGCGCCGCCCGCCCTGGCTTGATTCGAGCACCTCAAGGCTGGCCCGCGTCGCCTCGTCCATCGCCAGATGCGCTTCGCCCGAACGCATCACCGGCGGCAGCAACAGCGGCAGCTTCCCGCGACCGGCGTGGTCGAGATAGGCGATCAATCCACCCGCCGCCGCCAGCATGGCGCGGCTGAACTGGCCAAAGCCATCGAGCGTCGCAACGCTGTGCACGGCCTTCAGCCGCACCTCGCCGCCGTCACTGGAAAAGTCGCGGGCAGGGCGCGGGATCGCATCGTCGCGAGGGAGTTCTGAACCTTCGGGAACCACAAGTTCGCTCGCGCCGATGCGAGCCAGCACAGCACCAACCTGTTCCGGCAGGCACTCCTCCAGTTCCATCCGGCCGGTCGATATGTCGCAGGCGGCAATCCCGACAACGCCGCGCACCTCGCAGACCGCTGCCAGCACATTGGCGCGGCGCGGTTCGAGCAGGGCTTCTTCGGTCAGAGTTCCGGCGGTGACAAAGCGAACGATATCGCGCGCGACCAGCGCCTTTGATCCGCCGCGCTTCTTGGCTTGCTCTGGCGTTTCGATCTGTTCGGCAATCGCGACACGGCACCCTGCCTTGATCAGGCGCGCGAGGTAGCCTTCCGCCGAATGGGCCGGAACCCCGCACATCGGCACGCCATCGCCCCGGCTGGTCAGCGCGATATCGAGGATCTGCGCCGCCGCCTTGGCATCCTCAAAGAACAGCTCGAAGAAGTCTCCCATCCGGTAGAACAGCAAACAGCCCTCGGCCTGCGCCTTCAGCGCAAAATACTGCGCCATCATCGGCGTTGCCGGTGCGGAAGAACCTGCCTGGGGTTGGGAAGCATGCATCGTTGGAGTGATTAGACCTTGCGAAGTCGATTCGGAAACGGGCCGAATGCCAGCTTTCCCCTATCGCGTTGGGCGACGATTGGTTAGGGGCATAGTGATTAAGGGAGTCTGCCCGCGTGTCCGAAGAAAGCAACGTCAAATTTACCGAGCGCGAAGCGCTGTTTTACCACAGCACGATCCGCCCCGGTAAGATCGAAATCATCGCCTCAAAGCCGATGGCGACGCAGCGCGATCTTTCCCTCGCCTATTCCCCCGGGGTTGCCGTTCCGGTGCAAGCCATCGCTGACGATCCTTCGTGCGCCTATGACTATACCGCCAAGGGCAATCTGGTTGCCGTGATCTCGAACGGCACTGCGATCCTAGGCATGGGCAACCTTGGCGCGCTGGCTTCGAAGCCGGTGATGGAAGGCAAGGCCGTGCTGTTCAAGCGCTTTGCCGACGTCGATTCGATCGACATCGAGCTCAACAGCGAAGACCCTGACGCGCTGATCGAAGCCATCGCCATGATGGAGCCAAGCTTTGGCGGCATCAACCTTGAAGACATCAAGGCACCCGAATGCTTCGTTATCGAGCAGACCCTGCGCGAGCGGATGAAGATTCCGGTGATGCACGATGACCAGCACGGCACGGCGATCATCGCCGCCGCCGGGCTCGTCAATGCCTGCCACCTGACCGGCCGCAACATGGAAGACATCAAGGTTGTAGTGAACGGCGCTGGTGCTTCGGCGCTGGCCTGCACCGCGCTGATCAAATCGATGGGCGTGCGGCACGACAACGTGATCGTCTGCGATTCCAAGGGCGTGATCTACAAGGGCCGCGCCGGGATTGACCAGTTCAAGTCGGCCCACGCCGCCGAAACCGACAAGCGCACGCTGGCCGAAGCCATGGTTGGCGCGGATGTCGCTCTGGGCCTGTCAGTAGCTGGCGCGTTCAGTCAGGACATGGTCAAGACCATGGCGAAAGACCCGATCATCTTCGCCATGGCCAATCCCGACCCCGAGATTACCCCGCCCGACGCCCTGGCAGTTCGCCCCGATGCGATTGTTGCCACCGGGCGCAGCGACTATCCCAATCAGGTCAACAATGTGCTGGGCTTCCCCTTCATTTTCCGCGGCGCGCTCGATGTGCGGGCGACCGCGATCAACGAGGAAATGAAGATCGCTGCCGCCAAGGCCATCGCCGCACTGGCGCGTGAGCAGGTGGCTGAGGAAGTGGCGGCTGCTTACGGCAAAACCTGGCAGTTCGGCCGCGATTACATCATCCCTGCGCCGTTCGATCCGCGCCTGATGGAAGTGGTTTCCTCCGCCGTTGCCAAGGCCGCAATGGATTCGGGCGTGGCGCAAAAGCACATCGAGGATTTCGACGCCTATCGCCACAGCCTGAAGGCCCGGCTCAACCCGACCACTTCGGTGCTCACCCAGGTTTATGAAACGGTCAAGGCCAACCCCAAGCGGGTGATCTTTGCCGAGGCCGAGCAGGACGTGGTGCTGCGCGCCGCAATCCAGTTCCGCGACTTCGGCTATGGCACGCCGGTGCTTGTCGGGCGCGATGCGGCGGTGCGCGACAAGCTGATCGAGTTGGGCGTAAGCGATCCTGGATCGTACGAGATCCACAATTCGGCCAACTCCCCGCTGGTGGGTGATATGGTCAAGTTCCTCTACCAACGGTTGCAACGGCGCGGTTTCCTTGAGCGCGACGTCAAACGCATGGTCAATCAGGACCGCAACATCTTTGCCTCGGCCCTGCTGGCGCTAGGCCACGGCGACGCGATGATTTCGGGCTTCACACGCCCCTTCGGCCAGACCTTCAAGGATGTCCGTCAGGTGATCGATCCCAAGGACGGCGGCGTACCTTTCGGCGTCCACCTGATGATAGCCAAGAATTCGACCGTGTTCCTTGCCGATACGACGATCAACGAGCGCCCCTCGGCTGAGGATCTCGCCCATATCGCGATTGAAACCGCAGCGGTGGCGCGCCGTCTGGGCCATGAACCTCGCGTCGCGTTCCTGTCCTATTCGACCTTCGGCAACCCGCCGGGCAAATGGCTCGACTCTATCCGTGAGGCTGTGGCCCTGCTTGATGAGCGCGGGGTCCATTTCGAATATGAGGGCGAAATGGCACCCGATGCCGCGCTCAATCCCAACGTCATGAAGAACTATCCGTTCTCGCGCCTGACAGCACCCGCCAACGTGCTGGTGATGCCCGGGCTGCAATCGGCGAATATCTCGGCCAAGCTGCTGCGCGAACTGGCGGGCAACGCCACGATTGGCCCGATGCTGATCGGCATGGAAAAACCGGTGCAGATTGCCCCGATGACGGCGCTGGCTCCGGATATCCTGACGCTGGCAGTCCTCGCAGCCGGCGGGGTGGTCGGATGAAAATGCGCACCGCCAGTCTCGCGCTGGCGGTTCTGCTGGTTTCTGCCTGCGCCCCAAAGAAGATGGCCGGACCGCTGCCGCCGCTACCCGCGCCGCAGGGGAGCTATGCGCCCGAGCTGGCGGGTAACCCCTGTCTGCTGGGTGCAACTCCGGTGCTGGTCAATTATGCCACCGACCGCGAGCAGGTGATCAAGACCGGCAAGGACGGCAAGCCGGTGCTGACCGACAATCTCGGCAATGCCCGCTTCTCCGGCAAGCGCGCCTTTGTGCAGGCGGCCAATTCCCGCCCGCGCAATGACCGGATGTCGTTCGGCCATGCGATTGTCTGCATCGATCCGCTGCACCAGAGCGGGGATGAAAAGACGGTCAAACTGGGTCTTGTCGGCGGCCCCTCAGCCCGGATCGACGGCCCGTGGTCAGACAAGGCTCCCGGCGAGACCAGCGATACCTCGCCTGCGTGGATCAACCGGCTGAACGCCCAGTCATCCGCAGGCGGCGGCCGCGTGCTGATCTACGTCCACGGCTATAACAACACCTTTGAAGAGGCCCTGCTGCGCGCCGCGCGGCTGAAGCAGGATCTTGGTTTCGCCGGTCCGGTGATCGCTTTTTCGTGGCCCTCGGCTGGCAAATCGACCGCATTCCTCACCGACATTTCGAATGCCTTTTTCGGCGAAGCGCACTTGCGCAAATTGCTGAGCCTGCTGCCGGCCGAGAGCAAGAACGTGGCGATCATCGCTCACAGCTTGGGCAATCAGGTGGTTTCGACCATGCTCGCCGCGACCAGCGCGAAGGCGGATCCCGCCTCGCCGTTTGGCCGCATCAGCGAAGTGATCATGGCAGCACCTGCGGTGGACAGTGACTATCTGCGGATGACGCTGGGCAAAGCCATGACCGGCAATTACCCGGCCACCCGCTTCACGCTTTATGCCTCGCGCCGCGACCGGGCGATGGCAGCGGTCAGGTCCTATTCGGGATCGAGCAATGCCGGTGACGGGGATGACATGTTCTACCTGCCGCCAGTCCAGACAATCGACACTTCGGCGATTCGGAACGGCTTGATCGGCCATTCCTATTTCGTCGACAGTCCGGCAGTGCTCGCCGACATCAAGGCTATCATCGACACGCACGCCCAGCCCGCCGATGCCAAGCGCGGCTTGCTGAAAGAAGCTGATAATATCTGGGCCTTTTGTGAACCGGTCCCGGAAAAGCCCGCCAAGGCAAAGTCACCTAAGCCGCTTTTGAACGTACCCCTTTGCCCTTTGGCACCTGCGCCTCCTGCACCAGCGCGGTAACTGCTTTCGAGCACGGCACGGTATCGAGCGCAGACAGCGAGAGCAGGTTGGCCTCGATCGCATCGAGATCGTAAACGTAGTTCACCATCACGCCGTGCGATTGCTTCAGGCCCTTGGGCGAAAGATCGGCTCCGGCATGGACAGCTTCAAGCCGGGCACCATTGCCAAGGTGGAACTTCGCCACCCCGTCGAGCGGCCCGCCCCGGTCAGCCCGTGCGGTAACGAGGTAACGCGCCGCCTCGGCCCGCAGGCGCTGGGGGTTGCGCTCGGCCGATGTCGGTTGTTTCTCAAGCCAGCGGGCAAAACCGGGAACCGGAGAAAGAGTTGCAAAGTTGCTGAGCTGCGGCAGTTCGCTCTGCAGCAATCCGGCGACCTGCTTGATCAAGTAATTGCCGAAGGGCACACCGCGCAGCCCCTGCTGGCAGTTAGAGATCGAATAGAAGATCGCGTGGCTCGCCTTGCGCGGATCGAGCACCGCGCGGCCCTCGTCCAGAATCGTGCCAATTGCCTGCGGCAGGCTTTGGGTAAGCGCGACTTCGACGAAGATCAGCGGATCGTCGGGCATCTGCGGATGGAAAAAGCCATAGCAGCGCCGGTCGGCCGGTTCGACCCGGGCACGCAGATCGTCCCAGCTGTCGATCGAATGGACGGCCTCGTAACGGATCACCCGTTCCAGCACAGCGGCAGGTGTATCCCAGTCGATCCGGCGCAGCTCAAGGAAACCGGCGTTGAACCAACCGGCAAAGACATATTCGAAATCGGCATCGAGCGCGGCGGCGGCGCGATCAAGCTTGCCCGAACTGAGCAGATCGGCGCGCATATGGATCAGGCGGCGGGTGCCGCCGGGCGCCAGGTTGAGAATGCGGATCAGCTTCTGGCACCGCGATTCGGCAGCCTTGTGCAGCGCCTTGGCGGTCACTTCATCGGGGCTCGCCTGCCATGCGGCAATTGCCCTGGCAATCGCCTCGCCATCGCGTGGGAAACGAGCGCGGACTTCGGTCAGGAAGGACAGACGCTCGGCCATCGAGCTCGCCTCATAAAGATCGAAAAAGGCCGATGCCAGCGACGCGCCCGAAGCCTTGCCGCCGAAGGATAGCAGCGATTCGGCCAGATCGATCAACTGCGCCGGTGTGCCGCGAGTGGCTTTCCCGGCCTTGGGGGCAAAGCCCACCCGCTCCAGCAATCTGCCGAACCGGCTGCCCAGCACCTGATCAATCGTTGCGCGCAATGGCTTGTTCCTTGTTGCCGATGGGGCCACGAGTTTAGGCTTAATCGTCATTCCATGCTCCTGCTGGCACGGCACCGCTTCCCCATCATGCGACAAGGTGGTTACGTCGTGGTGACATTTCCACCCCGGTCTAAGCCAGAATCGCTGTAAAGAGATTGACGCAAGGCCACATCTGATGGCAAGCGCGCCACCATCGCTTCGGCGGTCTCTTGCCCTAATAAGGTAAAATATCGGGGTGCGGGTATAGCATAGTGGTAATGCACTAGCCTTCCAAGCTAGCTAGAGGGGTTCGATTCCCCTTACCCGCTCCAAGCCCTTACCGGATCCCGATCAATATCCGCAGTCGGTTGCAGAGGATGAGAGGCAGGGCTGAACGCAGGAAGCTGGCTCGAACCCTTCGGGCAAGGTCTGATCGATGCGATAGCCCATGTTGCGGATCGTCCGGATCATCCCGGCGCCGAGCTTTTTCCGCAGCCGGGCGATCTGCACCTCGATCGCGTTGTGGCTGATAACCTGCTTTCCGGTGTTGAGTGCGCTGCGGATTTCCTCGGCAGAGACCAGCGCGCCATCATGAAGCAGGAACAGATGCAGCAAACGGTATTCGTTGCGGGTCAGATCAAGGCAGCGCCCGTCCAGCCAGGCGCAGCGGGCATTGGGATCAAGCTTGAACCGGCCAAACTGGCCCTGATCGCGCGTGCTTCCCTTGCTGCGGCGGATCGCTACCCGCAGGCGTGAGGTTACTTCCTCGCTGCGCACCGGTTTGACGATATAGTCATCAGCGCCGGCATCGAGGCTGGCCACAGTCTCGCGCCAATCGCTTCGTGCACTCAGCAGGACAAGCGGACCGGCGATCCCGGCGCCGCGTACCATTTCGGCCACCACCCGCCCGTCGGGGCAATTGTCACCCATTTCAACGAGAATGGCGGTGGCATCGTTGGCCTGTCCGCTCTCGATCGCCTGATCCAGCCTGCAGGTCACGTCCAGCCGGAAGCCTGCCCCGCCCAGACGCGGCGCGAGCCAGCCCGAGGCTCCTTCATCACATTCGACCAGTAGCAGTCTCATGTCGGCAAATCCGCATCCGGCATCAAAATTACAGCAACCTTGTTGTTTTTCGTTCGTGTAACAATTTGTATCAGAAATCAAACGGTACCGAACTTTGTTTCAACTTCGATCCCTATGTCGTGCAAAAATTGCGTCGGCAGGATTCCTCCGGCGCAAACGATGACATCGTCATTGGCAATGTTCAGGTGATTGCCGTCATGGGCGACCACCACATCGGCCGCCCGAACCTCGACAACTTCGCTGCCGAGCAGTTCGGTAACCTTGCCCGAACCTTTCATCGCCGCCATGCGGTCTCGGTTCTTCGCCCGCGCCCGGGTGAAGGCGCTGCCGCGATAGGACAGGGTGACGGTTGTTCCCGGCTGCTCGGCAAGACTGGTTGCCGCCTCCAGCGCGGAATCGCCGCCGCCGACAACCAGCACGCGGCGTCCGGCATATTGTTCGGGATCGATCAGGCGATAGACGACCTTCGCCTGCTCTTCCCCCGGTACGCCCAGTGTTCGCGGGGTGCCCCGCCGCCCGATGGCAAGCAGCACGGCCTTGGTGCGGTAAGTGCCTTTTGACGTTGCCACATCGAACAGGTCACCAATACGGGATACGGCGACAACCTGCTCTTCAAACTGCGGGCTGAGGCCAGTTTTCTTCAAAACATCGTCCCAGAACGCGAGCAGCTTTTCCTTGCTGATCTCGCCGAATTTCACCTCGCCGATGATCGGCAGGGTGGCGGGCGCGGTCATCACCACTTTGCCGCGCGGAAAGTGGGCGACGGTTCCGCCCAGCGTCGCCTGATCCAGCGTGACGAATTGCAGCTTGCGCTCCATCGCGCCGAGGCTGGCGGAGATGCCGGCCGGTCCGCAGCCGACGATCACCACGTCGAGTACCTCGCCGTCTGCTTTGATCCGCTTGGCGCGGTGCGCCACACTATCAATCGCCTGCCGCCCCTGTTCGACCGCGTTCTTGATCAGGCCCATCCCGCCCAGCTCGCCAGCAATAAAGATACCGGGGACCGTGGTTTCAAAGTCCTGGCTGAGTAGCGGAATATCCACCCCGCGCGTCGCCGTGCCGAAGACGAGCGAGATGGCATTGGTCGGGCAGGCCGTCGCACAGGCACCGTGGCCAACACAGAGGCTCGGCTCGATCAGCGCCGCCTTGCCGTCGATGATGCCAAGGATAGTCTTTTCCGGGCACGCCTTTGCGCAAGAACCGCAGCCCAGGCACTTGGCGGGATCGATCACCGGATGCAACGTGTTGGGATCGCTCAATCCCGCGCGCCGGTTATCCTCCAGCACTGCCAGATGCTTGCGTGTCCGCAGCTTTGCATAGACGATCCACACCGTCCAGATGACCAGCAACGGGACGGCATAGATCAGGAGTTCGAGTTTCATTTTGCGCCGGGTACCCCGACCTCTGCCGCCGCGGCATTGACGCGGCTCAAACCGGCGGGATCACCTGCCAGCGCGCCGCGGGCAATCGCCAGATCGTCGGCAGCCTTGGCACCCTGCTTCATTACCATGCGTGACCGCAGCAACATCACCCAGCCATCGACGTTCCTGGGATTGGCCTTGAGCTTGGCCGCCAGACCTTCGACCATGTTGTCGACCATCGCTGACTTCTGGTCGGCAGGAAGCTGCTGCGCCGCCTGAATCGTTGCGGCATCGGGGCCGGAAACGCCTGCTGTCTGCGCAACGGCCAGACCGCCCTTGACCTTGCCCGAAACATCGACGCCGAGTTTCTTGGAGAGTTCTGCGATCTTGCCGCGCACTTCGGCCTGCCATGGCGTCTCGGCGGGAGCCGAATTGGCGAGCACCACCCACTTGTCGAGTGCCTCGCGCTCCTTGCCGTTCTGGGCGAGCCAGAGGCCGTTGAAATAGCGCGCGCGAGGTTCGGCGGGATCGAGGGCAAGCGCCTTGTCAAATTCCGCCTTGGCTTCGGGCGTTACCTTGGCACCAGCAACTGCTGTCAGCGCCTCACCATAACCTGCATGAGCCGAGGCGTTCTTGGGCAGCAGGGCAATCGCGCGCTTGTAAGGTTCGATTGCCTTGTCCGCCTTGCCCGTCGCAACATAGGACCAGCCAAGGAAGCGGAAGCCCTCGCCGTTGTTCGGGTCTTTTTCCAGCTTGGCCGCAAGATTGGCGATAGAGGTATCGACATCGGAAAGCGATTTGCCGTCCGGGCCGACCTGACCGGGGGCTGCCATGCCACTTGCTGTAACCGCGGCGCTATCATCCCCGGCGGGACGCAGGGCGAAAACTGCGACAGCAATCGCAGCCAGTGCGCCCGCACCGATCAGCAAGGGCTTTCTGTTCGAACCACCGGCAGAGGCAGGCGCGCCACCAACCTCGCCAACGTCCGGTGTTCCTGCATCAACAGCAGGCGCGGCGGCGTCTTTGGCCTGCCACAGGCGCATGCCGACGATTCCAAGCGCAATTCCGGCAAGTCCGGTGATGAGATATTGAAGCATTGGTTGTTAAGACCCTTCTTGTGCATTCGTCAGCGCTTCGCCGACATTCCCTATGTCTGGTACGCGCGCTGCCGCCAGTCGAACCTGACGGCAACCTGTCAAAATAGCTTGATGCCGATATTCTGCCCCCCAGCAGAGACGAGTTGCGGGCAAAAAATACCCATGCCTGTGAACCAAACGCTAAGCACGTTGTGGCATTCGAAATTGACTATCAGCTAACGGGCCGAAAACAAATCATGGCGACAAAGGCACAAAGATTGTCAGCATCGGATCAACAAACACGGTTAAGCGCCGGAATGATTGAGCGTGCGATTTCGACGCTCGTCATTTTCGCCGTAGCGCTCGCCGTGGTTTACGGCTGGTTTCACCGCGATGACCTGTGGTTCACGCCAAAGCACGGTTTTGGCTATGCGCTGGGGATCATCGGCGGTTCGATGATGCTGATCCTGCTGGCCTATCCCTTGCGCAAGCGATCGCGCACGCGCAGCAAGGCGGCGGGAACTATCGGCTTCTGGTTCCGTTTCCACATGCTGCTGGGGCTGATCGGGCCGCTGGCTATCCTCTATCATTCGCGATTCAGCTGGGGTGCGCTGAACAGCGCAGTTGCGCTGGGCGCGATGATCATCGTTGCTTCGAGCGGGCTGGTCGGCCGGTTTTTCTATTCGCGGGTGCATCGCGGCTATTCGGGGCGCAAGCTTGAGCTGCGCAGCCTCAAGGAAGAGATGGACGGCCTGCTTGTCCAGCTGGAGCAGCGCGGCTTTTCGCACGCCGATGCCATCGCCCGCCTGCAGCCGTTCGAGGAACGCGCCGTGCGCGCCGGTTCCGCATTCTGGTCAAGTGCCAGCGCGGTGATCAGCCTGGGCATCGCGACCCGCCGGACCGAGCGGCAATTGCTCAAAGACCTGCCGAAGGGCGCAGACCGGCGGATCGTCGCCCTGCGCGCCTCACTCGCCGAGTTCTTTGAGGCCGTGCGCCGAGCAGCGGAATTTGCCTTTTATGACAGGCTCCTGCGGTTGTGGCACCTGCTGCACCTGCCACTGTTCTTCCTGCTGGTCGCCGCTGCCATCCTCCATGTTGTCGCGGTGCATATGTACTGATGCGGCAATGGTTCCGCCTTCTGTGGTTGCTCTGTCTGGTTTTGGCAGCGCCGGTCTTTGCCCAGTCGATCATCGAACGGCTGGTGACGCCGGGGCCGCTGAGCAATGCCCATGCTCGGCTGGAGGCACATTGTGATTCGTGCCACTCCTCGTTCAAGAAAGAGGCGCAGAACGGCAAGTGCCTGAGCTGCCACAAGGGTATCGGCAGCGATATTGCCAGCGGTACGCACTTCCATGGCAAGTTCGGCCCGGCTCGTGGCGGATCATGCAAGAGCTGCCACAGCGAGCACAAGGGCCGGGGTTTCGGGCTCGTCCAGTTCAGCCGGGCAACATTCGTTCACAGCTTCACCGATTTCGCGCTGACCGGCGGCCACGCCAAGGTCCAGTGCGCCGGATGCCACCGGCCGGGCGCGCATTTCCGGGGCACACCGCGCGATTGCGCCTCGTGCCACGCCGCCAAGGATCCGCATAAGGGACAGCTTGGGCGGAGCTGCCAGAACTGCCACAGCACCACCGGCTGGAAGAACGTGCAGGGCTTTGACCATGCCCGCACCGGCTTTGCCCTGACCGGTTCGCACCGTTCGGTAACCTGTCTTTCGTGTCACACCGGGCAGCGCTGGAAAGGCCTGCCGACCACTTGCGTGTCCTGCCATGCCAATGACGATGCGCACAAAGGATCACGCGGCACCAATTGCGCTTCGTGCCACACGACGGGTGCGTGGAAAGCCGCGACCTTTGATCATTCGACAACCGGCTTTCCGCTGATCGGCGCCCACGCCTCGGCATCCTGCGCGGGCTGCCATGGCGCTGGCAATGTCAACAAGCACCCCAGCCGCACCTGCAACGCCTGCCACGCCAAGGATGACGTCCACAAAGGCCAGAACGGCACCGACTGCGCGAGCTGCCACAATGCGCGAAGCTGGAAGCAGACCAGCTTTGACCATGACAAGATGACCAGGTTCCCGCTGCTCGGCAAACACGATGCGGTGAAGTGCGAAGCCTGCCACAAGCAACCACCAAAGGTCGCCAAGCCGCCGGTCGAATGCTTCGCTTGCCACGCCACCAACGATGTTCACAAGGGCAGCAACGGTACCGACTGTGCCCGCTGCCACAACGCGAGTGGCTGGAAGATCACCAGCTTCAACCACAATACGATGACCAGCTTCCCGCTGATGGGCAAACATGCCAGCGCGCAATGCCAGACCTGCCACATCAAACCGGCGCGCGAGGTGAAGCTCCCGACTGACTGCGGATCCTGCCACGCCAAGGTCGACCCGCACCTTGGCAAGCTCGGCAATAATTGTGGTCGCTGCCATGATGCCAATGACTGGAAAACCAAAGTCCGGTTCGACCACGATCTCACGCGCTTCCCGCTGCTGGGCAAACATGGCGGGCTGCAATGCGCCGCCTGCCATGCCGACAAGAGCTTTGCCGCCAAGGGTGTTGCCTGCGCCTCATGCCATGAGGACAAGCACCACATGGGCACGCTCGGCACCCCGGCGCAGTGCCGCGACTGCCACAACACGCTCGATTGGAAAGCCTGGTCCTTCGATCACGACAAGGCGACGCAATTTGCCCTGACCGGCAAGCACAGGGGGCTGATCTGCTCCGCCTGCCACAGCCGCCCGGGGGACCCGGCCAAACAGGGCGCGCAGTGCATATCCTGCCACCGCCGCAACGACATCCATCGTGGCGGCTTTGGCGAGGATTGCGCCCGCTGCCACGTAACGACCAGCTTCAAAGAGATTCTGATGAACTCGGCGAGAAATTAACGGACCATCTCTGATTTGCGCCTGACAGAAAGCTGACATTAACCTTTCAGGCGCTGGGAAATCCGGTGAATTGAGTCAGGACAGCGGCGATCCGATGCTGATCTTTACACCTTTTCCATTGGTACATTGCATAGGACTCTTCGCGCATATGCGTGTGGGGCCGTGTAGTCCGGATCATCCGGACGGAAATCAACGCGGTCGGGAAAAGGGGTCGGTTGCGAATGCTCGGGAAAAGGTTCCTGGCATTCCTGATGATTTTGACCGGGCTGCTGCTGGCAGTCCCGGCCCTTTCTGCGGGCAACACTCCCGCCAAGACTTCGGTCACCAGCCGGATCGACCACGATCGCACCGGCTTCCCGCTTACCGGTGCCCACGCCTCTGTGCAGTGCGAAAGCTGCCACGTTCGTGCGGTATTCGCCGGAACGCCAAAAGCCTGCGCCGAATGCCACAACGGGATAGTCGCTTCGGGCAAATCCGCCCGCCACATTGCTACGCAAGCCGCTTGCGACAGTTGCCATACCACCAAGCAATGGCAGATCGCGCGATTCGACCATTCCAGAACATCGGCCAAGTGCTCTACCTGCCACAACGGTGTGGAATCGGTGGGCAAGCCATCGAACCACATCGCGACCACGCAGGATTGCGCCAATTGCCATGCCACCAGCAGCTGGATGGGCGCCCGCTTTGATCACTCCGGCATCTCCGGAAACTGTGCTTCTTGCCACAACGGCAGCAAGGCGACCGGCAAAGGCTCTGGCCACATCCCGACCACCGCCGATTGCTCGACCTGCCACACCACCGCGACGTGGGCGGGCGCGAAGTTCAATCACGCCGGGGTCAGTTCCAACTGCGCGAGCTGCCACAACGGCACCAGCGCCAGCGGCAAACCGACAACCCATTTCTCGACCAACAATGCCTGCGAGGATTGCCACAAGGTCGCCGCCTGGGTGCCTGCGACCTTCAACCACGCCGATACCAGCGCCGCCTGCTCTACCTGCCACAACGGCACCAAGGCCAAGGGCAAGTCAGCCAATCACATTCCGACCACGCAGGAATGCAGCGTCTGCCACAATACCACTTCCTACACCCCGGCGACCTTCAGCCACGCCAATGTGACCGGTTCGTGCGTCTCTTGCCACAACGGCACCAACGCCACCGGCAAGAGCTCTGCCCACATTGCCACGAACACGAACTGCCAAGACTGCCACACGACCACCGCATGGTCGCCCGCCAAGGCCGTGAACCACGCCGACGTGACCGGCACCTGCTCGTCTTGCCACAATGGCACCAAGGCCAAGGGCAAGAGCGCCACCCATATTCCGACCACGGCGGAATGTTCGACCTGCCATAACAGCACGGCCTGGACACCGGCGACCTTCAACCATGCCAATGCCACCGGCACTTGTGTCTCTTGCCACAACGGCACCAATGCCACCGGCAAGAGCAGCACCCACATTGCAACGAACACCAACTGTCAGGACTGCCACACGACAACGGCATGGTCGCCGGCGAAGGCCGTAAACCATGCCGACGTTACAGGTACCTGCTCCAGCTGTCACAATGGAACCAAGGCGAGCGGCAAGCCGACGAACCACATTCCGACAACGGCCGAGTGCTCGACCTGCCACACGGTAACCGCCTGGACCCCGGCGACGTTCAACCATGCCAATGCCACCGGCACTTGCGCATCATGCCACAACGGAACCAACGCCACCGGCAAGTCTGCAACCCACATCGCCACCAACACCAACTGCCAGGATTGCCACTCCACTTCGGCATGGAGCCCGGCGATCGCGGTCAATCATGCGGACGTTTCCGGCACCTGTTCAAGCTGCCACAACGGGACCAAGGCCAGTGGCAAACCCACCACGCATATCCCGACCACTGCGGAGTGCAGCACCTGCCACTCAACCACCGGCTGGACGCCCGCGACGTTCAACCATGCCAATGCCACCGGCACTTGTGCGAGCTGCCACAACGGAACGAACGCAACCGGCAAGTCCTCCACGCACATCTCTACGAACACGAATTGCCAGGATTGCCACACGACAACCGCCTGGTCGCCCGCCAAGGCTGTGAACCATGCCGACGTGCTGGGTACTTGCTCGTCCTGCCACAACGGAACCAAGGCCAGCGGCAAACCGACCACACATATTCCAACCACCACCGAATGCTCGACCTGCCACTCGACGACAGGCTGGACCCCGGCGAATTTCAACCACGCCAATGCGACAGGCACCTGCGTGAGCTGCCACAACGGCACGACCGCAACGGGCAAGAGCGCCACGCACATCAGCACCAATACCAATTGCGCTGATTGCCACACCTCCACGGCATGGTCGCCGGCGAAGACAGTAAACCACGCCGACGTGCTGGGCACTTGCTCGTCGTGCCACAACGGAACCAAGGCCAGCGGCAAGCCTGCGACCCATATCCCCACCACCGCCGAGTGCTCGACTTGCCACTCCACCACTGGCTGGACCCCGGCGACGTTCAACCATGCCAACGCGACCGGCACCTGCGCGAGCTGCCACAACGGCACCAACGCAACCGGCAAGAGCGCCACGCACATCAGCACCAACACCAATTGTCAGGACTGCCACACGACCACGGCGTGGAGCCCGGCCAAGACGGTGAACCACGCTGACGTGCTGGGCACTTGCTCGTCGTGCCACAACGGAACCAAGGCCAGCGGCAAGCCTGCGACCCATATCCCCACCACCGCCGAGTGCTCGACTTGCCACTCCACCACTGGCTGGACCCCGGCGACGTTC